>JAFRJI010000016.1 GCA_017432345.1 Bacillota bacterium | reverse complement strand
TGGTGGGCGCTACAGGGCTCGAACCTGTGACCCCCTGCTTGTAAGGCAGGTGCTCTCCCAGCTGAGCTAAGCGCCCACTTTGGTAGCGGCGAGTGGAGTCGAACCACCGACCTTCCGGGTATGAACCGGACGCTCTAGCCAGCTAAGCTACACCGCCACACGCACGGCATTTTTCTGCGCCGCCGCAAAAAATATGTTACCATTTAGCTCTGGTATTGTCAAGGCATTTTTCCCTACTTGTCTTTCATCTTATCGCGCATGAAATTCTTTATATATTCCGCTGAACGCAGTTCGATTTCGATGTCCGATTCGTCCAGAGCATCCCCTGCCTGGAGCCCGGCGTCCCTTGCCGCGCTGCACAGAATCTCTGCCAGATACTGCGGATTTTTGGTCACGAACGGTCCCAGACAGCTGGTGAAGATCACATTTCCTCTGCGTGCGCCTTCATCGCTTCCTCCATTGTTTCCGCGCCCGTAAATCAGTTGGCCAAGCGGCTTCTGCCCCTCGTTGAGGAAGACGTCCGCCACCTGGATCTGATTGCCGATGACTTCAAATCCATCCGCGGTTTTGAACCAGATATCATCGCCCCAGACGGATTCGCGTTCTTTCCAGTTCATATCAAGAAGGCCGAGTCCCGGCACGATATTCCCGTCCAGTTTTTCCGTACTTTTCGCCAGAATCGCGCCGCTGCTGGCGATGGCGATCAGGTACTTGTCCTGCCCCACGAACCGGTCCAGCCCGTCTCTCTGGCGTTCCAGAGCCTCCGCAACATCACCGGCGCATTTCAGCTCGCCGCTGTTCATATAGATGATGTCCGGCCAGTCCCACGGAATGTCACTGCCCATATTGTCCCAGCGCTCGATCTCCACTGGGATATCCAGCAGATTGCACAAATGCAAAAGCCCCATGATGTCGCCTCTGCCGCCGTGGATATTCAGCACGTCCGGGTACAGCCACAGAATATGCAAAAATTTGAAGCCGTTGCTTCCGGAAACGACGCTCTCGTTCGTTATGTTGTAGGTGTGCCGGTTCGCACCCTGTCTGATTTTGTTGAATTTATCGAAATTGTTCATTTGTGTCCTTTCGCGTATTCTGCCAGTGATTCGAACTTGTGAAGCCAGGTGATCAGATATACGTTGTTGATATCGTATTTCGCCATTTCTTCGACGATGGTCTTGTCATCATTGGTCGGCAGCACGGTCAGCTTATCCGGATCAAAACCGTCATACAGCATGCGCAGCGCTGCGTCATAAGCAACGGTTCCCGAGAAGCAGATGCACCGTTCAACATTTGAAGCGATCAGCCTCCGGAAGTCGCAGTCAAAGGTATAGAACGTGTTGGTGTAATGCGGTTCAAAGTCCACCAATTCGTCCAGACCGAGAAGGAACATCTTTTCTTCCGGGTCGTCGGCGATAACGTTCAGCGCCGACTGGACCGTTTCCGGATTCTCCTGCTTCATGCGCAGATACTTGATGTCTTTGCCGCCTGCCTGGATCGTATCCATTCGACCGCCGACGTTGACAAAGTCCTCAAACGCCTGGCTGATTTTTTCCTGCGGCACGTTGAATTCCTGTGCCAGAGCCAGCGCCGCCACATAGCAGTACAGGAAGTACGGCGTGCTGTAGTTGAACTTGTACGTCTCGCCATCCACGCAGAACGTCTTGGCGTCGAAGTCGATATCGTACGCTTGATATTTGTTTTTGGCCGCCCCAAAACCGCAATGGCTGCACCGGAACGGACCGATGTTGTCGATGTTGTATTTGTCGAATATGATCGGTTCGTGACAGATCGGACATGGCATCGTGACGGAGAAGAAGTCATCCTGCTTATCAAAGGAGGACGCATTTTCATCCACGCCATAAGTCACGCATTTACTCGCAACGCGCTGCAGACTCAGTGCATTTGGCTCATCGCCATTCACGTACAGGGTCACGTCATCATCGATCGCGGACGCGATCTTGCGCCAAATGATATCCGGTTCCCCATTCCGCTGTACCTGGTCTTTCTGGATGTTGGTCACGCAGAGATGTTTCGCCGGCAGCTGCTTCCGGATGATCGGCAGGAACCGCTCGTCCGTCTCAAGCAGAACCACATCGGCCTTCAGTTCCCCATTGAGTCCGCAATGATGCAAAAGCGTTACAACGGCTCCGCCGATGAGGTTGGCGCCCGCCAGATTGACGGCCGCCTTGATTCCGGCTTTCTCGAATACATGAGCTACGAGGTTAGTCGTTGTGCTCTTGCCGTTCGTGCCGGTAATAAAGATGGTATTTTCCGGATTCAGCCCCTTGATATGGGAAATAAAACCCGGATCGATTTTAATTGCAATGGAGCCCGGAAGATTTGTTCCGCGCTCCTTGGCCACAAGACCGATGCCGAAGGCAATGATCTTGGAAATATACAGTGCAGCATAAAACCTTATTCTGCTCATTCTTGTCTCCTATTTATTTATGCTTTTCTTCGGATTCGTTGATGCTCTCGATAAAGAAATCGTTGAGCCTGGAGAAACCCTTGTAGAGGATCTCCTTCTCTTCGTCGGTAAATTCTTCGTTGACCCTTTCGGTCAGACGCTCTCTGTATCTTCTCTGGTAGGAGGAAAAACGCTTGCCCTTCCGCGTCGCCTTGAGCAGGGTCACTTTGCTGTTTCCCGGTTTCGGCACGCGCTCGATCAGCTCATATTTCTCCAGCTTCTTGACCAGGGTCGTCGCCGACGGCCGGCTGATCTTCAGATAATCCGCCAGATCACTGATCCGCGTACCTTCCGGATTGCGCAGCAAATAGGCCACGGCGTTCCGGTCCCGGAACGAAAAGCTGGCGTGGCTGTATTTACGTTTCGTTTCTTCCATCAAAAGAAGATTATGATACGCTTCTACAATGATCTGATTGAATTCTGTCGAGAAATCTTTCATTTCGATCGGCACTTTCTGGAATCAGTACTTTCCTACGATGATACTGGAGTTCTGTCCGCCAAAACCAAACGCGTTCGACATCGCGTACCGCAGCCCTTCGACCTTGGTCAGCTCGGAAGCGTAGTTCAGGTCGCATTCCGGATCCTGGTTTTCCAGGTTCAGCGTCGGCGTGATGATGCCGGTCTCCAGAGCCTTGACGCAGGTGATCACTTCCGTGATGCCGCCGGCGCCCATCATGTGTCCCGTCGCCGCCTTGGTGGAATTCAGGATCAGTTTCTTCGCATCCTCTCCGAACACTTCCTTCACGGACTCGTTCTCGACGATGTCGCCCTTGATGGTCGCGGTCCCGTGGGTGTTGATATATCCGATGTCAGACGGCTCGATGCCCGCCATGGCGATCGCCTGCTTCATACAGAGGATCTCGCCTTCCCCATCCGGTCTCGGCGTAACAGGGTGATACGCGTCAGTGTTGTTGCCGCAGCCCGCGATCTCCGCGAAAATCTGCGCTCCTCTGGCCTTTGCATGCTCTTCAGTCTCGATAACGAGCGCGCCGGCGCCTTCTCCGAGAACAAACCCGTCGCGGTCCTTATCGAACGGACGGCAGGCTCTCTTCGGATCTTCGTTGAATACGGACAGCGCTTGCGCACCGGCCAGTGACTGAATCAGGATCGGTTCCGTCGCGGACTCCGCGCCTGCCACGACCATGGCGTCCGCCATGCCGCTGCGCATCATCATCGCTGCCAACGTGATGGCGTCTCCGCCGGACGCGCACGCCGTATTCAGGGTCATGCTCGGTCCGTGGATGTCGTTAGCGATGGCGATCTGGGACGCGCAGACGTTGCCGAGAGACTTCGGCAAAAATCTCGGCCCCACGCGCTTGAACGCGGATTTGCTATAGGACCTTTCTGTATCGGTGATGGTCATGATGCCGTTCAGAGCGGTTCCGACGGTGATCCCTGTTCTGTACGGATCGGTGATCCCGCCGCTGGCTTCGATCGCCTGTGCCGCCGCGACATACGCCATCTGCATGAACCGGTCCATCTCGCTGGAAAGCTTCCGCGGCATGAAATCTTTCGCCACGAACTCCCTGCATTCTCCCGCGAACTTGACCGGCAGATCCTCAGTGTCGATCTTGCTGATGAAATCGATTCCCGTCTTACCGGCCTGCAGGTTTTCCCAATAGGAATCAACGCCGATCCCGATCGGCGTAACCATGCCCATGCCTGTAATAACAAGTTTATTGCTCATATGATTTGTCTCCTATTGACGTGTGCCGATCAGCCCTTGACGAGCGCGAAGGAAAACTCTGCCTTTACAGCCAGCTTCCCGTTGACGCGGCCTTCGCCCTTGGCGAAATAGAACGGCGGCATTTTTCTCGTGATCTCGCAGGTGGATTCAAAGGTGTCGCCCGGCTTGACCGGGTTTTTGAATTTGACATCCTTCAGCCCGGTGAACAGAGAAGACATGCCTTCTTCCATCGCGTCCTGCAGCAGAACGCAGGTGGACTGCGCCATCATCTCGCACAGAATGACACCCGGCACGATCGGATTGCCTGGGAAATGTCCCTGCAGGAAAAACTCATCGCCTCTGACGTGGTATTTGCCGTGGGATACTTTCTTGATTTCTCCGTCCTTCCCTTCGACTTCTTCGACTTCCGCTTCTTCCACGAGAAGCATCTTGTCTCTGTGCGGAAGGATTCCCATGATTTCCTGTTTATTCATCGGTTTTTCTCCTGTTATTCTCAGCGGTTATTCGTATTTTCTGAACGCGATGCAGGCGTTGTGTCCGCCAAAGCCCAGCGATGTGGACAATGCGAAATCAACATCCGCCTTGCGCGCGACCAGCGGCGTGTAATCCAGGTCGCATTCCGGATCCGGCTTGTCCAGACCGATGGTCGGCGGAATCATGCCTTCCTTGATGGCCAGAATGGATGCGATTCCTTCGACGGCGCCCGTGCCGCCCAGCATGTGGCCGGTCATGGACTTCGTCGAGCTGATGATCAGCTTATATGCGTCGTCGCCGAATACTTTCTTCAGCGCGATGGTTTCGGATTTGTCATTGAGCGGTGTGCCCGTTCCGTGAGCGTTGACATAGATCGTCGACGCGTCCGGAGAGCCGCCCTCGACCCATGCGTCGCGGATCGCCGCGGACCCGGCCTTTGCTTCAGGATCCGGCGCGGTCATGTGATGCGCGTCGCAGGTGGAACCGTAACCGCAAAGTTCCGCGTAGATCTTTGCACCTCTTGCCAGAGCGTGCTCTTCGCTTTCGATGACCATCGCTCCCGCGCCTTCGCCGATGACGAAGCCGCCTCTGTCCTTATGGAACGGAAGGCTGGCGTGTTCCACATCGTCGGTCATGTTCAGAGCCTGCATCTTGATGAATCCGGCTACGCTGGATCTGGTCAACGCGGCTTCGGTGCCGCCGGTGACCATCACATCACAGTAACCGTGTCTGACGGCCCGCAGCGCTTCGCCGATGGCGTTCGTTCCGGATGCGCACGCGGATACAGCCGGCAGGGCCGGTCCTCTCATGCCATACCGGATGGCGATGGTGCCCGCCGCCATGTTCGGAATCATCATCGGGATGAAGTAAGGAGATACGAACCGAGGGCCTTTTTCCAAAAGCTTCTGATAGGTATCTTCAAATGTCTCGATCCCGCCGATTCCGGATCCGAAATAAACGCCGGTGCGTTCCGGATCGAAGTGCCCTTCGATGCCGCTGTCTGCCACCGCCTGCACGGCAGCTGCTACTGCCATGTGGACGTTGTGGTCGGACTTTCTCACGTCACCCTTGTCCATGTAATCCTTCGGATCGAAGTCCTTGACTTCGGCGCCGATCTTGACGGCGTAATCCGTCGTGTCGAACCGGGTGATCGGTCCGATCCCCAGCTTGCCGGCGATCAGATTGTTCCAAAATGTATCTACATCATTGCCGAGCGGAGTGATGGCACCCAGCCCGGTAACTACTACTTTTCTGTTCATTTACTATACCTCTCACTACATTGCTATTCCGCCATCGACTTTAATGATTTCGCCCGTTACATAACTGGCTTTGTCGGATGCGAGGAATACGATTACATCAGCGACTTCTTCTGCGGTTGCCATTCTCTTCATCGGGATCGCGTCGACCAGCTTGTTGTTCTTGCTCAGATTCTCGGTCATCGCGGTGGCAACGAATCCAGGAGCAACGGCGTTGCACCGTACGCCTCTGCCGACCAGTTCCTTGGCGGTCGACTTGGTCAGGCCGATGACGCCTGCCTTGGACGTGCTGTAGTTGGCCTGTCCGGCGTTGCCCATGATACCGGAAACGGAGGAGACGTTGACGATCGCGCCGCCCTTCTGCTTGATGAAGTATGGAGTGCAGTGCCGGATCATATTGAACGTACCCTTCAGGTTGACGTTGATGACGGCATCGAAGTTTTCTTCCTTCATCATGGCGATCAGTCCATCTCTGGTGATGCCGGCGCAGTTGACGAGAACATCGATGGTTCCGAACTCGCCGATGATCTCGGCGACCGTCGCCTTGACGGCTTCAAAATCGGAAACGTCCAGCCGGAAAGCCTTCGCTTTCACGCCCAGCGCTTCGATCTCAGCGCACGCCGCCGCGGCTTCTTCTTCGGTTCCCATGTGGATGATAACGACATTTGCTCCTTCAGCTGCCAGCTTCAATGCTGTAACTTTCCCGATCCCCTGGCTGCCGCCTGTTACTACGGCTGTTTTTCCTTTTAACATTCTGACATCCTTTCTACTGTTAATTCCAGACTTTCAACATCACAGACGTTGAGCATTGTGACTTCCTTCGAAATTCTTGTGATCATCTTTGTTAAAGCCGTTCCAGGTCCAAGCTCTATAAATGTATCAACGCCTTGTTCGATCATGTGCTCGATCAGATTCTTCCATCTGATCGGGTTCGCGATCTGCTCCTGAAGAAGATCTCTGTAATCCCCTTCGTATGGCAATGCCGTCCGATTCGAATAGACCGGAATCTCCGCTTCACCGATCTCGGCTTCCGCCAGCACGTCCCCAAACGCTTCCGCTGCTTCCGCCATGAACGGTGAATGGAATCCTCCGCTTACGGTCAGGATCCTGACCAGGCCGCCCGCTTCTTTCGCGTCGTCCTTGAAGGCATCCAGTTGTTCCTTGTCGCCCGCAACGGAAACCTGCCCGTTGCAGTTGAAGTTGACCGGAAATACCTTGTCGTACGGAGCGGCCAGCTCTTCGATCTTCTCGTCCGGCAGTTTGAGTACGGCAACCATGCCGGTATCGTATTTCTCCGATGCGATCTGCATCAGTTCCCCACGTCTGCTGACGAGTTTGAGGCCTTCATCGAAGTCGAAAGCTTTTGCGTAAGTCAGAGCAGCCAGTTCGCCGAGGGAATAACCCGCCACATCATCGGCCTTGATCCCTTTCTCTCCCAATGCAGCTGCCATCGCCAGATCGACGGTAAAGACACATGGCTGCGTATTCTTCGTTTCCGCCAGTTCTTCCATCTCTGCCTCAAAGCACTGCCTGGTCGTTTCCGGACGAACTCTGTCCGCATTCTCAAAAACTTCCGCTGCCGCTTTGCTGTATTCGGCCACGTCTTTTCCCATTCCAGGTTTTTGCGCACCCTGTCCTGCAAACACAAAAGCTATCTTCCCCATAAATGTTTCCTCCTTGACCTTATTCCGCTAATTTGGCGAACACTCTGTCCGCGTCGCTCATAAGGTCTTCAATGATTTCCTGACAAGTTTGTTCTTCGTTTACCATTGCCGCGATCTGCCCCGCGAGGAAGCAGCCGTTCTTCTCATCGCCGTCGACGACTGCCTGACGCAGTCTGCCCGCAGCGAAATCATCGAGTTCCTGATCGGAAATGTCCGTGTACTCGATCTTGGCATATTCTCTGGCAAACTGATTTCGGATACTTCTGACCGGATGGCCAAGTCTCCGTCCGGTGACGATCGTCGCCGTATCGCCGGCCTTCAGAACCTTTTTCTTGTAGTTCTCGTGGATGTTGCATTCTTTCGCGGAGAGGAATCTCGTTCCGATCTGTACTCCTTCCGCGCCCAATGCAAAGGCCGCCACGACGCCTCTGCCGTCCGCAATTCCGCCGGCCGCGATGACCGGAATGTCGACCGCGTCAACGACCTGCGGTACCAGAGCCATGGTCGTCAGTTCTCCAATGTGTCCGCCGCTCTCGCCGCCTTCCGCGATAACGGCTGACGCGCCGCTTCTCGCTGCCAGTTTCGCAAAGGCAATCGAAGGCACGACAGGAATGACTTTGATTCCTGCCTCCAGCCAGGGTTTCATATACTTGGTCGGATTTCCCGCGCCTGTCGTTACAACTGCGATCTTCTCATCGGCCGCTGCCTGCGCGACTTCGTCCGCGAACGGGCTGAGCAGCATGATATTCAGTCCAAAAGGCTTATCGGTAAGCTCTTTGGCTTTGCGGATCTGGCCGATCACGTAGTCAGCAGGAGCATTTCCCGCGGCGATGATTCCCAGACCGCCGGCATTCGAAACAGCCGCTGCGAGTTCCGCATCGGCTACCCATGCCATTCCACCCTGAAATACCGGATACTTGATACCCAGCATTTCAGTTATTTTAGTATTTCTCATAATGTTGCACCTTAGTTCATCTTCTCTTCAACGAACTTAACCAGCTCATCAATAGTTGCAAGGTCTCTGTCCAGATCAAGCTGTACATCAAGGCTCTCTTCGAGCTTCATTACCAGCTCAACAGCATCCAGTGAATCGATACCCAGTGATTCAAAAGTAGCTTCCGGCTTGATTTCTTCCTTGTCGCAATCCAGGTGTTCTGCAACGATTTCTGCAATCTGATCAAATAACATGTTTTTTACCTCTCTTCAATAATAATTGTGTTCCAGTTATAACTAATGGTTAGATAATCTAACTAATGGTAGTATATAAAAACCGCACGCATCTGTCAAGTAAAACAAAAACACCACAGATAGTAGTGTTTTCAACAGGAATGGCTCCTTTTCTACTCGATATCGTCCGGTATCTCCAGCTCTTTCCGGATAAACGCGCCGACCTCCTCCTGGGGGATCTCCAGCACGTACGAAAACTCTTCTTCCAGCAGTTTCACCGCCGACTTGAGCGTGTTGCTGTCCGTTACCGGAAGCTTCTTTCCTTGTTTATATAATACCTTTTCCCGCTCATACAGGCAGATCACCATGCGGAGCAGATCATCGCTCACGCCGTCGAGCAAAATATCCCGGAAACGGTCTGTTCTGGCTCTCCGGTCCGTGTCCCACTCCATCAGATCGTCTTTCGCTCCTTCGAGCATGTTGATGATGTCGTCCCTGCTCATCAGTTCCCGCATCTTCGATGTCAGCGCTTCATTGCCCACCGGAACGAATACGGACGATTGCGTGTCGCGTTTCAGCTTGAGAATGTAATACGGTTCTGGCAGGGAATCCGAGGTGATCTTCATCAGACGGATATCATCCAGAACGCATACTCCACTTGTGCCATAAACGAGCAACTGTCCTTTCTCAAAATGCATCTTACCCATTGATATACCTTCTTTCTAGTCTCCGATGCTCACTCGTATTATAACACTTTTTTGTATTTTTTTCAATGTACGCCTAATCGAGGTACGCGGCCAGGGATTCGAACTCTTCGTCCGTCAGCGGCATCTTCTCCCGGATGATCTCCAGTGCCTCCCGGGAAAACACGTAATTCCCGTCGATGCAAAGCCTCGTGAAATCGTTCTTGTTGATCCCCGACCGGCTGAACGTCGTTTCACCGCTCAGGATCTTCCGGTCGTATATCTTCATGAATTTTTGTCCAAAGGTTTCCATAGCACAGTCCTTTCGCAAGTACGGTTCTTAACAGGCGTCTACGATATCGATCTGAGTCGTTGCGTTGTATTTTTCTTTGAGCGTTCCCAACTCTGCAAAATGCTCTGTCTGGCAGTGGGCCTTCTGATGTTCTCTGGATTCCCACTGTTCCAGAAGAAACAGCGTCGTATCAGATTCCACAGGGTTGAAATAGTCATATCTGAAGCAGCCGTCTTCTGCCCTTGACTTGTCAACGATGCCGCGGGCCTTTGCCTCATTATAGAAACCGTCGCGATCTTCCTTCGTCGGCATTGAATATGTAACTAAAAAATAGGTCATGTCGTTCCTCCGTTCGATTTGGCATATGCGTGATATTGAATAGAAGGGGCTCACATGAGCCCCCTCCGATTTTCCTTCAAGCTGCTGTAGCCTGTTTTATTTGTTTCTGATTGCTGCCTGAGCGGCTGCCAGTCTCGCGATCGGTACACGGAATGGTGAGCAGGATACGTACTGCAGTCCGACTCTGTGGCAGAAGTCGATGGACTTAGGATCGCCGCCGTGTTCACCGCAGATACCGAGCTTGATGTTCGGTCTCGTCTTCTTACCGAGTTCGACCGCCATCTTGACCAGCTTGCCGATACCTACCTGATCAAGGCTCTGGAACGGATCGTCTTCGAAGATGCCCTTCTCCTTGTATTCCTTGATGATGTTGCCGGTGTCGTCTCTGGAGAAACCGAATCCCATCTGAGTCAGGTCGTTGGTTCAGAAGGAGAAGAATTCAGATTCTTCCGCAACTTCGTCCGCCTTCAGAGCTGCTCTCGGGATCTAAATCATCGTACCAACGAGGTAAGGGAATTCAACGCCTTCGCGTTCGAATACTCTGCTGATCGTTTCAACAACGGTCTTCTTGACATCAGCCAGCTCTGTAACCATGCCGACCAGCGGAACCATGATCTCAGGAACGATGTCATAGCCCTTTTCTTTTCTTACTTCGATGGCCGCCATGATGATGGCTTCCGCCTGCATCTCAGCGATTTCCGGATACGTTACTGCCAGTCTGCAGCCTCTGTGTCCGAGCATCGGGTTGAACTCGTGGAGTTCTTCCGCCTTCTTGGCCAGCTTCTCGTATGGCTTGCCGATCTGTTCTGCCAGCTCGCGGAGTTCTTCGTCGGTGTGCGGGATGAACTCGTGGAGAGGTGGGTCCAGAAGCCGGATCGTAACAGGTCTTTCTTCCATAGCTTCATAGATGCCCTTGAAGTCGCCCTTCTGATATGGGAGCAGGAAGCTCAGCGCTTCTCTTCTCTCTTCGACGGTATCCGCCATGATCATTCTGCGGATCGCCGGGATTCTTTCTTCTTCGAAGAACATGTGCTCTGTTCTGCAGAGGCCAATACCCTGTGCTCCGAATACGACCGCCTGCTTCGCGTCTCTAGGGTTGTCCGCATTGGTTCTTACCTTCAGTGTTCTGATCTCATCAGCCCACTCCATGATGGTTCCAAAGTCTCCGGAAAGTTCAGGAGGTACGGTCTTGACTTCGCCCTTGATGACGTCGCCGGTGGTTCCGTTCAGTGAGATGAAGTCGCCTTCCTTGAATACATAATCACCGATTCCGAGGGTTTTGCCTTCTTCATCGACCTTGATCTCGGAGCATCCGGATACGCAGCACTTGCCCATGCCTCTAGCTACTACCGCAGCGTGGGAGGTCATGCCGCCTCTGGCTGTCAGGATACCTTCTGCGGCGACCATGCCGGCCAGGTCTTCCGGTGATGTTTCCAGTCTTACCAGGATCGTCTTTTCGCCGTTGGCAACAGCTGCTTCAGCGTCTGCCGCATTGAAGTAGATCTGTCCGCAGGCAGCTCCCGGTGATGCAGGGAGTCCCTTTGTCAGCTTCTCTGCCGCTTCGAGCTCTCTCGCGTCGAACATCGGGTGCAGCAGCTGGTCGATCTGACCAGGCTCGATTCTCATAACAGCGTCTTCCTTGCTGATGAGTCCTTCTCCTACCATGTCGACTGCGATCTTGACAGCGGATGGCGCGGTTCTCTTGCCGTTTCTTGTCTGCAGCATGTAGAGCTTGCCTCTTTCAACGGTGAACTCCATGTCCTGCATGTCTTTATAGTGATCTTCAAGCGTATTGGCGATCTTTACGAAGTCATCATATACGGCAGGGAACGCCTGTGCCATTTCAGCGATCGGCTGCGGCGTACGGATGCCGGCTACTACGTCTTCGCCCTGCGCGTTTACGAGGAATTCACCGAAGATCGCTTTTTCACCGTTGACCGGTGATCTTGTGAACGCTACGCCGGTACCGGAGGTGTCGCCCATATTACCAAATACCATGGACTGAACGTTTACAGCTGTTCCGATGTCATCCGGAATCTCATTGAGCTGTCTATACAAGATCGCTCTGTCCGTATTCCATGAACGGAATACAGCCTTTACTGCTTCCATCAGCTGTTCTTTCGGATCCTGCGGGAAGTCTTTGCCGATTTCCTCTTTGTACAGTGCCTTGTATCCAACGATGATCTCTTTCAGATCGTCAACGTCCAGATCTACGTCGAACAGAACGCCCTTCTTGTCCTTCTGTCCATCAAAGATCACGTCGTACTTGGATTTGCTGATGCCCATAACGACATCGCCGAACATCTGCATGAATCTTCTGTAACTGTCGTATGCGAAACGAGGATTTTCTGTCAGGGCCGACAGGCCTTCTACTGTTTCGTCATTCAGACCCAGGTTCAGGATCGTGTCCATCATTCCCGGCATTGAGATTTTTGCACCGGAACGGACGGATACGAGCAGCGGGTTGGCGGCGTCGCCGAACTTCTTGCCGGCTACGTTTTCCAGATCAGCCAGCTTGACGTAGATGTCATCTACGATGTCCTGTCCGATCGTTTCGCCTTCGTCATAGTACCTTGTGCATGCTTCCGTTGTTACTGTGAAACCAAAAGGCACCGGCAGCCCGATCTTTGTCATTTCAGCGAGGTTCGCACCCTTGCCGCCGAGCAGATCTCTCATGTCTTTTGATCCTTCATTGAATGAATAAACAAACTTCTTCATTTTCGTCTCCTCTTAAAATACTAATCTTTCCTCAATATATTTTCGAACATCACTGACAGGTACACGTACCTGCTCCATGGTGTCACGATCTCTGATGGTGACGCAATTGTCATCCAGGGTATCAAAGTCGACGCAGATGCAGAACGGTGTTCCGATCTCATCTTCTCTGCGGTATCTCTTGCCGATGGATCCGGCCGCGTCATAATCAACGCTGAAGTACTTCTGCAGTTCTTCGAAGATCGGCTCCGCCGTCTCGCCCAGCTTTTTGCTCAGCGGCAGGACAGCTGCCTTGAACGGCGCCAGTGCAGGATGCAGCCGCAGAACTTTGCGGATGTCCTCCTTGCCTTTCGCGTCGGTCAGGATCTCTTCGTCGTACGCATCGGTCAGGAACGCCAGCAGCATACGCTCAACGCCGACCGACGGTTCGATGCAGTACGGTACGAACTTCTCGTTGGTCTCCGGATCCATGTAGCTCATGTCCTGTCCGGAATGGGTCTGATGCGCCATTAGGTCGAAGTCCGTTCTGGACGCGATTCCCCAAAGCTCTCCCCAGCCGAACGGGAAGAGATACTCGATGTCCGTCGTCGCGTTGCTGTAGTGGGACAGTTCTTCCGGATCGTGGTCTCTGAGCCGGATGTGCTCTTCTTTGATACCGAGCGCTTTCAAAAAGTCAGCGCAATATGCACGCCAGTAATCGAACCATTCCAGTTCGGTCCCCGGCTTGCAGAAAAATTCCAGCTCCATCTGTTCGAACTCTCTGGTCCGGAAGATGAAGTTCCCCGGCGTGATCTCGTTACGGAAGGACTTGCCCACCTGCGCGATGCCGAACGGGATTTTCTTCCGGGAGGTTCTCTGCACGTTCTTGAAGTTGACAAAGATGCCCTGTGCCGTTTCCGGCCGCAGATAGATTTCCGCCTTGGAATCCTCGGTAACGCCCTGGAATGTCTTGAACATCAAGTTGAATTGACGGATCCCTGTGAAGTCGGACTTGCCGCATTCCGGACAAACGATCCCTTTCTCCTTGATGAACGATTCCAGTTTCTCGTTGGACCAGCCGTCCACGATGACGTCCTTGACACCCTGTTCCGCCAGATACTCTTCGATCAGGTGATCGGCGCGGAATCTGGCCTTGCAGGATTTGCAGTCGATCAGAGGATCCGCGAATCCGCCGACGTGTCCGGAAGCGACCCACGTTTCCGGATTCATCAGGATCGCCGCGTCAATGCCGACGTTGTATTTGGATTCCTGGACGAACTTCCGCCGCCAGGCATCTTTGATGTTGTTCTTCAATTCTACGCCCAGAGGGCCGTAATCCCAGGTGTTCGCCAGCCCGCCGTATATTTCAGAACCCGGGAAGATGAATCCCCGGTTCTTGGCCAGAGCTGTGATTTTTTCCATTGTGATTTCAGTCATCGTCTGCTGTTATTCCTCGTCCTTGATTTCTTCGACAACTTCTTCTGCTTTTTCTTCCGCAGCTTCTGCGGCTTCTTCGACGGCTTCAGCGGCGTCTTCTGCAGCGTCTGCGGCTTCTTCCTTGAACTCTTCGACCGCTTCTTCTACTTCCGTAGCCTTTTCTTCAACGGCTTTCTTTGCCTTCTCTGCCAGATCTTCCGCCTTTTCTCTTACTTCGTCGACTTTATCTTTTGCCTTTTCAACGAAATCGCTGTCCTTCGCTTTTTCAACGATATCGCTTTCCTTGGCCTTCTCATAGTATTCCTTGCCCATTTCCTGCGCCTTGTCGAAATACTCTTTGCCCTTTTCCTTCAGGAAGTCAGCCTTGTCGCTTCCCTTTTCGGCTACGGACGCGACTGTGTCGGATACGGCATCGCTGATGTCGATGATCGTTCCATCCGTCTTGACGACTTCGATGACGCACTTGAATCCGAAAGCAGCTACCAGAGCAACGACGGACGCCAGAGGAGCGATGCAGATGCCGAGGATTCCCGCATTGACTGGGATATTGACGATTTTGTCATCATCCTTCTTGACCTGGATCCTGGCTACATTGCCCTTCTTGATGAGGTCTTTCAGTCTGCCGAAGAGCGCTTCTCCCTTTTCGCCGAACGCTCTGCCCTTTTCTCCGGAATTGACCGTTTCTTCGATCGAGATGATTGCGTCAACGACGCTGCCATCTGCATCTTCCAGAGCCTGCTTCGCTTCTGCGTAGGTCACGCCGGTTCTGTCCTTGACCAGTTCGATCTTTTCTAAAGTAATCTCCATTTCTTTTCCTCCTTATATGAGTTTTTCACTTTTTATGTTCGAGACATCCAGATGATACGCCGCATACTCTCTGATCCATTGCTGCAGCTCCTTTCCGGTCGTCTCATTTAGCGCTATCTTTTCGAGTTTTTTCAGCGGTACTGCCGCAAAGTATTTTAATATATCAATTATACCAAAAGCGTCTTTGTAAATCAACGTGTTGGCCGCCGAATTTTCCGTTCCGCCGGCGGTCTGTTTCCCCGCGCATTCACTGCATACAAAGCCCCCGAGCGGGATACTCAGGAACGCCTCTCCCGCGCACTCTTCCCGCGGCTTTCCGCAGACGACGCAGCGGTTCAGCTGCGGCATGACTCCTGCAAAATTCAGAAGCTTCGTCTGGTATGCCAGCACCAGCGTCCCGATTCCCTTCTCCCGGTTCTCGAGCAGCGTGAAGAAATCGATGAGCAGGTCAAAAACGCCCGTCTGCGGCACGCCTTCTTCCAGCACCTTCTCCGTAAATTCCAGAACGTAGGCTCCGTTCATGTACTTGTCCACGTCTTCGCCGATCTTGTAATAGCTTCGCAGCACCTCCGCGCTGTTGATATTGTAGCTATCCCGGTTCACAAAGAGCTCGTACCGGCCAAAGGTGAAGGGCCGCAGTGCGAGGGAGCTTTTGCTCCTTCCCTTGTCGCCGAGGCTCGTGCCGGCGCGGATCTTGCCGTACTTTCTGGAGAAGAGAACGATCATCCTCCGGTTGTATGAAGTTTTGATCTGTCGTAAGACGATTCCTTCTGTATCTGTTAACATTCCTTATTGCTGATCCGTGTATCCGAAATTGCTGAGTGCAATATCGCTGTCCCTCCAGTTTTCTTTGACTTTGACCCAGGTCTGCAGGAACACTTTCGTTCCGGTCAGTGCCTCGATCTCCTCCCGGGCGCTCTTGCCGATGCCCTTCAGTTTCCGGCCGTTCTTGCCGATGATCATTCCCTTATGGGATTTGCGTTCGCAGTAGATGACGGCGCTGATCCTCGTTAGGTCTTCCTCTTCCACGTACTGCTCGATCTCCACCGCTACGCCGTGCGGCACTTCATCCTGCAGATAGAGGAGGATCTTCTCCCGGATGATCTCGCTGACGATGAACCGCAGCGGATCCTCTGTGACCATGTCCTCCGGAAAGTACATCGGGCCTTCCGGCATGAAGCGCGCCGCCGCGTCGATCACCTTCTGGATGCCCGTTCCATCGATGGCCGCCGTTCCCAGGATCTCCTCGAACAGGCCCAGCTCTTCATATTCCTTGTAAATGCCCACGAACTCGTCCGGTCCCATCCGGTCGATCTTGTTGATCACCAGGATCTTCGGCGTTTCCGCCTCTTTCAGCAGTTCCAGAATGTATTTGTCGCCGGGGCCTTTGCTTAAAGCGTCGTCGACAATAAATAATATTGCGTCAACCTCCTTAAAAGTCCCGGTTGCCGCGTCGGTCATGTACTTTCCCAGCTTGTTGCGCGGTTTGTGGATCCCCGGCGTGTCGATAAAGATCATCTGGAGGTCGTCTGTGGTGTAGATGCCGCGGATCGTGTTCCTGGTCGTCTGTGGTTTGTCGGTGGTAATGGCGATCTTCTCGCCGAGGATCGCGTTCATCAGCGTGGATTTGCCCACATTCGGCCGTCCCACGATCCCTATAAAGCCTGATCTCATACAGGATACCTCCCTGCCATTACTTCTTCTTCCCTCGCCCGCATGCGCCGTTTGTCCTCTTCCTCCATGTGGTCGTAGCCCAGCAGGTGCAGCACGCTGTGGGTGAACAGGTACACGAGTTCACGCTCCTTGGAGTGGCCGTATTCCTCTGCCTGCTGCAGGGCCTTGTCGGTGCAGATCACCACGTCCCCGAGCAACAGCTCATCCGGCAGTTTCCCCAGGTCTTCGTACATTTCCTGAAGGCCGGCGAAATCATCGACCATCGGGAACGACAGCACATCGGTCGGGCTGTCCACGCCCCGGTAATCCCGGTTCAGCCGGTGGATCTCCTCCAATGAAACGAAGGACAGGCTGATCTCGATCCGGTCCGGGTCGAGGATCAACAGTCCCGTGTCCTCCCGCTCGCGCCGAATGCAGTCCGTCGCGGCGGCTACAAAATCTTCCATCAGTGCTTCCGTCAGTTCGGATGTGTTGTTTACAAGAATGTCCATTATTTGTCCTCTGTCTTAAGCTCTATTCTTCATCGTCTTTCGGCGGATTGGCCCTGTAATAGCTGTCGTAAGCGCTGATCACTTTCTTGACCAGCTGGTGCCGCACGACGTCGACATCCTTCAGGTAGCAGAAGCCGATCTCGCTGACGTTCTTCAGCACGTTCTTCGCTTCGATCAGACCGGACCTCTTTCCCCGCGGCAGGTCGATCTGGGTGATGTCCCCGGTCACGACGACTTTCGATCCGAATCCCATTCTCGTCAGGAACATCTTCATCTGTTCCGGCGTCGTATTCTGCGCCTCATCCAGAATGATGAAGGAATTGTCCAGCGTCCGCCCTCTCATGTACGCCAGCGGCACGACTTCGATGACTTCCTTTTCCTTCAGGCGCAGCGCGCTCTCCCGTCCGAGCACATCGTACAGCGCGTCGTACAAAGGTCTCAGGTATGGGTCGACTTTTTCCTGCAGATCGCCGGGCAAAAATCCCAGACGCTCGCCCGCCTCCACGGCCGGGCGCGCTAATATGATCTTCTGGACTTCTTTGTTTTTGAAAGCGTTGACCGCCATGGCCACCGCAATGTAGGTCTTGCCGGTCCCGGCCGGTCCGATGCCGAAGACGATGTCCTTGTCGCGGATCATCTCCACGTACCGTTTCTGCCCGACGGTCTTCGACCGCAGCGGTTTCCCCTCATGGGTGAAACAGATGATGTCACGGGACAGTTTCTGGCCCGCCGTCTCTTCTTTGTACGAGATTCCCTGCTCGTTCAGGTCGGTGATATACCCGATTTTCTGTTCGTCCAATTGTTCTCCTTTGCTCAACACATCGATCATCTCGTTGAGGATCGCTTCCGCTTCATCGACGCGGGCGCCTTTGAGCACCAGATCGTTGCCTCTCTGGATGATGTCGACGCCAAGGTCACGTTCGATGTTCTTCAGGTTCTTGTCCAGACCTCCAAACAGTTCGCCCCGGTCGATGTTTTCTCCGACAGGGACCACTTTGATCCGGTCCATGCATGTTTCCGTATTTCTGTTCATTCTACTCCTATCCAATAGTTATCTATGATTCTTTGAAAGCAGCACCTGCTCCGCTGCTTTGATCCCATCCACTGCCGCGGACATGATGCCGCCCGCATAGCCCGGTCCTTCCCCGGCCGGGATCAGTCCCCGGATGCTGGACTGCATCTTTTCGTCCCGCAGGATCCGCACCGGTGACGAACTCCGCGATTCCACGGCGGTCATCTTCGCGTCTTCCCGGTCAAACCCCTGCAGCTTCCTTCCCAGATGCGGCATGGCTTCCAGGATGGCGTCTGCCGCAAAGCCCGGAAGGCTTTTTCTGACCGGATCCGCCGCATCGTCACGGAATGCCCCGTATGTGGAAACGGCTTTGTTCTCCCAGGCCAGCTTTTCATAGCGCCGCTGGAATTCGATGCCTGCAAGAGGATGCTCCTCCAGATCGCTGGTGCGGACGTCGACCAGCAGGCCGCTGTTGGCATACGCTCCGTCCCGGGCACTGTTGCTCATGCCGTTGGTGACCTGCGTGCGCGCTTCCGTGGAAGCGTTGATGACGACGCCCCCCGGACACATGCAGAAAGTATATACGCCCCGCCCGTTTCCGCACCGGTGATTCAGCTTGTAATCCGCCGGTCCGATGATCTCGGCCAGCGCCGGATCTCCGTACTGCGCTTTGTTGATTATCTCCTGCGGATGCTCGATCCGTACGCCGATGGAAAACGGTTTTTTCTCCATCACGGCACCTTTATCGTACAGCATCCGGAACGTATCCCGGGCGCTGTGGCCGGTGGCCAGAATCACGGCATCGGCCGTCAATTCTTCGATTTCCGGCAGAGCTCCCTCTTCCGTTGCCGCGCCGGTTCTCCGGATCCGCACACCTTTGAGCCGTTGCCTTCCGTCCGCTTCGGTCTCTGTCATGATGTCTTCCATCCGGCAGCCGAACCGCACTTCCCCGCCGAGTTCTTCGATGCGCCGGCGCAGATTCCGCACGATCTCCTGCAGACGGTCTGTCCCGATGTGGGGCTTTTGCTTATACAAAATCTCCGGATCGGCTCCCGCCGCCACGAACTCTTCAAGCACTTTGCGGATGCGGATATCCCTGATGCCTGTGGTCAGTTTCCCGTCGGAAAACGTCCCCGCCCCGCCTTCGCCGAACTGGACGTTCGATTCCGGATCGGGTGCGTCCGTTTCACCGGACTGGAACCGCCGGACGTCTTCCACGCGTTCCTCGACCGCCTTGCCGCGCTCGAGTACGATGGGCCGCTTCCCTGCTTCTGCCAGGATCAGCGCGGCGAAGATGCCGCAGGGGCCGAACCCGACGATCACCGGCTGCGCCATGTCATCAGTTGCAGATGCTGGCACCGGTACGTACGTTTCCCGGACGGCTTCCTCAAAGGGCAGTTTCCCTTCAACGTCCACATCGACCGTATAGACCAGCTTCACGTCCGGTTTTTTCCGCGCGTCGATGGATTCCCGGACGATTTCCAGGTTCCCGGCGCGCACCTTCGTAGGCGAGCAGTGCAAAGCCCTCGCGATCCGTTTTTCGATTCCTGTTTTGAGTTGTTCGATTCCCTGTCCGGGATCGATTTTTATCTGTGTGATCCGATATCTCACTGTTACTATTCGTTATTCGTTTTTATTATCTTCTTGTTGATGGCCGCTGCGGCCTTCCGTCCTGTCTCCCAGGCGTTTTGCAGATTGAATCCGCCGCACGGGCCCTGCACGTCGATGACTTCCCCGGCAAAATACAGCCCCGGGACGAGTCTGGATTCCATGGTCTCCGGATCGATTTCCCCGGTGTCGATGCCGCCGGCTGTGCACTGGGCGTACCTCCAGCCCTTGACATTTTTGACGGTAAAGCGCCAGTCCTTGATCAGTTCCGGTCCGCAGCCACGTCGTTCCATTTCCTCATCGGTCGCATCCGCCAGTTCTTCGGTCAGAAGTCCCCGGCAGGTCGTTCTTTTCCGCAGCGCTTCCTCGCTGAAATCCGGCGCCAGGTCCACCGAGATGCTGTAGCGTTCCATGGCCTTCGGGACAGCTTCACCCTCTTCCGCCGTGATGTACGGTGTCAGGTCGAAGATGCAGATCCCGGAAAGCCCGTCTTCGGTGAACTGAAGTTCCCCGCGTTCCGGCTTCACGCCCGGTACTGGCTCAACGTCTTTCAGCAGCGTTACCTCCGCCTTGGCGCGGATGCCTTTGACTTTGCGGAAAAACGTTTCATCCTCCGGGTCGTAGACGCATTCCACCGGTGCCAGGATCGGATAGACCTTGTTCACGTGGTGGCCGAAGGATTTGGCGATGCGGTAGCCGTCACCGGTCGTCCCGTACTGCGGCGCCGCCTTGCCGCCCGTTGCCAGAAGGACACAGTCCGCCCGGACAGTAAGTTTCGGACCGGCCGGATCCCCTGCGCCGGCTGCAGCCTTTGCATTGGCTGACGCCTTCGCGGTGGACGGGGCTTTTGCAGTAACAAGAAAGCCACGGCTACCATCTCCAGCGCAGTCTGCGACGACCGTTTCGACTTCGTACCCGCAATAGCTTGTAACGTTCGGACCCTGCGCACGCAGGAGCGCCTTCTGGACGTCCGCCGCTTTGTTCGTGTACGGGTAGAATCTTCCCGCTTCATCCATGTGCGTTTCCAGCCCTATAGACGCAAAAAAATCCAGAGTCGCTTTTTTGCCTTTGCATGCGTCGTTGGTAATGTTGCAACGCCCGCCGCCTGTGGCCATCAGTTTGCGCCCCGGGATTTCATTTTTCTCGAAAATGCATACCTTTAATTGTTCGCTTAGCGAGGCTGCCGCGGCAAGACCGGCCGCGCCGCCCCCGATGATGCATACATCAAACTTCGTCATTTCACCTCTGCTGTTTCGTAGCAAGACTTTCAATGATTTCGATTTTTTCTGCCTGTTGTACTTTTTCTTTCTGACTCTCGATGCGTTCCGCGACGGCGTCCGGCTTTTCATCGACTTCGTCGTCGATGCGCACGGCCTCTTTCTGCCGGTGGTAGACTCTCACATAGGACTTCTTCTCATGAGGCATATTGACGCCTAGCTCGATCGCGTTGATTCCCTGCATGCACAAAAAGATTCCCAGAAGCGGAACGACGCTCACCCATGTAATAAACGGGTCGATGAACCCGAACAGGCCGATCAGCGTCGTCAAGACACCTGTGATCAATGTCGCCTTGAAGTTGGCGCTCTTTCTTTCCCGATTGATGTGTGTCGCCGCCTCCACGCGAAGCAGTCCCGACACGAGTACCCACATGCCAAAGACCATCGGGATAGCCATGTCGACCACCAGCTGATTGCAGAGAATCAAAATTCCCAGCAGTAGTGTCAGCAATCCGTCGATCAGGATCCACCCGTTGTTGTCGCCTTTATTGTGCAGGCCTCTTCCAATCAGATATGCCAGTGAATGAATAACGCCGTTGATGACCATGATCGCACCAACGACGAATGCCATGTTCAGGAAGGTCTGTCCCGCGTTGATAAAGCAGAACGCGCCTCCCGCCGCCATTAAAATACCACCAGCAATTGTCAATACTCTCATATATACCTTCTACTCCTGTTGTTTCACTTTTTGCCGCATCCGCTGATGCGATCCCGCGATCGCTATTCACCGTGCTGCCGCGCGGGTCATTGTGCCCCTTGCGATGCGGTCTTCGACGCGTTTACCAGATGTCGTCGAATTCTCTTGTCTGGTATCCGTCCTCGCCCTCTTCGTCAACGGGCTTCTTGTTGTCGGTCAATTTGATCCAGACAACCAATCCTGCCAGGACCAAAAATAAAAACCGCAAGCCGCTGTTCAATTCTCTTATTTTGTCCGCCATATTGTGCTCTTACCCCTCTGGTTCGTTCCTATCAGTTGTCATTTTTTCTTATTTTACTCGTATATTATATCATAAACCCCCGCCCTCTTGTATGGAGATTTTCTGAAAAGATGGTATACTGCAAGTAAGATTATCGTTTGGGATTTGGAAGGTCAGATGAGCAAAGGCACGAAAGACAGTAAAATGCAGAATGCGGAGAAAAAGGCAGCGCAGCCGGAGTCGGAGTTCGCTTTAGCGGAACGGCTGCTGGACTGGTACGATGCCAACAAGCGGGATCTGCCGTGGCGGCAGGACCCAACGCCGTATCACGTCTGGCTGTCAGAGATCATGCTGCAGCAGACCCGCGTCGGGGCGGTCCGCGACTATTACGCGCGCTTTCTCAACACGCTCCCGACCATCGAGTCTCTTGCAAAGGCTGACGAAGATGTCTATCTGAAGCTTTGGGAGGGACTGGGCTACTACAGCCGCGTGCGGAATCTCCACAAGGCGGCGCTGCAGATCGTTGAAATGCAGGATGCTGCGATGCCGCGCACGGCGGCCGAACTGCAGAAGCTGGCCGGCATCGGTCCTTATACGGCCGCGGCCATCTCATCCATCTGTTTCGATGAACGGATTCCGGCCATCGACGGCAATCTGCTGCGGGTCTTTGCGCGGATGACCGGCTATGGAGAAAACATCAAATCGACGGCGGCGAAAAAGGTCGCTACGGACTATTACCTATCGATTTTTCCGCAGACGCGCTGCGGGGATATGAACCAGGCGCTGATGGATCTGGGCGCCACCGTTTGTCTGCCTGCCGGACAGCCTCTGTGTGACACATGTCCGTGGAGCGGGCATTGTATCGCGAAAGCAGACGGACGGGAAACGGAACTTCCCGTCATCCCGGCCAAAGCCAGCCGGACGATCGAGAAGAAGACCGTCTTTCTGATTTACTACAACAAGCATCTTGCCCTGCGGAAGCGGCCGGAGCGCGGCCTGCTGGCGGGTCTTTACGAATTCCCGAACGCCGAGGGCGCCCTGTCGCGCAAAGAAGCGCTGGACTACGTGAAAACACTCGGGTTTTCCGCAGTCCGGATTCACCGCCTTCCGGCGGCAAAACACATTTTCAGCCACCGCGAGTGGCACATGATCGGCTATCAGATCCTGGCCGATGAATGGCAAGCCTTCGCCGGTGGCAAACCGAAAGAACATGAACTGTTCCTGGCATCGTCCGAAGAACTGCAGGATGTATTCTCCATCCCATCCGCCTTCGGAAAGTACCAGGCTGAGATACGCAGGGATTATCTTTGATCCCGGCAGCGCTTACCGCTGCAAATCATGGAGGCTTTTTTATGGATCGAGTCATACTGCACTGCGACATGAATGGCTTTTTCGCGTCGGTGGAACTGCTGGATCATCCGGAACTGCGCGATGTGCCGATGGCTGTCAGCGGCAACCCCGACAGCCGTCACGGCATCATTCTTGCCAAGAATGAGATCGCCAAGTCCTACGGCATCGTGACCGCGGAAACGATATGGCAGGCAAAAAAGAAATGCCCTGCCCTGCAAACGGTCCCGCCCCACCACGAGAAGTACAAGCACTACAGCAAGCTGATCAACGAAGTCTACCTGGAATACACCGACCAGGTGGAGCCTTTTAGCGTGGATGAAAGCTGGCTGGATGTGACCGCGAGCCAGAAGCTTTTTGGCACCGGCCAGCAGATTGCTGATGAGATCCGCCGGCGCATCCGCGAGAAATACGGTCTGACGCTGTCCGTCGGCGTTTCCTTCAATAAGATTTTTGCAAAGATGGGTAGCGACTACAAGAAACCCGACGCGACCACTGTCATCACGCGGGACAACTACCGGGAGATTCTGTGGCCGCTGGACATCGGCGAGCTGTTCTTCGTCGGCGGCGCCACTGCAACAAAGCTCCGCAAGTGCGGCATCCAGACCATCGGGGACCTGGCCAGTTCCGACCGTGCCATGGTCTCGGGTCTGCTCGGCAAACACGGCGGCGAGATCCACGACTATGCCAACGGCCTGGACCAGACGCCGGTGCTCCGCTTCGAAGACCGCGCCAAAGCAAAATCCATCGGCCACAATGTGACCTTCAGCCGCGATCTGCAAGGTGAAGAAGACATAAAAAAAGCCGTCATGAGCCTTTCTTCGGAAGTCGCTTCAAGACTCCGGAAAAAACACATGAAAGCTTTTGGAATAAAAGTCGATATTAAAAACAAGAATCTGAATGTCATTTCCCGTCAGACGCAGCTGACGAACCCGACCAATCTGACGGACGTCATCGCCGAAACGGCAGTCCGGATCATCAAATCTTCCTGGAATCTGCAGGAACCGATCCGCATGCTTTCCGTCACGGGGATCCAGCTCTGCGATGAGAACCAGGCGCAGCAGCTGTCGCTGTTCGCCTCCGAAAACGTCCGGATGGAACAAGGCGAAAAAGTCGAACGCACCATGGATGACATCCGCGAGAAATTCGGTTCCGGTGCCATCGGTTTCGCGGGCACCATGAACCGCGATTTCTGATCTCCCAAAGTTCTTCGTCTATGCCAGGATTTCCGCCAGATCGAAGATCTCCTTATTGAAGTCCCGCTTCATCTTGATCGCTTCACCGAGATCTACGGAGATGATCTGTCCATCCTGTATTCCGACCGCACGGCTCGGCATATCGTCATAGAGCAGCTCTACGGCTTTCGCACCGGTTAGGCTGGCAAGACGCCGGTCCATTTCGGTCGGGCTGCCGCCGCGCTGGATATATCCCGGAACGACGATCTTGGCTTCCCGCGCCGTCATCTCTTCCAGAACGCTGGCCAGTTCCGCTGCATCCATTTCAACACCCTCTGCCTTGAGGATCAGACTGTGCCCTTTGCCGGAACGCTGTCCGCGCAAAACCTTACGGCATACTTCGTTGATGTCGGTTTCCACTTCCGGGATCATGATGACGTCGGCGCCGCCGGAAAGCCCCGCGAACAACGCCAGATCGCCGCAGTGTCTGCCCATGACTTCGATGATGGTCGTTCTCTCGTGTGAGGAAGACGTATCCCGGATATTGGTGATCAGCCCCAGAACTGTGTTGACGGCCGTATCGAAACCAATGGAATAGTCCGTGTATCCCAGATCGTTATCGATGGTTCCCGGAACGCCCATGATGGCCACACCGCGCTTGGACAATTCGTATCCGCCTTTGAAGGAACCTTCGCCGCCGATCACGACCACTCCTTCGATTCCGAATGTCTGCAGCATTTTCGCCGCGTGATCCACCCACTTGTCCTCAAAAAAGCGTTTGCATCTTGCCGTTTTGAGAATCGTTCCGCCTCTTTGCAGGATATCGCCTACAGAGTAGGAATACATCCGTTCAATTTCTCCGTCCAGAAGGCCTTCATATCCCCTCTGGATTCCGTATACCTCCATATCGAGATTGATTCCCCTTCTGACGACTGCGCGGATCGCCGCATTCATGCCCGGTGCATCTCCGCCGCTGGTCAATACTCCAATCTTTTTCATCTTTTATAATTATCCTTTCCTACTATGGTTATGATTTCTTTTTCGAACGCTTCGCACGGATCCGCCCAAAGCTGCGGCGCCGTCCTTCTGGAGCCGCCCTGCGGGTAGTATATGATAGCCTGCCAGTTGCCCGGATAGCGTTTCATGACCTCCGAGATCCTGGCAAGAACCGCATCGTTCTGCGTCTGGATGTTATGGATACCGTCGCCCTCCGGCAGGCGAATCTTGAGCAGTCCGTCCGGCTGGCGGATTTCCTCTGCCGGCGGTGTTTCCATGACCGGCGGTGCTGCATCTATCGGTGGCGCTTCGCGGAACGGCACCGTCTCGCGGGCCGGCTGCTGCGGCGCGTTCTTCAGAACTTTGAGATCCACGATCTCGTTGGCGAGGATCTTCGGCGTCTCGCCTTCCTTGAAGTTGATGTTGCCCTTGACTGAAATGATCGAATCCTCTTCGATCAGTGATCCGCTCCGTTCGTAAACGTTCGGGAATACGACCACTTCTACCGGGCCGAACATGTCTTCCATTTCGACGAAGGCCATCATCTTGCCGTTCTTGGTGATAAGCGTCTTCTTGCCGGTAATGATCCCGGCCATGACGCAGCTCTGTCCGTCGGTGATGCTGCTTTCGACCATTTCACCTTCTTCGCTGTCCGCGGCCTGCGCCAGATCCTGACTCGTCACAGATACATTATTCTGAATGATTTCCGCGTATTCGTCAAGTGGGTGGTTCGTCAGATACACGCCCAGCATCTCTTTTTCCTGTGCCGTCAGGATATCCAGGTCGAAATTCTTCACGTCCGGAAGGCGTCTGGCCGTTCCGGAGCCCATGGATTCGGCGTTGATCTGGAACAGTGAAAGCTGCCCATCGATGTTGTGCCGCGCCGCGGACTGGGCGGAATCCATCAGGGATTCGTAGATCCCCATATGGGCTGCCCGGTTCTTGTTCAGGCTGTCCATAGCGCCGGCCTTGATCAGGCTCTCCACCGCTTTCTTATTGACTTTGTGTATATCGAGGTTATCGATGAACCGGAAGATATCCTGCGGCCGGCCCTTCTGCCGTCTGGCCTCCAGGATGGACTCGATGGCCGCCTCTCCCAGGTTTTTGATGCCCAGCAATCCGAACCGGATCCTTCCGTGTTCGTGGGCCGTATCGTCCGCGTCGTACGTTACCGTGAACTTCTTGCTGCTTTCGTTGACGTCCGGCGGCAGCACCTCGATGCCCATCTCGCTGCAGTTGCGGATGTAATGGGCCATGGCCTTTGCATCGCTCATGACGCTGCTCATCAGCGCGGCCATGAACTCGACCGGATAGTGGGTCTTCAGGAAGGCCGTTTCATACGCCAGCACCGCATACGCCGCGGCATGCGATTTGTTGAAGGCGTATTCCGCGAAGCTGATCATCTGGTTGAAAATCTCCTCCGCCGCCCCTCTCGGCACGCCGTTTTCCGCGCAGCCTTTGATGAAGTGGACCTTCTCTTCCAGCATGACGTCCATCTTCTTCTTGCTCATGGCACGCCGCACGAGATCGGATCGGCCATAGGAATAGCCACCGAGGTCGCGCACGATCTGCATGACCTGCTCCTGGTAGACCATGCACCCGTAGGTCACTGAAAGTATCGGCTTCAGGCTCTCATGGACGTACCGAACGTGGTCCGGATTCTTCTTGTTGTCGATATAAGTCGGGATCGATGCCATCGGGCCCGGCCGGTAAAGGGCGATTCCCGCGACGATATCCTCGAAGCAGTCCGGCTTCAGATTCTTCATGAAGGATGTCATCCCCGCGCTTTCAAGCTGGAATATACCCTGTGTATTTCCTTTGGCGATGGTCTCGAAGACCGCCGGATCGTTGTATTCGATCCGCGACAGGTCGAGCTTTTCGCCGTGGTTTTCTTCGATCATCTCCAGGGCGTCCCGGATGATGGTCAGGTTTCGCAGCCCCAGGAAGTCCATCTTCAAAAGCCCCAGTTCCTCGATGGTCGTCATGTTGAACTGGGTGGACAGGCCTTTGTCCGCCAAATACAGCGGCACGTATTCGTCCAGCGGGAGCCGTGAGATCACGACGCCGGCCGCATGCGTCGACGCATGACGCGGCATTCCCTCGATGGCCTTTGCCATATCGATCACGCGCTTGGTCTGCTCGCTGGATTCGTACATCTCCCGCAGTTCCGGGCTGGTCTCCAGCGCTATGTCAATGGTCATCTTGAGCGCGTTCGGGATCGCCTTGGCGATGGCGTCCGTTTCCTGGTAGCTGACGTTGAGCACGCGTCCGACATCCCGGACCGCCTGCTTGGCTTTCATTGTGCCGAAGGTGATGATCTGCGATACGTTGTCTTTGCCATATTTTTGGGTCACGTAATCGATGACTTCGCCGCGACGCTCGTAGCAGAAATCGATGTCGATATCCGGCATGCTGACACGCTCCGGATTGAGGAAGCGCTCGAAAATCAGGCCGTGCCGGATCGGGTCGATGTCCGTGATCTTCAGAACATACGCCACGATGGATCCAGCTGCGGATCCCCTGCCCGGTCCGACCATGATGCCCTGGCTCTTGGCGAAATTGATGAAATCCCAAACGATGAGGAAGTATTCCACATACCCCATGTTCTCGATGGTCGTGAGCTCATAATCGAGCCTTTGCATCAGCTCGCCGGTAACGTCCGCGTAACGGTCCTTCAGTCCCTCTTCGCAAAGTTCCCGCAGGTAGGCCTCGTTGGTCTTGCCGTCCGGCGCGTGGAATTCCGGCAAGTGCAGCTCACCGAAGGTGAAGGTAACGTCGCACCGTTCGGCGATTTTCGCGGTGTTATCGCAGGCATCCGGCGTATTGCTGAAGATTTTGCGCATCTCCTCCTCGGACTTGAGGTAGAACTGGTCGTTGGCGAAACGCATCCGGTTGTCTTCGTCGATGGTGGTGGCTGTCTGGATGCACATGAGCACGTCCTGCGCCTCGGCATCTTCCTGACGGACGTAGTGCACGTCGTTGGTGGCGACGAACGGGATCCCCGTCTCTTCGTGGAGGCGTTTCATATCCGGCAGGATCCTGGCTTCCTCTTCCAGACCCTGATCCTGCAGTTCCAGGAAGAAGTTGTTCTCGCCGAAGATCTCCCGGAAGTCGAGCGCTTCTTTCTTCGCGCCGGCGTAGTCCCCGTTCAGAAGTCTGCGCTGCACGTCGCCCGCGAGACACGCGGAAAGCGCGATGATGCCTTCGCTGTACTGGCGGAGGACGTCCTTGTCGATCCGCGGTTTATAGTAGAAGCCGTTGCGGTAGCCTTCGGAGACGATCTTCATCAGGTTCTGATAGCCCTGATTGTTCTCGGCCAAAAGCACCAGATGGCCCATGTATTTGTCTTTGTCGACGTCTTTATCGAAGCGGGTCCGCGCTGCTGTGTAGACTTCGCAGCCGATGATCGGTTTGATGCCCTGCTTGAGGCATTCCCTGTAAAAATCGATCACGCCAAACATGACGCCGTGATCCGTGATCGCCAGGGAATCCATTCCCAGTTCCTTGGCTCTGGCGACGATGTCGCCGATCCTGGATGCGCCGTCCAGCAGGCTGTATTCCGTATGAACATGCAGATGTGTAAATGCCATAGTTCACTCCTCTTCGTAGGTTTTTATTATATCACAGATTGTTAATATTTTTATTCTGCACTTTAAAACCGGCGCCAAATAAAATATACTATAAGTCGTGGATAAATTTATTGGGAGAAGTCAATGAGAAAACTGATCGGCATGATCATTGCTGTCCTCGTCGCGGCGGCTATTGCCGCGGGTGCGGTTGCAGTATCATATACACATTCGGACGACTATACGAGCGATTCATTCCCGGAGGGCATAACTGTGAACGGGCTGGATTGCTCCGGTTTGACGTACACGAAAGCCGCCAAGGAACTCGGTAATTATTGGAACGGCCAGAAAATGGTCGTGATCGGCAATCTGGATGAGCCGCTTGCTGAGTATACGGATTTCGGCTGCAAGTATGACATTGCTGATCAGCTGGCGAACGTCAAAAAAGACAATATCGTCCGGGCTGCGCTGAATCACTATCTGCACATTCCTTTCACAGCGCAGATCTCCATGAATATCAAGAAGACCGATAAGCACTTCAAAAAGACGGTGACCCATACACCGTTCCTTTCGCATGGCAACGCTATCGAGACGCAGGACGCGTATGTGGATATGTCCGATCCGAACTACCCGATCATTCCGGAAGTTTATGGTACGAAACCAGACGTCAACGCGTATTATGAAGGGATCCTCAAGGGCATCGAGCTCGGCGAGTTCCTGTTCCGTTACGACGAGAATAATTACATCGATATCCCGAAGGTCAAGAGCGATGATCCGGAACTGCTGAATTACCAGCGCTGCTGCAGGGAATACCTGACTCAGAAAATCAAATATGACCTGGGCAAAGAGTCCTTTACCATCAAGTCAAAGGACCTCTTAAAGATGCTCAAGTCTGTCGAATCCGGCAAGGCCGATCCGGACAAGGTGGCAAAATACGTGAAAAAGCTGGCTGAAAAATATAATACGGTCGGCGAGAACGTAAAGTTCACCTCCTTTACCGGCAAGACCTTCACAGTCAACGGCGGCACCTACGGCTGGTCTATCGACCAGGATGCGGAAACCGCCCAGCTGGTCAAGGACATCAACTCCCATAAAAATGTATCCCGCGAGCCGGTATTTGCCGTCCGGGGCAATGGGGAGTATTCCAAACTGGCCGGTGACACTTATGTCGATGTCGATATCACCAACCAGCACCTCGTCTATTTCGAAAACGGCAAGAACCGGTTCGAGACGGATGTCGTCACGGGATGCGTGGCGGCCGGTCATTCCACTCCGACCGGCGTCTTCCAGATTCTGAATAAAGCGAGGAACGTCACCCTCAAGGGCGGCAGTAAAAAGAAGAAGACGTATTACGCTAGCTTCGTCAAATACTGGATGGCCTTCTACGGCTCCGGTTACGGCCTGCACGACGCTTCCTGGCGGAGCAGTTTCGGCGGCGACATCTACCGCTACGCCGGCAGCCACGGCTGTGTGAACATGCCGCCATCGAGAACGCCGGAGCTGTACAATATGCTTTCCGTTGGGACCCCGGTCATCGTCCACTATTGATGGTACACAGATAAACAGTATTAAAAACGGCACAGCTGTATCGAACAAGCTGTGCCGTATTTTATTGCAGAAATGAAGCTGTCGTCTATCGCTTTTTCTTCTTGTTTTTGTTTGGCGCTTTCATGCTCTCCTCATACTCCCGCTCTTCCCGTTTTTGCTGTGCCTTATAACGGCCGAGAGTCCAGACGACAAAGATGAGGGCCGCCCCGACCAGAATCATGATCGCTGTACGTGTATCATTCATGAATCCAAAGAACTTTCCAAAAATAACGACGCCAATCATGAATGCCCAGAAATAAATGAACTTGCCGATTACTCCATTACCCATAAAACTATCCTCACTTGCTCAAGACTTCCTTACTTTAGTTTTGCGATCAGTTCGCCGGCCTTGACCTGCTGTCCTTCGGTGATGTAGATCTTATCCACGACGCCTTTCTGGGTGGCCAGGATATTCGTTTCCATCTTCATCGCTTCGATGACGGCGATCGGCTGCTTTTCTTCAACGGTATCCCCTTCTTTGATCAGCACCTTGATGATGTTGCCTGGGATGTTCGCGCCGATCTCAGTCGGATCGTCCGCGTCCGCATAGACGATCTGGCTTCCTGTTGACGCGATGTTCGCCTTTTCATCCTTGATTTTGACAGCACTGCGGTTGCCGTTGACTTCGAAGACGACCAACCGGTTTCCTTCCTCATCCGCTTCACGGACGTTGGACAGGCGGATCACCAGTTCACGGCCCTCCCGGACCTTGACCTCACAGGTCTCGCCTTCAGACAGCCCGTGGAAGAAGATATCGGAACCCATATAACGGAATTTGCCCTGTTTCTTCTGGGATTCCAGAAAGTCCTCATAGACCTTCGGATACAGTGCATAGGAAAGCGCTTCCTGTTCAGTCCCATCCAGTCCGTGCTTTTCACGGAGCATGGCTTTGATGCTGTCAAAGTCTTCATCCGGAAGCAGTTCACCCGGTCTGCAGGTGATCGGCTCCTTGCCGTGCAGCACCAGCTGCTGCAGATCCTTTGGGAATCCGCCGACCGGCTGGCCCATCATGCCTTCAAAGAAGGAAACGATGGAGTCCGGGAAGTCCATATTGGCGGCCTTCTCGTAAATATTCTCCGGCGTCAGTTCGTTCTGGACCATGAAGATCGCCATGTCGCCGACGGCCTTGGAAGACGGCGTTACCTTAACGATATCGCCGAGCATCTCGTTGACGGTCTTGTACATTTCCTTCACTTCCCGGAACTTGTGTCCGAGTCCGAACGACTCGACCTGCGACTTCAGGTTCGAATACTGTCCGCCAGGCATCTCATACTTGTAGATTTCCGCGGATCCGGTCACCATATCGGATTCAAAGCCTTTGTATACCGGCCGTACCGCTGCCCAGTAATCGGAGATCTCCTGGATTCCGTCGATATCCAGTCCCGTCGCGCGGTCCGTTCCGTCCAGAGCGGCCGCGATGGAGTTCAGGGCCGGCTGTGAAGTCAGGCCGGACATGCTGTTAAATGCGGAGTCGATGATGTCCACTCCGGCGCCGGCTGCCATCATCAGTGTCGCAACGCCGTTGCCGGAAGTGTCGTGCGTATGCAGATGGCTCGGGATCCCGCTCTCGGCTGTCAGCGCGCTGATCAGTTTCTTCGCCGCATCCGGCTTGATCAGTCCGGACATGTCCTTGATGCCCAGGATGTGCGTTCCACGCCGCTCCAGTTCCTTGGCCATATCCACATAGTATTTCAGGTTGTATTTCTCTCTGGATTCATCCAGTATATCGCCCGTATAGCAGAGGCACGCTTCCGCGATTTTGCCCTGGTTCAACGTTTCATCCAGCGCGACCTCCATGCCCTCGATCCAGTTCAGGGAGTCGAAGATACGGAATACGTCGATGCCGGACTTGGCGCTTTCTTTGACGAACCGGCGGATCACATTGTCCGGATAGTTCTTATATCCGACTGCGTTCGCCCCGCGGATCAGCATCTGGAACAGGATATTCGGAACTATTTCCCGCAGCGTTTCCAGTCTCTCCCAAGGCGACTCGCCCAGGAAACGGTACGCTGTATCGAAGGTTGCTCCGCCCCACATCTCCAGCGAGAAGAGGTCCTGTCCGTAAAGTGCTACGGCCGGCGCGATCCGTTCCATATCGACGGTCCGTACACGCGTCGCCATCAGCGACTGCTGCGCGTCACGCATCGTGGTATCCGTAATGAGCAGTTTTTTCTGTTCGCGGATCCAGTTGACCACGCCTTCCGGTCCCTGTTCATCCAGCAGCTGTTTGGTCCCGCGAAGACCGGCGATCTCATCCGGTTTGATCTTCGGGAATACCGGCTTGTCGAACTGCGGCTTGACGCCGTGGTTGACGTTGACGTACAGATTGCCCAGATAACGGAGGACCTGTGATTCGGAATTTGTCCTCGGCTTGGAGTGGAGCAGTTCCGGATTGTCCGCAATGAAACCCGTGTCACAGGTTCCCGCGCGGAACTGCGGATGATTGAGTACGTTGAGCAGGAAGGTCCGATTCGATTTAACGCCCTGAATCTTCAGTTCTTTGAGAGCTCTGGACGCCTTGTTGGCTGCGTCGTCCCAGGTCCTTGACCAGGCTGTGACCTTGACCAGCAGGCTGTCGTAATACGGTGAGATCTCAGCGCCCATCTGCGCGTTGCCGGCGTCCAGACGGATCCCGTATCCGCCCGGGCTGATGTACCGGGTGATCACGCCCGTATCCGGCGCGAACCCGTTCATCGGATCCTCGGTCGTCAGTCTGCACTGGATCGAGTACCCTCTCGGCTGGATATCATCCTGGCTCTTGATGCCGACTTCATCGGAATCCAGCGGATAGCCTTCGGCGATCAGCAGCTGTGACTGTACGATATCGATACCCGTCGTCATCTCCGTAACGGTATGTTCTACCTGGATACGCGGGTTCATTTCAATGAAATAGTGGTTCCCCTCATTGTCGATGAGGAACTCAACGGTGCCGGCGCTTCTGTAATTGACGGCTTTGGCGATTTTGATCGCATCCGCATAGAGTTTCTGGCGCAGTTCGTCCGTGATGGACAGGGCCGGCGTGAATTCGATGACCTTCTGGTGCCGTCTCTGGATGGAGCAATCACGCTCACCCAGATGGATCACGTTGCCGTAGTTGTCGCCCAGGACCTGCACTTCGATGTGCTTCGGCCGTTCGATATATTTCTCGATGAAGATATCGTCGATTCCGAAGGCTTTCGCCGCTTCGCTCTTGGCGCTGTTGTACTGCGCCGGCAGATCCTCTTTGCTGTGGACGATCCGCATGCCTCTGCCGCCACCGCCGGCTGCCGCTTTCAGCATCACCGGATAGCCGCACTTCTCTGCAAAATCCAGCGCTGTTTCAACGTCCGGAATCGTCTCGGCGATACCCGGGATCGTCTGCACACCAACGGACTGTGCGATGAGCTTGGATTGAACCTTGTCTCCCAGGTTTTCCATCATGTGATGATCCGGTCCGATGAATACGATGCCGGCATCTTCACAGGCCTTTGCAAAAACCGTATTCTCCGCCAGAAAACCATATCCCGGATGGATGGCATCGATGCCCTTGGCTTTGGCCAGCTCGATGATCTCGTCGATGGCCAGATACGCGTCGACCGGCGACTTGCCTTTGCCGATCTGATACGACTGGTCCGCCTTTGTCCGGAACAATGTATTTTTATCTTCCTCTGAGTAGATCGCTACACTTCTGATTCCCAGTTCTTTGCAGGCTCTGAATATTCTGATCGCGATTTCCCCTCGGTTGGCGACCAGCACTCGCTTGAATTTTCTCTGTTCTCCCATATTCGGAGTCTCCTTTCGTTACCGTTAAAGTCCATTCAAAAATAGACGGAATAATTATATCATATTCCGTCCTTTTTTGCTATCATTATTTACTATTTTGCGTATCCTGCCGGGACTCACAGAATCGTGAACTTATCTTTCTGGAAGTCGATGATCCCTTCCCTTTTCATTTTGTTCAGCTCATTGGAAAGCGCGCTGCGGTTGACGCACAGGTATTGTGCCAGCTGTTCCCGGTTCATGCGGATGCTGACGGCATTCGTACCGGCTTTGCGACAGAGAACATCCAAATACGTTATGATGCGGTCTCTCAATCCCCGCTCCGCCAGTATCTCGATCTTGTGCGCCATGCGGATATTGTTGTCGGACAACTGATGAATCAGCGTGGACTGGATCTGCTCCGCGTAAGGCGACCCGATGATCGCATTGAGCGAAACGAATACGACGACCGAGTCTTCATTGCTGATGAAATCGATGGCCGATTTCTTGGACTTTGAGAGGGCTATCTCCAATGCAAAGATGGAATTCTCTTCGTACACATCCAGAATATGCACTTCCCCGTCATGCGACGTTTTTTCGCCGCAGATGCTGCCGCGTTCCACAATGCAGATCCGGTCAATGATATTGCCTTCATAAAAAACCGGTTCCCCTTTGCCGAAGTGTTTGCTCGTGATCTTCAATTGTTCAAAAGCATCAATGTATTGGGATTTCTTCAGATTATTGAAGAGACCGCTGTTGATAACGCTCTCAAGATATTTCATACTTCACCTCTGATCGTGCTTGCTTCGATCTGGATCACATGACGAGGAAACGGCTGTCCGGCCGTCAGCCGGTAGCTCGAACGATGATTGTGATCCGCCTCATCGCGGAACAGGATGAGCGGCAATTCCGCCTGATAGCGGGCCTGCACCCCGTCTTCACTGATGACAGAAACGATCGTCTCTGCTCCGTTTTTTTCCGGATCGATCTGCAAAATTCCCTGTAGCTCAACTCCTTTTACCGTCTGCGGATAAGGCTTGCCTCTTTTCATGAAAGAGATGGTGTGTTCCTGCCAATCCATCGCGTCGATCGCCTTCTGATCGTAGTATTTCCCATCGATCATCAGCCCGCCGTTGTAAGCAGGAATCAAAGGGCTGTGTCCTGCTGCCAGCGCTCTTTCCTCAGCCTCGGTCTTTTCAACGATACCGGTTCCCCCGCAATGGTCAAAATTTGGACAGGTTCCGCACTTCCGCGGTTTGACCGGTCTCACAGACTGTACATACCGGTCGATGCAGTTTCCTTCCTCATCGAATGTTTCCATCTCTATTGTATTCCCATCGGTCTCAAATAATGTTGTCGCGGCAACATTTCCGACGTATGTTTCGAAATTTTCCGCTTTTTTTATGTTAAAGCGTTTGCCGCCGGCAACGCCCATGATTTGCGTCACGTCCGCTTGCCCACCGGTCCTGCAGTAAATGTGCTGGTGTCCGCAGAGAATAAAACCCACGCCGTAGCGATACAGCAGTTTCAGATAATTCTCCCGCATGGCTTTTGCACGGATGTCATCGTCTATGGAGGAACCGGTGCTGTACATCGGATGGTGCATCACGGCAAAGACCGCCGGCTGCCGATTGGTCGCCAGATCATACTTGATCCAAGCACCGAGATATTTGCTGGCTTCCCTCTGTGGATTATCCATGTATCGGGAATCGAGCACGATAAAATGCGCGCACCCATAGTCGAACGAATAGAACCCGTCTTCATGTCCGTAAGGTCCGTTGCCCGGAAGAAGAAAACGATCCCGGAATCCCTTCACATCGGGATAATCCGCCTGTGCGCCGTGGGTACCGGTCGGTGATACCATCGTAAAATCATATTCCATACGGACGTGGTCACAGGCCTGAAAGAAAGCGTCCCACTCTTCCTGCTTGCCGCCGCGGTTCACCAGATCTCCGCTAAATACAACAAGAGGGCTTTCGCCCTCTGATGCAGACCTGGAAACGGAAAAACGAAGCAGTTTTTCCAATGTCGTATAGTCCGGTTTATTGTCGGAGACCCTGCTGCACTGTGGATCTCCCATAAAAATGAACCTTGTCTTCATTGTTCTCTATTCCAAATTAAAGACGAAATCGAGATTCGTATCCTCTGTGATCGTATCCGGAGCGTCCTCTATAGACCATGCCGAAGAATCGGTGAAAATGCCGTTCTTGATGCTGTCCTGATCTTCCAAAGGCGGGTTGGTTTCTTCATCGCCATACAGTTCTCTGGCTTCCGGTGTCAGATCCAATGTCGCTGAATTTGGCAGAGACAGTTTTGTTGGCGTTTCCCCGCTTGGTGAAATGCCATAACCGGATTCATCAAGCGCCTTGTCGATCGCCTTCAGGGCGGCACTCAGATCGTCTCCCTCTTTGACCTCGCAGAAGACGGAACAGCTCAACGCCTCTCCATCGACAAGCAGACCCGGTGCACTGAAGTCAGCCGTTACGGTGTATTTCTTCTCTTCCGGCTTATTTTTCTTCTTGCCGGTCACGACGAAGGTCTTTGAAGTGGACTTTTTGCGCAACGGATCCGTGACTTTGATCGTGATCTTATTCTTTCCTTTCGGAATGGTTACGGTATATGTACAGTGGGTATCGCTGCCTGAACCGGTGATCGTATCTTTGCCCATCTTGACCTTGAAATTCGAGGACCGAATGCTGATCTTCGTGTAGGTCTTCCCTTCGACCCAGAAAGAGATCTCCTTGCCGGCCTTGACCTTCTGGTCCTTCAGATTCGTATAGATCGTCGGACTGTAGTCGATTTTCGTCGGCGTTGTGGTGCTGTGCGGCGTGAACGTGAAGTGGCTCCCCTGTGTATTCGTTTGAGGAGTGTATGGCTTGACTTCGTTGTTCTTTTTCTTTTCGACCTTTTGCGGCAAATCGTAATCGTCCTTCTGGTCTTTGCTCAGGGAATACCCCTCGCCTTCCAGAAGTACCTGCGTCTTTGACGGATTCTCCGCGCCGGTCGGATTCGCGCCGAAGTCTTGCTGCTGTGACTTCAGGCCCCCGTACACCGTTCCGGCGCCTGCAACGATTACGGCAATGGCGATGACCGCTACCAGATTGTTTTTCAAAAAACGTTTCATTTCTCTTTCCTTCTCTTTCTCTTTTCCTTAATCCCTTTTTCTTGTTTATCTTGTTTCTTTAGCTTTGGCAGCTTCGGAAGCTTGGACAGCTTGGACAGTTTTGATTCTTTCGAATCAATTGTATCTTCAGCGTCCTTCGGCTGCTTTGGCTGTTTCGATTGCTTCTTTGTTTTTTCTTTCTTCGGTTTCTCTTTCTTCTGCTGCTTCTGCTGTTTCCGCTTCTTCGATGATTTGAGTTCCTCCAGCATGAACTGCCGGTCTTCTTCATAGACCTTGATCTCACTGTAAGAAGCCTTGTTGCCGATGTCCGCAGCTCTTTCCGTCGGCTCGATGCCGACCTCATCCATGCGGTGGTAAATCGCGCGGACCGCTTCTCTCGGTTCTCCCTTGCGGAACAGTTTCCGCCTTGCGCGGATCTTTTTGATTGCGCGGATCAGTTTCACAACCAAGAATACCAGTATCGCCAGAATTCCCATCGCTGCCAGGATCGCCAGGACGACCACCGGGAAGTGCGGCATGTTCTTGCGGCCCGCGTTGGTCTTCGTCTTTTCGATGACGACATTCGGATCTTCCCCGTTCTGCTTGGATTTATCCATGAGCGGTTTTTTGCTCTTCGTTGTGATACCTACATTATAATCCGCTTCTTTCATCAAGCCAAGATAATTCGGACAAACTTCTACAGGAACGAACCCGATTCCGTCGATGTAGATCTCCGCCCATGCGTGCGCGTTGCTGCGCGGGACATCGATGGATGTCTGCCCCATGGAAACATCGCTCTGCGTAATGAGATATCCTTCTACGTATCTTGCCGGGATTCCGTAATACCGGAACATCATAACCGCTGCTGTGGCGAACTGCGCGTCGTAACCGCTCTGCGCGGAGAAGATGTTTTCCATGATGGTGTATTTCTTCTTGTATCCGGTCAGCGTATCTTCGTAGACGAAATTGGTGGCCAGAAGCTGGCGGATCTGCTTGATGGCCGCGTTGTATTCCACGTGGCCTCTCTTCTGATCGCCGCTGCCGTCCCCCATCGCGACATCCAGAACTTCCCGGTCATCCTTCGACAGGTATGTGAACTTCTTGTAAATGTACGCGTTGTAATGGCTTTCGTTGGTTATATATTCCGCCTGCTCCGGCAGCGGATGTTTTTTCGTATAGAACTGCGATGCGATGTTCGTCCAGTCGGAAACCAGATTCGTCGATGTGGTGAAGGAATATTCCTTGATCCGGTGCAGTTTGCCGCCGGTCAAAAAGCTTTCGCCCCAGTTCTTCGTCTCGCTCACCCCGTCAAAGGAGATCTCATACGGAACATACGCATACCGTTTGTTGGCGCCAATGTTTTCGATCGTTATATTATTGATCTCTCCGCCCCTTCCGGCCAGTTCCGCGGACTGGCTGATCTGTCCCAGCCCGTTGAATCCGTTCTGGCGCAGCCAGAAGAACAGATCCCTATCATCGTAGTAGGTCGCGTACGAAAGCGGTTCCCATCCGTCGTCCTTCAGAACATCGCCGACAAAGCCCCGCAGATAGATCGAATCCGGTGTGGACATGGTCACCTTCAGTGCGGTGCCGTTGCCTGTCTTTCTCTTCTTGACGGTCAGGTCACCGTCGTGCAGCGGGTTCTCGCCGTAATAGGAATTGACCGCCTCCGCCTGCACATTCTCGCGGTAGTTGTCAAGTGCCTGCGGCCGGTCTGCCAATCCGGATATGGCAGGAACGCACATGAGCACAAATGAGAGAGCCCCGATCAACACGCCGTAGATCAGTCCCCTGGCACCCTTCGCGAGATCGTGGATATCGGAATTGATGATGAACAGCAGCACGCCGCCTGCCAGGATCGCGACCGCCAGGACCGACGGATGCACTCCCCAGATCACGGATGGTAATCCCACCAATAGAACATACAGGATCAGGAACCACCGTTTCCGGCTCAGGGAAATCAGGACTCCGACGATCACGGAGAACAATAAAACGATGAACAGGAAACGTCCGGTTTCCGGATCGTAGTTCACGAGCTGTTTCAGGAAAACGCCATCCACCGCGGCCAAGTGGTGTGCTACGATGTTCCAGGCCGCCACCATGCCGTCCGAAAAAGTCCCGTTCGGCCAATCCGCACGGTGCCATCTGAGCCCGAACGTCGTTATCAGCACCATAAAAGCGCCAATGCCCATAAGAACCCCTATGGCAACGTCCTTGGCGTATTTGACGATCGTATAAAGGTCAAGATTCACGGAGAACTTGCCTTTTTTTATGGTCTTACCGGAAGTCTTCCGGCCTGTATAAGGCAACCGCTCCATAGTTCATGAGCCTTTCTATTTCGCTGCCGTCATCGCTGACGTAAATATAACTTGAATAATCTCTGCTGCTGTCCGACTCGACGAATCGGGCCGCGGCAGATGATTCATCTATTCTGAACGGGCTTGAGATCAACCCTCTGACCGCAAGCCAGAAGGAATTCTCGTCGTCGACGCGGAACGTCTGGAATTTATTTTCCAGATAATCATACCAGCCGACCGTGTGATTGATTTCTTTGCTGAGCAGAGTGTAACTCAGGGAAGAAACAAAGTCCGCGGCGTGTTCGATCAGATCTTCCGCACCGGACTTTTCAGCGAGTGATTTATCGACGATCATCATGACCTTGTTCTCGATCGGAAGCCCGAAATCCCGAATCATGATCTCGTCCATCTTCCCGGTCAGTTTCCAGTGAATCGCCTTGATGCTGTCATTGCGCTCGTACTCCCGGATATCGAATGTTTCTGAAGGATCGCTGCCGCTGTTCAGTGAAGAATATTTGTAGCTCTCCATATCGTAGCTGGCCAGTTCCTCTTCCGGAATTCTCGTCTCCGCCGCGCGCGGAAGGAAGGAGATCCATCCGGTGCCATTGTCCTCGATATCCAGTGACTTCGGCCGTACGCTGATGATCCCCAGCGGATCGGTCACAAGCAGGTCTTCGATGCGGATTCGTACGCATCCGCAACGCTCTTCCCGGATCATAAAATCCGCATTCGCTTTCTTCTTTCTTCCCACGGAAAGAAATTGAACGAAAACGTCGCGTTCATCGGTCAGCAGATTTTCTGCCACTGCCTGGATTGCGCATCTTAGCACAGGAAGAGTGTCTTTGTTCTCTAACTGGATAATGACATGCGCCGGTTCCCCGCGAGTTCCCTGCAGCGGCGCAATAACAGATGCCTTGAGTTGCCTGCCCGTCACGTTCGCCGTCACGAGCGCACCGATCAGAATCAAAAACAGCATTATCAAAAGCAGGGCCGCGTACCGCGCCTCTGTGAAGAGATATAATGCTGCAGATAGAATCAGGATTATGATAAAAATAATGCCCCGAATGTTAAACAATCTCATACCCATGAACGCTCTTGTCCTTATCTCGGCGCCTTGACCTGCTCCAGTATCCCTGTCAGGATCTTATCCTTCGTCGTTTCCGTCAGCTGTGCCTTCGGGTGCAGAATGATCCTGTGTGAGCAGACATCACGGAACACCGCCTGTACGTTTTCCGGCGTTACAAAATTCATCCCCTTCATAAATGCATCCGCTTTGGCCATATCGGCAAGCGCCAGCGCGCCACGCGGGCTGAGACCCAGCTTGATGAGTTCATGCCGTCTGGTCGCTTCCGCCAAAGCAGTGATGTACATGTAAATCTTGTCGTCCACGTAGGTCACCTTGACCTGCTGCTTCATCTGGACGATATCCGGCGCGCTGATGACCGCGCGGATCTGATCGAGCGGATCCGCACTGCTCCGGTCCTTCAGGATCTGGAGCTGCGATTTCGTGTCCGGATACCCCATGGAGACCTGGATCATGAACCGGTCCAGCTGCGCTTCCGGAAGCATCTGCGTTCCGACCGCGCCGATCGGGTTCTGGGTCGCCATAACAACAAACGGATCCGGCAGCTTATAGGTGTGACTGTCGACGGTGACCTTGCCTTCCTGCATGATCTGCAACAGCGCCGACTGGGTCTTGCTCGAGGTACGGTTGATTTCATCGGCCAACAAGAAATTGCAGGCTGCCGCTCCCTGAACATATGAGAACTTACCAGCTTCCTTGTTGTACATCGTGAATCCTGTGATGTCTGACGGCAGCACGTCCGGAGTGAACTGGACACGATTGAACTTCAATCCCATGGCCTTGCTGAACGCCAGCGCCATCGTTGTCTTTCCTACGCCCGGAATGTCGTCGATCAGAATGTGCCCTCCTGCCAGTATGGCAGTCAGCACCCGGTCGATGACCGCGTCTTTTCCTATAATTGCTCTTTTTACTTCATTTCTGATCACGATGATCCTGTTATCCACGGATAAATCCTCCCTTTTATCTTGAAATATCAATACTTAGTATATTTTACTATGTATCGGTAACAGTTGCAACAAGAAAGGCGGCTGTGTATCGAACAACCGCCTTCAAATTACAGATAATTTATTCGGCTCCTCTAATCGACTTTGACATAATACTGACCAGTATCCTCATCGTAATAAACTTTTCCCTTTTCAACAAGGTTCTGCTCGAAGCCGTCCTCCGAAATCTGATTGCTGTTTACTTGATGCGGATCATCGATCTTCTTCACCGTGTTCTTATTGATATCGACGTTCCAGTTGATGACGACCGCCAACATCATTCCGACCGCCAAAACCAGCATCACGTCAGAAAGGTTCGTGGTGCTCTCCATCGGATTGACGTCTTCTTCCTGCCGCTGCGTAGCAGAATGGAGTCTCCCTGCTCCCGATCTTCTCAGCATACCTTACTGCCCCCTCTCCGCAACGATCTTCTGCGCTTCCAGGAATGCCGCTTTCTGGATATCGCCAGTCAGCCCGGTACTGCCCAGCTGTTCCATCTTTTCATTCAGAATGCGCTTGTATTCCGCAACGATTTCCTCTTTTCGGCTTTCTTCCATCACCCGGTGTTCCCGGCTGTATGGGGAGACCGGCTGCGGAGGTCGCTGCGATTGCACGGCTGCTGGTTGTTCCTGTGGCGGCACCGGCGCAAAACCTGTGCCCGCTGGACGTCCCGCACTGCTGAAATCGATCTCGTTCTTGACCTCATCGAGCACGCACTCCATCAGGGTCTCGAGCATCGACATGTAGTTCCTATACCAACGCTTGCGGATTATCGATATGCAAAGCGCCACGGCCGCAATAGCAAGTCCCGCAACGGTCGTATCGAATGCCATGAGCAACGAAGTGGATAGTGTATAGGTGTCGCCCTGTCCCAGTGCAATGATTCCCGGGCCGAGCGGAATCAACGTTCCCATCAGACCCAGCATCGGTCCGATCTTTGCGAGCAGATCGCTCCGTCTCGTCCTCCGGTCGTAAAAATCCTGTTCTTCCGCTATAAGGCGTATGGCGAGACTCTCCCGCATCAGATCGGTCAGCTCCGGATGCTTCGTCACTTCGATCAACGCATCCTTTTGCCGGTTCAGCAGCGCGCTTTCCTCGACGCACTGCGCCACATTTCCCTTGCCGGCCGCGCGGATCTTATCCACCAGTTCAGGCATTTTTTCCTTCAGATGCCTGTGTTCCTGAAAAAACTCGACGAGCAAAGTTCCCAGCAGGAAGACCGTGAACGCCGCCAGCAGGATCAAAATGATCATGACCGGGTAGCGAAGCCCCGCTGACATCGCTCTTAGTGTACCTGTTACGCCCTCTGTAAAAATATCCAGCATAAATCGTTTTTCCTTTCTGTATGTATATGATAACAAAAGGCTTTCTTCTCATTTGTTGGCAAAACAACAATTTATACGAAAAGAGCGGATCATCGAAGATCCGCCCTTCCCTATTGATTTTTTAAGTTCTTAAGTTGCTTTTATTTGACTTTCTTTGTTGTGATGATTCCGCTCCATTCGCCGTAAGCCTTGGCCTGCTTCGGAGTGTAGTAGTAAGCTCTGGCTTTGAGGTTGTACTTTTTGCCTTTCTGAAGCTTCGTGATCTTTTTTGATGTCAGGCTGGTCGCATTAACTGTTTTCCAGGCGCTCTTTCCCTTGACCTGATATGCGATTTCCACACCGGCGGCGTCGCCGTCAACAAAATACTTCAGAGTGACGGATTTCTTTGCAACAACTGCTTTGTCGAGCCCTACGGAAGGAACGATGGCTACGTCATCGATCGTCTTTGGAGTCGGGAAGAGAGTGGCATCACCTGCCGCTACAAGATCTGCTCCGGACGGTGTCAGCCCGAGGTCTACAACGGTATCCTTACCATCCACTTTCTTGATATAGCTCCAGCCGGTGATGTCCTTGTCAGCAAATACAGCCGGCAGTTCAACAGATTCTGCATTCTTTTCGAAATAAACGGTCTCGCCGTTAACTTCAATGGTCGTATCATATGCCTTAACAAGATCGAGCCCGTTTCTGGTTCCCGAACAGGATCTGAACCCACCGGTTTCTTCTGGAGTCTCCATTCCAACGAAGGATCTCGCATCGAACTTCGTTTCGGTTGAGGAATTACCTCCAACTGCCCACGCATCATCCGGAATCTCAGCAATCGTCGCATTCGGGAAATCCTTCAAGCTCTTCTTGCTTGCCAGTTCCTTGTATTCCAATGCGATAACAGGAGAAACCTCTGTTCCTTCGCCGTACTGCAACGCTTCGCCGTTATACACTACATCATAGAAAGACTTGCCGATGATCGCCTTTTTAATATAGTTGATCAGTTCAAAGCCATTCTTGTTGTATCTGGAGAGCCCCGGAGTACCCTTCAACTCTGCCCAGTCGTATACGCCAACGAGTCCGGCAGCATCCCCATATCCAAGATCATTCAGGATGGCATCATAAGAAACGCCTTTTGTGACCTTATATGGATTAAGGGTCGTTGCGTCTTTGGCCCACATATAGATTGCAGGAGCTTCTTCGCTGCCGATGTCCGCAAGCGCTTCAAATTCCGCTTTCGTGTATTCCTTGATCGTCTTTGGATCGGTAAATGTTGCGCCGTTGTCATCCGTATAGCTCATCGTGACAAAGTATCCGCCTTCTTCAACGTCCGCATTTACAGCGCTTACGCCGAATACGCCGAATACTGTAAATGCCATCACAAAGGACAATACATATGACAACACTTTTTTCTTTACTGTACTCATATTCTTTCCTTTCCTCACAATAATAAAATGTTCAACTATAACAATCAAAATATGTGTACATTATAGGCTCCGGCATCTCAAAAATCGGTTGCTTAAGCGAATCAAAGCATTATAAAAAGTTGTCGTGCCAACTTTTTATGGCCACGACAACTTTTATCGATAACTTCTGTTACAAAACAAATTCTGCTGTATCCATGAGCGGTATTTCCGTTTCTTTTTCGTAGATCCTGATTTTCACATACGCCGCGGCATTCAGCTTTTCTGTCTCGATCTCCATCACATCTGACGCATCGGTGACAGCACCTTCTTTGGTGACGGTCTCCAGAAGCTGACCATCGCTGCTGTAGAGATCTGCTGCGACTACGTAATCGGTCGACTGTCCGGCGGACTTAATTGCAAACGAGTTGTCCAGAAGCTTCACGGAAAGCACTTTCCCGGCAGCTGTGACTGCAATCTTAACATTTTCCAGAGTGTTTTCGTTCACACCGCTGGCGATTTCCGCCCCATCGACGGAAATGCTGTGATTTGTCCCTTTCTGAAGCCACAGGTAGATGTAGCGATCCGCCTGACTGCTGTCGATGAGGATCTGATCCGCATCTCCGACAGTATAGGCAGCCAAATTGCCTTTGCCGGTATAGACTGCCGTCCCATCCACTGCGACCGTCATGGTCGTTCCACCCCAATCGGCAGTATCGATGACATAGAGGAAATGCGTTTCCTTGAAGCCGTTGCCTGAGTGATCGACATCACCTGCCGTGTTGATGGCATTCGCATTGGTGTAATACCAAATCGGATCCTTGGTATTATTCTGGTGCGTGCGGGCGCCGGCATAAAGGCTTCCTCCCCTGACCTCCATCTGATCTGCATACAGCGCGTATTCAGCGCCATTGGACTGTCCTGTCCCGTTTACTCCGTTTGCAGACATTGTTTCCGTCGCGATGAATATGGTCTGCCCGCCTGTCTGCGTATATTTGCGGACACACGCGGCAAACATGTGATTGGATTCCGATACGGAAACCAGGGTACCACCGCTGACGGTCAAATCGGCTTTACCGTTTGTGTTCGTTCCCTTGCGAGTCGCATAATCGAACGCGGTACCGTAGATCATACCTCCCGGATAGCCGAGTTTCTCAAATTTGTACAAAGCCACGACGCCGCCGGCCACTTCGAGAGTCGACTTGTCTTTCAGATGGATGACCGGGCTTCCGTTTTCGGAACGCATATGGATCGAGTCTGTTTCTTTCTCCGCCTGATCAAAAATCACGTATCCGGTCAATGCCGCTGCCGGATAGAAATTGCTATTATCCGATCCGTTGCTGCCGTCGTTGCTGCTGGCAATATTATTTCTGCCGCTGAACCGCACGACCGTCGCGCTGGAGCGGTCACTTCCGCCGGCCACTTCCAGTGTGGCATACGCATTATCTGTTCCCGCCATTCTGGCAGGGTCCGATGTAATATCCATATTCTGCAGCGTCAGCTTCGCACCTTGTTCTACGATAATGCGAACGTTCTTGAACGGTCCGTTCTGACCATCCAATGTAACCTCTGCGCCGCTTTTGATCGTAACGGTTCCCTTTGCCTGTGGCGCGAGGAACACATGGGATCCGTGCTGCTCTATATAGGCGCTGTCGATGTCTGCCGTAAACCGGACGGTATCTCCGGTTATCTGCCTGGTGAATTCCAGCGTATCCTGCGTGTAAACAGCATTTACGATGATGTCAGCTTTGCCGAGAGCAGTCTGACGGCTGCTGTCCCAATAGCTTAAACCATCGCTGTCCGTCATGTCGCTTTCAGACCACTGCGCCACACAGCCGTCCCGGTGGACCCCATCCAACGATTCTGCTTCCGGCGGGGCCTGCGTCAAATACTTCGCAGACGGCTTGAATGCCATCGTGTAGACTTCCTTCCCATCCGCCTTGAAGCGCACATTGAACGTGGCGATCTTTTTCTTTGTTACATAGACCTTTACGTTTGATTTGATGTCCGTTCCCTTCCAGACCGGACCGGAAGCTGTTTTCTTGTTGAAGCGATACGTGAATCCCTTCGGCGCTTTCGGCAGCTCGACCGATCCGCCGTAATACGTTCTCACAGTTCCCCGATAGTCGCCGATGAATGTGACCTTTAATTCTTTCAGGGAGACCACCCAACTCAGCTGCGGATAGTTCTTCTTTACATACTTGAACGTTCCTTTGCTCGCTTTGTTCAGCTGCTTTGCAAAGGCTTTTGCTTTCATCTTTTTCGCACTGGACTTGGTCACTTTAACGTAGCTCTTCGTCGATGCATCGGTGTTGGCGTCTTTTCCGGTTCCATCCAGCGCAACACACTTCCCGCCGGAAATGCAGTAGCTCTTATCGATGTTGTTGTAGATACTTTTATAGAACCGCCCTACGAGTTTGCCGGTATAGGTTTCCCCCTTCACGGTACCCGTGCTGTAGCAATTGTCCATCGCAATGTATTTCGCATATCCAATCAGGCCGCCGACCGCTGTATTCGCATTGGAATTCATGCTCTTGACAGTTGCCTGATTCAGGGAATCCCTAATGCTGGAGTACCCCTTGGTGCTCTTTTCGGCCTTTTCATTCGCATAAGTGTACCCTGTAATACCGCCCGCATTGCAGGTCGCGGAAGTGACGGCTCCGTAATTGCCGCACTTTTCAAGCGTACAACCAAGCTGTCCGACAATACCTCCGGCATATGTCGTCACCCCGTTGCTTGTTCCCTTGATCTTGCCATAGTTGGCGCACTTGCTGATGCTGCCGGCCGTATCCAGTGCGCTGCCGACGATCCCGCCGACCTTGCTGCCCCCCGATATTGCCGCTTTGTTCCTGCATCCTCTGATACATGCGCCATCGGAGATCTCAGCACAGATTCCACCCGCCTTTTCTTTATCAATGGCGGATACCACCGCATAGTTTTTGCAATTGTCAATGATTCCGCCATTTATGACGGCTGCGATTCCGGCTGCGTTGCCTGGTGCCTGCACGCGTCCGTAAACACTCAGGTTTTTGATCGTCGCCTTCTCACAATACCCGAAGAGACCGCCGGCCCCACTCGTTGATTCAACCATCAAACCACGGATCGCTTTCCCGTTTCCGTTGAACGTTCCCCTGAATTTCTTTGCAGACTGTCCTATTGGTTTCCAATAGCGGATACCCTCGGTTCCATCGGTGTTTGCCAGTGAAATGTCATTACCCAGTTTTACAGTTGCCCCTTCGAATGAATATCCTTCACCGACAAGTACCGCCAGCCCGGCCAGCTGCTCCGGTGTCTTGATCGTATACGTTCCGTGGATATCACCCTTTTCACACCAACTGGTATCGGCCAGATCAGACCAGCTCTTTCCGTTTGTCAACGGCTCTGCCGTCACCGTAACCGAACCGGCGTCAACATTCCTCTTCACGATATGGACACCGTCATAGACACTATCTGTGTCTCCGGTCGAATATCCAAACGTGTATTTGAACTTTCCGCTGTATGCATTGTTCTTGTTTTTCAGTTCTGCGCCCTTCTTGAGGACGGCTTTTGCAGTGAGTACATCATTTTGATATATCGTGTCACCGTCACGAACCGTGTAATCCTGGACCGCTACCGTTCTTGTTTCTGCTCCTTCTCCGATCACGGCATTGCCGCTTTTGGATATCCCCATCTGGTAAATGTCCGTCTTTTTATCGAAGTGGATCGTCCCGCTGGAAAGTGTGATGAACGCACCACCAATGGTGATCGTCCGGCCATTGTCGGTCACGGTGTAATAATCCGCACGCAATGCTTGGCCGTTCGCTGTGTAGTATTCCAACACGTTCGGCGATGTGGCTTCATTGGTCAACGAAAGGACGGTCCCAACCGATACCGTCACAGATTGCCCGGCTGTGATCGTTTCCCCATTTGGAGTCGTCGCTTTCACAGAACCTTTCTCCACAGCCTCTACTTGAACCGTGCCCGTTCCACTGTTCCCTGCCTGCCAGAACAGAATTGGATACCCCTGATTGATATTCGCGGTATCCTTGACAAAAATATTTCCGGCATTGGCGTTGATCTCATTCAGGAACGCATCGGAGCGCATTCCGCTCTGTCCTTCATGATCCTCCGCCTGCCGAACGAAGATGTTCACAATGATTCTCCCTGCCCCGCTTCCGCGGTAGTATCCGTCACATGGTTCACTCGCGCTGGCGCTGGTGGTATGTTGGAACGTCCCCGCCAAAGAGTAGCAATTGTCAACGACATAAACGCCCCCGTAATGGCTTCCGATCCCCTCACTATATTCATCGTCTTCCGTATTGATGATCTTTCCTATGTTGTAGCAATTGTAAACATTGGTTCCATCGTTGGATCCGATGATCCCGCCGGCCGGTGATGACGGATAAACCGTTTTGATCGTTCCGGCGTTATAACAATTCCGGATATTTCCCTTGCCGCTGCTACCGCCGGCAATACCGGCAAGGCCCTTGGAGTCCGTCGTGTATACGGTAGCATAGTTAGCGCAGTTATCAATATTGACGCCATTCTTTACGTCACCCAAGCAGCCGACGATGGCGCCGACCATGCGGTTCCCGCAGACATAGCCTTTGAACGTCCCATCCGTTGCGTTTCCCATGGCCAGGTTGCTGACGGTCGGGGTCCAGCCCTCCGGCAGCTCTTCCGCCGTGTCCGCGTGGCCGTATCCCGTATCCGAATCGTCATATTTTGTATCGTAGAGATTTCCAATCAATCCGATAAAACCGGATCCGTGGTTTTTAAGATAGTCACCATCGCTGGCCCACCTGTCGCAATAAATGTTGGCGATGGTGTGGCAGCCTCCATCAAAGGATCCGTTGAAATACGATTCCACGACCAGATTCTGCATGCGGTGTTCCAAACCGCTGCTATCCGTGTAGAGCAGATACGCATCCGCCGGGAAACGTCCGCCGATCGGTGTCCAGTTCGGTCCGGAAATCGTACCGCTTGCATCAGCACTTGCGCCAAGATCGATGTCCGCGGTCAAATGGATCGTCTTTCCCATAAAATCGTATTTCTGTTTTCCAATGTAATAATATGTGTCCGTAACACCGCTGCCGCCGCCACTGGATGTGATATGGGTGTACTTCTGCACATAAAAATCGCTGGCCGTAAGACCGGAATTCGTCACTCCGTCTCCTTCCGTTCCGTCGGTCAACTTTCCGTCTGCTTTGGCGTCAGTGATCATTTTCTCATAGTCGATGTCGTACGCGCCTTTGTGCTCCAGATTCATCTTATAGTATTCGATATTCTTTCCGGAGCTGTCATTGGTAAAGTCTTTTATGACCGCTTTATCGTAGTCGCCTTTCCCTTCCGTATTTTCCTTATACTGCACCGGAAAGGCTTTGGCATCAAGCTGCCCGTTGACGATGTACGCCAGTCCGGCCAGCTGTGCGGCATTCTCGATGTAATAATCTGTCACGTCCTCGGCGCTTTCGGTATACCAACTGATATCAACCGATCCATCCCACGCGTCGCCCGCGGCCATACTGTGAACGCCTGCATATACCATGGCGCTGCCCGACATAGCGAAAGAAAATATGATTCCCAAAATAACTGCTGCTATCGTGCTGATCGTCTTTCGAATTGTTTTCACTTTCTTACCTCGTCGATTTAACAGGAACGCAGACTTTCGCTTCCTGTCCGTCAAACACCGTATCTACAAGATGTACTTTAACATCATACAGCTGTTCCATCAGTTCTTCCGACAACACTTCTTTCGAAGGACCTGCCGCGCGGACCTCCCCGTCCTGCAGCACAAAGGCCTTATCCGCAAAAAGAAGCGCGTGTTCCGGATTATGCGTGGACAGAATGACCGTGTATCCGTCTTTGACCAGACCTTTGATCCGCTCCATGACGCGGAACTGGTTTCCGTAATCCAGATTCGCCGTCGGTTCATCCATCACAAGCAGCGTCGCGTCCTGCACCATGGCTCTGGCGAGCAGCACCAATTGCCGTTCCCCGCCGGAAATCCGGGCAAAACCGCGATCTCTCAAATACAAAACCCCCAGATCCTCAAGCGTCTTCTCGGCTTTTTCAATGTGCTTTTTCTTAGGCGATTCCAAAGGCTTCAGTCCTCCGGTCATTCCCATGAGGACGATATCGATCACCGGATAATTAAAGACCGGTGTCGTTGTCTGAGGAATGTACGCGATCTTTCCGGCGATCTCAGCGCGGGACATATGTTTCATGTCACGTCCTTCCAGCAGGATCGTTCCCTTGTAATCTTTATTGAATTTCAAAATGCATTTGAAGAGTGTGCTTTTGCCTGCCCCGTTGGGACCGATCAACGCCACGAGCTGTCCGCGCTGCGCTCTGAAATCAACATTCTTCAGTACCTCAACGTCTCCATATGAGAAGGTCAGCCCTTTAATGTTCATCAAAGGCTCCGCATTAAGATTTTTGTTAGTCTCCACGGATCGCACCTCCTGTCATGATGAGATAGACGAATATCGGCGCACCGATAAACGATGTCAGTATCCCGATCGGGATCTCTGCGGTCGTAGCCAGACGGGCGACATTGTCGACGACGATCAGGAACGTGGCACCAAAGAGCATATTCACCGGGATCAGTCTGCGGTAGTCATATCCGAAGATCATCCTGCAAAAATGCGGAATGACCAAGCCGACCCATCCGATCACCCCGCTGATGGACACGCTGATGGAGGTCAGAAGCGTGGCGCAAACGATAACGACAAGCCGCAGTTTAGTTGTATCGACGCCCATGGACAGAGCCTCTTCTTCGCCGACGGTCAACAGATTGATTCTCCATCTCAACAGAATCAATGGAATGAATCCCGCCAGCATCGGACCGGCGGCAAAACGCACATCCGGTGGCTGGATCGAAACAAGACTTCCCATGAGCCAATATGTGATGGCCGGCAACGCCGATTCGGTATCAGCTACCAGCTTGATAAAAGACGTTCCGGAACTGAAAAGCGAACTGATCAGCATGCCCGCCAGCACCATGGCCAAAACCGGATTGATCTTGCTCATGCGGCTGATCATATACGCCAGCATGACAGCACCCAGGCCGAAGATAAACGCGACCAAGGAGATCGTGTAATAGGAAGCCCCCAATAGAATCGCCAAAGCTGCGCCGCATCCGGCGCCCGAAGAAGCGCCCAAGATGCCCGGTGAAACCATCGGGTTCTGAAACATTCCCTGATAACAGACACCGGCAACTGCCAGAGCAGCGCCAACCATGCCTGCCGCCATGACACGCGGAAGCCGAACCTGGAAGACGACCGTTTCCGCTGCATCCGGCCAAGTCTGCTGTATATCGAAAACTTTTGAGAGAAGGATCCGCAGCAGCTCATCCGGCATGATGGAATAGCGTCCCAGCATGAATGAACCAAAAAAAACAACGATAAAGCAAACGATCAGTATCGTCGTTTTGGTTTTGAATCCCCGGTTCTTTTTCTCGCCTAACGTATTGTTCATTTCCGCCTAAAACTCCATGGTCCCTTTGTCTGCGACTTGAAGGACGCCGCAGAAGTTACGCCGCCAAGAGCCAGCAGTCCTCCGAAACCGCCGAAAATGAACGGCGCAAACTTTCGAGAATCCTCTATCGGCTTGATCTGTGTCGGTTTGACATCGGTGCTCATGATGTCTTCCAGATCCATTGCCGTCAGCATGCCGGTTTCCGGCTGACTTGCTGCCGGCGTAACACTCGTCTCAGCATCGGCCGTCTGGATTCCGTCCTCGATCAGAGACAGTTTGCCGATCTTGCTGCTGGTTTTATCACTGCCGCTGCTGTCGTTCTGTTTCTTTGAATCGGATTCCGGCTTTGTCTTTTTGTCATCCATCTTCGTATCATCCGGCGCGTCATCCGAAGTCTCAAGGCGGGATCCCGCAAGCGTTACACCGCTCATCGCGCCGCCCATCGTTCCGGAAATCGTTGCGCTGCCACCTTCTACAAAGACTTCGTATTCAATGGTGACCTGCACAGCATCGTCATATTTCTTGCTCTTTTTCATATCGACGTTGTTGATCTGCAGGACTTTATTATCCGATGACTCCCAAACGATGTTTTCCATGATCAGCGAGAGCATCGCTTCGTCCGCTGCAACATGGAACGTCGTCTTGTGTTTGCCGACTTTGTTGGACAGCTTGATCTGTCCCAACTTCAACCCTTCGGTCTTGATGGTCGGCGTTCCGTCTATGGTGATAGCCACAGTATGGACGTACTTTGCGGATTGATTGGTCCGCTGCTCGCCCGGATCGTTCTGCCCGAACAGCAGCCGGAAACGTGTGCTGGTTCCCAGATTCGTAAAGCTCGGGCTGGTGTTTTGTGTCCCCGCTTCATAAGTCGCCCAACTGCTTTCCAGCGCCAGCATCGTTTCCACGCGTTCCTTGTTCTGATCGATGGCGGGATCGATGGAATATCCGGTCAAGATGCCCAGATCGTTATACTCATTGACCATGTACGACGCCATATTGTCATAGTAATATCTTGGCTCTTCAAATAGCTGATATGGCGTAAACGAGGTAAATGCGCCCGCGCCGTAGTCATTTGTATAAAAAGAGATGTTCTGCATATCACTGGTATTGACGCCGGCGAGATTGAGGATATCTTCCAGATAGAATCCTCTGGCGGAAACAACGACCGTCTTGTAGCTCCCATTCTCTTTCCCCTGGAAATAGGAATAGGCCTGTTCATACAGGCCTAATGATTTTTTGAGTTCCGTCCAGTGGAACGTCGCCTTCTCCACATACTGCGTTTCCGGCATGCCCCAGTAACCGATCTTGACCGTCACCGTATCCGTAACAGTCTCCGCCTCTGCTTCGTCCGTAATCTGCGGAACGAGAGTAAGGCAAACAGAAACGCACATCATAATCGTCAGGATGCTCGTCAATAGACGGATTATTCGGCTGTGTTTTCTGTTTGCATGCGTGTTCATGTCGTTTATTTGAGGGATGAATTCGCCAGCATGGCCTTTGCTTCATCCTCTGAAAGGTCGTAATCGAAAAACAGTTTATAGTATTCCTGTGCCTTGGCCACCATATCGTAGTCGTACTGATCCGGATAGACCAGATTGCCCAGCCACCAGATGCCAAGGATCCGGTTGACCGATGGCGGTCCGCTCAGCCAACAGTAAGGAATTCCCGGAATCTCGTAATAGGTCCCGTTCTTGACGGCGGAAAGCTCTGCCCAGCTCTTGTCTCCTGCATCGATGATGTCGTAGATTCCATCCAGCGTGACCACGATCACATCCGGATCGAAGTTGTACAACTGTTCCATATTGACCAGCGTGCCGCCGCCCTTGTCGCTGACATCCGTGCCGACGACGGCGTTTTTCGCGCCGATGATGTCGATGACATCCGCCTGAATGGAACCATTCGCGTTGCAGTCAAGTCCGGAAGCCCCGGTTCCGTAATACACAGTCTTTTTATCCGCGTCGTTGATGGATGCGGCCTGTTCTGTCGCATAAGAAACGGTATCTTCTATGTAAGAAGCCAGCTCTTCTCCGACCTCTTCTTTTCCAAAGAGCTTTCCCAGTGTACGGTATGCGCCCGGCATCTTGTCCAGAGTCGTCTCGATGAAGATCGTCGGGATCCCGGTCTGCCTCTGGATCTTGTTCATATCTTCCTTATGCGTCCGCTTTTTGTCGCCGATGTCGATGATCACCTGTGGCTGCGCTGCAATCAGCGCTTCCATGTTCAGGTTCGCCTTGCTGCCGTAGAACTGTCCAAATGTCGGCAATTCCCAGGTGTATTCCGGAAAGTAATCCAACTGATCCGTACTCGGGGATGCGGAAAGGCCCACCAGCGTTTCCGGTGCGATGGTCATGAGTACCATCTGCGCAACGGAGCCACTCGGCGCAGCTTTCGTAATGACTTCCGGTATTTCGACCTCACGCCCGCAATCATCTGTAAAGGTAATTGTGCTGACGCCTTCCAGCGGATTGTAATCTGCCCCGCTGTCTTGCCCGCATCCGGAAAACAGCATCGTAACGGGCAATATCATGGCTACTGCAACAGCCAATATTTTGCGTTTCAAACTCCTATTCATTCGTCTCTCTTTTTCCATTCAGCTATGAATTATCTTCATTTCTTTATAAGCCATTCAATTATACACTGATTTCCATTCTCTTAATGTTGTTAAAACAACGTTTGTTTTCTAAAACATCATTGAACAATCATTTAAATATGTTGTAGTACTAACACATCTGTGGTTTTTTAAAATAAAAGAACGGGTCCTGCAATCCCGCTCTTTTCACAAGTCACAAATAAGTCAATCATCAACGGTTTTGTCCGTTCTTCTACATAGATTATAACCGCCGCTTTTCCTCTTGTATGTTGGTCTGCCAACATTTAGATAGAATCTTTATCCCATCGAATGAAGGCCACGGTGGACATATCGTCATGATCCAACTGCCAGTAATCCTCCAATTCCTGTCCGTCGCCTCCGGAGCTTTTGTATCCTTTTCCCTGCTTATGGAACAGATGCTCTCTGCAGTATTCCTGAAGGCGTTCCTCTTGTTCCGGCGTCAAACCGTCGATAAACGATTGCCGCAGCGTTTCCATGCCTTCTTCAAAGCTTTTGAAACGGGAAAGGCGGAACGGACTGCGGATGATCAGCATCTCCGGGCTCACATCCCGTGACATCAACTCGCCCATGATCACACTGTGAACGGCGAGTCCCGGTCGTTCATACCCGATGGCTTTTGAAACAAACCGGTCAAAACCTTTTGTCGGGGTGTCCCATGCGCCGACGCAGATGCGTCTTGAAGCGACCGATTCCAACTTCTTCAGACTGCCGGTCAAATCTTCAAAAATCAGTGACCTTGACGCGATGGCGATATCGCAAACCGGCAGATCCCGAAGGCTCCAATCTTCATTCCAATCAAGCAGAATCGGATGGATCCGGTCGGCCACGCCTTCTTCTTCGGCGTTCTTCATGAGGACTTCCAGCATCCGCGGCGAAAAATCCGCCGCATAGATTTCATGTCCTCGTTGCGCATACGGAATCGCCAGCGTTCCGGAAGCGCATCCCATATCAAAGATGCTCTCTCCGGGACGGATCTGCATCATTTCATAGAACTGTTCAATGTATTCATCCGATTTCTTCGTTTTCTTCCGGAATGTTTCCGCGAACTGATCCCAGAACTCGCTGGTCGTGTTCAATGATTCTGTCGTTCTCTGATTGCTGACTTCTTTCCAGAGTTCGTTCCAGTCGATCTGCTGTGTCATATTGTTTCCCCCATTATTTTTTCATATCGTCCGATAAGGACTTGCCGCTGTTCTTTGCGTCCGCCGGCGCCAGCGTCAGCCCGATGACGCCCGCCAGGATGATCGCGCCGCAGACATAGTGATAGATGTACAGCGGTTCTCCTAAAATGAGCGCACCTGCGATGATCGAAACCAGCGTCGAGGCGCTGTTGAATACGGTGCACTGGATGATTTCCATGTGCGCCAGCATATATGCCATGAACTGCGCGGACAGCAAAATGCAGAAGATGCCAAGGAAGGATACCCAGATAATAAAATCCGGGTGGTGCAGCGGTTCGATCAGCGAGGCGAAATCGTGCTTGACTGCCGCCCGGACGATCGACGCACCGATGAAAATGAACGATCCTCCGACCGCGATCGTGGTAGTGATCTCGATCGGCTGGAACACGCCGCGGACATATCTGGCCGACACATTCTGGCAGGCCATGAAGATGCTGCTGACCGTCATGATCGCAAGCCCGGTCACGTTGAGATGGATATCCGTCGCATTGAGAATGATCAGTATGATCAGCGCCGCAACGGTCATAACAACAAAGAACATCTGCAGCCGGGTCGATTTTTCGCCCAGCACGATACGTCCGATGATCTTCGCGAAGATCGGTACCATCGCGTAAACGATAGCGCCCTCGATCGATGTGGCAAAGAACATGGCCAGAATCTGCAGGATCATGAAAGCAATGTAAAACGCGGCAACCATGTAGAGCCTGCTTTTTGGTCTGCCTTTATCCGCTTTTGGATAGAATCCGAGCGCTTTGCTGATGGGAATGAAGATAGCTACGCCGATCAGCGCCGCCACATACCGGTACGATAAGATCGTCAGTGTATCCGCGTAAGGAACGCATTGTTTGATCCCAAAAAAAGAAAAACCGATCGACAGCGTGAACGCCGCCGCGACAAGATAGAGTTTCCACTTTGCCGGTTCGGTTTTTTGTGTACTCATGCATTCCTCCAGGATATGTACTACTCTACCCTTTTTGGCTGAAAACGTCAAATTCAGCCGATGAATATTTCGATGCCAATGATAATAAGGATGCAGCCGCCCAGAATCCCTGCCTTGTTGGCCAGTTTCGTCCCGAAGATCTTGCCGATGTGAAGCCCGATCGTCGAGATGATGAACGTGACGGCAGCGATGATCAGCGCGCAGATCAGGGCCATGAGCCAATCGTATTCGGCGATGGCGAACCCTACCGACAGCGCGTCGATGGATGTGGCGATCCCCTGCAGGAACAGCATCCATAATGTGACTTTCTCGACCGTTACTTCCTCCCCTGCCCGGCCTTTGCGGATGTTGATGATGCTTTCGATGAGCATCTTGCCGCCTATGAACAGAAGCAGGATCAACGCGATCCATGGAACGAAACGCTCAAAGGTCTTGAAATAGGTCACGAGATTGTGCACGCAGAACCATCCCAGCATCGGCATGAAGGCCTGGAAAAACGCAAACGTACCCGCAATGAGATTCATGCGGGCTGCCTTCATCTTCGGTTCCGCCAGCCCATTTGCCAGAGAAACGCTGAACGCATCCATGGCGAGACCGACACCGAGCAGCATGCTGTTGATAAAAAAGCGCAGCGTAAACATCAGTCGCCATCCTCCGAAGCCGTGTCCTTTACCTCCCTCGCCGCTTTTCTGGCAGCACGGCGCGCGGCGCGTCTGGCACGGCGCGCGGCCTTTTTCTTATCGTCTTCATCAAAAGCGTCTTCGATCTCTTTCTTTCTCTCCGCGTGGTCGAACTGGTCGCCCCGCTCCTGCCGTTTCGAAATGATCACCGAAACGATGATGCTGACGATCAGCAGGAACAGAATCACCGCAATCGAAATCAGATTGTGGATGTGGATATCGAAAATGTCCAGCAGCATCTTAACGCCGGTAAAAATCAGTATTACAGCAACGCCGTACTTGACGTACATGAATTTCCTATGCATATGCTCCAGCACGAAGAACATCTGCCGCAGCCCCATGATAGCAAACATGTTGGACGTGTAGACGATGAACATATCCCGGGTCATGGAAAGGACCGCCGGCACGGAATCGATGGCGAAAATCACATCCGAAAAGATCAGCAAGACCATCACGACCGCCAGCGGCGTGCAGAGCTTTTTTGCTTTTTTCGAGAGCGGACTGGATTCGTCGTAGTTGGTTCCATCGTTGTCGACGATGAACCGTTCTCCCACAAAATCTTTGCTCATCGGCATGAATTTGGCGATGAGCTTATAGAGCAGGCCGTCTCTCGGATCTTCATCCTCTTTTTCCTCACGGATCATTTTCGCTCCGCTGAAGATCAGCAAAGCGCCGAAGATCCAAAGCACCCACTCGAATTTGTTGACCAGGGAGATGCCGACAAAGATAAAGAGAAACCGCAGTACGATCGTGCCCGCGATACCGTAGTTCAGCACCTTGTGCTGGGCGTGCTCCGTGATTCCGAAACTGATGAAAATCAGCAGGAATACGAACAGATTGTCCACGCTCAGGCTCAGTTCGATCAGGTATCCGCTGGCAAAATCCACCGCCTTGTCCCAGCCTTCCACAAAGTAGATCCCTACATCAAAAGCAAAGGCCAGAAGGATCCAGAAATACAGCCATTTATACTGCCACAGGACTTTTCCCGTGGAGATTTTTTCTTCGTTCAGTTGTTCTGTCATCGCTTGTCCGTTTCTAAATGTCAAAAAAAGAGACTCCTCCGCTATTGCAGATAAGTCTCATCAATTACGATCATGCCAGAACGCCGCGCGTTCGAGGTTGTTGACATCATCACAGCTATCGCTTCCCGTTGTCTCCCGGTCCGCAGCTGGTGACTACTCCCTTACTTGATAAAACTGTTTTACCACATCTCCACGTTTTTTTCAAGCAAAAATCCCAGTGCCGCTCCGCCGATGTTTTTTTGCATAATCCGGGCGGATGAGGTATAATGGCCATGGGGTTACGCGAGGTAATACTTATGAAACAGACCGAAATCGAAAACATTTACAAGATCATCGTCGAGAATCTCGGTGAGGAGATTTTTGTCAGCGACGGCAACGGCGACGTGCTGTTCGTGAATCCGGCATCCATCCAGATCAACGAACTGGACATCGGCAACATCATCGGCCGGAACGTCAAGGATCTGTTAAATGAAGGCTATTTTTCGGAGAGCAGCACGCTCAAGGTCCTGAAGGAACGGCAGCCTGTCAGCGTTTTGCAGACGCTCAAGAGCGGCAAGCGCATCATCGCCAACGGCATTCCGATTTACGGGGAGAATGATCAGATCGAAATGGTCATCACCTCCTCCCAGGACATCGACGCCGTTAACACGCTGCTTGAAACTCTGGATGCACGGGAGGCGGAAATCGCCACCCTCCGCCGGGAACTGTACAAGAACAGCGACTTCGACGCGGTCGACCCAGTCAGCGTAAAACTGAAGACCGCCATGGACAAGGCGGCGAATCTGGACATTCCGGTGCTGATCATCGGGGAATCCGGGACCGGCAAGCAGGTCGTGGCCCGGTACATCCATTTCTTCGGGAGACGGCGCGAGAAGCCTTTCCTCTCGGTCAACTGCTCTTCTTCCGACGATCAGGCGATGGAGCGCGAGATCTTTGGCTATCAGACGAAAACGGGCAAACTGGATCTGGCGTCCGGCGGGACTCTGGTGTTCAACAACATCGGATACCTTCCGCACAAGCTGCAGTCGAAGCTTTTTGAATATCTGGAGACCGGCAAATTCTTCCGCGCGGATGGATCGGAATCTGTCTCCTCGACGGCCAGGATCATCGCCATCACAGGCAAGGATCTGATGGCCATGAGTGAGGATGATACGTTCCTGAAGGCTTTGTATTACAAGATCAGTCCGATGCCGATCCATGTCCCTCCTCTCAGGAGCAGGGTCAAGGACATCCCGTATCTGTCAAACCAGTACATCGCGATGTGCAACGAAAAGTATCACTCGAAGAAGATCCTCAGCAAAGAAGCATTGGGGGTCCTGGCATCCCATACGTGGCCGGGAAATCTGATCGAACTGGAGCGCACCATCGAAAGCGCATATATCATCACCGATGAACCGGTCATCAAAGGCGGCACGGTCTACACCGCCATCCATGGGCAGGAAGAACAGGAAGAATCGAAGAGCAAAGTCTACTGTGAGGACATCATCCCTCTCAAAGAGGCAAAGCATCTTCTGGAAGAACAGCTCGTGAAACGGGCTTACGAAATCTACAAGACAACGCACAAGACCGCCGAGGTGCTCGGAGTCAACCAGTCGACGGTCTCGCGTATCTTACGAAAATATTAAAGCAAAACGCTTTGATCAAAGCGCCGCCACGGCGGTTCCCAGAACCTCGCCGATGGCATCATTTATGACAAGGTCCGCCCTTCCGTCAAAGGAAGTGCGGCTTTTGTTTATCAGAACGAGTTTGTCGCCGCGGAAATAGTTGACGAATCCCGCAGCCGGATAGACGACCAGCGACGTGCCGCCGATGATCAGCGTGTCCGCGTTGCGGATGGCGTCGACCGCTCCGGTGATCTGCTTGTCGTCAAGCGCTTCTTCATAGAGGACGACGTCCGGCTTTACGATGCCGCCGCACTTTTTGCACTTCGGGATCTTGCCGTCGCAGTTTGCCGGATCCATGATGTAATCCAGGTCGTAGAACTCGCCGCAATGCATGCAGTAATTCCGCAGGACCGATCCATGCAGTTCGAACACCGCCTTGCTGCCGGCCTTCTGATGCAAACCGTCGATGTTCTGGGTGGCGATGCCGTTCAGTTTCCCCATTTCCTCCAGCTTCGCCAAAGCGAGATGGGCTTTGTTCGGTTTCGCGTCCTGATAGATCAGGTTGTTTTTATAGTAGTCAAAGAACGTCTCCGTATCGTGCACAAAAAACGAATGCGACAACATCTGCTCCGGTGACATGCCGTAATTTTGCTGGGCGCTGTACAGTCCCGCTTCAGAGCGGAAGTCCGGAATGTCGCTTTCCGTGGAAACGCCGGCGCCTCCGAAAAAGGCGATCTTATTGCTTTCTTTCAAAATCTTCGTCAACTCTTCGTACATAGGAACACCCTCCTAACTTTCCTTTTTACTTTTGACTTTGTCGATCACCGCGATGACCAAAACAGCACCTGCCGCCGTCGCAATGGTGGAGATGAACGTCAGCATCTTCGCATCGGCAATGTCCAGAATCCACCCGCCTGCCAGACTGGCGATGATCGTGGTCAGCGTCACCATCGTCGTGAAAAGCGCCTGTCCTTTGATCGCCTCGCCGCGGCTCATGATCTCACCGGTAAAATAGACCATGCCCGGAAGGAACAGCGCGAACGAAACGATCTGGAAAAGCTGCCCCACATAGAGCATCGCTACCGATTTAGCCAGCCAGCAGATCGCGATCTTAACAGTGAAGCCAACGGACGCGATCTTCAGCAGCAGCTGACAGGAAAAGTGCTTTTTGATCTTCTTGAAGAAGACCATGGTCGGGATCTCCAGGAATGCCATCACGCCCAGGATCCGCCCCAGATCCTCCGTCGTTCCGTCTACGGCAGTGACGATCTGCGTCATATAGGTGTTGAGAACTTGATTGCTGAAATACAGACCGATCACACCGATGTTCAGCACGAAGAACATCTTGTTCCGCTTGATGAACTGGATAAGATTGATTTCTTCCTCCGTCTCACCGTTTTCTGCCGCGGCTGCTTTGGTCCCCGGAAGAGGCGGATGCCCCATCCGCATATTTTTATCAAAGGTCCGCTTGGTCAGAATGAGGCTCAGCACCAGGAACGCGCAAATGATTTCGTTTGCCACTGGCATGACCAGAATACCCATCTTCTCGACCATCGTTCCAAGGATCGCGATAAAGATCGAATAGGCCAGCGATCCTCCGGCTCTGGCTATCCCGTAGTTGGTCGGAATCCCGCATTCCTCCAGCTTGAACGCCAGCGAATTGAACAATGGCTGAAGCACGGTGTGCAGTCCGAGCATCAGGACGAATGCGACGCAAAGCGCCACCGTTCCTCCTTTGAACGCGAACATGCCGACCGTGAACACCATGATCAGAACGGTCATGATCTCCGTCACGCCGATGATGCCGAGTCTCTTGGAGCGGTCAGTAAAATCCGCGATAAGCGGCTGCAGGACAACTCCAAGGATGTTCGCCGCCGCCATGGTGATTCCGATCTGCGAATTGGAGTAACCTTTTGCCAGCATGAATACCGCCGCAAAGCTTCCTATGATGGCATAGATCATCCAATACGCCCCGAAAACGGAGCTGTATTCAATATTCAGGATTTTGGTTTCTCTAGAGATCATAGTACAGTGAAAACTCCGCCGGATGTGGAATGGAAAGGACTTTGTTGCAGTCTGCCTTCTTCTTTTCAATCCACAGCTCGATCAGTGATTCCGGGAATACGCCGCCGACCGTCAGATAATCGTGGTCTTCTTCCAGCGCGTCCAGAGCTTCCATCAGATTTCTCGGAAGTGCCTTGACTTCTTTCTTCTGTTCTTCCGTCATATCGTAGAGGTTGAAGTCATATGGTCCCCAACCTCCGTCCATCGCGTTGATCTTATTCTTCACGCCGTCGATACCGGCCATCAGGATCGCCGCGTAAGCATAGTACGGGTTGGCCGTTCCATCCGGGTTCCGCAGCTCGAAACGCTTCGTTTCCGGGGTCTTTGCATAGGCCGGGATACGGATGACTGAGCTCCGGTTCGCCGTCGCGAATCCGATGGTGACCGGTGCCTCGAAGCCCGGTACCAGACGCTTGTAGGAGTTCGTCGATGGGTTCGTGAACGCGCAGAGGCTCTTGGCGTGCTTCAGGATACCGCCCATGAACTGCAGTGCCAGTTCCGAAAGCCCGGAGTACCCGTTCTTGTCGTAGAACAGCGGCTTGCCGTCCTTGAACAGATGCATGTGCACGTGCAGTCCGCTGCCTGCCTCATCGTAGATCGGCTTCGGCAGGAACGTTGCGGTCCGGTCGTCTTCGACGGCCGTGTTCTTGATGATGTATTTCGTCGCCATGGTCGCATCGGCCATTTCCGTCAGTTCGCCAAGTTCGACTTCGATCTCGACCTGTCCCGGGCCGCCGACTTCATGGTGATGGTACTTGACTTTGACGCCCCACTCTTCCATGGTCATGCACATTTTCGCACGGCTGTTGTAGGTGATGTCCTGCGGGATGTCCGCGTGGTATCCGCGCTTGCGTCCAACCTGGTAACCCTTGTTCCGGATGTCGTCTTCAATGGCGGAATTCCATTCAGCCTGGCTCGTGTCGACTTCGCAAAAGACACATTGTTCCTGTACTTGATACGCTACGCGGTCAAAGAGATAGAATTCAAATTCCGGTCCGATGATCATCTGATCAGCGATTCCCTCGTCGCGCATATACTTTTCTGCTGCCAGTGAAACATTTCTCGGATATTGATCGAACGGTCTGTTCTCCGGCTCGTCGATGACGTATACATCCCCCATCATGGTGATTGTCGGGACCGATACGAATTTGTCGACGATGGCGGTCTTCAGGTTCGGGATGAATACCATGTCGGACTTTTCGATCGGCGCGTATCCGTAGTTGGACCCGTCAAAGCCGATGCCCGCCGTCATGGTCTGTTCGGTGAACCGGTCCACCGGAATGGACAGATGCCTCCATCTTCCTTCCAGGTCGACCATCTTGAAGTCGATCATCTGGATGTCATGTTTCTTTACAAATTCCATTACGTCTTTTACTGATTCAAACATGTCTTTCTCCTTATATAATCAATGTGTCAACTTAACTTAAACTGTCTCTTCGAATTCCCTCTTGCAGTGCGGACATTGGATCTTGATGGTCCCCGCTCCGACCGGCACCCGGAGTTTCTCCTTGCAGTACGGGCAGATCAGGACGCGCTTGCCTTCCTTGGCGGCCTTCACATCCTGCCGCCTCTTGGGATTTTTGTTGCCCATGAAACCCGCCGCGATCTCCAGGAACTTCTGGTTCTCTTTCGCCCGTTTTTCAAAGGCTCTGGAGAACGCCCGGGCGTAAATAACGACCAGCAGCAGGTTGGTGATCCAGGTCAGGATCTTGATGCGGATGAACAAACACAAGACCATCAGTATCACTGCCACCAGCATGAGGAACTTGTTCAGATCGTCCATGCCGTTTCTTCCACCAAATAGATTCAATTGATTCATTGAAATACCTCCTGTGCTGCCTCAACGGATTTCATCGCGTCGCTGCAATAGTAATCGGCGCCCATTTCCGCGGCGTAATCCGCCGTCAGCACCGCACCGCCGACCATGACTTTACAATCCGGAGACGCGGCTCTGACCGCCTCGATCGTCTCCTTCATGTTCGCCAGCGTTGTCGTCATCAGCGCGCTCAGCCCTACCAGTTTTATATCATGGGTCGCAACGGTGTCGGCCACTTTCTCGACGGGCACGTCCCGTCCCAGGTCGATCATCTTGAACCCGTAATTCTCCATGATCACTTTCACGATGTTCTTGCCGATGTCGTGGATGTCGCCCTTGACCGTGGCGATCACGACCTCGCCTTTCACATCTTCCTGCTGCCCGGAATCCAGCAGCAGCTTTTTGACCACATCAAAGCCTGCCTGTGCCGCCTGCGCGGCCTGCATCATCTGCGGCAAAAAGATCTCGCCTTTCTCAAATCCCTTCCCGACAACGTCCAGCGCTGGAATTAGATATTCGTTCACGATTTCGATTGGCTCGCGTGTTTCCAGAAGCCGTCTGACCTCCGCCGCGGTCTCCTTTTCCAGCCCGTTCATCACGCTATGCAAAAGCCCTTCGCCCGGCTCCGCCGCAGCTGGTGCAGCTGGTTCAGGTCCGCCTGTGGCCGAATTGCCTGTGCCGCCCGCGCTTCCGCCGGACGGTCCCTTCGTGATCTTCGCCACCTGGCTGTCGCCAAAGCGGTTGATGAATGCCGTCGCGTTCTCGTCGCGGTTTTTGAGGACGTTGAACGCGTAGACCGACGCCATCATATCCTCGTCGTTCGGATTGATGATCGGCAAGGTCAGCCCGTTCTCCAATGCCATGATCAGGAACGTGCGGTTGATCACCGGCCGAAGCGGAAGTCCGAAGCTGACGTTGGATACGCCCAGGGCGGTATTCAACCCGAACTGCTCCGTGACCATCCGGACGGTCTTCAGCGTTTCATCGACTTCCTTCTGCTGCGCAGAGGCCGTCAGTGTTAAACAATCGATGATGATATCCCGGTACGGGATCCTGTATTCTTCTGCCCGTTTGATGATCCGCTCCGCGATGGCGAACCGCTGCTCCGCCGTTTCCGGAATGCCGCTGTCGTCCAGTGTCAGCCCGATGACGGCCGCCCCGTATTTCTTGACGATCGGCAGGATGCGGTCCATGACCGCCGGCTCTCCATTGACGGAATTGACAATGGCCTTGCCGTTGTACGCTCTGAGCCCCGCCTCGATCACGTCCGGATTGGCCGAATCGATCTGCAGCGGCACGTTCGTGATCGCTTGCAGTTTTTTGATCAGCGGACCGATGACGGCCGCTTCATCCAGCCCCGGAACGCCCACATTGACATCCAGGATCTCCGCCCCTGCTTCCACCTGTTCGAGAGCCTTTGCTGCCACGTAATCCAGATCGCCGTCCAGCAGCGCTTTTTTCAGTTTCTTCTTTCCAGTCGGATTCAGCCGCTCGCCGATGACCGTTACGTGATCGACGGTCACGGCCCGGCTGCTGCTGCAGAGGGTCAGATAATTCTTTTTGCCGTCCGTTTCCGGCACGTCGATGTCTCCGGCGTGGTTGGCATCTCCCGTCAGCTGCAATTCGTCCCGGTACGCCGCCATTCCGCGGATGTATTCCGGATCGGTCCCGCAGCAGCCGCCGACCATGGCAACTCCCGCGTCCATGTATTTCTTCATCTCGTCGATGAACTGTCCGCAGTCGATATCGTATTCCCCGGTTTCCGGATCCGGCAGCCCGGCATTCGGTTTCGCAAAGACCGGCAGATCCGTATACGTCATCAGCTCTTTGATCATCGGCAGTATCTGGATCGGTCCAAGGGAGCAGTTGATGCCGATGGCATCCGCGCCCAACCCCTCGATCGTGATCGCAAATTCCTGCAGACCCGTGCCCGTGAAGGTCCTTCCGTTTTCCTCAAAGGACATCGAAACGATGGCCGGAAGCTCCGAGTTCTCCTTGGCGGCCAGTACGGCTGCCTTTGTTTCATAGAGATCCGTCATGGTCTCGATGACGATGAAGTCAGCACCGGCGTTGCTGCCGCTGATGACCATCTCCGCGTACACATCGTACGCCTCTTCGAAGGTCTTGGTCCCCATCGGTTCCAGCAGTTCCCCCTGCGGACCCATGTCCAGACCCACGATGATCGGATGGCCGTTCTCGATGGCTTCTTCACGCACCTGAATAGAAGGCTGCATCAGTGTCCTTACCAGTTCACCGATGGTGCAGCCCATCTGTTCAGCTTTTTCCCGGTTCAAATTGAAAGTTGGAGCGTAGATGGCATCGGCGCCGGCGTCCACATACATCTGCTGGATCTTCCGGACGATTTCCGGGTGCTCGAACGCGAACCGCGTCGAGTCTTCACCCGGCCGGATGCCGTTTTTCTGGAACATCGTTCCCATCGCTCCGTCTAGAATAAGAATGCTCATATCAGTCGAATAAAAGTCCTTCCGCAACCTGGTCGCGGGTTTCCTTTCCTTTCAGTTCTTCCACCAGTTTCAGGGCGAATTCCATCGCCAGCGCCGGGCCCTGCCCCGTGATGACGTTGCCGTCCACGGATACCGTCTCGCCGGTCGGCCGCGCGCCCCTCAGGTATTCCTCCATACCCGGGTAGATGGTCGCGTCTTTATCTGTGATGATGCCATGTGCTCCGAACACCATCGGTGCCGCGCAGATGGCCGCCAGTTTTTTTCCCTGTGCGTGAAAGGCCTTGATCTGTTCCTCCAGGCCTTCGTGCGCCAGAAGATTCGTCGCTCCCGGAAGTCCTCCAGGCAGAACGATCATCTCGCAAAGGCTGTAGTCGGCGTCTTCGAACAGCAGGTCCGCCGTAACATGGACTCCGTGGGTTCCGGCCACATCGGTGTTTCCAGTCACAGAGACCGTCTTCGCGTCGCAGCCGGCTCTCAGCAGTACATCGACGATCGTCAGCGCTTCGATCTCTTCAAACCCTTCCGCTAAATGGATGTATATCATGTCATTTTTCTCCTTATTTCCGTTTGCCTTTGAATTGCGCCAGGTACGCCTGGATTTGTTTTTCATCTTTGATCTCCAGACCCCGTTCTCCAGCCAGCGATTCGATGTGGTGCGTGAATTCATGGAACAGCACTTCCCGCATCTGCTCGATGAGCGCTTCCTTCGGGAGATGGCTGAACAACTTCACAAAAGATCCGTAATAGATCTCGATGAACCGTCCCATGGATGAGCTGCGCCTGTACATCCCCATGATGTACAGGTCGTTCGCCCTGGAATGGGGGCTCACCCGGGTGTCCGGAAGAATCAGGATCCCGCCGTTCAGATCATTGTAAAACTCCTCCGGCAGCTCTTCCGATATTTTTTCCATTTCTTCCGTGAACTCATCGATCGTCAGCATGGCGCTTCTCCTGTTATTACAGCGTCGTTACCGTCAGGATATCCAGATACGGGCTGTAATAGGTCTTTTTCTTAGTCTTCTTGTAACTCCGGATCCGGTACTGGTATTCCGTTCCCGGCGTCAATCCTGTATCCGTAAAAGATACCTTGGAACTCTTCTTGAACGTTTTGATCTTTTTGAATGTCCCGTTCGTATTGCGGTATAACTCGTATCCGTCCACCGACGGTGATTTGTTCCAGGAAAGATCGATGCCCGTTTCATACGGCACCGCGGTGAATCCTTCCACTCCGCCGATCGCGAATTCAACGGTCAGGCTACCCTTATACAGGCCGGTTCCATTGATCGTTGCCTTTGCGCGCCCCGGAAATTTGTTGTTGCTGTAAGAGACGGTATAATCCGTGCCCTTCACCAGGATCGCGTCACCCAGCCGGACCGTCGGTTCCGGTTTGACCGCAGATCCCGTGAACGCGTAATTGTCCGCCGGCATCGATACGTCCGCACCGGTCAGGCTAACCTTGTCGACCGTCGTTGTGAATGCTTTGATCCGGAAGGAAGCGTACTTGTTCTTGGTGTAAAGATCGGTCCACTTGCCGTTCGCGGAATTCCGGAAGAAGCACTTTCCCTTGGTGCTGGTCGTTTTGAAATTGATCCAGACCTGTTTGTGCTGCGCATCGGCATAGTATTTTTTGTTCTTTTCGTATCCGATGAAGAACGCATCTTCTTTCATGCTGACTTTCGTCGCGCGGATCACAACGGAAAACTTCTCACCGGTATTCAGAGGAACCGGTTCCACGCCGTAATCTCCGAAATCAAACGTGTAGATTCCGGCGCACGGGGTCGACACATTGAAATCAGCGACCAATGTTCCGCTGGACGGCTTGGATTTCACGCCACGGTAGACTTTGATATTGTAACTCGCCTTGAATTCGTTCCAGGTCGTGAATCCGACGGCCTGCAGCGTGTGCATCTTTCCATCGTCTTTGACGGTATAGACATTGGCCGTATCCCCTCCCGTCTTGCGCTTGTACACTTCCGGACTGGCATTGCCGTCGTAGTGATAATTCGCATCATAGGTGTCTGTCGGCTGCATGTCGAACGCGATGCCGCCGCCCATGCTGTAGTCATCATAGGAAACGTAAACGTATCCGTTGTCATGGTAATTTGAGCCCCAGCTGTTCTGAACGATCCACGCTCCATCTTTATCCGGTCTCCTCTTGAATTTGCTGGCCGGATACGTATCGTCCCATCCGATGATCGTGATCGCGTGGTTCGTGCTTCCTACGGAATATCTGTCGTAGTAGTAATCGCAGAAATAGCTTTTCGTATCACTGCTCAGATAATAGCTGTCCCAGAAGATGCCCGCCGTAACAGCGCCGTTTTTCTGGATGGCCTCTTTGACGAGCTCTTCATCCAGATTGTAGATGCTTGTGCTCCCTACATAATATTCGATATCCGTAAGGAACGTAGCGTTTTGCAGTGTGAGACGGTCGTCATAGACACCCGGCGCATTGGCGGCGTATACGCCCATCCATCCTGCCAGGGCCTGCGCGGACAGATAATTGTTTCCTCCATTTGCAAAAGCGTCCGCACCTGGTACGTTCTTATCCTTCTTGGTAAACCCGTATGGATATGGCGTCCGGTTGTAGAAGTACTTTGCAAAATGCAGCGGCGACAGAGCGTAATCGTCGTCGATGGTCTGACCGGTACGGTCGAGTTCCCTCAAATACGCGATTTGTGCCGTGGAGCTAGTAGAATAGGCCCAGCAGGTATCCGTAACTCCCTGGTCCATGACCTGGACATGTCCTTTGTAGAAACTCATTTCCCGCGGGTCATAGACTTCCGGCAGTGAAGCGTCCAGCTTTTTGATCTTTTTCTTCAGATAGGCCGGTTCCTCACCCTCCTTAACGGAAAGCCGTTCCTTTATTTCCGGGATATCAACGTATCCGGTGCTGCTAATGTTCTGGTCACCGTTCTGTTCTGTTGCCGCAAAACCCGCGGACGGGCAGAGGCACGTTCCCAACACAAAAACGGCAGCCGTCAATAAAACGGTCAGCCGTCTTGCTATGGTGTTTTTTCGTTCCTTATAATTATTCATAGTTCTCTCCAAAAAATGATCCAATACTGATAGATTATTGTATCATTTTCTGGAGGCTGCCGCAACTACATGCTTCATTAAAACCGCCGTCGTAACGCTGCCGACGCCGCCCGGGACCGGTGTGATCATCGCCGCATCGTTCTGGACTTCATCAAAATCCATATCGCCGCATAGATTCCCGTCTTCATCCACGTTGATCCCCACGTCGATCAGGACCTGCCCTTTGCCGAGTTTGTCGCTGCCAACCATCTTCGCTCTGCCGAGGGCCGCGATGACGATATCGGCTTCCTGCCCGGCCTTTGCAAAGTCCTCCAGCCTGGTTCGGCTGTGGCACATGGTGATCGTCGCGTGCCGGCGCATGGCCATCATGGCCACCGGCTTGCCGATGACGAGACTCCGTCCGAAGACGGTCACCTTTTGTCCTTTCAGTTCGATGCCGTAGTGGTCGAGCAGTTCGATGCAGGCCTCAGCAGTGCATGGCGGATAGCCCAGATCGCTGTCCATGAAGACGCCTGCCATGGAGCCGGACGTGATGCCGTCCATATCTTTTTCCGGACGCAGGCTCTCGCAAACGGCCTTTTCGTCGATGTGTTTCGGAAGCGGCCGGAACAGGAGCACGCCGTGAATGCTGTCATTCTGATTGATCTCTTCGATGGCGCCAATCAATTCCTCCTGGCTGATGCCTTCTTCAAAGACGAAGGACCGGACCTCGATCCCGGTCTGGGCGGCCCGCTTCAGTGCGCCTTTCTCATACGCCAGGTCTCCCGGGTTTTCGCCCAACCGGACGATCGCCAGCGTCGGGACGATTCCCCGCTCTCTCAGTTCTGCTGCCTTGGTCTTGGAACCTTCCGTCAGGCTTTTTGCAACTGCGCTTCCTTTAAGTAATTCTGCCATCTTCCAATCCTTTCTTCAAAAACGTCTTTCTGTGTATCGGGCTGATTCCATGCAAGCGGAGCCCTTCGTAATGGGCCGCCGTGCCGTAGCCCTTGTTCTTTTCAAATCCGTACCACGGGTATTCATCTGCGTATTCCACCATCATGCGGTCTCTGGTGACTTTCGCCAGGATCGATGCCACCGCGATAGCCAGCACTTTGGCGTCGCCTTTGATGACCGCCTCCTGCGGCCGGCCCAGGTCCTCGATCGTGACCGCGTCGAACAGGACGTAGTCGATCTTCTTTGTATCATCGCTGCCGGCTAGCTTCGCCAGCGCGCGGTCGCATTCCTCCACCGCCTGCTTCATCGCCCGCTTCGTCGCCTGCAGGATGTTGATCTCATCGATCACCTGGTGGTCGCACATGCCGATGCCGTACGCGACCGCCTTTTCCCTGATGATATCATACAGTTCCTCCCGACGCTTCTCCGAAAGCTTCTTCGAATCATCCACGCCGAGCACATCAAAATTCTCCGGCAGCACCACGGTCGCTGTGACCACCGGTCCTGCCAGCGGTCCCCGGCCGACTTCATCGACGCCGGCGATATACCGGTAGCCCGCTTCATGGAGCTTCTGTTCGGGAATCTTCATTTCCGCGAGTCGTTCCTTTTGTTTTTGTATGCGTTCTTCTTTGGTCATGGTTTCTCCTCTGGTCCGCCTATTCCTCCGCGAATTCCAGCGTGATCCGGCCGATCTTCGCGCTGCGGAATTCGTCCAGGACCAACTTGCCGATTCGCTCGTAATCGATGCGCTTGCCGGATAGGATACAACCGCGCTTCAGCGCCATCGCCTCCATATTTTCCAGCGGCGTTTCGGCGATCTCATCCAGCTTGTAGCGTTGCATCAAAAGCTTCGGATAGTTCTCCGCCAGCACGCCGATCAGTTCCATTCCCAGCGTCGGGACATCCAGAATCTCATCCTTGATGGAACCGCAAAAAGCCAGGTTCAACCCGGCTTTCGGATCTTCGAATTTCGGCCACAGGATGCCCGGGGTATCCAGCAGCTGCATACCGTTTTCGAGGCGCAGCCACTGCTTGCCCTTGGTCACGCCCGGCTTGTCGCCGGTCTTGGCGCTCTTTTTCCCGGTCAAGCGGTTGATCAGCGAGGATTTCCCGACGTTCGGCACGCCGACGATCATGAGCCGGTACGGCTTGACCGCCGTCCGTCCCTCGTTGCGTTCCCGTTCCATCTCCCCGAGAATTTTGAGCAGTTGCTTGATGCCGCCGCCGGTCATGCTGTTGAGCGTCACGACCGGCGTCACGGCTTTGCCGTCTCCAGCCTTTGCAAGAGCGTCTGCCCAGCGCCGGTTCGCTTCTTCGTCCGCCAGGTCGCTCTTGTTCAGCGCGATGATGCGCGGCTTGCCGCTGACCAGTTCGTCGATGATCGGATTCCGGCTGGATACCGGAATTCTCGCATCGATGACCTCAATGACCGCGTCGACCAGTTTTAAGTATTCCTGGATCAGCTCCCGGGTCTTCTTCATATGACCGGGATACCAGTTGATGTTCTCTATCATTTGCTTTGCCCTGCTAAAGAAAAAAGGACCCGCGAAGGTCCCTTTTGTTATTTGCTTTCTTTCGCCTTGATCTTGGCAGACTTACCGGTTCTCTGTCTCATGTAGTGCAGTCTCGCTCTTCTGACCTTACCGTGTCTAACCACTTCGATCTTTTCTACCAGCGGTGAATGGATCGGGAATGTCTTCTCGACACCAACGCCTGACGCAATTCTTCTGACTGTGAAAGTTTCGCCGATTCCACCGTTCTGTCTCTTCAAAACAAAGCCTTCGAATACCTGAATTCTCTCTCTGTTTCCTTCTTTGATTTTAACGTGTACCTTAACAGTATCTCCAACGTTAAATGCAGGGATGTCAGATTTCATATATTCTTGTGTTACTGAGCTCAATACGTCCATTGCTCTTCCTCCTTCCCTTCGAAACGTTCATGACCTGTCCGGAACCGCCGGAGCTTTACGATCAGAGGACCGCCCGTATAATTACAAAACACATGTGCTTCCGCACACGCTCATTGATTATACAATAAAAAAAATCCTCTTGCAAGGATTTTTTCGTAAGAATTTCAACGTTTCTAGGCTCTCGGATGGGTCTTGTCGTAGACGTCCTTGATCCGGTTTTTGGTCGCCGACAGATACACCTGCGTGGCCGTGATATCTTCGTGTCCCATGAGCTCCTGCAACGATTTCAGATCGGCTCCGTTCTGCAACATGTGCACCGCGAAGGAATTCCGCAGTGTGTTCGGCGTCAGCTTGTGGGAAAGACCGGTCTTCTCGCCGTATTCCCGCAGCATCTTCCAAAGCCCCTGCCGCGTGATCCGCTGGCCATAGTAGTTGACGAACAGCGCTTTCTCGTCCTTGTTGTCTTTCAGCAGTTTTTTGCGTACATCATAGACGTACTCTTCCAGCGCCGCTCTGGACGGTCTCCCCAGCGGCACGATACGCGCCCGGCTGGAACTCTGCGCGCAGGTGATGAAGCCCATGCGGAAATTGACGTCTTCGACGTTGGCTTCAATCAGTTCGCTGACTTTGATGCCCGTCGCGTACAGCACTTCCAGGATCGCCCGGTCGCGGATGCCCTTGAGGCTCGTATCCGGACTTTCCAGGAGCTGGTCGATCTCTTCCAGCGACAGGTATTCCAGTTCCTTGCGCTCGATCTTCGGCGATTTGATGCCGGTCGTCGGATTCTCGGTAATGTAGCCCTGCTTGACCAGATAATTGAAGAAGGACCGCACGGAAGCGAGTTTCCGGTTCACGGTCGAAGCGGATTTGCCGGACGTTTTCAGGCTATGCAGATAAGCGACGATCTCCGTACTGGACGTTTCCAGCACGTCGGTCATCCCGCGGGACTCCTCGAACGACAGGAAGCCAACCACATCTCTCTTATAGGCTTCCAGCGTATTCGCCGCCATACGTTTTTCTTTTTGAAGATAGTTTACAAATTCCTCGGTATACATCTCATACCTCCGTTATCTGTTTTTATTATACAACCGCCCTGCCGGGTTGACAATAATCATCTTCGTGCTTTTGCCATCAACAGGGCTGCTACGGTCTTGGCGTCTTCCAGTTTCCCCTGGCCGGCCATCTCGTAGACTTCATCGAACGGGATCTCCAGCACTTCGACCGCTTCGTCTTCATCCAGCGACTGTTCCCCGGCCGTCAGCCCCGTCATCATATAGAGATGGATCACTTCTTCGGAATAGGCCACGCTCACGTTGATGTTGCCCAGATGCTCGATGGATTCCGCCGTATATCCGGTCTCTTCCTTCAGCTCCCGGATCGCGGCCTTGACCGGATCGTTTTCGCCTTTGTCGATCTTGCCGGCCGGAATCTCCACGAACGCACGGCCTGCCGCGTACCGGTACTGCTTTACCAGCACGACCTTGTCTTCGTCCGTGATGGCGACGATGGCGACGGCTCCGTTGTGTTCGATGATCTCGCGGTAAGCCACGCCCTTGACGGCCGTAACGGTATCGCGCCGGACATTCAGGATCGCGCCTTCGTAGATCCGTTCGCTGCTGATCAGTTCTTCTTTAAAAATCATTTCTTTGCCTCCGTCATTTCGATGGACCGGTCGACCGCTGCCTGGAATCCCTCCTTGGCATTTTGCATGAAGCCGTTCTCGAACAGTTTGTTGACCGCCTCGATGGTCGTTCCGCCCGGCGAGCAGACGTTGATCCGCAGCTGCTCGATGCTCTCCGGCGACTCAAGGACCATCTTCGCCGCGCCCAACACCGCCTGCGCCGCGAACACGCGGGCCTTTTGCTCGTCCATACCGTTGGCGACGGCCGCTTCGACGAGCGCCTGGATGTACATATAGGTGTAGGCCGGGCTGCTGCCGCTAACGCCGATGACGCAGTCGATCAGCGCTTCATCGATTTCTTCCGCCGCTCCGATGGAATCAAAAATCTCCTTAATCGGCGCGAATTCCTCGTCGTTGACCAGTTCGTTGCGCGCCACCGCGGTCATGGCCTCGCCGACCATGGCCGGTGTGTTCGGCATAATGCGGACGATCTTGGCCTTTTCGCCCAGGAACGAGCGAAGGTGTTCGATGCTGATGCCCGCTGCCATGGAGACGAGGATGCGATCCTCTCTCTCTTTGAACGGCCCGGTGATCTCCTCCAGCACCGGGTCGATCACCTGCGGCTTGACGCCGATGATGACGACATCCGACCGCCTGCAAAGATCTACGTTGTCCGCCGCGATCTCGACGCGGCCGCCGGTCCTTTCCAGCGCCCATTTCGAGTGATCCGTATTCAGATTATAGGCCAGGAGCTCGTTGCCCTCCGACGCCTTTGATGCGGCGTATCCTCCGAGGATCGCCCCGCCCATATTTCCGGTTCCGATAAATCCAATGATCATAATGCTTCCTCCTGAAATCTTCGAATAAATGCCTTCGTAAAGTGATTGATTTCCATATGCCGTATCCCCTTCCCGTCTTCGATGACGAGGAACCCGCTCTCGCAGGTCGGGTATTTCACGAACTCTTCCGTCGGAAGACCGGCCGCCTCCAGATCGATCACGGTCAGCGGTCCGCTCCGCACCACCGGGACGCGGAACTCAAAACTCCGGTCCAGAGATGAGAACATCGTCTCTACCGGGAACTCGCCCAGTGCAAAGCCCCGGTAATCGATGCAGTGATCCCGGTCGGTCATCTGCTCTCCTCTTATACAAAGCCCTCCGGTGCGCAGTACCGGCCGTCCGACCTGCAGGTCTCCCACCGGAAAGCCCAGGCTGTACATGGCCCGGTGCAGGTCGCACTTGCTGATGACCCTGGTGAGCTTTGTCAGCTGCCGCACGTCGTCGTTGTTGTGCAGCAGAATCTTCTCCTCCGCCGCCGGATCGCCGGTCTTCTCGTAGTGGTTGTACAGGTTCACACTTTCGGCGCCGCTGATCTCATCGGTCCGCGTCTCCCAAAGCCCCATGTAGTTTTCGATGGTCTTCTGGCGCAGGTTCGGGACCAGCTTTTTGATCGGTGAATGGCCCTGCACCACCAAGAACAGGTCCAGATCGTAGAGCCGGCGCAGGATCTGTTCGTCGCCCTGCTGCAGGTACTTCCCGGCTTTCGTCAGCACCTCCATCCGCTTTTCGAGAAACGGCAAGTCGAAGTGTCGTCCGTTGTAGGTGACGACCACATCCAGCTTCGCCAATTCCTTCACGTATTCGCTGAGTGTCTGCGCTTCCTCTTCCCGGCACTCCGCCAGGATTTGGTGCAGCTGCCGCGTCTGGCAGTTGAACAATCCGCCCAGGATGAATTTGTTCCGGGACAGATCCAGTCCGGTCGTCTCGATGTCGAGGACGCCGATCCGGAAGTCTTTGAAATAGAAATCCCAGACCGCGCTTTCGTATATATTCTGATCGTACGTTTCAATGATGTGCTTCATGGATTTATTATAACATAACAAAGCATAACAAAAGAGACCCGAAGGTCTCTTTTGTTAAAAGGGGTATTGGGATTAGAGATTAATGAGGTTATCAGGGGGATAACCACATTTGTATTTTATTAAATATTGTACTAAAATGCAAGCACTTTATTGCAATCGCCCATGAAACCGCCTATCCGCGGCCGTTTTCGACGGAGCCGGAGTAGCCTTTTACTCCACCAAGGCTGACGACGCGGCTGTAACCCTTGCGCTGAAGGCGTTTCAGTGCGCGCCCCGCTCTGGCGCCGTTGAGGCAGTAAACGAAGACCGGTGTGTCCTTGCTCGCATACTGTTCCAGCTGGCTCAGTTTGTTCAAAGGCACATTGACGCTTCCGGGGATTCTTCCCATGTTAAACTCATCTTTCGTTCTGACATCCACGAGAACTGCGCCCGGTGTGTTCTTATAGATTTCCAGCCCATCGTTGATATTTGGTTTTCTGAATCCAAACATGCTTCGTCCCTCCTATTCCAAGCGTATGACGGATCTTCTACATTTAAATATACTTGTCCGGCGCGCAAATGTCCACTAATTTTTCAGCGGGGCATCTGGCGCCCGTTATATCTTCGAATAGGAAAACTGCCCGTCGCAGACAACAGTGCCGTCCTGGTGCTGCAGTTCCACTGCCACGATGCAGGTCCTCGACCCGCGGTGGCGGACCGTGGCCTTTGCGATCAGCACCTCGTCGCACGGTTCGGTGCTCTGGTAAAACTGCAGGCTGCAGTTCTGCGTCACGTACTTGTCGCCGGTCGCCCTTGCCGCCGCACCGCCGATTGCGTCCGCCAGCGACGCGTAAGCGCCCCCGGTCATGTGGCCCAGCATGTCGGTGAACTCCTCGCGGGCCCGGAACCGACCCTCCGCGGTGTTCTCATTCGCTTCAAGAATCTCCACGCCGAAGAATTCGGAATACGGGTATGTTTCTCTATCTAAATAGTTGCTTGCCATAGTTGTTTCCTTTCACTTCTCTTCTATCTGTTCTATCTGTCCGTCTTTTATCGCGTCCGCCAGGCGGCGCGCAAAGGATTTTGCATGGTCTTCTTTCTCTTGGTCCATGAAGTCGACCGTATAGCCCAGATGGCGCTCGACGAGGGTGCCGACGAATTCCATCTGCGAGTGTTTGCAGTACCTGCGGAGGCCTTCCTCCAGCAGATCGGCGCCCTTCTCCGGTTTGTAGCCGCAGGTAGTGATCAGCGCGACCTTCGTGCCCGCCCAAAGGGACGGCCCACGCTCCCCGCCGTGCGTTCCCGCCGCGTCGTCATAGTACTTGTTACACGCATACACGCACCGGTCCAGGAACGCCTTCATCGGCGCCGTGCAGTACCAGGCGTAGACCGGCGTTGCCAGCACCAGCAGATCCGCTGCGATGACCTTCGGGAACAATGCGTCCATGTCGTCTCCCTGCACGCAGAAGCAGTCGCTCCAGTCGGTCTGGCAGCAGCGGCACGCCACGCATGGCAGAATGTTGAGGTCGTACAGATCGACCACTTCGTACTCGATGGCGTCAGCCGCTGCACGCGTTCTTTCTTTCGCCAACCGGTCCAGTTCCGCTGTGCACGCGCGGACCAGAGAATTGGTATTGCCGTTTTTTCTCGGACTTGCCGTTAAAATTAATATCTTCTTCATGACTCTATTATACTATACTTCCGCCGGTCCGGCAGACACAAAAAAAGACCCGCTGCCACAAGGCAGCGAGCTGTTTGTTCTGTTTTGATTATTCGACCGGGACGACCCAACCGAATTCGTCGTCGATCTTGCCGATCTGTGTTCCGTAGATGGTGTCGTAGAGCAGCTGCGCGACCGGGCCGATTTCTCCGCCATTGACGACCATGACCTTGTCCTTGTATCTCAGTTCGCCGACCGGTGAGATGATCGCAGCCGTTCCGGATGCGAACATCTCCTTGAATTCGCCTCTGTCGTACGCTTCGCAGATCTCGTCGATGGACAGCAGTCTTTCGGAGACCTTGTAACCCTTTGCTTTCAGAGCTTGGATGCAGGAATCTCTGGTGATGCCCGGCAGGATGGTTCCTCTCAGCGGAGCCGTGATGACTTCGTCGCCGATGACGAAGAAGGCGTTGGAAGTTCCGACTTCTTCAACGTATTTCTGCTCTTTACCGTCCAGCCAGAGGATCTGCTCGTAGCCCTTTTCGTGAGCGACCATCTGTGCCTTCAGTCCGCATGCGTAGTTTCCGCCGCACTTGGCTTCGCCGGTACCGCCCTGGGCAGCTCTGACGTATGTATCTTCAACATAGAGCTTCGTCGGCTCCAGACCATTCGGATAGTATGGGCCGGACGGGCTGAGGATGATCACGAAGAGATACTGGTACGCGTCTCTGACTCCCAGATACGGCTCCGTCGCGATGATGAAAGGCCGGATGTAAAGCGATGTGTCCTTGACTTCCGGGATCCAGTCTGCATCTTCCTTGACGACTGCCTTGACCGCTTCCACATAGAGTTCCTCATCGATCGGAGGAATGCAAAGTCTGTCGTTGGTCCGGTTCGTTCTCTTGGCGTTCATATCCGGCCGGAAGAGCTGAACTGCTCCGGTTTTGATGTTCTTATACGCCTTGAGTCCTTCGAACATTTCCTGACCATAGTGGAAAACCAATGCCGCCGGATCCAGTGCCAGCGGAGCGTACGGCACGACTCTGCCGTCATGCCATCCCTGGCCTTTGTCATATTCCATGACAAACATGTGGTCCGTGAAATAGGTCCCGAATGGGAGGTTGTTTGGATCAGGTTTTTCTTTAGGGTTCGTTGTTCTCGTTACTGGAAATTCATACTTCATGATCGTCTCCTCTTCCTATTATATTTGCTTTATTGCTTGAATGTATTTGTTCGGTGTCTAACGACACTATCTTACTATGATTTTACCGCAACGGCAATTCATTTTATCGATCCTGCATGCTGATGCTCTCGATGGCCACCGGGCCGCCGCGGACGACTTCGATGTTTTTGAACCGGTCGTAGATGACGTTCAGGATCGAATCGTTCTTGATCTCCGTCCTGCAGGACTCGATGAGCACGCTGTTCTTATCCATGTCCTTGACCTGGAACTTAAAGGCCTCCGCCATCTGGAAGATCTCCGTTCGGGTCTTGTCCGTAACGCCGTTGATCTTGATGAACATGACTTCCTTCGTCCGAATGGACAGGTTGGTGAAGTCGATGACCTTGATGACCTCTACGCTGCGGTTGAACTGCTTCTTGATCTGCTCGAAGGTGTTCTCATCCGCGTCCAGGCAGATGGTCATCCGGGAGACCGTGTGGTCCTCCGTCTCGCCGACCGTCAGACTGTGGATGTTGTAGGACTTGCCGCTGAGCAGGCCGGAGATCCTGGCCAGAACGCCGGTCTTGTTCTCAACATAGAGGGAAAGCCATCTTCGTTTCATGGTATTGTTATCGTTGTTCATGTCGCACCCCCTCCTTTACTCGCCCAGCACCAGATCGGTGATCGGTCCGCCCGGCTTGATCATCGGATAGACCAGTTCTTCGTCCTCAATGAGGAATTCGATGACCGTCGGTCCGTCCTTCTTGGCCTTGGCCTTTGCAAACGCTTCCGGGATCTCATCGGCTTTCGTGACCCGGATTCCCTGCGCGCTGTAGGCTTCCGCCAGTTTCACGAAATCCGGAACGTACGGCGGACAATCGTCGCTGCGTCCCGCGCAAAGTTCATTGCAGCCGGCCGTCTCACAGTCTTTGCAGCGCCGCAGGCAGGTTCCTGCAAAAGCCCTGTCGTAGAACAGATCCTGCCATTGCCGCACCATGCCCAGATAGCCGTTGTTCATGATGCAGACGGTGACCGGCAGACGATTGATGGTTGCGGTGGTCAGTTCCTGGGAGTTCATCTGGAAACCGCCGTCGCCGGTAACAGCGATGACGTCCCGTCCAGGATTGCCGATAGCAGCTCCGATGGCTGCCGGAAGTCCGTAGCCCATCGTGCCCAGACCGCCGCTGGTGATCAGCTGCCGCTTGCCGTAGATTTCAAAGAACTGCGTGGTCCACATCTGATGCTGTCCGACGTCGGTGGTAACGATCGGTTCATCGTAGAGCTCGTTGATCGCGTCGATGATCTCCTTTGGCGTCAGCTTGTCTTTCTTATTCATATACAGCGGGTACTGCTGCTTCCACTCCTGGAGCTGTTCGACCCAGCCTGGGATCATATCGCTTTCCCCGTCATATTCCTGAGACGCTTTCAGGAGCTTTTGGATGGCTTCCTTGGCGTCGCCTACCAGCGGGACATCGACGGTCACGTTCTTAGAAATCGAAGCCGTATCGACGTCGATGTGGATGATCTTTGCTTTTGGCGCGAACGTTCCGAGCTTGCCGGTGATCCGGTCATTGAAGCGCGTGCCGATGGAGATCAGCAAGTCGCAGTTGTTGACGGCGTTGTTGGCCGCAAAGCAGCCGTGCATGCCGACGTTTCCGAAATACAGGTCGTGGTTCGTCGGAACGCTGCCCTTGCCCATGATCGTCGTGACCGCCGGAATGCCGGTCGCTTCCATGAGCTTCTTCATATCTTCCGCCGCGCCGGCGATCTTGACGCCGCCGCCCAGGATGAACAGAGGCTTCTTCGCCTTGTAGATCATCTTGATGGCGCGCTTGATCTGTCCGTCGTGGACCTTGGTGTTCGGTTTGTAGCCGCGCAGGTTGACGCTGTCTGGATATTCATCGCTGCCGCTCTGGGCCATGACGTCCTTCGGCAGGTCCACAAGCACCGGCCCCGGGCGTCCGGATGAAGCGATGAAGAACGCTTCCTTGATGGCTTTGTTGAGATCCTTCCTGTCACGGACCATCATGGAATACTTCGTGATGTTCCGCGTGATGCCGACGATGTCGACTTCCTGGAACGTGTCGTTCCCGATCAGTCCGGTCGGCACCTGTCCTGTAAAGCAGACCAAAGGGACACTGTCCAGATTGGCGTCCGCGATCCCTGTTACGAGATTCGTCGCTCCCGGACCGCTGGTGACGAGACACACACCGACTCTGCCGGTGGATCTGGCATACCCTTCGGCCGCGTGGATCAGTCCCTGTTCGTGCCTCGGAAGGATCAGATCAACATCGTTCTGTTTATAGAGCTCATCAAAGATGTCGACGACACAGGCGCCCGGATACGCGAAGATCTTGTCTACGCCTTCTTCACGCAGCGCCTTAACGAAGAACTCGTTGCCTGTCATCTTCCCCATGTTTTACCTCCGTCTAAGTCGTTTCGGTTTTTTAAATACAAGTAACCTATGTTACTATACCACTGTTATATCTTATGCAAAATGCCTTGTCAACAATGAAATGGCATTTTTTGTGTATTTTTTGTTAATAATCCATATTGTTTTTGCTAATTCATTGTTGTTTGTCAACAAATTTCGAATAAAAACAGTTGCTTTTCTCTGCGGATACATATAATATAGTATGGACAGTAATGAAAAATCCTTAAGGAGGACTATTTTATGAGAGTTAATGGCTCACAGCTAGTTATGGAAATACTGCTGCAGCATGGCGTAGATACCGCCTTCGGTTATCCGGGCGGCGCCGCGCTGAACATCTATGATGCCCTGTACGAGTACAGTGACCGCATCAAGGTCGTCACGGCAGCGCACGAACAAGGCGCCTCTCATGCAGCGGACGGCTATGCCAGAGCGACGGGCAAGACCGGCGTCTGCTTCGCGACCAGCGGACCGGGCGCGACGAATCTCGTGACCGGCATCGCGACCGCCTTCATGGACAGCATCCCTCTCGTTGCCATCACGGCCAACGTTCCCGACAGTCTGATCGGACGGGACGCTTTCCAGGAAGTCAGCATTTCCAACATAGTTATTCCAGTTACAAAAAACACGTATTTCATCAATCGGATCGATGATCTGGAAGACGCGCTGTACAATGCGTTCCGGATCGCCAACAGCGGCCGCAAGGGTCCTGTCCTGGTCGACATCACCAAAGATGTCACCGCAGCAATGACCAATTTCAAACCGCGAAAGCCGATGCCTCTCAATCCGCTTCCGACGTTTTCGAAGGCAGACCTGAAGAAAGTCGCGGATATGATCAACGCCTCATCCAAACCGGTGATCTACTGCGGCGGCGGCGTAGCCGCTTCCGAAGCTGGTCCGGAGCTTTTGCAGCTGATGGATAAGGCGGGGATCCCGGCAGCCCACACACTGATGTCTGCCGGCGTGATCGGATACGACCACCCGAAGAACCTCGGTATGGTCGGAATGCACGGTACGATCGCGGCGAACAAGGCCTTTGACCGGGCGGATCTGATGATCGCCCTCGGCACCCGTTTCAGTGATCGGGTCGCGCTGAATCCGGAGAAGTTCGGCAGGCGCGCGCAGAAGATCCAGATCGACATCGATACCAGTGAGATCAACAAGAACGTTGTCGTAGATGTGGGGATCACCGCTGACATCAAGGATTTCCTGACGCAGCTCCTCCCTCTGATCAAAGAGAACGGTCATGAGGAATGGGTCTCCCTGGCGATGGGCTGGAAGAGCACCACAGGCGACGCCAAGAGCGGCGATGCGGAGCTCCACCCGAGCGAGATCATCGGTGCGGTTTGCGATATGACGGACAAGGAGACGATCTACGTCACGGACGTCGGGCAGCACCAGATGTGGTCGGCGCAGTATCTGAAGCATGAACACACACGGCAGTTCCTGACCAGCGGCGGACTGGGGACCATGGGTTACGGTTACGGCGCAGCCATCGGAGCGCAGGTCGGATGTCCGGACGCGCGGGTCATCCACTTCACCGGCGACGGCTCCTTCCACATGAATCTGAACGAAGGATGCACGGCCGTCAGCGAGAACCTTCCGATCATCACGATCATCATGAACAATCAGGTGCTCGGCATGGTCTACCAGTGGCAGAACATCTTCTATGACAGCCGCTATTCCTCTACCGATCTTCACCGGAAGACCGATTTCATCAAGATCGCGGAAGGATTCGGTGCAAAAGGCTTCCGGGCCGAGACGCCAGCTGAATTCAAGGAAGTGTTTGCAAAGGCACTGAAGGAGAAAGGTCCTGTTTGGATCGACTGCCACATCGCTAAATCGGAATATGTCTATCCGATGATCCCGGGCGGCGGAACCATCGAAGATATGATCATAGGATAAGGAGATAGATTATGGAAAAAACAGAACGCTCAGAACGATCAGAAATACTCAGTATTCTCGTATCGAACGAACCCGGCGTAACAGCCAAGCTGGGAAGCCTTTTTGCGAGGCGCGGATTCAACATCGATTCCTTTACGGCTTCGCCGACCAACGATCCGAAACTGACGAGAATCACCATCGCCACGACTGGCGATGACCGGAAGTTCAATCAGATCCTGACGCAGACCGCGAAACAGGAATTCGTCAAGACCATCGATATCATGGGAAAGAAAAGTATCTATCGGGAGCTTTTGCTTCTGAAGGTCAAGGCGGATAAGAGAGACCGTTCACAGCTGAAGGAAATCGTGGACATCTACCGCGGACGGATCGTCGACCTGTCCCGGCAGAGCATGATCATCGAAGTGACGGGGTCCTCGGAAAAGATCGACGGATTCATGAATATGATGAGCTGCTATGACCTGATCGACGTTTGCCGTACCGGTGTTACCGGAATCAACCGCGGCGACGCCGGCATCTCGGACAGCAGCGACGATGAAGAATAAAAACTTACGTTAAAATACAATCGAAACAATCAACGAAAGAAGGAGAAAAAAATGATCAAGAAATATTATGACATGGATTGTAATCTCGGAATGCTCGATGGAAAGACCATCGCTGTCATCGGTTTTGGTTCACAGGGCCACGCCCATGCGATGAACCTGAATGAAAGCGGCTGCAATGTCGTGGTCGGTCTGAGACCGGGTTCGGCTCATACAGCAAAGGCAGAGAACGCCGGACTGAAAGTCATGGACATCGAAGACGCTGCGGAAGCCGGCGATATCGTAATGATCCTCGCACCGGACGAACTGCAGGCAAAAATCTACAGAGAGCAGATCGAACCGCACATGAAGGAAGGCGACATCCTGGCCTTTGCACATGGATTCAACATCCACTTCAACCAGATCATTCCGGCTGATTATCTCGATGTCATCATGATCGCTCCGAAGGGTCCTGGCCACACGGTCAGAAGCCAGTACCTGGAAGGCAAAGGCGTTCCTTCCCTGATCGCGGTCTATCAGGACGCATCCGGTAAAGCAAAGGACTACGCTCTGGCTTATGCGTCCGGAATCGGCGCCGGTCGTGCCGGTATCCTGGAAACGACGTTCAAAGAAGAAACGGAAACCGACCTGTTCGGCGAGCAGGCTGTCCTCTGCGGCGGCGTGACAGAGCTGATGAAGGCCGGATTCGATACACTGGTGGAAGCAGGTTATGCTCCGGAAATGGCATACTTTGAATGCATCCATGAGATGAAGCTGATCGTTGACCTGATCAACGAAGGCGGTTTCGACAAGATGCGTTACTCCATTTCCAACACGGCAGAATACGGCGACTACAGAAGCGGCCGCAGACTGATCACGGAGGATACGCGTAAGGAAATGAAGCAGATTCTGTCCGAGATCCAGGATGGTTCGTTTGCTTCTGAATTCATTCAGGAGTTCAATGCTGGCGGAAAGGCCAGATTCCTGGCTACGAGAAAGAAGGAAGCGTCTCACCTGCTTTGCAGCGTTGGCGCGGAGCTGCGGAACATGATGAGCTGGTTGCAGAAATAACGTTTGGAGCGATGCGGACTCCCTTCCAGGGGAACGCTTGCGCTCTGTCCTCACGCAGCGGTTCTAAGCTCATTCATCGCTGCGCTCGAATTCACTAAGAACCGGCGTTGCGGAGGTCCCCTTTCTGGGAGTCCGCATCGCTGCAACTGACACAAAGAAAAAGGGAAACATATAATGAGAAGTGATTGTGTGAAAAAAGGTGTGGAGCGTGCTCCGAACAGGAGCCTGTTCTACGCGATGGGTTATACGAAGGAAGAACTGGGGCGTCCGCTGATCGGCGTTGTTTCGGCGAAGAGCGAGATCGTTCCGGGTCACATGCATCTGGACAAGGTCGCTGAAGCGGTCAAGGCCGGCGTGCGTTTTGCCGGAGGAACTCCGGTGGAGATTCCGGCCATCGGTGTTTGCGATGGTATCGCCATGGGTCATGTCGGCATGAAGTATTCTCTGCCAAGCAGAGAGCTGATTGCGGACAGCGTTGAATCCATGACGATCGCGCACGGGTTTGACGGTCTGGTCCTGATCCCAAACTGTGATAAGATCGTTCCGGGAATGATCATGGCGGCGGTCCGCATGAACATTCCTGCTGTGGTCTGCTCCGGCGGGCCTATGATGTCCGGACTGGTCGGCGGTGAAGAGACCAGCCTCTCCAAAATGTTCGAGGCGGTCGGCGCCTATAAGGCAGGCATCATCGATGAAGACGGTCTGCAGGAATTCGAAGAGAATGTCTGCCCGGGCTGCGGTTCCTGTTCCGGCATGTACACGGCCAACAGCATCAACTGTCTGGCAGAAGCGGTCGGCATTGCCCTTCCTGGCAACGGTACGATCCCGGCGGTCCATTCGAACCGGATCATGCTGGCGAAACACGCCGGCATGGCGATCATGAACCTGGTCGAAAAAGACATCAAGGCGCGTGATATCATCAATGAGAAGTCTCTGCGGAACGCATTGGCGTGTGACATGGCTCTGGGATGCTCCACCAACACGGTGCTGCACCTGCTGGCCATCGCCAATGAAGCCGGCGTCGATTTCGACCTGCACCTCTTTAATGAATACAGCGGCAAGGTACCGAATCTGTGCCATCTGGCTCCGGCCGGCGGCACGCATATGCATGATCTGAACAATGCTGGCGGCCTCCCTGCCGTCCTGGCAGAGCTGGACAAGATCGGCGCTATCGATACGAGCCTGATCACCGCCACCGGCAAGACCGTTGCGGAGAACATCAAGGGCGCCTATATAAAGGATACTTCCTGCATTCGTCCAGTCGATGATCCGTACAGCGCTACCGGCGGCATCGCCATCATGTGGGGCAACATCGCTCAGGACGGCTGCGTCGTCAAGCGCAGCGCGGTCGCGCCGGAAATGCTGGCGCACAGCGGCCCGGCCCGCGTCTTTGACAGCGAAGATGATGCAATCGAAGCAATATATAATGGAAAGATCGTGGATGGCGACGTTGTCGTGATCCGCTACGAAGGGCCGAAAGGCGGTCCGGGTATGCGGGAGATGCTCAATCCGACCAGCGCACTGGCCGGCATGCAACTGGACAAGACCGTCGCACTCATTACCGACGGACGGTTCAGCGGCGCTTCCAGGGGCGCATCCATCGGACACGTCTGTCCGGAAGCCGCCATGGGCGGGAACATAGGGCTTTTGCAGGAGGGAGATATCATCGATATCGACATCCCGAACGCGAAGATCAACGCCCGCGTGACCGATGAGGAATTCGAGGCACGGCGCGCTTCATACGTCGCTCCTGCCCCGACAGTGACGAGCGGTTGGCTCGTGCGCTACCAGCGGTATGTCGATTCCGCAGCGCATGGAGCAGTGATGAAATAATTTAACTGTAACGAACCTTAGCGGAATGGCTGTTGGTATTCTTTCCGCTAAGGTTTTCATTATACCCGGAAGGTAATTCAAATGTCGGAAATCGGAAAGAGCAAACGTCAATACGTGAAGATGCTGATCGAGCAGAAGGACTGCGCACTGCACTGGCATGACGAGTGTGATGAACTCATTCTCGTGATACAGGGTCGTTGCTGCATTACCGTTCTTCAAGATCAGTACACCATCGGAGAAAATGATTTCATTTTTGTCAATAAGTCCGTTGTTCATAAAATCACTTGTCTTGATCCGAACACGGTCTATCTGACGCTTCATATCAATGTATTTATGTATGATGACTGCATCGAAAAGGCCAGCAAAGTGTTTTTTGTCCGGGATCCGAAAAAGATGGACACCGATACCACGGAGGCACTGACTGAACTTCGAAACATCATAGCGCATATCTATCTCGAAAAGAAGTATATGAATACCAGTTCCGAACATCGTATCTATTTATACGGCAAGGATCTTCTGACTTTGCTCCGAAATGAATTCGACTACACGAAGAGAAATAAATCCTCCCAGACCGGCGAAGGTGAAACCGACCCTATTTGGGAATGTCTGGACTATATGCTGGATAATCACACCTCAAAAATCACATTGGATGATCTGGCAAAGCTGGTCCATTTGAGTCCATCTTATCTTTCCCATCGCTTCAAAACGTTTACTGAAATGAGCATGGAGGACTGGCTGTATTCCTTCCGCCTGGAAGAAGCTGTCCGTCAACTGATTTCGACGGATGACAGCATCACCAAGATTTCATACAACAGCGGTTTCTCGGATCCCCGCTATTTCGCCAAATGCTTCCGCAAATATTTCGGTACTTCCCCTTCTGAATTCGATGAACGGAGAGGTGAGCTTCGTTATATTGAACAGGAAGAAATACAAAACGATTACAACATTCCGAGAGTCAATACTGCGATCAGTGCTTATTTGCACCGCCATTTGGATAGTCCTGCGGATTCCGAGTCGGAACGACTGGATATTACTCTGGAGTTGGATTCTCAGAAGACGGAAGAAATCATCGACTATCAATGGAAAGAGATCCTATATGTCGGAGATGTCTACACAATGCTGTCAATGTCCATGTTCGTGGAACAGATTCAAAGAGAATTGGGGTTCCGCCATATCCAAATCGACTACGATGAAGAACAGGATGCTGTTGCTTTTGACCTATTGATTCCTGCAATTGATGTGGCTGTTCAAACGGATACTCCGGTGATCATTAAACTGACCGGTTTTACCGATCCGCAAAACAAGATCCGCTCTATTCAGGATGAGCTTCTGAAAAGATATGGTCAAACCGGCACATTGGAATGGATCATAGACGAAGGTAAAACAAACGATTCTGATTTGAACTCTGACAACGAATATGCATCCTGCTATGGTCCGGCACGCTTCATAAAAGATGTGCTGATCAATAACCGTCACGTACCGATGCAGAACCTGATCGAAAGCGGTGACGGAAAAAATGAGTCGATTACTTCCGGCCTTTTAACAAAAGAAGGATTCTTTACACCTCTTTATTTCGCGTACCGCATGATCGTATCATTGTGTCCTTCTGTGGAACGAAAAGGCCCGAATTATATCGTGACCAGAAAAGACCGCCGCTATGATATTCTCGTCTGGCATGAGCCGGAAGATGATCTGGTCGACTTCATGCGCATTCCGGAAGGCTCGACCGACCGTAAATATCTGCAGCATCTGGATCGTCAACTGGAACTGCAAATCAATCTTCTGATCAATGCCGGCGACTATGTCATCAAACGGAAGTATTACGATGTTGGAGAAAGCTGGTATTCCGCGTTTCTGGCCAACCGAGAAATGGTCGATAAGTTCTCCCGTCTGGACATCGATGACATCAATCGGAACCTGCGGCTCCGGGTCAGTTTCGATGCTTATAAGACCGATGGCGAGATTAAGTTGTCCAGCGGTCTGAAACCGGGCGACATTGAATTGTTCGAACTGTGGCAATTTGATGAGTACGGCAATGTTTGTTAGACAATTAAGTCATATCTACCCGACAATTTCGCTCTTTGTTTTTAAATTAACACATTCTATAGTAACGAAATCTATTCATAATGGCTAAAAGAGTCGTTATCTAACACCTCCAATAACCTAAAATTATCATAACAAAGCAATATAGTACTATTTTGGCGCTTTACTTGTTATTATCTTATCAATCTTTTCGACAAACAGGAGGTGAAAGAAAGAATGATTGATTTCAATCAACTGTGGGGAGCTGCGGACTGGATTGTTCTCTTGCTCTACTTTGTCGGCGTCATGATTGTCGGCTTCGTTATGCACAGAAAAGCAAGCAAGAGCTTCAAGAGCTTCTTTGTCGCATCCAGAAGACTGACGATCCCTGTTCTGATCGGGACGGCGGCGGCATCCTGGTATGACTCATGGACCATCGTTGGTCTTGCAGAATGCGGTGCTACGATCGGTATCTCCGTCATACTCGTGTACATCATCCCTTCAACGATCCTGAGGCTGCCTCTGGCACTGTGGATCGGACCGATGACCAGATCCAAGATGCCGGATTGGGTCGTGACCCTGCCGGATCTGTTCCGTTATTTCTACAACAAACCGACCGGACTTCTTTCGGCGATCTGCCCGATGTCATCTCAGCTGTATTGCTGTGCACTGCTGTTTGCAGTCGGTGAAGTGCTGAATCTTGTATCCGGAATGAACATCTGGCTCGCAATGATCATTGCCGGATTCGCGATTGTTGTCTATACCTTCCTGGCAGGAATGTGGGGCCTGGCTGTAACCGACCTGATTCAGTTCATGATCATGACGGTCAGTGCGGCTGCACTTCTCGTTGGAATCTACAACAATTTCGGCAGCGCTTCTGCTATGTTTGAAGCATCAAAAGCTATCGACCCTGAACTGACCCAGCTGTTCGGACACATGACCGGACCGGAAGCGTTTGGATGGATCATTTCCGCACTTGCTATATACACGAACGCACAGAGCTATCAGAGATTCGGTGCTGCCAAGGGCGGCGGTGAAATCAAGATCGCTTATCCTCTGATGCTGGCAATCGGCGGCATCTTTAGTGCAACCATGGTTCTGGCAGGCGTTGCTTCCATTACCATGTTCCCTGGTGCTGAGACTCCTGCACAGGGCTTCTGGGCAATGGTATTCTCCGTACTTCCGACTGGTTGTCGCGGACTGTTTGTTGCAGCTCTGATTGCAGCTGTTATGTCCACCGTCAGTGCTGAGTTCCTGATCACAGGCGGCATCCTCGTTAAAGACTTCTTCAAGGGACTTGTCAAACCGGATCTGTCTGACCTCGGTGTCCTCAAGGGAACCAGAGGCGTGATCTGCTTCCTCGGTGTATTCGTTATCTGCGGAACGTATCTGTGGCAGAACGGCATCGCCAATGCATGGAACATCATCGGCGGATTCCAGGTAGCAGTCTTCCTGATCCCACTGCTGGGCGGTTTCTTCTACAAGAACAAGTCAGCAGTTGGTGGACTGGTAACAGTAATCTTCAATGTACTCTGGTACATTCTCTGGCAGTTCATTCTTGGAGCACCGATGGGCATTCCTTCCAGTGTATCCACATGGGTAGCCGGACTGATCGTATACTTCATCGCCTGCAGTCTGTTCAAGGATAAGGACAGCGCAGAGAAGAATCTGCTGAGCTAAGGAGGTGAACGAAATGACAAATGAAAAAATGAATAAGTTAGGAAATATCATCGCTGTGATCGTTCTCATCATATGTGCATTGATCATATGGTGTCTGGTCGGCGGCATCGATATCGTATTCTGGTTCTTCATCATCGTTGAATTCATTTTCGGACCGGCATGTTTCGTTCTCTATCTCAGGGAAGTTAAAAAAGGCGTCTTCAAGGATGATTCCGAAGAGGAGGAATAAGCGTGAAGGATTTTTCATTCAACCTATCTACCCGCATTGAATTTGGTAAAGGTTATGTCACCAAAGCGGGTGAGATCATAAAAGAATTCGGCGCGCAAAAGGTTATAGTTATTACAGATAAAGGCCTGATCAAAGCGGGAATCGTGGCGAAAGTCACAGATTCCCTGCAGGCCTCAGGCGTGGAATATATAATCTATGACGGCGTGCAGCCAAACCCGAAGGATGTTGACTGTATTGCCGCCGGAGATATGGCAAGAGAATACGGCGCGGACTTTGTCGTCGCGATCGGTGGCGGAAGCAGCATGGATACAGCAAAAGCTGTTGCAGCGCTGATCACAAACCCTGTAGCTCTGCCGGAGATCATGAAGCCGTACAAGGTTCCTATCGCTCCTGCTCCACTGTTATGCGTGCCAACAACAGCGGGCACCGGAAGTGAAGTCACTTCATTCGCCGTTATCACGCTGACTGAAGAGCAGAGAAAATCCTGCATGTTCGATGATAAGCTTCGTCCTGAGATCGCGCTGATCGATCCGGAATTGCTGCTTGGCGTTCCAGGACCAATTATCGCATCGACCGGCATCGACGCTCTGACACATGCAATCGAAGCCTATACCTGCAAACTTGCAACTCCGATCACGGATGCTTTTGCACTTCACGCGATTCGTTATATCGGTAGAAGCCTTCGCACCCTGATGTATGAGAGAACCTATGAAAGCGCCGAAGAAATGATGATGGCCTCTCTCATGGCAGGTATCGCGTTCGGATTCTCCGATATTGCCAGCGTCCATGCACTCGCAGAAGCGATCGGCGGATATTACGATACACCGCACGGCGTTGCCAACTCCATTTTCCTGCCAGTGGTATTCGAATATGATATCCCGGCAAATGTTGAGAAACATAAGGATGTCGCACTCGCTTTAGACATCGACCCTGTCGGCAAATCCGACCGGGAAATCGCACAGGCAGCTGTTGAATGGATCGAAACACTGTCAAAGGATGTTGGCATTCCGACACTCAAAGAACTCGGCTATATTGAACCGGAGCGGTTTGAGCAATTCGCCGATGTCTGCATGATCAATGTGTCTACTCCAAGCAATGCCAGAGCGGTCGACAAGCAGGCCTATATCGATCTGTTCAAAAAAACTTACAAAAAGTAAATGGGCCTATGGCCCAAAACAAGAGGCGTACAATGAGTCAAGTCAAACGTTTAACACCAAAACCAGAAGATGACGGATATGATGAATTCATTTCTGCATCTGCAAAACTGAAAAAACCCGAAAAGGGAAGTGTATATGTTACAAAACCGTACGGGTCAGATCAGGAAGCGATCGACTGGAAGATGAAACAGCTCCATCCGAAACTTCTGGGACTCTGGTGCCCTATGAAATACACTATCAAAAAGAAGGAAAAGGTCTACGTTCCATATACGCTGTTTGTGTTCGATTATGAACTGAGAAGAGGAAGCAACCCAGGTGGAAAACTGGATCGAACAGGACAAATCGGCGTTATATTCGATATGAATCAGGTCCACTCCTTCCATTTTGACCTGATTGATGATTTGGGATTGCAGAAAAAAACTATCGCCAATTTGTCCGGACCTCTGCTTCCAAAGGCGTGTTCAGATGAGGAAGCGCTGGCGAACGCGGAGGAAACTGTCAAGTCAAATTATTTGCGAAAGGTATTCGCTGCAATTCCTATTGTCACCTTGAAAAATAAGGTTCCTTTTTACAGGGAGGCGTGGAAACTGGACCTTGAGTGCAAAGGAACGATGTATGAAAAGTACGCCTATATGGATGTTTTTGATATGTCCAATGAATATATCAGTGGACTGAAAGTTCGGCTCGATATTTAAAACAAAAAAAAGAAAATCAGTTGCGCCGGCGGTGTCAATGGACTATAATCCGTTCAGTGGTTTAATCACTTTCTCGCATTTGTTACATTTCTTTCTTCAAGAAAGAGAATGTCCCGTCGGTGCAGCTGCTTTTTATTTTCAAATGATTATTCAGCCAATAATTCTTTTACTCTCTCCTGTACGATTTCTTCCAGCTTGTGGGTTCGCCAGCTTGGCAGATTGGTCACATCGCTTTCCTCGAATTGGAAGCCGATGAGCCGGCGGAGTTGTTTTCTCTGTTCCGACCCCATGACCTTTCGGGCCAGTTCCGTGAATGAATTATCTCTCCCATAAGGATTTCTTCTTGATTGAATATATCGGCTCAATTTTTCATCATCATCAAAGTCTATTTTCATTGCATAACATAACAACGAGATTCCATTGTCAAAGATTGGGGCCGGCGATTTATACTCTCCTGTGTGATTATCTCGCAACAGCCCAAAATTTCCGAAATGCCGATCCTCGTTCATGACTACTGCGTCAAACACAAGCATGCTGGCCAGTTCCTGATAGAAATCATCCCCCAGTTCTTTGTAGAAGTCGATGCAGGCATCGATTCCCCCGGTTCTGACAATGCGGCCTATCGGGACGTAAGACGTATCGATATCTGTAAACAGCTTACATTTTGAAGCCAGAATGCTATGCCAATTCTGGAGCTCATAATTCACTGCATGAAGCCGCATCGTATTAGCGATTTGGGAGGCAAGAAACTCCGAATACGGTTCGAGCCCCGCATTTGCAAAGCCCTCTGTTCCGCCCTTGTAAAGCCATATGCCCTTGGTTGTGGAGTAGTGCCAGGATTTTCGCAGCATTCCGCCAGTCGTCAGTTCCGGAGTGGTCCCAATGGACTTCAATTTATGACCATATCCTGTATAGGCAATCAGCGAAAGCGCTTCGTCAAAGCGATTCTCGAACAAATTATATTCACTAAAGCTGCCTTCAAACGTCGCCTGTGGAACCCAATAGCTGTCGTTCAAAGATAACCCCATACAGATATCGATGAATCCCTTAAAATCATTTATTTCAAGTCCTAATGCAAAAAGGATCTCACCGACCTTGTCCCGGTTCTTCGGAATTGATCGTTTCTCAAGCCAACGCAGGAGTCCTTCTCCTGATACTTCCAGATCCGGTGGAAACACTGCTTTGCGTTCTTCCTTCACAGAAATGATCTTGATCGGTCGCTCGCCTTTCCTGCTCATTTCAAACCGGATCAATTCCTCATCGTACAGTTTCAAGCTGTACTCTGCGGTTTCCCCATATTCGATTTTGTGATCTTCCATTACAAGGAGGACATCTTTATTCAGATACTCCGCAATGGCCTGAATATAGTCGACCGTAATGTTCTGTTTTCCGCTTTCGATTCTGGAAATAGCGGACTTGCTGGTCCCCAGCGCCTGAGCCATCTCCTCCTGACTCTTCTTCTGCATCATGCGCTCAGCGGCGAGGTGTCCTGTAACGTATTTTCTCAATTTGTTATCTTGTTTCTTGTCTGTCATCTCTTTCACCCTATTTAATACGTCTGTTCAAAAGTTATCATATATGATAACTTTTGTCAATTTCGTTGCCGTTATTATGTCCCTTACGAACACCCGCGTCAATCAAAAACAGGCCATTTGTAACCAAAAAACCGGCTGTCCTAAATGCTTCGGGACAACCGGTCACGTTCTTATTATCTATTCTCTTGTTCTTCTCTGTTCTTACCTATTCTTTCTGGCAAACTATGGCCGAGCCCAGCAACAGCACGGCACCGATGACTTGCATGAGTGACATGTATTCGTGAAGAATAATGGCTGACAGGACGCAAGCCGAAATCGGTTCCAAATAACTCAGCATCGCTGCCGCTTGCATCGGCATACCTTCGATGCCCATGAAATAGAGCATGTAACTGAGGCCGGTAGATACCAACGCCAGCAGGAGCAGGAAAAGAATGCCGACAGGACTAAAGACGATATCCGCAGGATCATCTACGATGATTGCATATGGAACGGCGGCCACTAATCCGATCATAAACTGGATCATGGTTCGTTCGATACCGCCAACACCTTGGATCTTCTTATTGAATATCATGACGCCCACCAGCATGGCAGCGGTGAGCAGCGCCATCACAATACCACGGTATTCACCCGGCTGGAGTGCCCCGCTTCCGACAACGCCGGAGATCAGCACCAGACCGATCAGCGCGGTGAACAGGCAGATCACCTTGCGAAGATTGATCCTCTCGTCAAAAAACAACGGCGACAAAAGAACCACAACGATCGGCGCGATAAAGAAGCACAACGTCGCTTTCGGAACAGACGTATAAATGAAGCTTTCCGCGGCCGTAATCAAGTACAGACCAATGCAAAGCCCCGAAGGGATCAGGTATTTCAGGTTGGCTTTGATCACAGCCATATCCGGTTTGCGCCGCATGATGAGAAGTACGCAAAGAAAGAAGACGATACAGAGCGCAAGCCGCACCGCCGAAAGGATCCCGGATGGGAATGGCGTCATCCTGCGGAATACGCCAATCGTGCCAAAGAGAATAGCTCCTGATATGAATTCGATCTTGTATTTCATGAATACGATTGTAGCAAAGCAGGAAAGCGTTGTAAATTAGTTTCATAGCAAAAAAGGCTGCCACACAAATTCGTGTGGCAGCCTTTTCATTATACCGACTCCAAACAAGTTTTAGAGAGGGTCATTTTTAATTGAATCCATCGTTTCATAGAAATCCGATCCCAGATAATATCTTTTCGGAGGTTCTATCTTTTCGCCTCTTGCAAGTTTTTCCAGTCCTTCTTTGACCTTTTCAGGATATGCCGGCATTTCATAGATTCGAACGCCGCAGGCGTTGTTGATTCCATTAATGACTGCCATATGATCTCCAGACTGAAAAGCTTCTGATGCGCCTGACGAACCAAATGGATTTTTCTTTCTCGGCGTTACGAGATGGTGAACATTCAATTCGTCTGGAATGTCCTTGATCAAAGGAATACCCGCGCCGATGATATTGTTGTGTTTTTTCACGTCCTCGTAATCTTCAGACAATGCGAATCCGATACTGTGAGACATTCCTCCATACGCCTGTCCATTAACGGAAGCAATGTCCCCGATGACGCCAACATCATCGACACAGTGCATTGCCAAAACTCTCGTTTTGCCGGTTGCTGTATCTACTTCAACTTCAGCGCAATACAAGGCATATGTGTATTCAGGCGTAGGGTTGCCTACTCCGGTATTGACGTCTAGTTCTTCGATATCTGGATCCATAGCGTTGCTTGCCATGACCTCATATTTAACGTCTATCCCTTCTGCAACCATTTCTTCGTAAGTTCTATACGTTCCATCCGGTTTGCGCATGGCAGCAAGCAATTCATCGGCAGCCTGTTTTGTCGTGATTCCGTTCCAGAAATGCTGTCTGGAGGATGCCGTTGCTCCGCTGTCTGGGCAATGCTTTGAATCGTTCTGGATAAGCTCAATGTCTTCAGGTTTTGCTTTTACTTCCTTGAATGACTCCAGCATGATATGCAAAGCACCGACGTCGCCACCCTGACCCTGATCCTGCCAGGTATCATATTTGACAAATTTATTGTCCTTATTCAATGCTACAGCAACTGAACAAGCATCTTCCGGACCTTCCGTAACATTGTATCCGCCCCATGCGATACCGACACCTCTTCTCTTTTCGGGAGTGTCTTCGGCTTTTGCACGACGAACCGCATCTTCATAGATTGGTTTCATTTTGAGCATGATTTTTTCCATCGGATAATCAACGAACGGATGGCTGTTGATGTTCGTATCTCCCTCGCGGGCGATATTTCTCCATCTGAATTCAAATGGATCCATTCCTAGTTTTTCTGCCATCATATCCATCATCGCTTCAGAACAGGTATATGCTTGCGGTGAGCCATACCCTCTGTATGCCACACCGTAGCTGTGGTTTGTACAGGCGACTCTTGATAATCCAAGAACATTTGGCACGTTGTATGGAAAATACGTGAATCTGGCCGATCTGGAAATAATGTCATCACCAAGTTCGTTGTAAGCTCCATGGTCGTATCCCAAATCGAATTCCGCAGCAATGATTTTGCCGTCGTCATCACAAGCAAGTCTGGAATTGGAGTACGAAGGAGCCCTCTTGCCGGAGATTGCCATGAACTGCTGATAATCCATTGACAAGGCGACAGGCATATTATCACATGCAATACACGCAATTGCTGCCAGAGCATATGTTGCAGAGGAACAACCCCATCCAAAAGTACCGCCTGTTGGATTTTCGATGATTCTGATTTTTTCTTCATCGACACCTGTTGCTACCGCAACGTCAGAAATATTGCCATAGATACACATGGCCTTGCATTGTACGGTCAACATGCCATCATCACCCCAGTACGCCTGAACGGTATCTCCTTCGATGGACATATGTGGTTCTCGCTGTGAATAGAAAGATCCTTCTACAACATTTTTTGCTTCGTCGATCAGTTTAGGAACATCATGTCCGGCACCCTTGACGGTTGGCTGGTATGCCCATACATTTGGATAATCTTCATGGATTCGTTTGGCATCCGGACTTGCAGCTTCAAGATAGGTATTATATTCCTCCATCTGTTCCCAATCGATGGTCACCTTCTTGGCCGCTTCGATAGCATGGTCTTTTGTATCTGCCACAACCATTGCAACAGGATCTCCATAGTTGTAGATATAATCTTGCGCAAGTAGTTTGTGTGTCTTGTCATCTTCCGGAATTTGCGTTGTTTCAGAGCAAATGTACCAATCTACCGTATTCCGGCCTTGAACATCTTCCGCCGTCACGATTTTGTAGACGCCAGGCATTGCCTCCGCTTCTTCGAGATGTATCTCATTGATTTTTGCGAATGAAGCAACTCTTGGCTGTACCAGAACGGCATGCAGCGTTCCTTCTGGCATTTTAAGCTCGATGTCATCGCCATAATCGGCAACACCACAGACCTTTGCCAATGCAGCTGGCCTGACCATCGCCTTACCGTAATATTCGCCATCTTCAGGATCCTTCAGTCGAATATCCTCGATCTGGCATTCGCCTCTAAGCACTTTTGCTGCTGCCATGACTGCATCAACAATCTGTTTGTAGCCCGTACATCTGCAAATGTTTCTGGTCTTTTGGAACCAGTCCCTAATTTCTTCTCTCGAAGGATCCGGATTCTCCCCCAAAAGGGCGTAAGCTGAAACTATGAAACCCGGGGAACAAAAGCCACACTGCACCGCGCCATAATTCATGAATGCCTCCTGTAACGGATGCAGATGCCTTGGCGTTCCGATTCCTTCAATCGTCAAAACCTCACTATACTCTTCAACATTTGTGATCTTCTTTGTGCAGGATCGGATCACCTTTCCGTTTAATAGTACTGAACAGGAACCGCAAAGACCCGTTCCACATCCAACTTTCGTTCCGGTCAGCCCCAGTCTTCTGAGAACAGAAGCCAATGTGTCTTTCGCTGGATCACATATGAACATGCGGTCTGCGCCATTGATGTTCAGTGTCATCTTTCTTAAATTCATTTTGATTCCTTTCAGTTGTTGATAATTGACTCTACCATTAATTAGAGAATGCTGTTCATATGAACAGCATTCTTCTTATTCTGCCATAACTTTTTCAAATATCTCCTTATACTGTTCTGCAGTAAACTCTATTGGGTTGCTCGGATTGCAAACGTGTTCTGAAGAAGCCTGTGCAAGATAATCAAAGTCTTTCGGATCTACTTCGGTAAATGAGCTCAACTTAGGAATACCTATTTCTGCGCAAAGCTCTTTGATTTTCTCAACGCCCTTCATGGCTGCTTCCTCATCCGTCAGTCCGCTAATATCACAGCCCATTGCTGCCGCACAGTCTGCATACTTCTTCGGGTTCCCTGGAATACTATATTCTGATACCGTCGGAAGGAATATGGAATTTGTGACGCCGTGCGGCATATCATAAAACCCACCGAAACACTCTGAAATACAGTGCACCGCAGCTGTATCGGCATTTCCAAAAGCAATCCCTGCATAACAACTGGCGAGCAGTACTTCTGCTCTGGCTTCCATATCTCCTTTTGTCGCTGCAACGATATTGTCTGCAATCATTTGAACAGCCTTGATGGAAATCATATCGGTAATCGGTGTCGCAACTGTACTGACATATGCCTCGATTGCATGGGTCAAAGCATCGATACCCGTGGAAGACACCAATCCTGCAGGAAGATTCTTAATCATAAGTGGATCTACGAGCGCCAGAATCGGTGCGCATTTTGGATCAAAGATATTTCCTTTCAGCCTAGTCTCTGTATTGATAATGACCGCATTGAAGGTTACCTCTGAACCTGTACCGCATGTTGTAGGAATGCAGATGACAGGTGTAATCTGTTCGTCGAGTTCGACGTCCATCCAATCCCGTGACGTTTTGCCGTTCGTCATAACGGTAGCCATGGCCTTTGCAGTATCCATGGCGCTTCCTCCTCCAACAGCAATGAGAACATCTACACCTTTCTCTAATGCAAAGGCCGCTCCTTTATCACAATCTTTATCTCTTGGATTAGGTATGACTTCATCGTAGAGAATGCAGTCGAACCCGGCTTCTTCAATGCTTTTCTGGATGCCTTCAATCAAGCCGGCAGCAACGATGCCCTTGTCCGTAACGATCATCGGTTTCTCAAAACCTCTGTCACGGATTATTTCTCCAATTCCCTGTACTACTCCTTCACCAAACTGTATTTCAGTTGGCATAATATAACCAAATTCGTTCATATTATCTCCTCTCCTCGTTAAATGAATCATGGTTCGAGGCGGCGATTCATTCCACGTGCGCGTTCATTCGTTAAGCTATAGTCATCCATATAGGCATACTTTGTAAAATTCTTATCCTTGAATTTCAACTTCAGTTCCCACGCTTCTCTATAGAACTTGACTTTTTTTATAAGATCCAGTTCACCTTCGGTGGTTTTATAAGCCTTTAAGAACAACTGCCTTCTTATGAATGTTTCTGCCCCGTCCATTATCTCTTTTTCATTGCCTTTATCTGGGAGGATCTCCCCCTCAAGCTCCTCCTTTGGAATGTGCTTAAGGGGGATGTTTCCTTCTGTTAGATAGTCGTATGATGAACCGTGCATTTCGTTCGCATCATATACGACTCCTACTGTTCCTATTTTGTCAAACATAGCGTTTTTGTTAAAAAAAACATTTCTTTGGACACGGAAATTGAAGACCAGCAAATAGCATGGCACCCAGACATGGCGCTCGCTTTTTTGTTCCATGCTGATTAGTTTTTTACCTAAGAAAGCTGGTTCAGCAACCGCCATTTTCGCTTGAATTGCTTCCTCCTTCGAGTAAATGGTTTTGGTTACAGAAATCGTTTTCCCATCGTCTTTGATTGTTTTTTTCTTTTTCGCTTTACTTTTCTGTTCAGCCACTTCCGGTGACTTTGCATCAAGTCTTTTCATGACAATCTCCCCATGTGTAATCGTTGAAGCTTAAGAGTCCACTTCTTCAGCAATGGCTGTATCATCTCTGAATACACCCTTTCGAACCTCACGGATATATGCAAACAGAACAGCAGGTCCAGCAATGAGATTCAATATTGCAACTAACCACGCGAGCCAGTTAAATCCTCCAATCCATGGGACAAACAGATAGATGGCGCTCAATACGAAAACGAGGATATTGCATAGCAGTGCAAGTTTTTTCTTGTTTTTCATGATCTACACCTCCTCTGCATTTTCAGGAAGAGATTTCCTGTAAGTTAAGTTACAAACGATAAAGTACAGAATTGCACCTGTTGCGGAAACAAATACGCTGCTAGGGATATCTCCAGGACAAGCAAGTATGAACTCCCACAGTACATACATGCATGCAGAATATACGATACATACCAGCGCGGCGGTTGATGTCTTCTTCTTGTAGAATAGTCCGCATATGATTGGGATAAAGAACATCGCAAACAGGAATCCGCCTAGGTAGTACCAGGCATTTGCGATTCCATCTGCCCAGAAAATAGTCCCTACTACTGTCAGTACGCCGAATACGAATACGGCGATTCGCATGCCGAACAGAGTTTTCTGTTCAGACATCCCTTTAGCGACAAAGCCTCGCCATATGTCGTTAACGGCACACGTTGCGAACAACAACCAGTCAGAGGAAACAGTAGACATGACTGCAGCGCAAAGAGCCGCTACAAATAATCCTCTGAAACCAACCGGCAATACGCTGAATACCAAAGCCCAGAAGCCTTCCGATGGACGATCCGTCATGTCTCCAAAGAAGACTAGAGATGACATGCCGGCAAATACCATTGCGACACTGAATGTTACGCCCATCGATAACATGATTGAGTAAGCAACCTTGATATCCTCACCGGATCGCGCTGATCCAAATCGTTGATAGCAAGCTGCCTCGCAATACATAGCGCATGCAGATATCATCCATGCTATTATCTCCCAGAATGGCAAACCACCTGTTGGCGTGAGCAAGTTCGGATCGATTTTCTCAATGCCTTCCCAAACTACCGGGAAACCCCCAAATTTGATGATGACACCTATTAGGAGAGCTCCGCCGGAGAAAGTCATGATTGCAAATTGAATCAGATCCGTAACCGCTAATCCCCAAAGTCCTGACAGCGCAGTATAAATCGCTACAACAGCACCGGATATGATCAAAGATACTACCATTGGCATTCCGGAAACCATTTTAAGGACTTCAGCAATCGCGAACAGCAATGCAGAGTCGTATAGCATATTTGCGATATAAGTAATCGCCGAAATAAGCTTTACCTTGCTGCTATACAAATAGTTCATCAAGTCAGGTACTGTTACGACCCAGTCCGGAATATTATCCCGTACGTGTGGTCCGATAACAGTAGCTAACGGAAGACGCAGAATCGCTTCTGGTACAGCAAACACCAGAATGACACACAGTCCCATTGTCCATCCACATTCAGCAAGTCCAACAATAGTCCATGAATCATACCATCCTGCGGCACCCACGCCAATCAGGATTGGGATGGTCAATCTTCGTGATGCAACATAGAAGCTTTTTACGCTTTTTCCTGCGCGTTTTTTCATGCTGACACCGACACAAAGAATGCCTACGAAATATAGTACGATGACAATCCAGTCGATGCTGCTCCATAAACCTTCGAAGCTCACTTTTTACCTCCTTTTCTTATAAAACATATTCCCTTATTGTCGTGCGTTCATATTGGACCCTTTAGTTTTTGTCGATAAATAATGCCGTTACAATAATGGAATAAGATTAACGTCCCTGATTTACCAGTTCCTTCTTCATTGCAGCATCCCAGTCATCTGTTCCCAGCAGTTCGGTCTTGACCGCTCTGATATAGATTTCTCTCTTGGCTGCTTCTTCAAAGAATGGAATCGGCGGAATACATTTCTCCGGAGCCAGTGCGCCTCTCTCTGTGATGACGCCTCTTCTTAACAGTTCCGCTGCCCACGCAGGAGCTCCTCCGATATAGACCTGTGCGCCCATCAGTTCCGGCCACTCTTCCACCGGACGGCAAATAGCTTCCAGATCATACTTGACTTTCTTGCCGTCTTTCGTTCCGAACACTTCCGTCTTGATGACGTCGCAGTCATTGATGATGACGCCTTCCTGCTTCGGCTGGCTTTCCATTAGCTTCATCAGGATCTTTACCGGCTTGATGTCATGCCCCTGGAAATTCATCGTATCCTGATGGCTGAATCCCAGCTCGTGCAGGAACTTCAGCTTTTCAAGGATCTCATCAGGAAATCCGATCCTGTAAGTACAGTTCTTCAGCCCCTTATCCTTGAATGAATCTACGATCGTTCCCTGTTCGGAGTGCATCAGGTAATATGCCCACTGTTCTCCGATCGGCTGCGGATATTGAACGGTCATCCCGCCGCTTCTCGGTTCTACTTCAACGAATTCTCCATTGATGTACTGGATCGGATGCATATGGAATTCATCCATGATGGTCTCGATGGAATAAGTGACCTCGAAGTTTTCACTGTTGCCCCAGTCACCGCAGCCACAGTAGAAGTTGATGGTATCTACGCTGTCGAGCTGATCTACGGCCCATTCTGCGCACACATTCGTTACACCTGGTGTTCCGCCGATGCCGATGATTCCAAGAAGCCCAGCCTCTTTATATGCGGCATCGTATCTTGGCTGCTTGATTGTTTCTACATAAAGACCTCCAATATCAATGTAATGTGTCTTCGCCTCCAGGCACGCTTCCATTACCGGACAATTGTAGTAATAGTTGACTACATTGATGCAGATGTCATGTGCCTTTAAGAGTTCTACCAGCGCATCGTGGTCATTAACGTCACACTGAATTGGATTGACTCTGTGTCCGTATTTGCTGTTGCAAAGATCTGCTACTTCCTTGGCTCTGTCGAAATTGTAATCGGCCAGAGTCAGTTCTTCAAAGTTCGTGTTCTTTGCAAGGTCGAGTGCTGTAGCGATTCCCTGAAGGCCTGCCCCAAGTTGTATTACTTTCATACTCATTCCTCCTTATGATACTTTCTCCAAAACCTCAACATATTAATCAGAAAAACATCAATACTTATTTCGAATTCGCAATAATTTTCTGACAATTTCATTTTAGTTGTTAAACAAACCAAAATGGTGTATAGTTTTGCATAAGCAGAGTATAAACCTCTAATTAGTGTATATAATTCCAAATTATCGGGGTACTTATTTGAATAATGAGGAATAACTATGAAATTATATGAGAACATCGGATACAAACTTGGTTTAAGATGCAGAGCGGTAATGAATAATGTCCTATATCACCCCTTCCACGCACATAAATCTGATTTTGAAATAATATGTGTTCTAGACGGAAAATTAAAACTATCAAATTCTGCAGTAGATTATGATCTCCAAAGCGGTGATGTTTATTTCCTGAATCCGGAAGAGCCCCATCGATTGTTTTCGGATCAGCCAAACATCGTTCTTACCATTCATTTTTCCATGGCTGAATTTCCCGAACTATTTGATGACAGCATGATCCCTCCACCATACTATATTTGTGATTCATTCCTCTTGCAAGAAACGAAGAATGCTCCGGACCTTCTGTATCTGCGATTCTTGCTGGCAAAGATCTATACGGAATATACTAGAGAAAAACCAAGTGAAATCAAGCTTCGAAACACTTTCGATTCTTTGATCACTCTTCTTTTGGAACAATTTCGAGCATATTACTATATCAATGCGACCGGTTTTGGTTATGAGTTAACTAGAAAACCAATCGACTCGCTCACAGTAAATGACTATACCGTTTATGATATTGTCCACAATGTCATCTATAAAGAGTACGCAACCAAACTCAATCTTGAAAAGTTGGCCCTTGATTATCATGTTAGTGAATCTGCTTTGTCCCGAAAGATCAAAAAAAGCATAGGAATAACTTTCACGGAAATGCTTACACTTGCGAGATGTGAAGAAGCAGAGCGACTGCTTGCCGACACAAATAAGAACTTAAATGATGTTGCTCTCGATGTAGGATTTTCCAACAGAAAACATCTAACTACGATGTTCAAAAAGTGGTACCAGAAAACTCCTGGCGAATTTCGAAAAGGTATTCAATACGATTTGAAGAATAGTGCTCAGATATATGTTGCCCCTTTCGACCATGAAAAGGCCAAAGATATTCTTGAACAATACCTGGACCAGTATTGGTTTTAGTGATAGAGGTATCAATAGAAGTTGTATAGAAACGTCATCGACTGTACAAAAATAAGACAATTACCCCTGGAGCAAATTATTGGGAGGTGCATAAAATGAAAAATGTTACAGTAGCATGTACACAAATGTCATGTACTTGGGACAGAGAAGAAAACATTGCAAAGGCAAAAAAACTGATTCGGGAAGCGGCTGATAAAGGCGCAAATATCATTCAGATCCAGGAGCTGTTCGAAACACCTTATTTCGCACAGACAGTGGACTATGAGTACATTGATCTAGCGAGGCAACGAGAAAACAACCCGATGCTGAATGAAATGTGCCAACTTGCCAAAGAACTCAAAGTGGTCCTGCCTATGAGTTTTTATGAAGACGCAGGTATCGTTCGGTACAACACAACAGCAGTGATTGATGCTGATGGGAGTATTCTAGGCTACTACAGAAAAACACATATTCCAGATGATCCCGGTTATTACGAGAAATTCTACTTCAGCCCAGGCGATACTGGCTTTAAGGTTTGGGATACACTTTATGCGAAAATCGGTGTCGGGATATGCTGGGATCAATGGTACCCTGAAGCTGCCAGAGCAATGTGCCTGCAGGGTGCAGAATTTTTGTTTTACCCAACAGCAATAGGATCCTTTGCAGTTCCTGTTAACGAACTCGAGGAGGCTGACGTCGATTACAGACACTGGCAGAACGTAATGTTAGGTCATGCAGCCGCCAACATGGCTCCCGTCGTAGCATCAAACAGAATCGGAGATGAAGAAGAACCGAAGGCAGGTACGGCAATCCGATTCTGGGGAGCATCATTTATTAGTGACAACATCGGAGAAATTGTAGCAGAGCTAGATGGTAAAACAGAAGGCGTTGCTACGGCAACCTTTGACAGGGACGAATTGGCCGCTTACAGAAAGGAAGTTGTTACATTTAGAGACAGGCGCCCTGAAATGTACAAAGCACTGCTGACAATGGGTGGAAACCTCATAGATTAATTAACAGATGTTGACGAAGTAAACTCTTTAATTGAGCCAGAAGAAGCATCTTTCTATCTTGGAAAGATGCTTCTTTTTGAAACTGTAAAAAAGGTGTGCTAATTGTTTCTATCTAATATCGTTGTTAATTTGCAACTTCTCCATAAAATCGTTGCTGATCAACAACGTTCTCCTGTGCATTCTGCACTCTATTGCAACAACAATGATTATTAAATTCTTAACTATTACCGACCATTTTTTTCTGAAAGTACCCATATGTTGTTGCAAATTAAGACTCTCCCCCACTTGCGTGTTTCCCTTTGTAAGACACTGCTTGCTTATAATCAACATGTTTTTTATAGTTGGCATATTATTTGCGATTTATTTGCTTGAAGCAAATCACTTTAATTACAGAAAGAAACTGATGGGAGGTATAAAAATGTTTTTTAAACTTACTGGTGAACAGTCTTTGAATCAGGAAAGATACAGAGCGTTCGCTCAGAAAGTAGTGAAGCCGTTGGGAGAAATGATGGATGAAAACGAAAAGATGGACGAAGGCCTACTTGTTGCATTGAAAAAGGAAGGGTTTCTGGGTATCCCATTTGCAGAAAAATACGGTGGCGTTGGCGGAACCTATCTTGACTACTGTCTGGCAGTTGAAGAACTGTCGAAATGTGATGGATCGACAGGCGTGACGATTTCTGTACATACATCTTTATGCTGTTCATGCATCGATTCGTTCGGAACAGAAGATCAGAAAGAAAAATTCCTCAGGCCGCTTGTCAACGGGACATCCTATGGATGCTTCGGACTCACAGAGCCAAATGCCGGATCTGACGCAGCGGGACAACAGACAGAGGCGGTATACGATGAGTCAACAGATGAATACGTGATCAACGGAAGCAAAATATTTACAACAAACGCGGAGTTTGCAGATTACTGTGTCGTGTTTGCGATGACAAACAAAGAACTGGGCACGAAGGGGATTTCCGCCTTTATAGTTGACCTCCATACCAACGGTGTGAAGATCAGCCCAAACATCAGAAGAATGGGGATCCGTGCAGCATCAAACTGTGAAGTATTCTATGAGAATGTGAGAGTTCCTGCGGCAAACAGACTCTCTGATGAGGGCAACGGATTTAAAATTGCAATGAAGGCATTGGACGGAGGTAGAATCGGAATCGCGGCTCAGGCGGTTGGACTTGCGCAGGGGGCGTTGGACATTGCTTTGGCTTATGTCAAAGAGCGAAAGCAATTTGGACGACCGATTGCAGCCTTTCAAACGACCCAATTCAAGCTGGCGCAGATGCAGACTGAAATCGATGCCGCAAGACTGCTGGTATATAGAGCTGCAACATCAAAAGATGACGGAGAAGTATATGGACCACAAGCAGCAATGGCGAAGCTGAAAGCTTCAGCGGTAGCAAATGATGTGGCGAGAGAAGCCGTACAGCTGATGGGTGGCTATGGATATTGTCGAGAATATCAGGGAGAGAGATTTTTAAGAGACGCGAAAATCACTGAAATATACGAAGGAACATCCGAAGTAATGAAGATGGTCATTTCCGGGGCAATGAAAGTTAAATAATGTATCTATTTCGAACGAAAGGAGAAAAGCAATGGCAAGAGTTGAAGCAGAAAAAAGAAATTTACTGTCACCGGTAGAAAAGGGACAGCAGGTAGAAACACTAAAGTTCAGAGGGACGTTTAGTGGCGAGGATATGCATTATCCGGGAGAAATGATCTCAGGCGCAAAACTGGTCGAAAGATGTATTGATTGTTGTACAGAACTGAGCAACATCAGAGATAAGGGTGATGGCGGTCTATGGGTTGCTGAAAGCGCTTCCGTCATTCATCCGGTACATATGCTCGATGCATATGAAATAGTATGCTGGCTGATCAAGCAGGGACGGTCATCCAGGACATACGGGTTCGAGATGTATAAAACATCAGAGTACAATCAAAAAACCGATAGATCTACCGTATTTGATGAACCGGTTCTTACTGTAAAGGGCGATGTTGTCTTTGTTGTCCAGGATTTTGAATAGGGATAAAAAGCCATGACTAAAATATTAGATGGGATAAGAGTGATCGATTTTACCACCGGCCATATGGGGACATTTGCAACGATGCTTCTGGCAGATTACGGTGCTGAGGTCATAAAAATCGAAGACCCAGCGGTCGGAGGAGACAGCCTTCGGTATACATATCCCAAAAATGAGGATGGAAGCGCTTACCATGCCTATCTGAATCGTGGCAAGAAAAGTATTTGTATTGACAGACATACTGAAAAAGGGCAAGAGCTCTTAAAAAAACTGATTAATACAGCAGATGTTGTATGTGACTGTTTTGTATCCGGAGAACTGGAGATGTGTCATCTCGGATACGACGAAATGTCCATTGTCAATCCACGGATCATCTACGCTTCACAAACAGGGTTTGGAAAATACGGACCGATGGCGACCAATTCAGGGGTTGATTTAACATCAGAGGCACTTGCCGGACTGATGCAGATTACAGGATATCCTGACACCGGTCCGACAGCACATGGGTCCAGAATGGCCGATCAGTTCGGCGGTGTACATCTTGCAGCAGGCATCTGTTGTGCATTGATAGCTCGAGAGGATTCCGGACAAGGACAAGTGGTTGAAGTCGCCTCCGCTGATAGTATGCTCACTGCATTAGAAGATACGATTGCAGCGGCATCGCTCAAAGGAAAAAGCTTTCACAGAGAAGGCAATGGTTCAAGAGCAATTGCGCCTTATGATGTTTTTGAAGTTAAAGACGGAATAATTGCAACTGCCATTTCCACAAACAGCCAATGGAACAATTTTTTAACGGCTATGAATATGGAATATCTTCATGATGACCCCCGGTTTGCTAACAATGAATCTAGAGGGGTATATTACTACACTGAGGAAGGTAATCCCAACGGGCTCCATGAACTGCTGACAGAAGCTTTTTTGAGGATGACGAAAAAGGAATGCAACGATCTGTTCTCCCCGCTTAACATACCAAGCGGCCCAGGATTGACCGTTGCAGAGGCTTATGAAGATGAGCAGTTAAAAGCAAGGAACATGGTGTTGGAAATCAAAGATAAAGCCATTGGACCTATTAAAATGATGGGCATGCCGATCAAGATAACCGGTGTAGATGATATGGACTTTACTTCCGCACCCTTGCTTGGAGAGAATACTGCTGAATACTTGAAGACTGTTGGCGTTGACGTAAAGACAATGCAGGCACTTGTTAGCGAAAATGTTATCCGATTCCATGGAGGTGATGAATAGTGGGACCTTTAGAAGGAATAACTGTCCTTGATTTCACGCAAGCGTATAATGGGCCATACAGTACGATGAATCTGGCAGACAACGGTGCTAGAGTTATCAAGGTCGAACGGCCGTCTGGCGGGGATCAATCAAGGTACTGGGGCCCCCACCCTGCCGAAGCAAAGAGAAAAAAGCTTCTGAACAACGGGTGCAGTGGTTACTACGCTGTTTACAACCGGAACAAAGAGAGCATTGCTGTGGATCTGGGAACCGCAGATGGTAAGGAAATCATTAGAAAGCTTTATAAAGAGGTTGATGTTGTTCTCGAGAACTTCAAGTTTGGAACGATGGACAAACTCGGCGTCGGGTATGATGTTGCAAAAAAAATCAATCCTGAGATCATCTTTGTGTCGGCATCCGGATATGGTCAAAATGGACCTTTGTGTCGAAAAACAGCCTACGATAATGTCATAGAGTGCATGAGCGGTTATATGGAAATGACAGGTTATCCTGACAGACTGCCACTCAGATCAGGAGCCTCTGTTGGGGACAGTTATACTGGTTGTATGGCATTTCTCGGCACAGTTCTTGCTCTTTACAAAAAAAAGATGACAAACAAAGGCAGCAAAGTCGATGTGGGAATGTTAGATGCCATGTTTGCCGCCAACGAAGATGGAGTTCTTACATACAGTTTGCTGGGGGAAGCGGCAACACGTTCAGCAAACGCCAGGCCAAAGCAAGTTGTTCCATATGATACATATATGTGTGCAGACGGTGAGATTGCGGTTGGAATATCCGAGGAGTCTCAGTATGCAGGATTTTGCAAAGCGATTGGAATGCCGGAGTTGATTGATGATCCAAGATTTAAGACGAATGATCTGAGAATCAGCAATTATATAGAGTTCGACAAAACAACAAAGAAAGCTTTTGCACAAAAGGAAAAAAAGAGCATGCTCAAATCATTGATATCAAACGGAGTTCCGGCATCGGAGATGCTGATTCCGCTTGAAACGCTGAGCAATGAGCATTTCATTGCAAGAAATATGGTGATGGAGCTTGATGACGCCAATGTAGGAAAATACAAGACATTCGGAGTGCCGATCAAATACAGCAAGACACCTGGTGGGATCAGAAGAGCTTCTCCTCTCCTGGGCGAGGATACTGTGAATGTTCTAGAATCCATCGGCTACACGAGGAAGGCGATCGATAAATATATTGAAGACAGAATCATAGGAACACCGCAATCTTCTATCAAGTTTTTTGATTTCGAGGGAGACGGCTGACACGACCCCTATCTTATTTTTTCATCCTTTTACGACCGACATCGTTTCCATCGTTGTAGAATTCATAGTGTAACAGCCAACAGATTGAGTTATACTTAATAGACAAGAGGTTTACTAAAGACAAATCTTCTCTAATTGTCTGGAGGCAAGTCGATGATTTACAGTATATTTGTAAAAGAAAACTATGACAATCTGTTGGCTATGTTCAACTGCATGAGAATTGGTGTGTGGATCACGGATTGCAATGCTAAAGTTGTAATGGTAAATGACAAATCTCTTTCTCGTGGAGGACTTTCGCGAGAAGAGGTCATGGGCAAAAGTATGCAAGAGCTTATCGAAAGCGGATACATAGTAGACGAATCTTCCGTTTTGAAAGCCTTACAGTCGGGAAAAGAAGAAAGCCTTGTTCAGGAGATAGGTGAGGGCGGGGTCCTTCTTGCCGTCAGTGTTCCATTAAAGTACGAAGGCGAAACAGATCTGGTCATCTGTATAGAAAGAAATATCTCTGAAATTCTTCAACTGCGGAACCAACTTGACATTCAGAAAGATATCGCTAACAAATATAAAAAAGAGCTCTTGCAGATCAAAAATAATTTGGTGGGCAGCAATGATGAAATCATCACGAAAAACTCTCATATGCTCAAAATCAAAGAGACAATCCTACGCATTAAGGATATGGATGTCAATGTAATCATTACCGGAGAAACAGGAACGGGGAAAGAAGTAGTTACCAACTTTATACAAAAAAACAGCAGGCGTGCAAACCAGCCGTTTATAAAGGTGAACTGTGCAGCAATCCCTGAAACACTGATGGAATCCGAGCTTTTCGGATATGAAAAAGGGGCCTTCACGAGCGCTAACGAACAGGGAAAAATCGGCCTCTTGGAACTTGCTGACAAAGGAACCCTGTTTCTGGATGAAATAGCGGATTTGCCTTTGCAAATGCAATCAAAACTTCTCCGTGTATTACAAGACAAAGAGCTTCGCAGGGTTGGAGGCACAAAAGCAATCAAGGTGGATTTTCGGCTAATAGTTGCCACTAACAAGAATCTTAAAGAAGAAATCGCCGCCGGCAGGTTCAGAGAGGATCTTTATTACCGTTTATTTGTGTTGCCGATAGAACTTCCACCTCTTCGCAGCAGACGTGATGATATTGAGCTTCTTGCGCAACATTTTGTCAATGAAGCGAATAGGATTTATGGCAAAAATAAAACAATCTCAGACAATGCGATGGCTGAATTAAAACAATATGATTGGCCGGGCAATATCAGAGAGTTACGCAGCCTGCTTGAGCGACTTGTTGTAAGCGGAGCAGGAAATGAGATTAGTAGTTTTCAAGTTGCTCACTGCATTAAGAATCCCGGATCGGATTTCTTTGGCGTGGATGGCTTGGATACAAACCACCAGACTATTGGAAAATCTCTAGCGGATTTAATGGCTGAATATGAACGACATCTTATAACAAACTACTTTTACGAATTTGGAACTGTCAGCGAGACAGCTAGGCAATTGAAGGTCAACAAATCAACCATATCCCGCAAATTGAAGGATTACGGTGTGTTGGTGAAATAGAAGATTATTCTCAACGTGTCTTGACGGGCTTTGTAGCTGACCAGTTTGAATAGTACGTCACGCTGCCTTTTTCCTTGTATGTTCTGATGCGGACATAATATTTTTTCTTTTTCTTCAGTTTGGAAATGGTTTTGGAAGTTTTGGTGTTTTTCGTGATTTTTTTTGTTTTGCTGTTGGTGAAGTCGTTGTTCAGACTGTACTCCAGTTCATATCCTGTTACCTGTGCAGTCCTTTTTGCCCATGTCGCTTTGAATGCTTTCTTCTTTCCCTTTACCTTTTTGAGGGATGTTTTCTTCGGGTTAACGATCATCGTTGTTGTCGTCGGACCCACATAGTGATTCATAAAGGTCACCAGAATCTTGTGTCTCCCGACATTTTCGATTGTCTCTTCCACATCCAACAAATAATTATCACTGGAAATAACATTGTCCGCTTCATCGATTGCCTCGACTGCCGGTTTGATAAAGTCGCCCGTGTATGTTGCATCGATTCCGGTCACGCTTTTTACAGGTATCGTTTCAAAATCAAGATCACATGTACCGGTCGCGGCTAAGGAATCTTCATCCCAATACACTTCATAGACATAGTAAGTGAGGACATTGCCGTCTATTGACAAATTCCCGATTTCACCTTTTTTGTATTCAGCGGATGTCAACCGGTATAACAAACCGATCTGATCCTCCGGCATTATCATGAAGATGGATTTTGAACTATTGATATAAATGCGTTTGCCGTCGTAAACGAATACAGGTTGATCAGACCTGTCTTCATAGTTATACTTATAAATCGTTTTCGTTTCTTTCGTCTCACTATCGTACTTGCAATAGATCCAACCTTCATCATCCATATCAAAGTAATACATGAGCGGCCCGATTTGCAGTATGGCGCTAAAAACATCGTAAACGAAGGCTGTATCTCCCTTTCTTCTGCTTGGACCTGTGACCATGGTGTTGTAAGCATCGCTGTAGTCACCTTTCATCCAGTCCTCACTTTCATGTGACTCATGCATTTCTTTCGTAGTCAAAAGGAACAGGTCATGAGCGCAATAACACTGTGCTTGTGGCCCGGAAGCTCCATCATCCCATGTGATATCCACATAATAATAGCTGCCATCGATACACACCGCGTTCCAGGCGTGGTCTATTCCCACTGAAATGATTACTTCACAAGGAATATCAAGGCAATTGCACAAATGCTTGAATGCCAGTGAATATCCCTGACAAACACAGGATCCCTCAACCAAGGCATTGTATGCATCATATTTTTCTAGTTCCGTATCGTACTCGATATGTGTAGCTAAATAATCATGAAGGAATAAAGCCTTCCGATAATCCGTCCAACCTTCCTCTACCTGCGAAAGGATTTCATTGGTTTTTTGGGAAAAAGCTTGACTGTCCGCTTCTGTATATTCACTCTTGTAAAACAGTGAGATCGATTTCACCAATCCATTACTGCTGCTAGCGCCATATGAGTAAACATAGAACAATTCCGGATGGTTATTGAGTGCACCAAAAAAGATATTGTATAACTCATCTTCGCTCACGTTGTATCTGCTCAAATCGATCGTACTTACCCTGTCGTGAAGACCTTCTACGATCGCATCTTCGACAGCATTGGATGCCGCACTCCCGATGGAAGCATCCAAATAAACGGCATCCGGGAACGTGCCCTCCTGAATAGCGCCGCTTTTAACGGCTTTCGGTTCACTGAACGATTCGACCGTCAACGGGACGGTCATTGTCACTGCCATTACGACAGCCAATATCCAAGTAAAGCTCTTTTTGAATAACATAGTTCCTACCCTCACTATTTCCGTTTTCCCACGACATAGAAGCGGCCATCATCAACTTGGTATGCACACGTGGAAAGTGTCACAATCTGATCACCATAGGCAGCTGTCAGACCAGTATCGTAGCAGGCTTCCGCTTTCACCCCGGCAATGTATTCGTCAAACGTATCCTCATCGTAGTACCCCGCGTATTCGTAATATTTGAACGCGTCCGACCCTTCCGGATAGATTCGTGAGTATCCAGCCGCGATGACCTCGTATTCCTCATCGATCTCGCTGATCGTTCCATCCGCTCCTATATTGATGCGGTCAAAGCGGAATGTCTTATGCGCCTTCCAGAAATCTTCTTCCTCGTACTTCAAAAGATCATGGAACATGGTCCCATATTTCATGTGATGGCCATAGACCAACCAGTTCCATGTCGATGTGTCAGCCAGAAAGACTTCTCCGGACTCGCTGTCCAGTAATCTGGTCGCACCTGCAATGCTGCTCGCCACATCCAGGAACGGTGTTCCGGAATCGGAATACTCTTTGTCGAAATCGCGATGGAGATAATACTCCGGATCATTTTTCCCGGATGCTTCCGTCGTCTGCATGACAGGATAATCGATTTTTGTCCCCTCGATTTCGACCCATCCGACAACATCGCTGTTCTTTTCGAAAACCGCATCCAATCCCCTGGCCTTGAGCTGAGTCACTTCCTTGAAGTTGTTCTGCGCCGACATATTCGCGTGTATATATTGCAAGACATAGTACCCTGATCCAAAGAAAACGATCAGGCACAACATGATCACAATTTTTCTCATTGCGTTTTCATTTCCCCCTGAACGAAAAAGCGGACCGCCGCATCGCAGATCCAATGCAGCAGCCCCCTATCGTTATTCCTATTTCAGATCTTCCAGGCAGAACAGCTTGACGCCCTTTTCGGTCAGCAGTTTCGCTGCCTTCTCCGGATCTTCTACTTTCATCATGATTACAGCATTGCCGCTGAGAGACTGGATCGTCGAATAGATGTACTTGACGGCGATACCTGCAGCCGCCAGAATCTTCAGAACTGCATTCAGCCCGCCCGGACGATTCTCAATCGTCACAGCGATCACGTTAGTGATGCTGGACAGGAAATTGTTCTTCTTTAGAATCTCCACGGTCTCATCCGGATTCTGAACGATGCATCGGAGGATTCCGTATTCTCCTGTTTCAGCAATGGTTGCGGCATTCAGATCGACGCCGTTATCTTCGAGAACCTGCATCAGTTTAGCAAGTCTTCCTGTTTCGTTTTCAACGAAAACCGATACCTGTTTAACTATCATTACTCAAACCTCCTCCTGTCTTCGACTCTTACTGCTTTACCTTCACTTCTCGGAAGCGTGCCCGCATTGAGCAGTCTTACCTTGCATCCGATCTGCAGTTCATCTCTCAGCGAACGTTCGATGCGGTCTTTGAGATTTTCAACGAAATCGATATCATCGAATTCCAGACCTTCAGCGAGCTCAACCAACAGTTCGATTGTATCAGAATTATGTTTTCTGTCGACGATGATCTTGTAGTTCAACGTCAGTTCATCGAACTTGTCGATGAAGATTTCGAACGTCGATGGGAATACGTTGACACCCTTGACGATGAGCATGTCATCGGTTCTTCCGAATACACGGCTCATCCGGACTGTCGTTCTGCCGCAGAGGCATTTACCCCGCTTCAGATAGCAGATGTCTCTTGTTCTGTAACGGATCATCGGCGTTCCCGTCTTGCCCAAAGTGGTGAATACCAGCTCTCCGGTCTCGCCATCAGGCAAAGGCTTCAGTGTATCTGGATCTACGATTTCCGGATAGAACAAATCTTCCTGAACGTGCATGCCGTCGTTCATCTCACAGCTGGTTGCCATTCCTGGACCGGTGATTTCCGTCAGCCCGTAAATGTCGTGCGCTTTGATGCCAAGTCCCTTTTCAATCTTGTCACGCATGCTCTGCGTCCAAGGTTCAGCCCCGAACAGTCCCGCTCTAAGCTGCAATTCTTCCGGCTTGATCCCAGCCTTTTCAACGGCTTCCGCGATCGTCAACGCATAGGATGGGGTACAGCAGAGCAGGTCGCTCTTCATGTCCTGCATGAAACGGATCTGTCTGGCTGTGTTTCCGGAGCTCATCGGCAGTACGGTCGCCCCAACCGTTTCAGCACCCAGGTGTGCTCCCAGTCCGCCGGTGAACAATCCGTATCCATAGGCAATGTGTGCGACGTCATTTGCGCCAATTCCGCACATCGTCAGACCTCTAGCGACAGCCTCGCCCCAGATGTCCATATCGTTCTGGGTAAAACCCATGATCTTCGGCTTTCCGGTCGTTCCAGAAGACGACTGTATTCTAATGATATCCTTCATAGGTGCTGCAAACAGCCCGGTCGGATAATTAGCCGCCAGATCCTCTTTTGTCAAAAACGGCAAGAACTGAATATCTTCCAGTGTTTGGATGTCTTCCGGTTTGACGCCTGCTTCGTCCATTTTGGCGGCGTAATACGGTACATGATCATACTCGTATTGCACCGACCATTTCAGCTTTTCCAACTGCAGCGCGCGCATCGTTTCACGATCCGCGCATTCCATCTCTTTGTTCCAAATCATGTTAACTTCCTTTCGTTTGAAATGCCGGCCTGCACCGGCCTAATAACTTCCACAAGAATTCTCCGGGCCAACAGCTATGCCTGCTGACCCATCATAAATGCATTCTTGTTCAACTCCACAAACTTAGGCTTAACATTCTCCTCTATTACTTTCATCCACTCTTCCTGTTCAAACGGCAGTGCCTCTGAAGCCGCGCCGAGCAAGACCACATTGACGGCCTTTGTGCTGCCGCACTCGGATGCGATCTTCATCGCATTGAATTCCTTGACGCTGCCGGCTGTATCCGCCAGCATCTTGTCGATGTCCTCCGGATACTCCACCTGTCCCATTACGACCGGCATCGGAAAGATCTCCTGCGTATTCACGAACATCGCACCGCCTTTTTTCAGCTGCGGCAACCAACGGTAAGCTTCCAGTTTTTCAAAGCCGATGATCATATCCGCTTCGCCTTTTTCAATCAGCGGCGATTTAACCTTGCCGTCGCTGATCTTGACGTGCGTCACAACGTCGCCGCCCCGCTGGCTCATTCCGTGAACCTCGCTGAGCTTGACATCATACCCTTTCGCCAGTGCCAGATTTCCCAGGAGTACGCTGGCAAGGAGTGTTCCCTGCCCGCCGACTCCGACGATCAAAATGTTTTTATCCATTGCTTACTGTCCCTCACTTTCCTGTGTATCGGCGCTGTCAATGGCGTCAAACGGACATACCCTCTGGCAAAGGCCGCAGCCGACGCAGCGGTCTGCCACGATGATTGGATGGCCGGCTTCTTCCTCGATGGCCGGGCAGCCGATCTTCATGCACTGCTTGCAAAGCCTGCAGCGGTCGGTAATGTTTCTTGGGATGTTCGTCTGCTTGACGATCATGGCGCAAGGCCGCTTCGTGATGATCACGGAAAGCGCCTCTCTCGCCGTTTCTTCCTTGATGACTCTCTCCAGTTCTTTTACATCGAACGGATCGATCTCCACGACATGCTGGATGCCGATGGCCTTTGCAAGAGTCGCGATATCGATGGCCGGCGCCGGTTCGCCCTTGGCGTTCCTGCCGCTGGCCGGATTGTCCTGATGCCCCGTCATGCCGGTGATCCGGTTGTCCAGGATGATCACCGTCCCATGGGACTGGTTGTAGTACATGTTGACCAGACCGGTAATCCCGGAGTGGATAAAGGTGGAATCGCCCAGCACAGCAACGGTGTTCTCGCTGGTCTCCATGGCCTTTTCGAATCCGTGCGCCATGGTGATGGAACCGCCCATGCAAAGCGTCGTATCCATCGCCGATGTTGGCGGCAATGCTGCCAGTGTGTAGCAACCGATGTCACCGAGAACGGTGGTCTTTAGTTTACTGAGCACGTAAAACAGTCCTTTGTGCGGACATCCCGCGCATAGTAACGGCGGTCTGCCCGGCGCGTCGCCGATCTCCGCATTTCCGGTCGCTTCTTCCAGCGCGCTGGCTTCGGTCTCCAGGCCGAATCCACTGCGGATCATCCGCGCGCTGTATTCTCCCTGGATGGTGAACATATCCTTGCCGCCGTAGACCGGCACACCCATCGCGCGGATCTGCTCCTCCAAGAACGGATTGCCTTCTTCGATCACGTACAATTTCTCGACTTCCTGCGCGAAATCCGCAATCATCTTCTTCGGCAGCGGATTGACCATGCCCAGTTTCAGGACGCTGGCATCCGGCAGCGCTTCTTTCACATACTGATAGCAGATGCCGCTGGTCACGATGCCGATCTTGCGGTCGTTTAGTTCCACGCGGTTCAGCGGCTGCTCGAGAGCGCCTTCTCCAACGAGGAATTCTGCTGCCTCTTCTTCGATCTCATTCAGGCGTTTTTCCTGCGCGATGTGGAGCTTCCGCGCCATGGCCGGCATGGCGACATACTTCTGCATGTTCTTCACATACGGGATCTTCTCGCGTTCCACGCGCTCGCCGAGTTCCACGATTCCTCTGGAATGGGAGATCCTGGTGCTGCTGCGCATCAGCACGACGGTATCATACTGTTCGCTGATGTCGTACGCCAGCTTCATGTAGTCCTTGCATTCCTGGGAGTCTGCCGGTTCCAGCACCGGCACGCCGGCGCCTCTGCCATGGTATCTCGAATCCTGTTCGTTCTGCGAGGAATGGCAGCCGTTGTCATCCGCTACGAGCACGACCATTCCGCCTGTGACTCCCGTATACGCGGCGGTAAAGAACGGGTCCGATGCCACGTTCAGTCCGACGTGCTTCATACAGGACAGCGACCGGACGCCGCCAATGGAAGCGCCCATAGCGACTTCCACGCCGACCTTCTCGTTCGGTGCCCATTCGACGTAGATCTCATCGTACTTCGCCGCCGACTCCGTTACTTCCGTACTCGGAGTCCCCGGATATGAGCTGACGACTTTCACTCCGGCTTCATACGCGCCTCGTGCAAAAGCCTCATTCCCCAGCATGATCCTTTTCGTCATAATACTACTCACTTTCTTGTATCTTTATAGATTCAGCCTACCACCCGCAATGGTGATTGTCAATAAAATTGTTGTTATACAACAATAATTTTACAAATTATTTGTAACTTTATATACAATTTTCACAAAAACCGCCGTTACGCCGGCCGGATTTCGATGATTTCCTCCGATGCGACAGCCGCTTCGATCAGCGTCTCGCAGTCCAGCTTGCTCTCGGAGTGCAGAATCCGGTCCAGTTTCGGTTTCGTGGCCGGATGCTTCGGCAGGAATACCGTGCAGCAGTCCTCATACGGTTCGATGGATTTCTCATACGTTCCGATCTCCTGCGCCAGATCCATGATGTCGACCTTGTCCATTCCGATCAGCGGACGCATGACCGGCATCTGCACCGACGCATCGGTCACGACCAGCGCCTCTGCTGTCTGGCTGGCCACCTGTCCCAGATTTTCCCCTGTAATCAGCATATCGCAGCCGGTGTCTTTGGCCAGGCGTTCCGCGATCCGCATCATGAAGCGCCGCACCAGGATCGTGGTTTCTTCTTCCGGACAATTCTGGACAATCTGTTCCTGGATCGGCAACAGATTGATCACGTGCATCTTGAACCTCCCGCAATACGTTGCCACCAGACTGGCCAGTTCCTCGACCTTCTCCTGTGCCCGCTGGCTGGTGTATGGATAGGAATGGAAGTGGACCGCCTCGATGAGCATGCCCCGCTTGGCCATCATCCAGGTGGCGACCGGCGAATCGATCCCGCCGGAAAGCAGCGTCATGCCCTTCCCGTTCGTGCCCAGCGGCAGTCCGCCGTATCCCGGAATCTTGTCCTGATAGATGTAGGACAGATCGTGGCGCACATCGACAAAGAGCCGGCAGTCCGGATCGTGTACGTCGACCTTTAGAACTTTGCATCCCTTTAGGACCGCCGCGCCAATCTGGCGGCTGATATCCGGTGATTTGACCGGGACGTTCTTGTCGGCCCGCTTGGCTTCGACCTTGAAGGTCTTGACGCCCCGCTCCTCGATGGCCCGCAACATGTATTCCACTGCCGTCCTGCCGATGGCTTCCATGTTGCTTTCGGATTCCATGGCCGGGCTAATGGACGCCACGCCGAAGACTTTCCCGACTTCGCGGATGATCGGTTTCAGGTCCGGATTTAGTTCCTTGTCGGCCCTGACAAAAATCAGTCCTTCATGCCGATAGGCCTGAACGCCGTCGAACTTCTTCAGCAGCTTCTTGATCCGGTCCAGCAGCATTCGCTCAAAATACGGTTTGTTCGTCCCTTTCAAGGCGACTTCCCCGCACCGCACGATCAGTATATGTTCGCTGTTCAAAGATTTTTGCTCCATGTTTTTCTCGTTCATTCACTCGTCTTTCTATCGGAAACTGCCGAGTTTCCGGAATTTTTTCACGGCCGCGATGGTCTTCTCCGCGGCGATGTAGATGTCTTCTTCGGTGTTGTTCCTGCCCAAGCTGAAACGGATCGTTCCTTCGATTTCCTGATCCGTCAGGCCCATGGCCTTCAGGACGTGGCTCTGTCCCTTTTTGTTGGAGGAACAGGCGGATCCAGTCGATACGTAGATGCCGTCCTGTTCCAGCGTGTGCAGCAGCACTTCGCCCCGCGTTCCCAGGAAGGTCACGCTCAGCAGCACTGGGCAGCAAGTGCCGGGTTTATTACCGATCTCTTCCGGACTGTTGACGATGATATCGTCCAATCCATCTTCCAGTTCTTTCCGCAGATTCTCGCGCATAGTTCCCAGCCTTTGCATCTCTAACTTTCTCTGGTTGAGGATCAGTTCCGCCGCTTCCCCGAGTCCCACGATGGCGGCTACGTTTTCCGTTCCGGAGCGCATGCCCGCCTCCTGTCCGCCTCCCAGAATGAACGGTGGAAGCGTGATGTTTTTGCCGGCCGGCGTTTTGCCGTTCCGGATCAGCAGCGCGCCTGATCCCTTCGGTCCGTGGATCTTATGGCCGCTGACGGCGATCAGGTCGGCGTCCTTTGGCAGCGGCAGTTTCCCGAAGCTCTGGACCGCGTCGCAGTGGAACAGGCCCGGTGCGTTCTTCCGCGCCATGATCGATTTGATCTTTTCCACCGGCATGATAGTGCCGGTTTCGTTGTTCACGTGCATAACGCTCACCAGAATCGTCTTGTCATCGATGGCGTTCTCCAGCGCGTCCAGGTCCAACCGGCAGTTCCGGTCGACCCCGACGCGAATCACTTCGAAGCCCCGCTGCTCCATTTCCTCGCAGCAGGCAAGGATCGCCGGATGCTCGACTGCGGTCGTCACGATCCGGTTCCCGCTCCTGCGCAGCGCCTTTGCAGCGCCGAAAATGGCGGTGTTGTCCGCTTCCGTTCCGCCGGAGGTAAAGACCGCCCGATGACCGCTCATCTCCTGAAGCAGGCTCTTTCTCGCTTTTTTCAGAAGCTTCTCGCTGTCCACGCCGAGCTGGTACAGGGTCGACGGGTTGCCGAAGTCTTCCTCCATACAGCGGAGCATGGCCTCTGTAACCTGTGGGAACTGTTTTGTTGTCGCGCTGTTATCTAAGTAAATCATTTCTATAGAATAGTTGAAAGGGCAACGCAAAACGCTGCCCCCATTTCTGCATTCCTGCTGTTTAGTTTTCTTATTTTGCGTAATCGACCGCTCTGGTCTCCCGGACGACATTGACCTTGATCTGTCCCGGATATTCGAGTTCCGATTCGATTTTCTTTGAAATGTCACGTGCCAGAAGTGCGATCGCGTCGTCGCCGACTTCATCCGGCTTCGCGATGATCCGGATCTCTCTGCCGGCCTGGATCGCGTAGGACGATTCGACGCCTCTTGTGGTGTTGGCGATCTCTTCCAGCTTTTGCAGACGCTTGATGTAGCTCTCCAGCGTCTCTCTTCTGGCTCCCGGTCTGGCTGCGCTCAGTGCATCCGCCGCAGCGATGAGGACTGCTTCAATGGACTTCGGCTCGTAATCGCCGTGATGCGCCGCCATACCGTTGATAACGGCTGCGGATTCTTTGTACTTCTTCAGGACTTCCATACCGATGTCGACATGCGTTCCTTCCCGCTCGTGGTCTAATGCCTTGCCGATGTCATGCAGCAGCCCGGCTCTCTTGGCGAGCGTCACATCCAATCCGAGCTCGCCGGCCATCAGGCCTGCCAGATGCGCCACTTCGATGGAGTGCTTCAGTACATTCTGACCGTAGGACGTTCTGTATTTCAGCCGGCCAAGAAGCTTGACCAGTTCCGGATGCAGATTGTGGATGCCGACATCAAAGGTCGCCTGTTCACCTTCTTCTTTGATGATGGCGTTGACTTCCCGTTCTGCCTTTTCGACCGTTTCCTCGATTCTGGCCGGATGGATCCTGCCGTCCACAATCAGTTTCTCCAGAGCGATTCTGGCGACTTCTCTCCGGACCGGATCAAATCCCGACAGGATGACCGCTTCCGGCGTGTCATCGATGATCAAATCGATGCCCGTCGCGTTTTCGATCGCGCGGATATTTCTTCCTTCACGGCCGATGATACGGCCCTTCATTTCGTCGTTCGGGAGCGGTACGACGGATACCGTCGATTCCGCTACGTGGTCAGCAGCACAGCGCTGGATCGCGCCGGTGATGATCTCTTTCGCTTTCTTGTCTGCCTCTTCTTTGGCTTTGCTTTCGATTTCTTTGTACAAAAGCGCTGCATCGCTTCGCGCTTCCGTTTCGACTTTCTGCAGCATGATCTCGCGGGCCTGTTCTACGGTATAGCCTGAGATCTTCTCCAGTTCTGCAAGCTGCTTCTTGATGATGTTGTCGATTTCCTGCTGTTTATTAGAGATGCTTCTCTCTTTATTTGATATGCTTTCTTCTTTTTTCTCTATGTTTTCAAGTTTCCGGTCAATGGAATCTTCTTTCTGGTTTAATCTCCTCTCCGCTTTCGTGATCTCGTTTCTTCTCTCGCGGATCTCCTTTTCTACTTCGTTGCGCTGTCTTTGGGACTCCTCCTTCGCCTCCAGGATCAGCTCTTTCTTGATGTTCTCGGCATTCTTCTCTGCGTCCAAAAGCATGTTGGCTGCTTTTGCTTCCGCGTTACCGATGGTCTTCTCACCAATGGATTTACGTAATATATATCCAACCAGCAGTCCTATAACAAGGGCTGCCAGGCATATTACTACTGGTAATATGACATGTGCCATTAAGACATCCCTCCTTATGTTTCAATATTTTGTTTTCAAGATTCGATCTATCTTAAAACTAAAAAAAGTAATCATTTAAAAGTTAAAAGCATACACAGTTATTTTAAGCTTTTTTTTGTGTCAAGTCAACAAGTGAGGGTTTTGTTATTACCTATATTAATATAAATTTTGTTAATGAAAAACCCCGCGGCGTTTGCAGCGGGGCGAAGTCTTTGTCCTTATTTATCATTCGATCCGTTCGTCAGCGGGAATTGTTGGAAATGACCCTGCTGGCGATGCTCTTGAAATTCTTTTCGATATAGGTTCCTCTCTTTATGACGATCGGAATCCCTTTGTTGGTGGAGATCCGGATGTTGTCATCGTTCTGGATCACACCTACCAGCGGTCCGTTGAAGATCTCGGCGACCACGCTCACATCCGGAAGCAGGCCGCGGTTCATCAGATCCACATCCACCTTGTTAAGCACGATCCTCGTATCTTCGATGCCGTTCTCCATGATGTACCGTTCTGTGATATCCGCATCCCGGACTGCCGCGATCTCCGGTTCCGTCACGATGATCGCTTTATCCGCAGGCGCGATGGAAACATCCAGCATCTCGCCGTTGCCTGCCGGACAGTCGATGATGATGAAATCAAAGATCCCTTTCAACTTGTCGCAAAGAACGCGCATGTGGAGCTGGGTGATGTCGCGCTCGTCCTTTCTCGGAGAAGCCGCCATAAAATACAGGGTCTCAAAACCATCGACCTTGATCATGGCTTTGTTGATCCTGCACATGCCGGTAAGGACGTCCATCAGATTGTAGATGACTCTGTCTTCCATGCCCAGGTACAGATCCATGTTGCGCAGGCCCATGTCCATATCGATGAGCATGACGCGATAGCCATACTTCGCCAGTATGGCTCCCAGATTCACGGAAAACATCGTTTTGCCTGTTCCTCCCTTGCCGGAAGAAACCAGAATTACTTCACCCATTCTATTACAACTCCCAAAACGTGATACACCATTATTTTGCAATCATTTACGGTCATAGTCAAGAGTTAATTGCCTGGGCGGAGCATTTCTCTTCTCACAAAAGTCCTTCTGCCTTCATGCTCGCATAAGTCCCGTCCCCGATAATGATATGGTCAAGAACCGGTATGCCAAGCAGCCGTCCTGCCTCGACAAGGCGCTTCGTCGAATCGATGTCATCCTGGGACGGCGTGGGCGATCCGCTGGGGTGATTGTGTACGAAAGCGACACACCCGGCGCTTCTTCTCACTGCTCCCGCGAAGACTTCCCGTGGGTGGACCTGAGAGGAATTCAGATCCCCGATGGACACTTCCCGCTCCTCGATTATTTCACCCTTTGCGTTCATCATCACGCAAAAAAAATGCTCCTTCTTTTCGTAGCGGAGCTTCTCCATAAAGATATCCGCGATATCTCCGGACGATTTGATGACCGCGTTTTTCTCCAATGGCGACGCAGCGATCCGTCTTCCCAGTTCTATGGCGGCAAGTATCTGGCACGCCTTCACCTTCCCGACTCCGTTGATGGACGCAAGTTCCTCGGGCGTGCACTCCGCGATGTACCGGAGTCCCCTGCTGTCCATAGCCAATAGTTCATACGCCAGATCGATTGCGGATCTGTGCCTGTTTCCCGTCCGCAGCAGGATGGCCAAAAGTTCTGCTGTTGACAGGTTCTCCTTGCCGTAGCGCAAAAGCTTTTCCCGCGGCATTTCCCATGCGGGCATCTCCCTGATTTTCATAATCTCTTCTCCTTGTTTTATGGCAAAATAAAATATCCCTATTGGGATATTTTACCATTAATATAATATATTGTAAATCGTTGTAACTACTGATCTGATTCGTTAAGACACTGATCCAGTATCTCTATAGCTTTGGCAACCACTTCATCAATGCCAATGCCTGTCGTATCCAGCTCAATGGCATCTTCTGCCTTCCGCAGCGGATTCAGTTCCCGCGTCATGTCGTTGTGATCTCTGGCCTTGATATCCGCCAGCACTTCTTCGTAGGTCTGCTGCTCGCCCTTTTCCTGCAGTTCCTTAAAGCGCCGCTCCGCGCGTTCTTCGGCGGATGCCGTAAGAAAGATTTTGCATTCCGCGTCCTTGAGCACGTTGGTGCCGATGTCGCGGCCGTCCATGATCACGCTCTTGCGCGTTCCCATGGCCCGCTGGATCTCCACCAGCTTTTCGCGCACCTCCGGAATGGAGGAACACTTGGAGGCCAGCATGGACACTTCCGGGGTCCGGATCAGCGTGTTGACGATCTCCCCGTCCAAGATGATGTCGCCGTCCACGAAATCGATGTCCGTCTCCGCCAGCATTTTGTCCAAAGCTTCTCCCTGTTCGAACGGGATGCCGTCCCGGTCCATTTTATATCCCACCGCACGGTACATGGCGCCCGTATCGATGTAATCGATGGACAGTTTCTGGGCGACAGCCTTGGCGATGGTGCTTTTGCCGGCGCCGCTCGGCCCGTCTATTGCGATTCTGAATATCTTAGCCATTGCTTTCTTCCTTCTTGCTGGTCAGCAGCTTCTCTACTTCCTGCACAAATGTATTGATGTCGGTGAACTGACGGTATACCGATGCGAACCGGACGTAAGCGACCTCATCGAGATCCTTCAGCCGTTCCATGACCAGTTCGCCGATGAACGTGCTCTCGATCTCCTTTTCCATCATATTGTTGAGACCGCGCTCGATATCATCCACGATCTTCTCCATGTCGGCCAGCGCGACCGGCCTCTTCTCACATGCGCGGATGATTCCGTTCAAAAGCTTGCTCCGGTCGAACGCCTGACGGCTGCCATCTTTCTTGATGACCATCAGGATCATTTCTTCGACTTTCTCATACGTTGTGAATCTTCTGCCGCAGGCTTCGCACTCACGTCTTCTACGAATAGCCCTTCCGTCTTCTGTATGTCTGGAGTCGATTACCTTACTGTCTTCGTTCTCACAATACGGACATCTCATTATTGTTATCCTCCTATAAAAATGACGATTCCACAATAGATTCTGATTCTTGCCAAAATTTTACTACATCTAGTGTTTCTTGACAAGAAAAAACACCCCAATGAGGGCGTTCCCTTAACATAATAAAAGAATCGCCGCACGAAGTGCGACGACCCTTCCTTAAATGATCTCGTTATTTCTGGTGGCATCCCAGCGGAAGCTTCGGATAACCGTCTTTGTATTCACCGGTTTCCAGTCTTGCGAAGTAATCCTTAACGGCTCTTGCAACGACACCGTTGAGCAGTACCAGACCGATGAGGTTCGGCGCTGCCATCAATGCGTTGAAGATGTCCGCTATGGTCCATACCTGGCTCAGTGTGAGGAATGGGCCAATGAATACTGCGAATACATACAGCCATCTGTAAACCTGAACAGCAGTCATGTTTCCGTTGAAGAGATACTCGCAGCATCTTTCAGCATAGTAGTCCCAACCAAGGATGGTCGTGAATGCGAAGAATGCCAGCGCGCACATGACGACGAATGCGCCGCCGCTTGGTCCGAGCAGTCCCATTGAGAACGCGTCGATGGTGACCTGTGCACCTTCGTGACCGTTCGCGAGTGCGAAGTCATATGCTCCGGAAGTCATGATTACCAGGCCGGTCATCATGCAGATGCAGATCGTGTCGATGAATGTACCGGTCATGGATACCAGACCTTGTCTGACTGGTTCATTGGTCTGAGCTGCAGCTGCTGCGATAGGAGCGGAACCAAGACCTGCTTCGTTCGAGAAGACGCCTCTTGCTACGCCCTTTGTGATCGCCAGATAGAACGCACCGAACGCGCCGCCGGCTGCTGCCTTTGCACCGAACGCCATGGTGACGATGTCAGCTACGGCCTGTGGGATCTCGCCAATGTTCTTAAAGATGATGATAAGAGAGATCAAAACGTACGCGATCGCCATAAACGGTACGATGACGGAAGTAACCGTCGCGATTCTCTTGATCCCGCCGATGATGACCAGTGCCGCAAAGAACGTAACGACGATCGCAACGAGGATCGTTACGAGAGTGATCTCTTTGTCAGCGCCGATGGTGAACAGTGTCGGTGTGTGGAAGAACGTTTCTGCTGCGGAAGCGATACCGTTGATCTGAGTGATCGTACCGATACCAAACGCACCAGCGATACATCCAAACAGTGCGAACAGCTTACCAAGCCATCTTGCGTTCCAGCCGTATCTTTCCTTGATGCCGTTCTCGATATAGTAGAATGGGCCGCCGAGGAATCCGCCCGCTGGGTTCTTCTGTCTGTAAATAACAGCCAGAACACCCTCTGAGAACTTCGTCGCCAGACCAACGCATGCTGCGATGAACATCCAGAACAACGCGCCAGGTCCGCCAACGATAACTGCGGTTGCTACACCAACGATATTTCCTGTACCGATGGTGGCTGAAAGTGCAGTACACAGTGCTCCGAAGGAAGTTACTTCACCAGTACCATCCGCTTCGTTTCTTACCATGTACTTCAGTGCTCTGCCCAGTTTAACAAACTGCATTCCCTTCAGTCGGAAAGTAAGCAGGAGGCCTGTTCCCATAATGAGAACTAATAGAGGCACGCCCCATACAAACGAATCGACCGAGTCTAAAAATTGAGTGATCATTTTGTTTTTTTCTCCTTCTCCAAACAAATAAAATGATGCAATAAATGAAAAAAGTCGGTAAAGCTTGTGCTGTCAACGACTTTCCGGAGAGGTACAAATACAAATAATTGCGGTAACTATCTGCTCTGTCCTTTTGCCTGAGAGATTACGTCAGCTGCCTTCCTCGGCTGCAGTCAAACGCGTACACCTTCGGCGCTCAGGATGGTTTCCTGAGGCTCTCCAGAGAATCATAGTTCGTATGAACATTGACTTATACGCACATGATAGCACACGATATTGTATCTTTCAACCGTCCAACCGCTTTTATATTGTATACAAAGCAGTACAATTTTGCTGAATATTTATCGAATTTGGTTAATTTATATGCGCATTTTCAAGAATCAAATCGAGGGCTTTCTCATACAACAGCTGAATGGAAACATACTCATCCATGCTCCGGCCGGCCTGTTCCTGAACGGTCTTATCCGTATAACCCTGCGCTTCCAGCATCTGGATCGCCTCTTGCTTTTCCTCGTCGGTGAAGCTCAGACCCTCATCTTCAGCGATTTTCATGACGATCATCTCCTGCTTGACACGCAGTTTGCTGCTCTCCTCGTTGGATTTCTTGAACGTCTCTTCATCGCCGTAGCCATACTGCGTCAGGATCTGTTCCCGGGATACGCCGTACTGTTCCGCCATGGCGTCGATCTGCTCGCTGTTCGACTCCATGTAGTGATCCACTTCTTCCTGCGGGTACTTCTTTGCTTTCGAATCCGTTATCACCTGATCCCAAAGCGCCATTTTCTGGTCCTCGATCGCAGCCGCTTCCTTTTCCTTGTAGATTTTCTTCTTCAACGCTTTTTCGAATTGCTTCGTATTCTTATAGTCGCCCTGTGATTTCGCAAAGGCATCATCGTACGCCGGTTTTTCCGGTCTGGTCGCAGAGTTGATCGTCACCGTAAAGACAGCATCCTTGCCCTGCAGATTTTCCGCCTGGTAGTCCTTCGGGAATGTGACCGGCACCTTGATGTTTTTCTCTCCGACCGTTTTCCCGATCAGTCCGCTCTCGAATCCATCGATGAACTGACCGCTTCCGATGACCAGATCCTGCCCGTCCGCGGAACCGCCGTCAAATTCTTCGCCGTCGATCCGGCCCACGTAATCGATGTTGACGGTGTCTCCGTTTTTAATTTTTGTCCCCTTCTTCAGTTCCTTGTTCTCCGTCGCCGCCTCGAGAGATGCGTCGATTTCTTCCTCGACCTCTTTCTGGCTGATGGTGATGCTGTAGTCATCTACATTCAGGCCTTTGTAGTCGCAGACTTTGATGTATTCATCCAGATCGTACTGGCTGTACGGCATTTCACTGCTTCCGCAGCCTGCCAGAGACAGCATGCCGATGGCGGTGATCAGACAAATCCCTATGATCCCGATTCGTTTCATTGTGATTCTCCTTTTCCGATATTGATTTTATTTGGATGTTCGATTTGATTCTTCCGATTGTGCGCCTCGATCCATCGGTTGATCGCGTCATTGACCTGCTCGACTTCTTTGCGGAAGTCGTCCGCCGATACCTTCCTGGCGTTGTTGCCGATGATGATCATCTGCTCCAGACGGTCCGATGTCGCGACACGGACATCGTACTTTTTGCCGGACAGTTCATAGGCCGTGCGTTCGATATAGGTGTCCGCCGTCTCCGCTTCCTTCGTATAGACGACGGTAAGGTTATCCTTTTTCTCCACATGCCGTTCCCCGCCTTTGACTTTGTAGGCGTCAAAGACGACGATCATGTTGCCGTCCTGAAAGCCCTGATAATTGGAAAGGATCTCGAGCAGCGCTTCCCGGGCACTGTCGATGTTCACCCTCGCCAGTTCTTTCAGCTCATCCCATGCAAAAATGATATTGTATCCATCCACGAACAAGTATTTCGGAAGCGGTTCCTGCGGCGCCTTCTTTCTCGGTTCTGCCTTGATGACGCGGGCTTCGATCACCGGACGTTTTTCCTTCTCTCTCCGCTTTGTCCCGTAGGTCCGTTCAAAAATCGCGTCCAGTTCCTTGTCATCCGCGCGGCTTCTGCTGCCCGCGCCGCCTGCTGTCACAGGGGCCGGTGCCGCCTCCGCGGTCTCTTTTTCCGGGCTCCAGTCGGGGCTGACGTGCATCTGCTCGTCCGCCTCATCCCAGGCGACATTGTGCCCCGCCCCATGGGAGCAGAATACCGAATCCGCCGGATTGCTCATATCCCGGTCCGCATCGTAGCCGCTCGCCGCCACCACTTTTTCGGTATTGTGGCACTCACGGTAACCGCAGAACCGGCAGGTCAGATGGCCGAATCCCCGGGTGTACGAAGCCACTTCCGCCGCGTAGTCCTTCATTTCGGATACCGGCGCGTAGCCGGTCAAGATCTCCCCGTCCGTCTGGTCAAAACTTCCGCCCATCTTCTGGATGTCCGACATGGCTCGTCCCACCATTCCCTGCGGGATCTGGAGCGAGAATGCGTACCACGGTTCCAGCAGTTTCATCTGTCCGTCCGCCAGGCTTTTGCGAAGGCCCTGGCGCAGGGCCCGGTACGTGGCTTGCCGGAAATCGCCGCCTTCTGTGTGCTTCAAGTGCGCGCGGCCGGCCAGCAGCGTGATCTTCATGTCGGTAATCGGTGCGCCGATCAGTGTGCCGAGGTGTTCCCGTTCGGTCAGATGCGTGAAGATGAGCCTCTGCCAGTTCTTATCCAGATCATCTTCGCTGCAAGCGGAATCCAGCATGAGTCCCGACCCCTCCGGCAGCGGCTGCAGCAGCATGTGCACCTCCGCGTAGTGGCGCAAAGGCTCAAAGTGCCCTGCCCCGCATATGGCTTTGCCGATCGTTTCCCGGTACGCGATCCGGCCTTCTCCAAAGGCAACGTCGATCCCGAACCGGTCCCGGATGACCGTTTGCAAAATCTCCAGCTGGACCTGTCCCATCAGACGGATCTGGATCTCCTGTGCCCGTTCATCCCATGTGATCTTTAGCTGCGGATCTTCCTCTTCGAGTTCTTTGAATTTCTTGTAGGTATCGAACGCGTTGACACCCTCTGGCAGACAGATGCCGTAGGACAATACAGCTTCCAGTTCCGGTGCGTTATCTTGGCTGGCTGAAGGATACTCCCATCCATACGGCAGGAGCTGTCCTGCAAAGGTCCCTTTGAGTCCGGTGACCGTGCAGACGCGTCCCGCGCCCGCCTCCTCGGCCAGTATATATTTGTCACCGGAATAGATTCGGATCTGGTGGACTTTCTCTTCTTCGCCGGTACCGGTGTCCACACTCATTTTTGGTTTCAGGCAGCCGCTGAGAACTTTGAGATGCGTCAGCCGCTCGCCCTGTTCGTCCCGCGTGATCTTGAAGACGCGGGCGCGGATCGGTCCTTCCGGATCAGCGGCCGGCATCCGGCAGTACTCATTCAGACCCGCCAGAAGTTCATCGATCCCTTCCATTTTTAAAGCGGACCCGAAATAACACGGAACGATGCGTCCGGCGGCAATAGCCTCTGCCACCGCAGCCTTTGCGACCGATCCGCTCTGCAGATACTCTTCGAGGGCCGCTTCGTCGCGCATGGCTATCTCTTCGTCCCTGCTTCCGGCCGTATCGCCGCTGAAGTCGATGCACGCGTCGCTGAGGAACTGCCGCAGGTCGCTTAAGAGCTTTGCTTTCGCCTGGCCGAGATCCCCGTCGCGGGCGCAAAGGTCCATCTTGTTGATGAACGCAAAGGCCGGAACGTTGTACCGCTTCAGCAGTTTCCAAAGAGTCAGTGCGTGTCCCTGGACGCCTTCCCTGCCGTTGATGACGAGGATCGCGTAATCCAGAACCTGGAGCGTCCGTTCCATTTCCGCACTGAAATCCACATGCCCCGGCGTGTCGAGCAGCGTGATGTCCAGATCCGGCAGACGGATCTCCGCCTGTTTGCTGTAGATCGTGATGCCCCGCTGCTTCTCTTGCGCGTCGGTGTCGAGAAACGCGTCTCCGTGATCGACCCGGCCCATCCGACGGATATTGCCGCACCGAAACAGGACACCCTCCGAAAGGGTGGTTTTTCCGGCGTCGACGTGCGCAAGTATTCCGATAGTGATCCGTCTCCGTTTCTCTTCGCTCATGATGTGTCCTTTACGAAAAAAGGCGCTCCGCTATCGGGAACGCCTGGCTTTCTTTACAGAGCCTTCTTTGCCGTTTCGCAAAGTGCTGTGAATGCAGCCGGATCGCTGATGGCCATCTCGGACAGCATCTTACGGTTGATATCGATGTTCGCTGCCTTCAGCCCGCCGATCAGCTTGCTGTAACTCATGTCGTTCAGTCTCGCTGCCGCGTTGATTCTGGCGATCCAGAGTCTTCTGTATTCTCTCTTCTTATTCTTACGTCCAACGTATGCTGAACGGAGTGCTCTCATCGTAGCCGGCTTAGCTGCTCTGAACGTGCTGTGCTTAGCGCCGTAGAAGCCCTTCGCCATCTTTAAGATTTTCTTATGTCTTTTGTGTGCGTTTAATCCTTTTTTAACTCTTGCCATTTCAATACCTCCTTACTTGCTCAAAACTGCCTTGATTCTCTTCAGATCAGCACTGGTTAATGTGGTAGGCTTTCTCAGGCCTCTCTTTCTCTTCTGGCTCTTCTTAGTAAGGATGTGGCTTTTATATGCTTTATTTCTCTTTACTTTACCTGAACCTGTTACTTTGAATCTTTTGCATGCACCTCTATGAGATTTCATCTTGTTCTTTGCCATTTCTTCCTCCTATGTTAAATCTTTTTATCGCTTTTTGGTGTCAAAATCATAGTCAGACTTCTGCCTTCGAATTTCGGCTTTCTGTCCATTTCGCCAACATCGGACACCGCTTCGGCAAATTTTTCCATTACTTCCTGTCCTCTGGCGACATAATCACGTTCTCTGCCTCTGAAACGCAGGCTGACTTTCAACTTGTTCCCGTCGCGCAGGAACTTTGCGCCTGTTTTCGCTTTGACCATAATGTCGTGGTCTTCGATGAATGTGGACAGTCGGATCTCTTTTACCTGTGTCGTATGCTGTTTTTTCTTTGCTTCCTTTTCTCTCTTCTGCTGGTCGTACTTGTATTTGCCGTAGTCAAGGATCTTGCAAACAGGCGGTTCCGCCTTTGGCGCGATGCAAACCAGGTCGAGCTTCTTCTCTTCGGAAAGATCCAGCGCTTCCTGTCTGCTCATAATACCGAGCTGGTTACCGTCTGCGTCGATAACTCTCAGTTCACTTGCACGAATTTCTTCGTTGATCAATGCTTCCTTTGCGATTGTTCTATACCTCCATTCGCCACTTCGTACAGCCTTCCGGCCGTCCCTGCAAAATAAAAACTGCGGACACAAAAGTATCCGCAACAAATCACAAAACCCCTTCGGGTCTGTTTCCCATGTGAACCCGGACGCCTGTGCCCCCAAGGTGAGAAGCGGATAACTTCTGCTTTCTACCTTGCATACTTTACCACATGCATGGTGCGAATGCAAGGACTTTTTTTGTCATTTGAAATGATGCACGCCGTGTTGAATTCCGCCGTGTATTGCGGTATAATTGCAGCGATACAGAATTGTATCAAAACATGCGCAACTGCAGCAGGCACGCGGCCTGAAACGGAAATGGCAATCAAATACGTAGACGAAAAACTCGGGAAATTCATCATCGTCGGCATCATCAATACGATCGCCGGCGCAGCGATCATGTTCGGGCTGTATAACCTCGCCGGCTGTTCGTACTGGTTTTCGTCTGCCGCCAATTATTTTCTGGCGAGCATCCTGAGCTATTTTCTGAACAAATACTACACCTTCGGCCACAAAGGCGATATGCTCGGCAGCGCGTTCCGTTTCGCCGTGAACATCGCCGTCTGCTACCTGCTCGCTTACGGAATCGCAAAACCCCTCGTGCTCCATATCATGCCAGGGTCAAAGACCCTACAGGAAAACGTGGCTATGCTCGTCGGCATGTGCCTGTTCACCGGATTCAATTATCTGGGGCAGCGGATCTTTGCTTTTCGGACGCCGGCTGAGAAAGATGATCGGAGATAAACCATGGCACCAAACGAAATCACCATTACAATGAAAGAATTGCTCCCGATTTTTGAAGGGATCACGGACGCCGTCTTCATCGATGACGCCGACGGCATCTGCCGCTGGTGCAACGACGCCTGTGAAGACCTGTACAAGATCACCCTCGAGGAGATTCAGGACAAGCCGGTGGATGAACTGGAGAGCGACGGCATCTTCAGTCCTTCAGTCACGCGGCGTGTCCTCGATGAAAGGCGGGAGGTCACCATCATCCACAAGAACCGTCAGGGCAAAATGCTGCTGACGACCGGAACGCCGATCTTCGTACCGGATCAGGTGCCGAAGCAGATTTCCATGGTCATCACGACGTCCCGGGATATCACGCAACTTTCGCGGACCAGCGGCAAATCCGACGCCGCCAGGGCACTGCTCAACGCGAAACGGATCCGCACCACGCAGAACTTTGATTATGACAAGAGCAAAAAGGTCATCGCCAGCAGCGAAGCGATGCAGAACGTGATGATGCTGGCCAAGCGACTTGCCTCCGTCAACACCACGGTCCTCATCACTGGAGAGTCCGGCGTCGGCAAAGGCCTCATCGCCAAGACGCTGCACGATGAGGGCAACCGCTGGAAGGAGCCTTTTGTAACGGTCAACTGCGGCGCCATTCCGGAGAACCTCATCGAGTCAGAGCTCTTTGGCTATGTTGCCGGGGCGTTCACCGGATCCCGGTCCGGCGGCAAGAAAGGCCTCTTTGAGGCGGCCCAGAACGGAACCATCTTTCTGGATGAGATTTCAGAGCTGCCGCTGAATCTGCAGGTAAAGCTTCTGCAGGTCATTCAGGAGCGGCAGATCACGCCGGTCGGGTCCACGGAAGCGATTCCGATCGATGTGCGAATCATCTCCGCAACCAACCGCGACCTCGAGTCTCTGGTTAAGGAAGGCAAGTTCCGTGAAGACCTGTATTACCGCCTAAACGTCGTTCCGATCAATGTGCCTCCTCTTCGGGAACGGCATGATGACATCCTGCCGCTGATCGAACTGAATCTGGCAAAGTGCAACCACAATCTGAACGAGAACAAGACCATCAGTTCCGATGCACTGTCGATCCTGATCAAATACCCGTGGCCGGGCAACACCCGGGAACTGCAGAACATCGTGGAGCGGCTGATCATCACCACATCCCACGATGTCATCAGCGCCGATGACATCTTTGAGTTCATCAAACAGGGCGCCAGCGAAAACACTTCGATCTCCGTCGACCTGTCTCTGGCGGCCGCCATGGAGAAGGCGGAGAAAGAGATTCTCGAACAGGCCCTGGACAATTACAAGACGACCCGCGCCATCGCACGCGTGCTGCAGGTCAGCCAGCCGACTATCGTTCGGAAGCTGAACAAGTATGGGCTTTGATTCATTTTTGTATCATTGATTCATTTTTGTATCAAACCGACCAAGTCCACTGATTTCAATGGATTTTTAACGGTTGTTAATGGATTATCAAAGAGTGATTCATTTTTGTATCACTCTTCTTTTTTTTGCGTTTTAGAAGTTTCTCAAACGTTTTTTTCATTATTATATGAAACCGTTGAAATTTGAACGTTTTTACGGCCTGTCGAATCCTTCCGCCCTTTTTACACGCATTCGTCACATAGTTGGCACGTTCATTGCATAATATACGTGCGCAAAGTAAATTTGTACTCAATAAAAGCTATTTATTAATAAAGGAGGAAAATTAAAAATGGCATCAACACCAGAAGACAGAGCTGCTAGAAGAGAAGAAGCGGCAAAGTACATTGCAGGATTGGTAGAAAAGGCTAAGGCCGCTCAGGCAGTCGCTGAGAACTTCACTCAGGAAGACGTTGACCTGATCACCGCTGCAGTTACTTACAACCTCACAAAGCCGGAAAAGGCTCAGAAGTTCGCTGAAATGCTGGTAGAAGAATCCGGCATGGGTATTGCGGCTGACAAGGTTGGTAAAATCTATGGTAAAGTTTGGGGTTCCTACCTCATGATGAAGGACAAGAAGTCTGTCGGCAAAGTTGACGACGCTCCATCCGGTGGTCCTGGAATCACAGCTTATGCGAAGCCAATGGGCGTTGTTGCAGGTATCATGCCTGTAACGAACGGCGAAGCTACTCCGATCGTTAAGTCAAATATGGCTCTGAAGACCAGAAATGCGATCATCCTGGCTCCACACCCTAAGTGCAAGAAGCTCAACGTTGTTATCGTTGACGAGATCAGAGCTACTCTGAAGAAGCTCGGATATCCAGAAGATCTGGTTCAGACCTGCGATGCAGAACACGTAAATCTGGAAACTTCACAGGAACTGATGAAGCAGTGCGACTTCATCCTGGCTACAGGCGGCGAAGCACTGGTTGAAACTGCTTACTCATCCGGTACTCCGGCTATCGGCGTAGGCGTTGGTAACTGCTGCTCCATCGTAACCGGCAAGACTCCACTGGCAGACGTTGCTGAAATGATCTGCAAGTCCAAGGCTTATGATAATGCTACTTCCTGCTCAACAGAGAACAACATTATCGTATTCGAAGACTGCTTCGATGAGTTCGTTAAGGAAATGGAAGCTCACGGCGCTTACATGTGCAACGAAGAAGAAAAGGCTAAGCTGCAGGTAACCATGTGGCCGAACACTCCGAACGATCACGTACTGAACAGAGCTATCGTTGCTCAGAACTGCGAAACGATCGGCAAGCTGGCCGGCATTCCGGTTCCTGCTGGAACAAGATGCATCATGGCTATGGAAGAAGGCGCTGGCCTGGATCACCCATTCGCTGGCGAAAAGCTGTCACCTGTATCCGGCGTACAGGTAGTTAAGGATCTGGACGAAGCAATCGCTCTTATCCAGAAGATCCTGAACTATCAGGGCAAGGGCCACAGTGCTGGTATCCACACCAACGACGACGCTGATGTAGAAAAGATCGCTGCAGTACTGCCTGTAACGAAGATCGTTGTTAACCAGCCACAGTGCCTGACCAACTCCGGCGGTTGGGATACTGGATTCCCTGTATCCATGACTCTGGGCTGCGGTACTTGGGGCGGCAACAGCGTATCCCACAACGCTACTTACAAAGACCTGCTCAACTACACTTATGTATCCGTGAAGATTCCTAACTGGAAGCCAGAAAAGGCTGAAGACTTCATCGATGCAGCAGTAATCGCAAAGGTTGACGCTTAATTGGTAAATGTAGTAAAGGAGATAATGAAATGTCAGCTATTAAAGACAAAGATTTAAAGTACAATCTTCACTCCTGGTCCGCACAGGGCAAACTGGACCCGATCGTTGTGACCAAGGCAGAAGGCATTTACTTCTGGGATGAAGACGGTAAAAAGTATGCCGACATGTCCTCTCAGCTGGTTAACTCCATCCTGGGACATGGCAACAAGGCTATCATCGACGCTATCTGAGAACAGGCGAACAAGAGTCCGTTCATGGGACCTGCCTTCGCGATGGATTGCAGATCCGACGCTGCTGAAGCAGTTGTCAAAATCTCCGGTTTCCCTGAAGGATCCAAGGTATTCTTCACGAACGCCGGTGCTGAAGCTAACGAAAACGCGATCAAGCTCGCTCGTCAGTATACTGGCAAATGGAAGATCTTCTCACAGTACAGATGCTACCACGGTTCATCCGCTGGCGCTGGCATGCTGACCGGTGAGCCAAGACACTTCTTCAATGAGCCGGGCGGCCCTGGATTCGTTAAGTATGATGGACCTTATGCTTACAGAGCACCTAAGGCCTGCAAGTTTGAAAACGAAGACGATGTTGCTGATTTCTACCTCGAGCTGCTGGAAAACCAGATCCTGTATGAGGGTCCGGAACAGATCGCAGCGATCTGGCTCGAATCAGTAGTTGGTTCCAACGGCGTTCTGATCGCTCCTAAGAAGTGGTATCAGGGTGTAAGAGCTCTCTGCGACAAGTATGAGATCCTGATGGTAGCCGACGAAGTTATGGCTGGCTGGTTCAGAACCGGTAAGGCATTCGCTTACATGAACTTCGATTACATGCCGGATATGATCACATTCGCTAAGGGCGTAACCTGCGGTTATGTTCCAATCGGCGGTGCTGTAGTATCCCCGAAGATTGCTAAGCACTTCGACGACTGCGTCATGGGATGCGGCCTGACTTACTCCGCTCATCCGATGGGCTGCGCAGCTGCAGTAGCTACGATCCAGGAATACAAGGATCTGGACATCGAGAACAAGATGAAGGCTACCAGCAAACTGCTGGCAGACATCCTCGACGGATATGTTGACAAGCACCCTTGCGTAGGACAGGTTCGTCACATCGGTCTGTTCTCCGCGATCGAACTGGTCAAGGACAAGGAAACCAGAGAGCCGCTGGTACCGTTCGGTAAGGATCCGGAAGGCATCATGCCTAAGATCATCGGCATGCTGAAGGCAGACGGTTTCTGGACATATTCACATGAGAATATGTTCGTCGTAACTCCTCCGCTCATCATCACTGAAGATGAACTGAAGGAACAGATGGCGATCGTTGACAAGGTTCTGGATGCAGTAGATGCAATGATCTAATCAAACGATCAGAACAATCAACAGACAAAAAGACCGGTTCGGATGAACCGGTCTTTTATTGCTTATATACTCAATCTGTTTGCTTTAGAAATAGCGGAATACGCCTTTCACCTTGCCCAGGATCTTCGCGTCCTTCACGATGATCGGACTCATGGTGGCGTTCTCCGGCTGCAGCCGGATATGGTCGGCTTCCTTATAGAAAGTCTTGACCGTGGCTTCGCTTTCGAAGCCGTCCACCATAGCGACGACGATGTCCCCGTTCCTTGCTGTGTTGCACTGCTCGACCAGGATATAGTCTCCATCCATGATGCCCGCTTCGATCATGCTCTCGCCCCGGACGGTAAGCATGAATGTGGTCCCGCTGCCGACGAATCTAGCCGGGACTGGGAAGCTGTCTTCAATATTCTGCTCCGCCAGAATCGGCGTTCCTGCAGCGATCCTTCCAACGACCGGAACTTCCACAACGGCGGTGTGTTCCACGCCATCCGCGTCAAAGCCGCTGCCTGCAGCAAGTCTGCCGCCGGAAGCATACTTTACCGCTGCCTGCTGATCAAAATCTTCGTCGACGACCAGAAGCGCCCTCGGTCTGGCCGGGTCTTTCTTCAGATAGCCCTGCGCTTCCAGACTCGCGATGTCCTTGTGCGCGGTCGATGTGGATTTGATCCCGATGGCGGCACAAATCTCACGCACCGTCGGCGGATACCCTTTCTCACGGATCTCCGCTTTCATGTATTCCAATATCCTTTTTTCACGTTCTTTCAACATTGTATTATTCCTTCCATAAAAGTGAACCACTAATAATCGATACTCCTGCTTGATTCTATGATAGCACACTTCCTCTGCAATGTAAACATTTGTTTGCGAACAAATTTTCTGTTTGTGAGGAATCTGTGGAATTTCCCACTGCACGGTGGAAAATGTCCCTGGAATATTA
>JAFRJI010000015.1 GCA_017432345.1 Bacillota bacterium | reverse complement strand
TTCTTATTCCTCTCCCAACCACGCTATTTACCATATTTTAACATTTTAGGGCAAAAAATACAACTGTTGTATCTGTATTGTTTTTGTGGTAAAATTGTCTAAAGCTTTAAAAGGATAAAGCGAAATTGAGATTAGAAGATTTGAGATTATATACGGAGATTCACTATGTTTGAAAGAGTAAAAAGAATTCGCATACTGCATAAGGAGGAACGGGAGGAACGCAAGGAAAAAATCGCTCTCACCCCTCAAGACGCCCTTCTGCGCAACAGCGAAAAGCTCCTGTCACAGCGGAATCAGATCGACAGCCAGCTATATATAGAAAACGACGTCAAGCGCGGTCTGCGTAATGCCAACGGCACCGGTGTCATCGTCGGACTGACGCACATCGGCGAAGTCGTTGGTTACACCATCGATGAACAAGGCAACAAGATCCCGGCAGAAGGCAAACTCTACTACCGGGGTTACGATATTGAAGATCTGGTCAACACCGTTTTGGCCGAAGACCGTTTCGGATTTGAGGAAACGACGTTCCTGCTGCTGATGGGTTCCCTCCCTTCGCAAAAGGAATTGGATACGTTCACGGACGTCATCAGCCGCCATCGTGATCTGCCTCCTACGTTCGCGCGGGACATGATCCTGACTGCACCGTCGAAGAACATCATGAACAAGCTGGCCCGGAGCGTTCTGGCGTTGTACAGCTTTGACGACAACCCGGATGACACGTCGATCACGAACGTTCTTCGGCAGTGCATGGGTCTGATCGGTTACTTCCCTGCCATCATCTCCTACGCGTACCAGGCAAAAAGCACCTATTACGACAACAACAGCCTGCACCTGCACAATCCGATCCCGGAACTGAGTACCTCTGAGAACATCCTGCGCATGCTGCGTCCGATGGGCGAATACACGGATCTGGAAGCAAAGCTCCTCGACATCTGCATGATCCTTCACGCAGAGCACGGCGGCGGTAACAATTCCTCATTCACGACGCACCTGATCTCGTCCACCGGCACCGATACGTATTCCGCCATTGCGGCAGCGGTCGGCTCGCTCAAAGGTCCGCGGCACGGCGGCGCCAATATCGCGGTCATCAACATGATCCGCGACATCAAGGCGAACGTGCCGGATATCGGCAAGACCTCCGCGCTGGACGATTACCTGCTCAAAATTCTCAAAGGCGAAGCCAACGACCGGTCCGGACTCGTGTATGGAATGGGCCACGCCATTTATACCAAATCCGACCCGCGTGCAAAGATCCTGAAGTCCATGGCCAAGAAACTGGCGGAGGACAAGGGCCTTCTGGATGACTTCCTGCTTTGCGATTACATCGAGAAACGCGTCCCGACTCTGTTCGCGGAACTGCACGGAAAAGAAGTGATGATGCCGGCCAACGTGGATCTGTATTCCGGCTTCGTTTATGACGCGCTGGATATCCCGCTGGATGTCGCGACGTCTCTGTTCGCCACGGCGCGGCTCTCCGGCTGGAGCGCCCACCGGATCGAAGAACTCGTCGCCGGCGGGAAACTCATGCGGCCTGCCTACAACAGCGTACAGGAACACATGGAATACATTCCGCTCAGCGAACGGAAATCGACCTACCTTTAAGACACTAAAAATAGACACTAAAAAACGCCGCTATGGAGTGTATCTGGCGTAATCCGCAGGAACGAGGACATCGCCGGGTATACTCCATAGCGGCGTTTTATTATTCTATAGTTCTATATTCTCCAACTCCAGATCCTGGACATTTTCGATGTCCTTGACCTTGATGCGGATATCCCCGCTCTTGATCTGCTCATACAGCGCATCGTACTGGGCTTTATCAAAATGCTTCAGCCGGCTGTTTTGGTAGTCCAGTCCGACCGCGTCTTCCGCAATGCCGTATTCCAACACTTCCCCGCCCGGGAACTTCTGGTCCAGATAAGCATCCAGTGTTTCCTTCAGAGCCAGGTCGATGTTTACAACCGCGGAAATGATCACCGTATCGGAAACTTCCCCTTTGTCCGTGATGCCGGCGATGACTTTGCCATCATGGGACTCCGCCTCTTCGATGACGACATCCTCGATCTTGTCTCCGCAGACAAAGATCACTTCGGTTCCTTCCCGGTACCATTTGTCCGCTTTCTCCGCTGCTGTCTTCCGCACGGTTCCTTTAAGGTCGCAGACATAGCGGCGCAGCTTGACCGTCTCTCCGCGTTCCATGGCGGCCCGGTTGGCGCCCTTGGCGAATCCGTACAGATAATTCTTCATCTGCTGATCGGAGTTTTCGACCAGGCATCCCAGCTGCGTATATCCTTCGCTGACCGCCGCGTAGCCGGCCAGATATCCGGCCTGCTCCGTAGCGAACGTGATCGCCGCCGTGTTTTCTTTGATCAGAATGTCTCCGAACTCCGGTTCATACGGATCCGTATTGATCGTAACAAAGTCGATGTCCTCATACTTCTTCTGGAGCTTGAAAACCACATTGGCGATGGAACTGTTATCCACGACCACGATCTTGGCGCCCTTATCGACCGCGGTGTCCAGCACTTCGCGGACGGCGTTGGCCTTTGCCTGTGTCGCCTTGTAGTACTTGTGGGAGATTCCCTTCGAAGAACCGAAGTCGGTCAGGGTGTTCCAGACGGCTTCGCTGGTCCCGTGATCATTGATCAGCCCGTCATCGGTGATCAGCGCGATCTCGTAATCGATCATTTCTTCCGGCTGTTCCGCCTCTTCGTCCTGGCAGCCCGTGAACAGGCAAAGTGAAAATGCTGTGATCAACACAGTAATTATGGAAATGATACTCTTAAACTTCATTCTTTTCCCTCTCCTCTTTTGAATCTTTCAAAACCTCCATCAGCTGTTTCGTCATCCGGCCGGTCAGCCCCCAGATGACGCGTTCCCCCACATAGTAGACCGGGACCGGTGATTTGCCGCACCGCCACGGATACGGCTTGCCGCCCGTCACTTTATCATATGGAAAATTCTCATCCGGCTCCTGCACGAGCCGGCTCTGATACAGTTCCGGCTCCGTTTCCATCAGTTCGCTGACCGGAATCGTGAATACTTCGTCCACTTCGTATGCGCAAGGCTCCAGCGCCTCATACGTTTCCCGGTCGATGAGACCGAGATAGCAGTGGATCTGCGAACCGGCGGTCGAAAAGATCGAATCCAGCCGGCAGATGACGTTGACCTTATCTTCCGGGATTCCGACTTCCTCGCGGGTCTCGCGCAGCGCGCACTGCTCCGGCGTTTCCCCCGGCTCGATCATGCCGCCCGGAAAACAGATCTCTCCCGGCTGCCGGTCGAGTTTCTTGGCACGCACCTCATACAAAAGCTCCGGTTCGTCTCCGTCGATCAGGGGGACAAGCACTGCAAAATGCTTATAGTCCTTTTCCCCGATCGGGACGTATGCGCGCATTGTTTCTATGATTTCATTGCTTGTTATTTTTGCCATATTGGTTCCTCTTCTGGTATCGGATATTGATGAATGAAGCAATCAGGATCAGGATGATCCCGACTGCGGTGTTCCACAGGATTTTTTCTCGGAGTACGATCACCGCGGCGATCGGCGCGATCACCGGTTTGATGAAGAACGCGAACGCCCCCGTTGCCGCGTCGGCCAGTTCGATAGCCTTGAAATAGCAGTAATATCCGAGTCCGGTGACCAGGATCCCCGTATAGATCACGATCGGAATGCTCTCCGACAATCCATCGATGACCGGCCGTCCCGTCACGATCAGCAGGATCAGCAGTACCGCCGATCCGTAGAGAAAGCTGATACTGGTCTGCGTCATGAGACCCAGCTTTTTCTGGCTTTCCTTGCTGATAATAGTATACAAGCCGAACACGACCGCCGCAAGGAGCATCAGCCCCATTCCCAGAACGGAATTGCCCTCCTGTACGTCCCAGTGACGCAGCATGAAAAAGATGCCAAGCAGCGCGAAGAACAGGACGATCGCCTTGTGCCGGTTCAGTTTCTCATCGGTCAGGAAGTGCGCGAAGACCATCGTGAAGAACGGGTTGACGCAAAACAGCACGGCTACGGTCGACGCGTTGCACATGACGATGGCCAGCTGGAACAGGGACATGCTGATGGACACCCCCAGGATCCCCGCGCCGGCCAGTTTCAGATGATCCACTGCCGAGATCCGGATATGGTGCTTCCGCAGGTGCGTGACCGCGAACGGCAGCAGCAGCGCCCCGCCGATGACGAACCGTATGAACGTCAGCTGGAACGGATCCAGGCTCGCCGCGCCGATCTTGCAGGAGACTTCCATCGTCCCGAACAGTAATGCTGTGATGATAACGAATATATAGGCTTTGCTCATGATCTGTCTGCTTATCGCCTTTCAAAAGAAAACCTCCGGTGTTTGCCGGAGGATTCGGTCTTAGTTAGTTAGTTCAGAATTTCACAGCCGTCGAAGTTGACGCCGATCATTTCTTCTTTTTCTGCGCTGACACTCACAGTGAAGTCCACTTCGTAATTTTCCGAAATGCCCTTGAGCCGGTCAATGAACTCAGGCAGGTCTCCCAGCGAAACGTCCGCATGTTTCAGAATGCTGTCGATGAATATCATTTCGATATCATGGTCGGAACTGATGATTCCGTAGATGAATCCGATGTATTCGTCGATGTTCGTGATGTCTTCGAAATCCTCCATGCAGATGACTCTGATCCTGTGGGTCAATTCATACATGAGTCTGTGGTTCTTGTTGATAAATACTACGCTGCCGTCACTGACCGCAATTTTCTCATTCGCGAACTGGATCATTTTGTTCGTTTTGCCGCTGCCTTTATGTCCAATAAGTAACTTCACCATGATACTTGCCCTCCTTGCCTCTGTATGGAAATAATTATAAACTATCCCGTTTTTATGGGCAATACAAAATGCCGAATCCGAGTCATTTTTTCCGTTGCAGACGAAGCTGTCCGCAGGCGCCGTCGATGTTTCCGCCCAGCTCCCGGCGCACTGTCGCCGAGATGCCCGCTTGCTCCAGTTCGACCGCGATCGCCTCGGCACGCTGGCGGGAAGAACCTTCCAGGCCAGTCTCCTCGACCTTGTTCAGCGGAATCAGATTGACGTGGCAGAGCATCCTGCGCAGCCGCTTCTTCAACAGCGCGACATCCTCCTCCGTGTCGTTCTCACTGCGGATCAGCGCGTACTCGAACGTGATCCGGCGGCCCGTCTCTTCCGTGTACTCTTTCGCGGCCTGCAGCAGTCCGTCTAGCGGATAGCGCCGGTTCACCGGCATGATGCTGCTCCGGCCCGCGTCCGTCATGCGGTGCAGCGAGATCGCCAGTCCCGCCTGCGGGAAGTCTTTTGCAAAACGCCGAATCCCGGGAATCAGCCCGCTGGTGCTGACCGTCATGTTCCGATAACTCATGTTCTTTCCGTCCGGATCATGCAAAATTCTCAGGAACTTCGCCACGTTTTCGTAATTGTCGAAGGGTTCGCCCATGCCCATGACCACGATGTGGTTGATGGGTTCCCCTGCGGCTGCCTCCGCCATCAGGACCTGGCTCAGCATCTCGCCGGCCGTCAGATCCCGGACGAATCCGCCCAGCGCCGATGCGCAGAAGCGACAGCCCATACGGCAACCGATCTGGCTGGATACGCAAAGCGTGTTGCCGTATTTGTACTTCATGAACACGGCTTCCGCCGCATCCATCGCGTCATCCCCGGCTTCCCCGGCGAACCCGAACAGGAACTTCCGCGTCCCGTCCGTTTCGTCGATCTGCTGATCGAGGATCTCCGCATGCCCGATCCGGGCCGTCTCCTCCAGTTTCTGCCGGAATGCCAGCGGCAGATCGGTCATCTCTCTGAAGTCCCGCACACCGCGGTTTATCCAAATAAAAAGCTGTTTGCCACGAAACGGTTTTTCTCCCGTCTCTGTGGCAAACGCCTTCAATTCATCCATTGTCATCCCTAAGAGATCTTGTTTCATCGTTTCCACTCCGGATGTTTGATCTCAAGATACTTATCCAGGCAGATCCAGTCGTTTTGCGGATTCTCGCTGGCAATGCCGGGATAAAACTTCTGTACATATTCTTCTATGAACATGCGCGGCAGGTTCTTGTAACGTCCCTTGCCGGAATAGTCCAGCACAAGGCCGAATTCCGGATCGACCTCCGCTCCGGTCCCGCCCAGCATAAAGCCCTTGCCGCCGTGGGACCGGCGGTTGGCTTTTTTGTCCTCCTTGGCCTGCGCGGCAGCGGCCTGAGCTTTTGCAAGAGCTTCGGCGTCACCTTCCGGAACGCGGATCTTCTCGCCGTAACCTTCCAGCAGGTTGATCAGGTCCTCCGGATCGATGCCGAACTTGATCGACAGATAGTCGATGTTCCGCCCTACCGTCACATACAGATCAAAGAGCGCCGTATGATCCTTGACGTCTCGCTCTGCCAGACGCCGCAGGTTTTCGATACTCGTACTCATGGGCTCCTCCTCTGCCGGACCACATCACATCGGCCGGCAATCCGCAGCTACACGCGCTCGATGTCCAGTCCGGTCTTGTGGCCGTTCAGATTGACGGTGTCCAGACCTTCCTTTTCTTCGATGGCGAGTGCCAGCGTCTCCTTCATGATATAATCCCGGTGCGTTTCGATCGCTGCCTTGACGTCTTCGTCAGCATCCACGTAGATATGGATGTTGTCCATCATCTCGTAGTCGTTCTGCTTACGCATCTGCTGGACTTTTGAAATCAGTTCTCTCGCAAGGCCTTCCGATTCCAGTTCCGGCGTGATCGTCGTATCCAGGATGGTGAATACGTTGTTTTCCATGCCGACTGCAAAGCCATCTTTGGCCGTGATCTTGACATCGACCATATCTGGTGTTATGTCTACCATCTCTCCATTCAGGTCTAGCGTCAGTTTGCCCTCGGATTCAAGCTTTGCAACGGTTTCCTTCGGGTCAGCCTTGGCCATAGCGCCACCAAATGCCTTGATATTCTTGCCCAGCATCGGTCCTGCGACCTTGAAGTTCGGCTTCAGGGAGTAATTCATGTATTCATCCAGGTCGTTTTCGAATACGACTTCCTTGATGTTCAGTTCTTCCTTGATCAGCGGCGTCAAATCGCCGATGACCGCCTCGTAGGAGCCGTCGACCAGTACTTCGTTCAGCGGCTGGCGGACCTTGATCTTTTCTTTTTCTCTGGTTCCTCTGCCCAGAGTGACCAGCGTCCGGACGAGGTCCATTCTCTCTTCGACCGCTTCATCGATGAGGCTTTCGTCCGCCTTCGGCAGGTATGCCAGGTGCACGGACTCTTCGCCCGTCAGATTGACGTACATCTCATCGGAGAGGAACGGCGCGAACGGCGCGATCAGCTTGGCTACGCCCGTCATCACTTCGTACGTCGTCGCGTATACGGACTTCTTGTCTTCGGTCAGTTCTTCCGCCCAGAAACGTCTTCTCGCTCTGCGGATGTACCAGTTGGACAGGTCTTCATTGACGAATTCCTGGATCATGCGCGTGGATTTCATGTGGTCGTACTTGTCCATGGATTCCGTCATGTCGCGGACCAGCTTGTTGAACTTGGAGATGATCCAGCGGTCGAGCTCCGGTCTTGCCGCCACCGGCACTTCCAGTGAGGCCGGATCGATGTTGTCCTGGTTGGAGTACAGCACGAAAAAGTTGTATACGTTCCGCAGTGTTCCAAAGAACTTGCTAACGATCTCGACCAGTCCGTCTTCGTCGAACTTGGTCGGTGCCCAGGCCGGTGACGTGTGCATCAGATACCATCTCGTCGCATCCGCGCCGTATTTATCCAGCATTTCGAACGGATCGACGGTGTTGCCCACGTGCTTGGACATCTTCTTTCCTTCTTTATCCAGGATCAGGTCGTTGACCAGCACGTTCTTATACGGCGCTGTGCCCTTGATGAACGTGGAAATGGCCATCAGTGAATAGAACCATCCTCTGGTCTGGTCGATGCCTTCGCAGATGAAGTCCGCCGGGAACAGTTCGGTATCGAATGTATCGGCGTGCTCGAACGGATAGTGCCACTGCGCGAATGGCATCGCGCCGGAGTCGAACCAGCAGTCCATGACTTCCGGAATCCGGTGCATCGGCTTGCCGCAGACCGGGCATGTGAAGGTCACATCGTCCACATACGGACGGTGCAGCTCGATGTTGTTATCGATGTCTTCATTGGCCTTTTCGACCAGCTCGTCTCTGCTGCCGACACATTCCAGGTGTCCGCATTCGCAGCGCCAAATCGGGATCGGTGTGCCCCAGTAACGGTTTCTGGAGATCGCCCAGTCCTTGACTTCTTCCAGCCAGTTCCCGAACCGCTTTTCGCCGACAAAATCCGGATACCAGTTGACCTCGTTGTTGTTGGAGACCAGTTCATCCTTGAGCTTGCTCATCTCGATGTACCAGCTTGGCTTCGCGTAGTAGACCAGCGGCGTTCCGCATCTCCAGCAGTGCGGGTAGTTATGCTCGATTTTCTGCTTGGAGTAGATGAGTCCGCGCTCGCCGAGCCACTTCAAGATTTCCACGTCGAGACCGTCTTCCATGACGAAGTGGCCCTTCCACGGCGTTTCCGTAAACCGGCCCTTGTCGTCCACCGGCTGCAGGAACGGCAGATCATACACGCGTCCGCACTGGTAGTCGTCTTCACCAAATGCCGGCGCTGTGTGTACAATGCCGGTACCGTCTTCTGTGCTGACATAGTCCATGCAGCAGACGAAGAACGCTTTCTTGTCCGGCGTCACGAACGGCATCAGCTGTTCATATTCCATGTATTCCAGGTCTTTGCCCTTGGCTTCTTCGACGACCTCATACTCATCGCCTTCGAGAACTTTGTCTGCCAGCGCCTTGCCGACCCAGAACAGATTGCCGTCCTCTTCGCCTCCGATGATGCGGCACTTGACGTAGTCCACGTCCGGTCCGACCGCCAGAGCGACGTTGGACGGAACGGTCCATGGGGTCGTCGTCCATGCCAGGAAGTACTCGTTGTCTTTGCCGACGACCTTGAACTTGGTCGTGATGGTGTTGACCTTGACGTCCTTATATCCCTGCGCGACTTCGTGGGAAGCCAGCCCGGTCTGGCAACGAGGGCAGTACGGCAGGATCTTGTATCCTTCGTAGATCAGTCCAGCATCAAAGAATTCCTTGATGATCCACCAGCAGGTCTCGATGTAGTCATTGTTGAGCGTGATGTACGGATCATCCATGTCGCACAGATATCCCATGCGCTCGCTCATCTGGGTCCAAAGGTCCGTATAGGTGAATACGGAGCTTTTGCACTTCTCGTTGAAGGCCGCGATGCCGTATTCCTCGATCTGCTGCTTGCCGTCGATGCCCAACTGCTTCTCGACTTCGATCTCGACCGGCAGACCATGGGTATCCCAGCCGGCCTTCCGGTTGACTTTATATCCCTTCATGGTCCAGTAGCGGTTGACGGAGTCCTTCAGCGTCCTGGCCATCATGTGGTGGATGCCAGGCTTGCCGTTGGCCGTCGGAGGACCTTCGTAGAATACAAAGGAAGGCTGTCCTTCCCGTGTGCTGACGCACTTGCCCAGCAAGTCATTCTCTTTCCACTTTTCTGCCTGTTCTGTCTGAACTACTGCAATCGGTTTTTCTGATAGATTTTTGATCATTGTTCGCTTTTCCTCTCCTTTTCGGGGACCGTCGCATATATATTCCCTATATACTTGAAACGTCCCCAACATGCATAATGTTAGGGACGATTATAAACCGCGGTACCACCCTAGTTACGGGACCATCATCCCGTCTCTCTATTGTGTTTGGCTCAGAGGTGATTTTCACTTGCCGCCTCACCAGCGCTCTTCTCACCACCCGCCTTCGCTTTTCGCAAAGGCTTCGGAGCGCCTCTCTGTAAGGATCTTACGCGGGGCTACTGTCCTCATCACAGCCACGTATGAAATTTACCATGTTAGTTTACACGCAACCCCTTGAAAAGTCAATAGAATCATCGACTGTTTCTTCCTATCTCAGCGCTCCTTTGATATACTATTTTCGAAAGAATTTGAAATACCCTGCAACACTTTGTCCTTAACAGCGCACTTAACATATGACGGGTGTTGAATTCAACGAGCACAAGCAATGAGGGCAAGAGATTAAAATGAACGAATTAGCATGGATCCAAAAAGCGAAAGACGGCGACCGGAAGGCGTTCTGCGATCTGTACGATCTATACAAGGACCGCCTCTACCGCTATGCCTTCTACCGGCTCCGCAGCGAAACGGATGCAGAGGACGCGGTGTCCGAGTGCGTGCTGTCGGCCTGGAAACAGATCGGGAATCTGCGGGAACCACAGGCGTTCCCGGCGTGGATCTTCCGGATCCTGGCCGCCAGCTGCAGCAAGCTGATCAAAACGCAGATGGATCAGAAGAACACGATCCCACTGGATGAGTACCGCAACGGGGAAAGCCGTAGCACAACCGGAAATATTGGTGCCGGCGGGTATGCAAATGAACAAGACAATGCGGACGGACAACGTGACATCGCCGCCGGCGTAGAGACGCGCTTGCTTCTTCAGGAAGCGCTCGGCAGTCTCTCCGAAGAGGAACGGAACATGGTCCTTCTCTCGGTGGTCGGCGGACTCAAAAGCAACGAGATTGCCGAGATCACGGGACTTGCCGCCGGATCGGTACGGTCCAGCCTGTCCCGCAGCCTGAAGAAAATGAGGGGGTATTTCGAATGATAGATAAGAAAGAGTACATGGAAAACAAAGCGTTCCTGACCGAACGATTCAACGAGGACGGTCTAGAAGCGCCTGAAACGCTGTCGGCCGAGGCGCTTATGCAAAGGCTCGAAGCCGCATCCGCGGAAACGATGGAAGCGGATAACAGTGGAGCGGAGACTACCGGAACAACTGATGCTCCGAAACCGGTGGATGTACCTCGGAAGAAGGCTCTGCCGAAGCGGCGCTGGTTCCGGCCGGTGATCTCCATCGCCGCCTGCGCGGCGCTGGTCATCGGGCTGGTTCCTCTGATGAAGTCTGCCCTGCCGTCCGGTTCAACCGAAGCCGGTGGCCTGGAATCCTACTCCAGCTATTCCGAGTTGAATGGCAAAGTCAAAGAAATGATTGGTGAATCTCCAAGCCATATGGCCGTTACCAGCGGCGGTTTTGCCTCTGCGAAGGGCGAAGACATGGCAGACGCTGAAGCGGAGCAGTCTTACGAAGCAGATGCTCCGTTAAGCGAAAACGCGGAAGCCCCGCAAACTGCCGCACCGAACGCTGCAATGGAAGACAATGCCGGTGGCGGTGAAAGCACCAATTCGGACCACTCCGAGACCTACACGCAGGTCGAAGGCGTGGACGAGGCGGACATCGTCAAGACCGACGGCAAGTACATCTACTACACGTCCTATATGGAAAACCAGATCATCATCGCGAAAGCGAAGAACGGTAAGACGAAGCGCGTCGCCGCGATCAACGCCAGCCAGACCGGTTCCTTTGTGCAGGATATGTACGTCCATGACGGCCGGCTGATCGTCATCGGATGCGACTACGGCGGATACAGTGCGATCTGCTACGGCGATGATACCGGCGTTATTAGACCGAACACATTCAGCGACCGGTTCCACGAAATGGATCGGGAGACGACGAGCGTCACGATCTTTGACATCACTGACCCGGAGAATCCGCGCCAGCTGAACCAGTACACGCAGACCGGTTCCCTTCTCTCCTCGAGAATGATCGGCCCGCAGCTCTGCCTGGTCACCAATGATCACCTTTATCAGTATAAGAAAAAATACTGCGTCCCTTACGTTTGCTACGACGGTGAGACGCCGGTGCGTCTGGATATCGAAAACATCTGCGGCATTCCGCACGCCATCAGCCCGGCTTACACGGTCATCGGCTGCATCGATACCAATGCCAAGAAAGCCGGCCAGAGCACCATCAAGACCAAGGCCGTCCTCGGCGGATCACAGGAGATCTACTGCAACGGCACCAACCTCTATGTCGCGGCGGATGTGTCCGAACGGACGGAAGAAGACGGTTACTACTATGCCGCCGACTTCAAGACCTGCATCCTGAAGGTCTCCATCAAAGACGGCAAAGTGAAGTATCAAAAAACCGCGACGATCGATGGATCGGTCAACAACCAGTTCTCCATGGACGAATCGCACGGCTACTTCAAAGTCGCTGTAACGGAATATGTCGGTGAAGAAGATACCAACAACCTGTATGTGATGGACGAAAACATGAAGATCGTTGGAAGCGTCCGCAACTTCGCGCCGGGTGAACACATCGAGGCGGTCCGCTACATCAAGGACAAGGCCTATGTCATCACCTATCAGGAGACCGACCCGCTCTTCATCATCGACCTGAAAGATCCGACCAACCCGGTCATCGAAGGTCACGTGAAGATCACCGGATTCTCGACGCTGCTGGTACCGGCCGATGAGGACCACCTGCTTGGTCTCGGTTTCTCCACCGAAGAAAACGAATTTGGCGAAGCGACGGACGGCGTGAAGCTTTCCCTCTTCGACATCCGCGATCCGCTGCAGCCGGCCGTGGCTGACTTCCGGGAATTCTCCGGCATGGACAGCGAAGTCCAGTACAACCACAAGGCGCTGCTGGTCGGCCCGGACGCCTCCTACTACGCCTTCCCGTATGGCATCTGGTACGACGAGACAGACGACGATCCGGACGGAGGATTCGAATACGGCATCGAAGTTTTCAGTGCCAAGAACGGAAAGCTGGGACACTTCAAATCCCACGAAACAAAAGAAGCCGTCCAACGCTGCATCTACATCGGCGATTACATCTATGGAATCTGCGATGATGACAGCATCGAAGGCTTCAAAGTCAAGTAATACAAGTAATATACGGACCGCCTGCTGTTTTTACAGCAGGTCGTCCATTTCAAAGGATCCGGTCTCGCCGGCATCCAGTTTCTTACCAAGATACAGAGCCGCATCACAGGCGCCTATGGCATAGCATCTCCAGTCATAGGCGTCGTGCGTTATCTGGAACATTTCTCCCTTGCAGCCGAAGATCACGTGGTGGCTCGATGGCGTGTTCCCGGCGCGCACCGAATGGAACGAAATATCATCGTATCCTTTGTTCTTCATGCCCTCCGCCATGCACTGCGCCAATTCGATGGCGGTGCCGCTCGGCGCATCCAGTTTCGTATCGGAATGGGCTTCGATGATTTCCATCCCCGCCTTGTCTTCCAGATATCCCGCCGCTTCCCGAAGCAGCCGCTTCATGACCGTGACCACATACGACGTGTTTGCCGTCTGCATGATCGGGATCGATTCGGAAGCCTTTGCAAAAGCCTCCAGCTCTTCGTCGCTGAAGCCGGTGGTGCCGCACAGGTACGCTTTGCCGTGCTCGACGCACTTCTGCAGAACGTGCATGCTCAAATTGATGGTCGAATAATCGATGACCACGTCGCACGCGTCGATGAGCATCTCGCCGTCGTCCGTCAGCCCTTCGATATCATCGTAGACCGGCGCTCCGATCTTCAATCCGAGGCCGCAGACCTGACCCGCGTCGCTGCCGATATAGTCTTTGCCCGGGGAGCCAACGCATCCGATGACTTCGATCTCGCTGTGTTTATAGGCCTCCTGCACGATCAGCTTGTCCATCTTGCCGCGCGGTGCGGTAACTACTACTTTTAACATTCCTGCCTCCTATCTACTATTTCAAAAAACAGTTCCAGTTCCTTTATGACTCCATTCACATATCCCGTTTCACCCGGCTCTTTGCCGACGGTCAGGCGGATGTACGGATCCGATCCTCCGTGGAATTTGATCTTGCCTCCGTAAGAGGTCACCAGATTCGGGATCACGCCCTCGGCGAACTTGGTGGTCTGCCAGAGGGAACATCTTACCTTCCGGCCCTGCTGGCTGATCTCGCGGATGCCCGACCGCCCCGCCATGGTTCGGATCTTGGAAATCTTGATGAGGTTCATGGTGTCCTTCGGGATGTCACCAAACCGGTCGAGCAATTCGTCGATGACGTCCGCCTCGTCTTCCTTGTCGGAGATCATGGCGATCTTCTTATACATCTGCAGCCGCAGGATCTCGTCTTCGATGTAGCGATGCGGGATCAGCGCCGGGATCGGCAGGCTGAAGACCGTCTCGTCCGCGGACGGCAGATCATCGGTCTTTTCCCCGGTTTCACCGGCCTCGATCTTTTTGACCGCTTCATCCAGCAGCTTGCAGTACAGTTCGTACCCGATGCTCATCATGTGTCCCGACTGTTCCGTGCCCAGGAGATTTCCGGCACCGCGGATCTCCAGATCCTTCATCGCGATCTTGAATCCGGAGCCGAACTCGGTGAACTCCCGGATGGCCCGCAGGCGCTTCTCCGCCACCTCGCTGAGATTTTTGTCCCTGCGGTACATTAGGTACGCGTAGGCGATCCGTTCCGACCGCCCGACCCGGCCGCGGAGCTGATACAGCTGCGCCAGCCCGAACCGGTCCGCGTCCAGTACGATCATCGTATTCACGTTCGGGATGTCCATGCCCGACTCGATGATGGTCGTGGACACCAGAATGTCGTATTCGCCCTCCGCGAAGTCCATGATCAGATCTTCCAGCGTCGACTCTTTCATGCGCCCGTGACCCACCGCGACGCGGGCATCCGGCACCAGCCGCTTGATGTCGTTCGCCACCCGGCTGATACTCTCCACCCGGTTATATAATACATAAACCTGCCCGCCTCTGGCCAGCTCTTTTTCGATGGCCTCGCGGATGGTGAAATCGTCTTCTTCCATGACGTAAGTCTGGACCGGATACCGGTCTTCCGGCGGCTCTTCAATGGTACTCATATCGCGGATCCCGGACAGGGACATATGCAAAGTTCTCGGGATCGGCGTTGCCGACAACGTCAGCACATCGATGCTCTCCCGCATCTGCTTGATTCGTTCCTTGTGCTTGACGCCGAAACGCTGTTCCTCATCAACGACCAACAGCCCCAGATCCTTGAATTTCACATCTTCGGACAGGATCCGGTGGGTCCCGATGACCAGGTCGACTTCACCACGCTCCAGCTGCTTCAGAATCGCCTTCTGCTGCGTCGGAGTGCGGAATCGGGACAACATCTCCACTTTGAACGGAAACGCCTCAAAACGGCCTTTTAGCGTGTAATAATGCTGGTTGGCCAGCAATGTCGTCGGCACCAGAACGGCCGCCTGTTTCCCATCGGCGACGCATTTGAACAAAGCCCTCGCCGCCACCTCGGTCTTTCCGAATCCCACGTCGCCGCACAGCAGCCGGTCCATCGGGATCGGCATTTCCATATCCCGCTTGATCTCGCCGGTGCAGCGCAGCTGGTCTTCCGTTTCCGTATACGGAAAACTGTCCTCGAACTCGGCCTGCCATACCGTATCTTTCGAAAACGCAAAACCCTTCTCATGCATCCGGGCCGCGGATACTTTGATCAGTTCCTCCGCCATATCCGTGACGGCGGCCCTGGCGCGGGCTTTGGTCGCCTTCCATTCGCCGCCGGACAATTTGTTCAGGCGCGGCGAAGCGTCGCCCCCGCCGATGTATTTCTGCAGCATGCCCAGCTGATCCACCGGGATGTACAGGGCATCGGAGCCGGCGTATTTCACTTTCAGGTAATCACATTTGACGCCCTGAACGATCAGCTGTTCGATGCCGGTGAACCGGCCGATGCCGTGGGTCTCGTGGACCACGTAATCGCCCTCCCGGATATCGGCAAAGCTTTTGATCTGACGCGCCCGGTCGGTTTCCTTCTTCTTCGGGCGGCGCGTCTTGCGGCTTCCGCCGAAGATGTCGCCTTCCCAGATAAAGCACTCTTTTTCATCCAGGAATTCCATCCCGGCAGTGATGGTGCCTTCCACGATCTCGATGCTGCCGTCCGGACTGTCCTGAAGATGTTCGATCTTCACGAACTCCCGCATATTCGCTGCGCGCTCCGGCGTGCTGCAGACGATGGTCACGCGGTAATCCTTGCGGAGGTATCCCTGCAGATCCGACTTCAGCATATTCATCTTGCCGTTGTAGGCCGGCGTCTGCCGGCACTTGATCTGCCGCAGATCCGTCAGGAACGGCGCGTTTTTGATCGTGCTGACGAACGGCGTGAAGATGTATCCATCCCTGCCCGTCTGTTCCGGCAGATCGTACAGCCGGTAGTAGTCCGGCGTTCCGGACATGGACGCAAAGTCCTCGCTGATGCCTCTGCCGTCGGAGAGAATGGCGTCGATGTCATCCGCCCGTTCGCGTTCATATATTTCCAGTGTATCCAGGATCCTGGCCGGATCATCGATCAGGATCAACGGATCCGTCATGTAATCCCAGATGTATTCCGTTTCGTCATAGAAGTAGTTGATGAACTTCTCCATGTACTGGAGATTGATCATTCCTTCCGCGTATTCGATGAGCTGATCCTCCCGCTGTCGCAGATTGTGGGACTGCTCCGTCCGGACGCCGTCCTTCTCCATGCGACGGATCCGCCGGTCATAGGCCTTCTGGATCTTCCCGACCGCCCGCTGGAAGATTTCCTGCTCCCGGGCGATCTGGGTGCACTGGAAGATGGACACGTTCTTCAGGTTTCCGACCGACCGCTGCGTATCCGGGTCAAAGCTCCGGATCGAATCGACTTCCGTGTCAAAAAGCTCGATCCGGTACGGGTAGTCCCCTTCCGGCGTGAAGACGTCCAGGATCCCGCCGCGGATGCTGTATTCGCCGCGGCTTTCGATGACCGGGACGCGTTCGTATCCCATGCGCGCCAGCGCCGCTTTCATCTCCTCCAGGTCAAGCTCCTGCCCGCGGGTGATCGTGATCACGTTTTCTGCAAAGATCTCCTTCGACGGAAGCTTTTTGACGGCGCCGGTGACCGGCGCGATGATGATGCAGGCCTCCCCGCCCGCGGCGGCTTTGAGGACCTTCATGCGCTCCAGCAGCGAGTCGTTATTGCGAGCTTCGTACTGCACCAGGCTGTCGTCTTCCGGCGGCAGGATGTACAACGGCACCTGCTTCTCCGGGGCGGATCTGTTTTGCGCATTAAAAAAAGAAAGGTCAGCAGCCATCCGTTTCGCACGGTTCAACGTTGGAACCACGATCAGACTTTGACCTTTTTCTTCGTTCAAGATATCCGATATGATACGGGCGACGCGGCCTTCCGCCGCGCCCGCTATGTTAATCATCCCGTTCTTCAATCGTTTCTTCCTTCTGCCCCTTCTTCTTTTTCGGCGTGTTGTAGCGGTTCATCGCGATGTCCACGCCGCTCTCGATCATGCACGTGACCGCGTCGGCCGCCTCGCGGATGACCGGCGCCAGGATCTCCGCTTCTTCCCGGCTGACCGGACTGGTCACGTAGTCCCTCCAGTCTGCGGATTCCGTTCCGCCGATCCCGATGCGGATCCGTGGGAAATTGTCGTCCTGCAACTGGTAGATCACGGACTTCATGCCGTTGTGGCTGCCGGAGCTGCCCTTCTTGCGGATGCGCAGCGTTCCGATCTCCAGATCTAGATCGTCATAGATCACCACCAGATTCTCGATGGGAACTTTGTAATAATCCATGACCTCCCGGAGGGATTCGCCGCTGAGGTTCATATAGGTCTGCGGCTTGACCAGCAGGACCTTCTCGCCTGCGATCATGCCGTCCCCGGTCAGCGCCTTGTGCTTGATCCGGGTGACTTTGATCCCGTGCTTGCCCGCCAGTTCATCCAGGACGAGGAATCCCATATTATGTCTTGTATTTGCATATTTTTTACCTGGATTCCCCAGTCCTGCGATCACATACATATCAAAACCATTAATCAAACAGCTTGCTGATCGATCCGTTGGTGTGGATCCGGCTCATCGCTTCCGCGAACAGCGGTCCCACCGACAGGATTTTCATCTTTTCGAGTTTCTTTTCTTCGGCGATCGGCATCGTATTCAGAAGAACCAGTTCTTCGATGGCGGAATCTTCGATGCGCTCGATGGCCGGTCCGGAAAGCACCGGATGGGTCGCGCAGGCCTTGACGCTCCTGGCGCCCAGTTCCTTCAGCGCGTTGGCCGCGTTGGTGATGGTGCCCGCCGTGTCGATCATGTCATCAACGAGGATACAGTTCTTGTCCTCGATATCACCGATGATGTTCATGATCTCGCTGACGTTCGGCCGCGGTCTTCTCTTATCGACGATGGCGATCGGGCAGTTGAGCGGTTCCGCCATATTCCTGGCCCTCGGCACGCTGCCGTGGTCCGGGGAAACGATGACCATGTCCTCGATATTCTGCTGCGCGAAATATCTCGTCAGAAGCGGCAGTCCCACCAGATGATCCACCGGGATCGTGAAATATCCCTGGATCTGCGCCGCGTGCAGGTCCATGGTCACGACACGGTCCGCGCCTGCTGTGACCAGCATGTCCGCTACCAGTTTCGCTGTAATCGGGTCTCTGGCCTTTGCTTTACGATCCTGTCTGGCGTAGCCGTAATATGGAATGACTGCGCTGATCCTGCCTGCGGACGCCCGCTTCATCGCATCGATGACGATGAGCAATTCCATCAGGTTCTCGTTGACCGGATCGCAGGTGGACTGGATCACAAAACAATCGGCCCCTCTCACGGATTCTCCCAAACTTACGCTGATCTCTCCGTCACTGAATTTCTTGACTTCCAGTTTCCCGAGCGGCTTGCCCATGATGGATGATATCTCATCTGCAAGCTGCGGGTGTGAGTTAGCTGCAAAAACTTTGTAGCCGGAAAACATGCTGTTCTTCATTGTGCCTTCTCCTCGCCTTATTGATTATGAGTAACTTATTTATCTTTCTTCAGGATGCCTCTCTTCTCCACCCAGCCATCGAGAACTTTGCCTCTGGCCCGGGCGACATAGAGAGCGCCATCCGGAACGTCTTGTGTGATGGTGCTGCCCGCCGCGACGTAGGCTTTCTTTCCCACGTGGACCGGTGACACCAGATTGGAGTTGCAGCCGATGAACGCTTCGTCTTCCACAACGGAGCGGTACTTCTTGCTGCCGTCGTAATTGACGAACACGACGCCGCATCCCAGATTGACTTTGCTGCCTACGTCGGAATCGCCGATGTAGGTCAGGTGGGACGCCTTCGCGCCATCTCCCATGGTGGAATTTTTGACTTCGACGAAATCGCCGACCTTGCAGCCGTCGCCGATGACGCTGTTCGGCCGCAGATAAGCGAACGGCCCGACCTTCGTATCGTTGCCGACCGTGCTTTCCAGGATCACAGAACTTTGGATGGTCGTTCCGTCTCCGATCTTGGAATCGACGATGCGGCTGTTCTGTCCGATCACGCAGTTCTCGCCGATGCTCACGTCCCCTTCGAGTACGACGCACGGATAGATGACGGTCCCCTTGCCGATCTTCACGCCTTCATCGATATATGCCGAACGCAGGTCGATAAAATCCACACCGCTTTCCAAATAGGCGATGTTCCGTTCGATGCGTTCCTGTTCGGCTTTTTGGTATTCTTCGTATGTCATAACGATTCCCTCTATTGTTTCGTCTGTCGGTTAGTCTTCGATCTTCTTGTATTCTCTTGCCGTCTTCTTGCCCTGCGGCTTCTCCATCTCCAGCATCATCTCGCCGACCTTGTAGATGTCTCCGGCGCCCATGGTCAGGACCATGTCCTGCGGTTTCGCATTGGCATAGACGAATTCCGCGATCTCGTCGAATTCTTTGAAGAAATACACTTCCTTCGTCGGGTCGTGTTCCTTGATCTTTTCCATCAGGACCGAGGAACTGATTTTGTAGATATTCTTCTCCCTGGCCGGGTAAATCTCCGCCAGAACGATCTTGTCGGCCATGTCGAAGGCCTTTGCGAAGTCGTCCATCAGAGCCAGGGTCCGCGTATAAGTATGTGGCTGGAACAGACACCAAAGATCGCCGTGCCGCATCTTTTTGACCGCGGCCAGGGTCGCTTTGATTTCCGTCGGATGGTGCGCGTAGTCGTCCACGATGCCGACGTTGGTCTGGGTCCTTCCCAGCACGTCGAACCGGCGGTGCGTGCCTTTGAACTCGTTCAGGGTCTTGACGATGGCTTCCGGCCGGACGCCCAGCATGTGGCAGCACGCAAAGGCCGCCAGCGCGTTGAGGATGTTGTGCTCTCCCGGAATGGAAAGCTCGATCCTGCAGAGAACCTGCCCGCCGTGGTTCACATCGAACTGCGGCATTCCTTCCCGGCTGAAGCTGATGTTGCTGGCGTAGTAGTCGCTGCCGGTGTTGAGCCCGAAGGTCACCGCGTTCGGCAGGCCTTCGATGACACTTTTTACAAAGGCATTGCCGTCGTAGGCGATCACGATCCCATTCGGCGGGACCAGTCTGGCGAACTTGTCAAAGGAACGGGCGATGTGCTCAACGTCCTTGAAATAATCCAGGTGGTCGGAGTCGATGTTGAGGATGATCTCAACGCTCGGCCGCAGCTGCAGGAAGCTGTCCCTGTATTCGCAGGCCTCCGTGACAAAGTAGTGCTTGTCCCCGACGTAGACGTTGCCGCCGATTTCATCCAGATTGCCGCCGACCAGGATCGTCGGCATCTTGTTGTCATGCTTCAGGATCAGCGAGATCATGGATGTCGTCGTGGTCTTGCCATGGGTCCCGGAGATGGCGATGCTGTGCTCGTACTGCTCCATCAAAGCCCCCAGAGCCTGCGCCCTGGTGACCGTCGGGATTCCCAGCTCTTTTGCCCGCGCGATCTCCGGATTGTCGTCCCCTACCGCGACGGTATAGACGACCAGATCGGCGTTTTCGACATTCTTGGCACGGTGGCCCAGAAAAATCTTCGCGCCCTTGTCCATCAGGTTCTCCGTGATATCGCTTTCGCGCATGTCCGAACCGGAGACTTCATAACCTTTGGACATCAAAATTTCTGCAACGGCTGAGAGACCTATGCCTCCGATGCCGATGCAGTGTATCTTTCTATATTTCGACAAATCGATCATTTGTTTCCTCCTAAAAACACGATTAAAGTATACCATAACTTTGTCACTGCGTGGACAAAAAAAGCGCATATTATTACATTATGGTCATTAGTTTTTGAATAGTCAGAAAGTTTCTAAATAAATCTTGTTTATATATAGAACCTATTGTATAATAACTATATGTAAATACGGCATGAAAGGCGGTACACTATGAACATTACTGATGTTAGGATCCGCAAGGTAAACGATGAAGGCAAAATGAAGGCCGTCGTTTCAATAACTTTCGATGACGAATTTGTAGTACATGACATTAAAATAATCGAAGGGCAGAACGGCCTTTTCATCGCGATGCCAAGCAGGAAGATGGGCGAAGGCGACTTCAGAGACATCGCTCATCCACTGGTATCTGAGACCAGGAACAAAATCAGAGATGCCATTTTCGAAGAGTATGAAAGAGTATTGACCGAGAAAGCCGCAGAGAATCTGGAAGTTGAATCTGATGATTAGCTGCAAGACAGTATATAAAGCGAAGCTGAATGGTAGACGAAAACACCACCTCAACAAAAGGCGGTGTTTTTATGTTATAATACTTCCATGAAACGGTTATTGATATTCCTCACAACGATTATAATGATGTTTTCGATGTCGGCGATGACGGTCTGGGCAGATGAGACGGATCCATTGGCCGATCCGGAACCGGAAGCGCCGGCTGTCGTCATCAGCGACATGACCGCGCAGTCCGTCGGCGTGAAGAAAATACAGCTCAGCTGGACCGGCAGCGAAGAAGGTCTGGTCTATCAGGTGTATCGCGCGAAATCGGTGGAAGGCGCTTTTGAACCGATTGATGAAACAACGGAAACAACGTATATAGACAAAGGTCTTTCTCCTGCAAAGACCTACTATTACTGTATCGTGTGCGGTGACGCCGCCTCGGAGACGGTTTCCGCCGTTCCGTTTCCTGCTGTGGACCTGAGCGGCAAACGCTCCGGTGACGGCACCAAACTTTCCTGGACGAAGAGCGACTACGCCACCGGCTACCAGCTGTTCCGGCGCTATTCCGAGGAAGAATCCTGGAAACGGATCAAGACGGTTTCCGCAAGCAAATCCTCTTATAAGGACAGCTACGCCCTGTCCGGCAAGGCCAGCTATTACCGGATCCGCCCGATCTATAGAAAGAACAAGAACGCAAAGGCCGTCCGCGGACAATTTTCGCAGGAGATCAAACGCGGCGCGATCTACCGCGTCTTTATCGAGACCGGTCACGGTATCGATTCCCAGGGCAGATGGGACCCGGGCGCGACCTGGAACGGCTATCAGGAAGCCAAGCTCATGATCCCGATCGCCCAGTCCATGACGAATTATCTGAGACAGTCTCACGTTTATGTTTATACAGACGCTTTCGACGGAAACAACATCAACCTGTTAGCCGCCATCAAAAAAGCGAAGACCAAGAAACTCAGCGCGATGGTGCATATCCATTGCGATGCGTATATGAAACCGTCCGGGACACTGCCTCTGTACCGGACCAAGGCCCAGAAAAAACTGGCGAAAAAATTGAATACGGGAGTGCATTCCACCATCGACATCCCAAACCGCGGGCTGGAATACCGCGACGATCTCATTTCCCTGAAGAGGAACTGCGGAACGGTGGCCTGCCTCTTTGAAACGGGATCCATCAAAAACGACAACAAGCTCCTCCGCAAGAAATACGATGCTTACGGTAAGGGACTTGCTAAAGGAATGTGCAACTATCTCGGAATCGATTTCGTCGAGTAGCGTTTAGTTGTTGATCCACCACCATACGGTACCGATGAGTCCCGCAATGGCCATGATCGGGAAGATGATCACCGCGAGCTTTGCTCCGATGATCTCTTTTTTTGTCGGAACGTAATCCTCCGGCTTGTAATCCGGATCGTACGGCACGCTGAATTTCCGGACGTAGCTTGCCGAAATGTGTATATCCAGGTCGTCCCAATACAAATCGCCATCATCCATACGGGCGGTGATAAAAACATTCGGGTCGACCAATGGAATGTACTTCGGTCCGCGAAGCCGGAACCCATCAAACAGACGGATGGTTCCATCCTCATAATCGACGCGAAGCGAGCGGCCGTTCAATGCACTGACTGCCGTGATTTTAGGCGCATCGTTTTTTTGTACGCTGGTTTGCTCCATCTGTCAATAACTCCTTTTGCGCAATCATCGTAGCATGTTTACATCGGCTCTGTCAAACCCTTGCGTGACCGACCATTTTTTTTACGAAAAAGCCGTTCCCTTCTTGACATGTCCTATGTATCACCGCTTATACTATGGTAAAGGAGTACAACGACTATGAATATTATTAAAAAAGCCAAAGAGCGCACAGCGGAAGACAACCGCCAGCTGCGCAATACTGTTTCCGATATTATCGACAATGTCTGCCGGAACGGCGACGCCGCGTTGCGCGACTACAGTCAGCGTTTTGACGGATTCGTACGGGAATCGTTCCGCGTTAGCCGGGAAGAGATCGACGCCGCCTACGCGAAAATGGATCCGGCGGACATCGAAGACCTGCGCGCCGCGAAAGCCAACATCGAAGCCTTTGCAAAAGCCCAGCTCGCGTCCATGAACGAAGTCACGGATTTCAGCCCGCAGCCGGGGATCTACCTGGGGCACCGGATCATCCCGGTCAGCTCCTGCTGCTGCTACGTTCCGGGAGGCCGGTATCCGCTGTTCTCGACGGCGCTGATGCTGATCACACCGGCCAAAGTCGCCGGCGTAAAACGCGTGGCCGCAACAGCACCGGTCGTGCACGGCACAGGCGATATCCATTACAAAACCCTCGTCGCGATGGACCTGGCCGGCGCAGATGAGATCTACGCGGTCGGCGGCGCACAGGCGATCGCTGCTTTTTCCTACGGCACGGAACAGATCCGCCCGGTGGACGTCATCGTCGGCCCGGGCAATCAGTTTGTCGCGGAAGCGAAGCGCCAGTGCTACGGACAGGTCGGCATCGATTTCATCGCCGGTCCGAGCGAAGTCCTGGTCATCGCTGACGAAGCAGCCGATCCGGAAGTCCTGGCGGCTGACCTGCTCGCCCAGTGCGAACACGATCCGAATGCCAAGGCCTTCCTTCTGGCCACGGATGAAACGCTGGCGAAAGCTACCATCGCCGCGGTGGAAGCGGAACTGGAAACGCTGGAAACGGCCGATGTGGCCCGCCAGTCCTGGGACGATTACGGAGAAGTCGTCCTGCTGGGCGATCTGGCGGAAGCCGTCGAGGTGTGCAATGCATACGCCCCGGAACACCTAGAAGTCAACATCCAGGATCCTGACCGGATCCTCGATCAGCTGACCAACTATGGTTCCCTGTTCATCGGCGGCAACACGGCGGAAGCCTTCGGCGATTACGCGTCCGGCACCAACCACACTTTGCCGACTATAAAAGCCGCCCGTTATACAGGCGGCGTTTGGGTAGGCACTTTCTTAAAGATCTGCACGAACCAGCGCATGACGCCGGGAGCCTCTGCTGCCATCGCGCCATTGGTGAACCGCATGGCCAAAGGCGAAGGGCTCATCGCCCACGCTATCGCTGCAGAAAAACGTTTCTGATCCAATCGATCCACTGATCGAATCCTTCGCCGGTCTTCCCGGACAGGAAGAACACTTCCGCTTCCGGGTTGAGCCGGTGGATCCGTTCGACCACGGCCTCATCGTCAAAGGCGAACCACGGCCGTGTGTCGATCTTATTAATGAGCACGCACTGACAGACAGAAAACATCAGCGGGTATTTCAGCGGCTTGTCATCCCCTTCCGGAACGGACAAGATCTCTACGTTCGCATCCGCGCCCGTATCCTGCTCTGCTGTGCAGACCAGATTCCCGACGTTCTCGAGAAAGAGAAGATCCAGATCCGACACATCGAATTCCTTCAGCGCCTGCTGCACCATGCTGGCGTCCATCGCGCATTCCCCGCCCGTATGGACCTGGATGGAACGCACGCCCGCTTCCTGCATCTTTTCCGCATCGACGGAAGCTTCAATATCCGCTTCCATCACACCGATCCGGCAGTCGCTCTTCAGCGCTTCGATGGTACGCAGAAGCAACGTCGTCTTCCCTGCTCCCGGCGATGCCATGATGTTGATCATCCGGCAGCCTTTTTCTCTATTGTCTTTTCTTACTTCATCGGCGATCCGGTCGTTCTCGTCAAATACGCCGACGTTCACATCGATCACTCTTACTGCCACTGCTGCACCTCCTGCAACAACCATTCGCACCACAGCTCGATTCCCTCACCCGTCGCTCCGGATACGAAGAATACCGGCGCGCGGTCGCTGCATCCCGCCAGATTCTCCAGGAACCGTTCCTTGTCAAAATCAAAGGCCGGCATCGCGTCGATCTTGGTCACCAGGACCACGTCCGCCTCCTTGAACATCAGGGGATATTTCAGAGGCTTGTCATCCCCTTCCGGGACGGATAGGATCACCGCGTTCTTTACCGCGCCCGTGTCAAATTCCGCCGGGCACACCAGATTACCGACGTTCTCCAAAAACACCAGATCCAGCTCCTTCGCACCGATTTCGCGCAGGCCCTGTCTGGACATTTCCGCATCCAGATGGCACATGCCTCCGGTATGGAGTTGCACCGCCGCTACGCCCGTTTCGTCGTGGATCGTGTGGGCGTCTACATCGCTGTCGATGTCCGCCTCCATCACGCCGATCTTAAGGTCCGCCATCTTCTGCAGCTGATGGATCGTACTGACGAGCGTCGTCGTCTTCCCGGATCCCGGTGATGACATTACATTGATGTAATAGGTGCGGTCTGCCTTCAGCTGTTCCCGCAGCAGATCCGCATCCTGATCGTTATCTTCCAGTATCGTTTTCTTGAGTTCTATCGTTTTAATATCCATTTTCTGATTCTCTTTGAACACTCTTCGTTAACCACTCTAATACTATACCCTTGAATCCATAGAATTACAACGGATCGTTCGGATCTAATAAGATGTTTCTTTTCCCTCCCGGAACAGGTCGATCATGTGTCCGGTCAGGCTGTGGTTGTCCCGCATGCTCGGGATATCCTGCCGCTCGACCCAGGCCGCATAGTGGATCTCCTTCTCATCCACATGGATCTCCGGATCCCCATCCAGATCGCAGAACATGCCGACCAGCATATCGGAATCGATTCCCCACGGCTGGCTGGCAACGTAGCGGAGGTTCTTTACGCGCACGCCGACTTCTTCCATGACCTCGCGCCGCACGGTATCTTCCACCGTTTCACCGATCTCGCAAAATCCTGCGATCAAGGCCCAGCCGGTGTAATCGCGTCCGGCATACCTCGTCATCAGCAGCCGGTTTCCGTCGGTGACACCGACGATAACGGCTGGCGCGATCGCCGGGAAAAACTGATTCCCGCATGACGGACACCGGAGCATGCGCTCATTCTCCGCGTGCTGCAGCGGTGCCCCGCAATGTCCGCAGAACCGGGCCCTGTTGTACCACGTGTATAAGTGGAACGCCGTCATACAGGCAAACATCGGAGGCTTTTCCGAATGCCATCGGATCTCGAACGTCGGAACGAAAGCAAAGCCCTGCAGATCGCCTTCCGGCGCATTCAGACACAAAAAGAACGGATCCTCATCGATTCGGAACAAATACTGTAGCTGCGCCGGATCGATTTCAAAAGCCCCGGATAGTTCCTTTAGCGTCGGGAACGTGAACGTCCCGTTCGCTTCTTTTTTTGCCAGCACCAGCTTTTGCCGGAATACGAATACGATGTCGCCGTCCCGCGGCGGGACCGGTGTATATTCCTGATGGAGCACCCGCGGTGCAATGTCCTGGATCATAACTGTGTCTCTCTTTCGTTCGGATGGATGGTGCGGAATATGATCATCTACTTTTTCGTAGTAATCTTTTTTGATGGCGACCATTCGGAATAATAGCGCTTCTCGTTTACGGTCTTGTATGTCCGGACCTGTACGAAGTACTTCTTGCCGCCTTTGAGACCTTTCTTCTTGAAGGTTATATTCTTGCCGGATTTAATGAGCTTGCTTTTAGCGCTGGACATGTTCGCCTTACGGCTCCACCGGACCTGATAGCCGTTGACCTCGCCTTGGCAGCTATGCTGGGAAATACGCGGTCCGTGTAGTAAAGGTGCGCATTCACGTTATATTTCTTGATATCGCTGGCCTTATGGAACGCGATGTCCGTGGCATGTGTCGCCTTGGAATCCCGGACGAACTTTGCCGTAAACGTCACGTCGCTGAAAATCTGTGCGGTCTGATCGATCAGGTTGCCGTTCTCATCGACCCATCCCACGAACACATAGCCCTCTTTCCTAGGTTTCTTTTCAGGAATGCTGACATAGTACTCATCTCTTATTAAGGTTTCCTGGTATACTTCACCGTTGGCAACGAACGTGACCTTGTGCATCAGATTATCCAAAGCCGGGATCGCTTTGTCGATCCATGCGGACCGGTTATCGACCCATTGCTTCAGCGCCTGCACCTCAGCGTCATAGTCGAATTCTGTATCGTCCGGATAATAATGTCTGTGATTGTCTTCTGCGGAGAGCCTTGTTTCTTCCTTGTACTGGTCAATGATGCCGTTTTGTTTCGTAAGCTCCGCAAGCGCTGCTTTCAGCTCCGGCCACTGCTTTTGTATTTCAGATTGGGGAAATCCGAGTAATGAAATCCGACCGGCACATCGATGCTGATCGTACCGATGCAAAAAACGCTGTGGTCAGGGCTGTCATTCATTTGCTCGATGGTGACATCGGTTTCATCGATATTCAAATACACTACCGGTATGCCGTTGTCGGGCTTCTCATCATCAGCTGCGAAGGCCGTACCGACCGCAAAGAGCGGCACAAGCGCGAACGCACAGATCAAACTCAGGATAATGGTCTTCGTTCTGTTCATTTTCATCATCCTTTTCTATACTCCATTTCATAGACCAAGTACTGTTCCCCATCGATCTGATAGGTTTCCGTAATACCTGTTTCGGTAAATCCGATAGCACGGTAACAGGAAATGGCATTTTCGTTCTTTTCATACACGCCAAGCGTGACCCTGTCTGCTCCGTATACTTCGAACGCATAGACAAGACCTGCTTTCAGCATGGTTTTCCCAACGCCCTGATTGCGACGGTCCGGTTTTACGATCCCGTATCCGAAACGCAGTTCATCCAGGTTCCCATGCGGGTTTCTGGCGATAAAATACCCGACCGGTTCTGTCCCGTCGATCGCCGTGAACTGCATGTATTGCCCGGTCTTCCGGAATTTTGCACTTGTGATGGGATACTCGCCTAAAAGCCCGAACGTCCACTTGAAGAACGTGTCTTCGCTGTCGCACCAGGAGAGGATGCTCTCTTCGTCGGAATTCATGTACGGTCTAATACGGATCATTGCTCTTCCTCTGTCTGCGTCAATAACGTCTCTATTACATCCATCAGAAGCTGTGTGCCGCGGATCAGATCCTCGCCTTTGGTGTCTTCTTCTGGCACATGGCTCCTGCCGTCGATGCTCGGAACGAAAATCATGCCGGTCGGAACGCTGGCTTCCGCAATCATGCAGGCGTCGTGCACCGCGCCGCTGTCCATGACACGGTAAGAAATGCCGCTGCTCTCCGCCGTCTGCCGTATCACCTCGCGGACCCCGTCATCGAGGTGCAAAGGCTTCGATGAGGAGTGTTCATGGATCTGGCAGTTCACGTCCCGGTTCAAAGCTATTTCCCGGATGTCATGGATGATCTCACTCATGTACCGGTTGATTTTTTCGTTATTGCTGTCTCTGACCTCGATGCTGAACCGGACCGTTTCCGGTATCACATTCGAACAGTTCGGCTGCACTTCCAGCTTCCCGACGGTAACGACGGCCCGCTTATTCGGATCTGCAGCGACCATCGATTCCGCGGCGAGAATGCACTCTGCCGCTGCGGAAAGCGGGTCATGGCGCTCGCTCATCGGCGTTGCGCCGGCGTGGTTCCCGACGCCGGTCAGCACAACTTCAACGACACGCATTCCAAAGATGGAATCCACGATCCCAATCGGGATGCCCGCCCGATCGAGCACCGGTCCCTGCTCAATATGCAGTTCCAGCATGGCCGCGACATTCGAAAGATCCCATGGAACAGGATCCAACTGACTGCCCGCGGTGGTTTCCGGTTCCAGCCCTGCCTCCTGCAGGACCTGCCGCATGGTTTTCCCGTTGTCGGCGGTCAGCCGCTCCAGATCTTCGTTCCCGTATTTCCCCGTGATGAATTTGCTTCCGGTCATGGTCGATCCGAAATTTGACCCTTCTTCTTCTGCAAAGATCACGGTCTCAAAGTTCCGTGTTGCTTTTTTCCTGCCCCGTTCCGCCAGTGTTTCCAGCACCTCCAGCGCACTACAAACACCGTAGATCCCATCGAGCCAGCCGCCGTTCCGGACGGTGTCGATATGCGATCCGCAGAAAATGGCCGGCCGTCCGGGCTGATTAGATGGAAGCCCGATCCGGATATTTCCGACCGCATCGATGCGCACAGGGCATCCGATTCTCTTTGCGCGGTTAATGATCGACCGCCTTGCCTTTGCATCCTGGCTGCCGTAAGAGAACCGCGTCACGCCGCTGCCCGGCGTGTCCGAAAACCTGCGGAATGCGGCGAGATTCAACAGCAAACGTTTTCCGTCTATCATCATGATTTGATTCCTCTGTCTTGATTACCACTGATATGCGGCGCCAAAAGCCTTGCCCGGGATGAATCTTCCCTGTCCTTTTTCGCCGATGTACTTGCCCTCTTCAACGATCTTCTGTCCCCGAAGGAAGACGGTTTCCGGACGGCCCTTCTGCGGGAATCCTTCAAATGGGGAATAGTCTACGCCTTCCAGATTCGTCTCGTAGGAGATCACGCCTTCGTAGTCCGGATCAAAAATGATCACATCGCCATCGAAGCCTACTGCCAGCTGGCCTTTTTTCTCGAGGCCGTTGATTTTTGCCGGCATCGTCGCATACAGATCCACAAGACGGCTGCGGCTGATTTTCCCTTCGCAGACGCCGAACGTCCAAAGGATATTCAGGCGGTTCTGCAGGCTTGGAGCGCCGTTAGGAATGTCCGCGAAGGATTTGCCTTCCCCGAATCCCATATGTTTCTGCTCTGCATAGTCAAATCCGCAGTGGTCGGAACTGATTGCGTTCAGCCACTTGCGGTCCACGGCTTCCCACAATGCATCCCGGTGCTCCTGTGTACGAAGCGCCGGTGAGCATACGTATTTTGCTCCTTCGAAATCCGGTTTCGCCAGATTGGATTCATCCAGCACCAGATAATGCGCGCAGGTTTCCCCGAACACTTTCTGGCCTCGCTGATAGGCGGCCTTGACCTCTTCCAGAGCCTCTTTGCAAGTCACGTGAACGACATACAACGGAGCATCCGCCAGTTCCGCCAGATAGATCGCACGCCTCGTTGCTTCCGCCTCTACGACCGGCGGACGGCTGACGGCGTGGTAGTACGGGCCTGTCTTGCCTTCTGCGATGAGCTGTTTGGTCAGAACATCGATCATGTCGGCATTCTCCGCATGGACCATAACGGTAACGCCAGCCTCTTTTCCCTTCTGCAGGGCTTTGAGGATCGCGTCGTCATCCGCATGGAAGAACTGTCCCTTGTATGCCATGAACAGTTTCATAGTCGGATAGCCGGCCTCCGCCAGTTTCGGGATCTCCTCGATGACCTCTTCTCTCGGATCGGTCATGACACTGTGGAACGCATAGTCGACCATGGCGATGCCTTCCGCATCGGTCTTTCTATAGTCGTCGATGGTCTCCACCAGGCCTCTGTCTTTCTCCTGATTGACGAACTCGATCAGTGTCGTCGTTCCGCCGACTGCCGCCGCGTTGGAGGTTTCAAAGCCCCTTGTTTTACTGCCTTTGTATGTGAATGAAAAATGCACATGCTGATCGACGCCGCCCGGCAAAACGTACTTCCCGGCCGCGTCAATGATCTCATCGGCTTCATATGACAGACCTTCCCCGATTGCAACGATGCTCTCGCCATCCATGTAGAGATCCGCTTTCTGTTCTCCGTCTGCCGTAACGATGATTCCGTTTTTGATAAGTGTTGACATGATACTCCTCCCTATATTTCATTACTACGTTGCATTACTAAAATAAAGATGTGGTAGTAACATTCTACCACATCCTATTCCCCGTTATCCATCATAAAAGCTCTCGTATCAGTTCCGTTCCTCCGGGTGCGATGCAAGGGATCGTTTTCCCTAAAACGCGAACATCTTCAAAAAAGCCTTCGTCCAGCAAGAGCTGATTCCCGTTCATCGTAGTGAGCACCGCTGATCCATCCGGCTCAAACAAGCACGGAAATACCCAGAGTTCACCGTATTTCTCGCTGTAATAACTCCTGACGCCGCCTGCGTATCTATGTTTCCCTTCATATCGCGCGTGCTTGATCCACGCGAGGAACTCATCGACATGGTCGACATCAAAGGCAAGTTCTATGCGGTCATGCGAAAAATGCTTGTCACCTCTGATCAGACCAGGAGCCCACTTGCCGCATACCCAGAATGAGACTTTCTTGCTTTTGGAGTCGCTGAGCATTTTGAAAAGATCGTATATAGTGACTACTTCCTTGCGATTCGTACTGTATACGGATATGCACAGCATCAGAAACGCAGCAAAATATATGGTGGTCGTTACGAAATAAGTATACTTGTTATTAGCAAGCGAGATCCTCAAAAGGCCGGTGATGTCGGAGACTGCAAATACGATCCCTGCCAGCCAGAAGAAACGGTTTGACAGGGAGAGCGCCATTGTAGCGGTGACAATGATGGCATATAACGACGCTATGATAATGAGCTTCGGATCTTTCACGAAATACGCAAGCAGAATTATCGCCCCCAGAGCGCACGCAATCAGCGTTATGATCTGCCATTTGTGTATGTATGTAGTCTCAAGTATTGCCCACATCATAAACACATGACCAATGCAATACAGCACAGCCCCCACGGGATATGAGAACATGACCGCGATATCGCCGAGCGTGTACCAGACCAGTGTCCATATGAGAATACTGTTTCGTTTTGTCGGATAGTACTTCGTCCCGAGAATGGCTGCCGCGACCCAGCACACATCCGTTCCTGCCTTCATAATGATCCTCAACGTACGGTATGCCCTTTCTGGGGAAGAGAGTAATATAATACTGTTTATGATAAAAATCAGCAGGCCTATGAGAAACAGAGCAATCGCAATATATGCCATAGTCTTGTTCCCGTCAAAATGATTGATTAACTTATCCATATTCATTCTGCTTTTCTTCACAAGAATCATCCTCCCTAATCGATAATCTCACATTATCGCTGATTTCCTATCGTTCCATATCTATTATCCTGTGCATCGTCAAATAGAAATACCTTTTGGCGCCACCCGAATAATCGGCTTCGTCCAGCTTTCTTTTTACCATGACCGGGTCGTCCGTGCCAATCACATCCACACCGCAGCTTACCAGATACTGTATCCCATCCGGATCATCGGCAGTCCAGCAGAACACCTTCATGCCTGCTTCATGCAAATCATGCACCAGCTCAGGCGATATAGTCCCGACCTCCGCCGAAAGGTTGTCTGCGTCTTTCACTTCGGCGTAATCCTTCCATGCCTTCATCACTGCATGGGCGGTAGTGATCTGCGGGTCAAGTTCCTTGGCCTTCGCGACTGAATCGCTGTAGACGCTGATGATCATTACTCTGTCGTGCATTCCCGTCTCATCTATTAACCTGAGCACTTCTTCCTCAAGACCCGAATCCCTTTCCAACGGCTTGGGCTCCACCTGTACAAGCACGTTGTTTTTCTTAGCAAGAAGCAGCACTTCTTCCAGAGTTGTGATATGGACATGCTTAAAAACGTCCCCTGTGTTTATGACCTCGTGTTGCATGAGTTCATCATAAGTCATCTCAGGAACGGTCTTATCCAGACCGAAACGTCTTTTCAGCGTCCCATCGTGTTCGGCGACAACCACCCCGTCAGCTGTAAGCTGTACATCAAGTTCGATCCACGGAACGCCCTCGGATACAGCCAGCTCAAAAGCCTCATAACTATTGTCCGGAGCGTTTACATTGTCTCCTCTGTGAGCACAGATCGCAGGACGCGAGACATCCTCTGACATATAATCGAAATAATGCACCGTCGGGTATATGCCGAATGAAAGTACCAGCACAATGCATGCGACAAAAGCAGCTTTTTTAATACGGCTGAACTCTTCCTTCCTGAAAATATGCGGAGTGATGCCCACAAGCGATCCATCCTCCTCATAATACTGATAAAACAGTGCGGTTAGCCCGGCGTTATTGATTGTCGGAACGACCATCGCCCTTACGGTGTGCGTCACGGCATCTGCGGCACCGCCGTAATCTGGGACTACTACTGAAATCAAGTATAATGCAACATCGACGGTCAGAGAAAGAAGCATCATACATATAACCGTATTCAGGATCCGCCTTTTCCCCAGTCTCCATCCGTCTATGCAGCTGCTTAAAAAGCTATTCTCACGCAGCACATAAATATTGATCGAGAATAATACTCCGATCTCAACAAGAATCATAATCACATAAAATATTCTGAAAGCGGTTGCAGTTAGAGGAGTGTCCTCGATTGCAAGCTCAATAAAAAGTGGAATCTTAACTTTATATGCAGCATTGCTCAGCGATAACACACCGGTCAGAGGAAACAGCACCATCACAAACAACAGTACCGGCCAGTTGCGCGGGGACAGCGTCTTACGGCAGGTCCTCTCTCCCGCTACTATCATGCTCCAGATATCGGTCTTCCGCCCAATCTGCGCCATAGAAAAAGCATGCAGAAGGCCTCCGATTTCAAACAACGCGGTGAAGGTCATGACGATCAGGAACAGCAGAATCAGTATTAGTGTCACAGGAGAAGTGCACACCTGTATCACGTTAGTCTTGTCTATATACTGGATTCCCTCCAGATTGACCAGCACCCTGCTGAAAACATAATACATTGCTTCTGCAGAGAATAGTGAAAAGACGGCGCACGAAAAAGAGAAGATGACCTTGTGCAGCGGATTGACAGCAAGGATCAACCTTACATTATCTATAAACAGTTTAATCCTGTTTAATTGATTCTTCATGATATGCGTTTACTCCAAGTCCCAAATAAGTTGTCTTTTGAATTTCTCTGTATAATTATCACTAAAAATTAATTATATCACCAAAGCAACTGTTTTCATAATCGTTTTTCAGTTTAGCTAGGGTAGCAGGATTTACGCGGCGGGGCCCCTGCCCCTCCGCCGGTCTGCACAGGCCCGCACGGCCTGCTTGACCCCGTCGCTACTCGAGAGTCTACCGGACGCTCGAGTTTCACGCTCCGGCCTTTTCAGGTTCTGAAAAAGATGTTGGGGTGGCTCACGAAGTGTGAGCCATCTTTTGTTTAACAAAGAGGAGCATCAGATACCTGAATCCTGTAGAATAAAGCTGCGAAACAAAACCCTAAAGGATAAAGGAGGCATATCAGGCTCTACAGTGATTGTATCGAAAAACTACTCCAATTGAAAGATGTAATCGTAACAAATATCGAGTGTCAGGGAAAAGAACTGCATGTCTGGCTTA
>JAFRJI010000014.1 GCA_017432345.1 Bacillota bacterium | reverse complement strand
CATGGAACGATATTTACGGAACAAGAAATGTGATAGCCCACGGATATGACAAAGAGAAAGATGAGATCAACAGGGAAATCGTTAAAAAGGATGTTCCGTTATTGAAACAGGAAATAGGTGAAAAGGCTGGTTTACTGTAGTCGACAGCAGCAATCTGTGAGTACATTTTGAGTACAAAATCATCGTAAAAAGATAATAACCCGAATCAACCATTAGAATAAAAGCCAACAAATGTAGCGAAAAGACTACATAACACCATATGGCACCGATTCCGAAATCGAATGGGAATAGTTGCAAGTGGATTGGCACATTGCTGAAAGAAGGAGATGCAACAAACCGGTCAGCTCATGCTGACCGGCTTTTTTCGCCCAAATCCTTGAAGAGCCCTCTTTACAACAGGTGTATAATCAAAGCAGAACAACAAACAAAAAGGAGGTTCAGCAAAAATGAACAACAGAACAAAACTATTATCTGTTATCGCATGCCTGATATTGGCGTTCAGTTTCTGCCTCTATGGCTGCGGCTCATCCGGCACGGACAATTCCGCATCCACATCTGCTCCAGAAAAACACCTGTTAGGATATCCTGATGGCTACGATACTACATCCGAAGGCGCATCCAGTTACGATGGCTGGTGCGACAATCCGGAAACACCGTATTTCGCAATCAACGACTACTACAACTTGGAGAGCGAGGGCACGCTTCACATTCTGACAAACTTCTCGCCGTATGAACAGTCCACCGAATACTCCTGCGGACCTGCCTGCGGCGTTATGGTCCTCAACTGGTTCGGCGGCGACACAGAAAAATACGACGAACTCACCATCTGCAAATTCAGCGGCACAACTGAAGAAGCCGGCACAGATGCCGAAGGCATGAACAGCTTCTTCAAAGACGAGCTCGGTTGGTACACGGAGTTCAACTTTTCAACGACTGAGAAGTTCAACTGGGACGATAGCGACGACCCGCTCCAGGATTTTGAAGATTACTGCGTGGAGATGATCGACAACGGAATTCCAATCACCGTTGACTGGTCCGACTGGGGCGGTCACTGGCAGACTATCATCGGCATCGACACCTGTCAGGAAGATAATTCCGCGGACGACGTGCTGATTCTGGCAGACCCGTATGACACCAGCGACCAGTATCAGGATGGTTACTACACCTACGGCGCGGAGCGGTTCTTCTACCAGTGGCACGAAGGTGAAGCCTCAACCCTGGACGGTCCTGCCCAGCAACCGTATCTCGTCGCCATGCCAATGGAAAAAGCCGAAGAACTCGGCCTCAAATAAACCGGCAACAATAGTGATATGGATTATTTACTTGAACGATTCGAAGCAGATATCAATACGGATGATTACATTAAAGAATACGTTGACGTAGACAGATTTCTGGAATGCTGCAAGGCGTGTCCCAACTACGGCAAAGTGTGGTCATGCGCACCTTATGACTTTGACCCTATGGAAGTATGGGGTAGCTTCAAAACGCTGAAGGTCGTAGGTTATCGCATTACATTCGGGGAAAATCGAAACAGAGAAGAAATGATCGAAGCCGAGTGGAAAGTGAAACATAAACTGGGGAGGGAGCTCTTTGAAATGGAGGAACAGTTCCCAGGCAGTATGCAACTTTCTGCAGGTTCCTGCGATATCTGCAGAACGTGCACCAGAAAGCAGGGAACACCCTGTGCGCACCCGGATCTGATGCGTTACTCGATAGAATCCATAGGAGGCAATGTCGCAAAGACAATTGAGAATCTTTGCGGAATTGAAATTGAATGGATAGAAGGGGACAAACTCCCTGAGCATTTTGTGCTGGTCGGAGGATTGTTGATGACAGGAGAATACATTTCATGAAGCAAAAACCACTGATACTTGTAACACATGTTGTAGTGGTTTCTCCAGAGGAAGAATGCTATGAAAAAAAACAAACACGTACTATATTTCGACAACCATTACACCGCTCCGATCATGGTCCGCGGCGAAGGACCATACCTCTATGATGAGGAAGGCAGAAAGTATCTGGAAACGTGCGGGGGTTCTATTAGTAACAGTCTCGCATATGGCCGTGAAGACATGGCAAAGGCCATAGGTGATCAGGCCCTGACGCTCCCTTTCGCATACTTTGCGCACATGGACGCAAGTCTTCGGCATGAGGCCGCTGATGCCATGGCAAAAGCCTTTCCGGCCTTTGACAGATTCTTTTTCTGCTCAGGCGGAAGTGAAGCTACAGAAATAGCCACCAAAATCGCCCGTCTCCACTTCTACCATAGCGGTAAGCCGGAGAAGAATAAAATCATAGGCAGATGGATGTCATATCATGGATATACAGAGGGTGCGCTGGCATATGGAGGGCATCCGTCCAGAAGAAAAGAGTTTGCAGAGATTTTGCGCGAGGATGGACATATTCCGCCTGCCTATTGTTATCGCTGCTGGTACGGCAAATCCTGTGAAAACTGCAATATGGAATGCGCGTATGCACTTGAGGAAGAAATCCTAAAAGCAGGGCCTGAAACGGTGGCAGCATTTATTGCAGAACCTGTAGTGGGGACAGCTCTTTGTGGCGTTCCCGCACCGGAAGGGTACTTCGGGATCATCAGAGATATCTGCGATAAATATGATGTGCTGCTGATAGCCGATGAAGTCATGTGCGGAACAGGCAGAACCGGGACCATGTCCTGCATAGAACAGTACGGCGTGGAGCCCGACATCATAGCACTTGCCAAGTCCCTTGGAGGGGCGTACTTCCCGGTCGGCGCAGTAGGGATGAAAGAAAAAGTCGCTGGACCGATCATGGACAACGGCATCTTCCCGGTTCTTCACACGTGGACGGCAAGCCCTATGGCATGTGCTGTTATCAGCAAAACACTGGATATTATCCAGTCCGAAGACCTTCTTGCCAATGTCAGAAAAGTGGGCGCCTATTTCATGGAACAGCTTCGAAGCCTTCAGCAACGGAATCCATACATCGGTGACGTCAGAGGCAAAGGCATGATGATTGGTCTGGAGTTTGTAAAAGACAAGGAAACAAAAGAACCATTCCCGGCTGAAATGAAGCTCGGAGAAAAACTATACCAGAAGGGAATTGATAACGGATTGATTCTCATGGAGTGCATGGGGATCGATCACGGCAAACAAGGTGATGCCTTGCTGTTTGGCCCTTGTTTCGAATTTACCGAAGACAATGTAGATGAAACAATGGAACTCCTGGAAAAAACAATCCATGATGTGTTTAATGAAAAACAAATGGGAATATACTTGACTGCTTACGTAACCACAATCGAGTACGAGTAATTTATTGACACTTATGGAAATAAATGTTAATATAGCGCAGACGTTATTGTTTGCGCTATTTTTGGTGGCAATTATCAGTGGAAAGGAGATTAATGAAATGGAACCAATTAGTTTAAGTATTCTTGTGGTGAATTGTAAGGATTACAAGCCATATTATAACTGGTATCTGTGCAAAAGTGGAATGCACTTCAGTGCGGCGGTAAAATCACCTGACTCTCGGGACTTTGATGAAGCACGCCTTCATGAATACGATTCTTCCGATGATTATGTATTAATGCCGGAATGTCCGCGAATGAGTGATGAGGAAGCGGCTGAGGTGGTGAGGGATTGGTGTTTGCAAAACGACATTCCTTATATTGATGATCTGGATGAGATTGAAGCGGCATATCATTGGTACTACAAATATAGCGATTACGACGAGATAGATCATCCGACATATGTTTGTCATTTATGCGGAGAAAGACGTTGAGTGTAATTGCTATCTATGAAGAAGCTGTCGATGCCATAAAGACAGCTATACTGCAAAGTCAGTTAGATGCCGTAAAAACAGTAAATGAGAAACAGCTCAAGCTCTACTATGGGATTGGTAAGTATTTATCCTTTAACTCTCGTAACGGCTTTTGGGGCAAAGGCGCAATTGATGCAATTAGTCAACGGCTCGAAAAAGAATTGCCGGGGCTTAGGGGCTTCTCTGCACGTAATCTTCGAAACATGAGGACGTTCTATGAGGAGTGGGCATTTCTTGATTATGATGGGAATTATTCTACACTGGCAAGGAATGCTTTGGCAGATGCCGTTGCCAGTAATTCTGATGACCCTACCGCACAAATTTGGCAGACGCATCTGCCAAATTCAGAGGATTTTCCGTTGGAAGATTTTCTGCATATAAGTTTTTCCCACCATATACTGATTCTCTCAAAAGCCAAAGAGCGTGATGAGCGATTGTTTTATATCCGACAGTCGGTATCTGAGCAGCTTAGCCATAGTGCTTTGAAAAAGAGCATTGCGGCTGACGAATATCATCATCAGGGGAACTTGCCAAACAATTTTGCCGGAACAATGTCTACAGGGCGGCAGGCAATAAAGGCTATCAGTACATTTAAGGATGAGTATCTTCTGGACTATATCAACGTGGAAGAACTTGAAGCCAGGGATGCTGCAGATGTCGACGAGAGAGTTCTGGAGAACGCCATCATACATAATGTAAAGAATTTCATTCTGACCTTTGGCAAAGATTTCGCTTTTATTAGAAACCAATATCATCTTGACGCTTTCGGAGAAGACCAGTATATTGATTTGCTATTCTTTAACCGGGCACTGAACTGTCTTGTGGCAGTAGAATTGAAAACAGGGAAATTCAAAACATCCTATTTGGGACAGCTTCAGGGATACTTGAGCGTACTTGACGGATTCGAGAGAAAGCCTCATGAGAATCCTGCTGTTGGACTGATACTATGTAAGGATATAAACAAGTCCTTTGTGAATTATGTGATTCAGGATTATACCAAGCCAATGGGCGTGGCAACTTATAAAACATCAAAGGATATGTCCGAAGAACTGCGGAATGCACTTCCAGATATAGAAGATTTGCAAAAACTCCTCGATACGGATACAATTCGCTGACTAGTCTGCAACATCACATCCAAGGCTTTTGTGCTTCACAAAAATTAACGTGGCGAGAGCCATGAGAATCATTGGCGGAACGATGAACAGAATACGCAGCCCCAGAATCGATGCTGCGCTCTGAACCGCCGCCGTTTCGCTGAGCGAAACGAGATCCAGCCCGATGCCGGCGATCAATACCGCAAAGGCCGAGGACATTTTCACCATAAGTGTCTGCAGAGAGGAAACGACACTTTCGTCCCTGCGGCCGTTTTGCCGTTCGCCGTAGTCTACCGCGCCGGCAACGAAAACGGTCGTGAGCACGTAAGCAATTCCATTCGCGAAGGAGATACTGATTGCCGGAAGAACCATGTGCCATAACATCAGGCTCCTGACACCAATCAGCGGGAGCAGAATAGCAAACCCTATAATGCCTGCACAGCAGCCGAAGATGAAGATCCACCGGTTGCTGTGTTTTTTTCGCAGAAGCGGGTAAAGTATCACCATTGCGGCAAATTGGGTAACGCCGCTGATGGACATAAAGACAGTGTATTGGCTATAGTTTCCTATGTCATACTGGAACAAATAGACTGCCAGGTTCGTCATCATGTAGATGGACGTATTGAAAAGAATAATCACAGTTGCGATCCACATGGCGTGACTGTTGCGCACAAGGGATGTAAGCAGATTACGGACGGTCGGATCGGACGATGCAGCAGCATTCCCCGTCACGACCTGTCGTTCCGCGGGCAGGTTTTTCAATGTGATGATCGTGCTGATGACATATATGATGGCGATAATGAGAGCGAGCAGGGAAAAACCAAGCCGTTCGCCAGACCCCGTATCGCTAGCAGATCCGGAACTTCCCAGGGCGCCCAGCCAGACGACCAGAGCCATACCGATGATCATTGGCAATGCCGCGCCGATTCCGGAGAATGTTCTGGCATAAAGCGTCAGATCCTCCCGCTGGCGGCCTGCCTTTGTAGCGGCAGGAATAATGGACCAATAAGGAATATCGCCGAGCGTGTAGGTGATCCCGCACAGGAAATACGTTATAGTCACAAACACCTTCAGCCCATCGCCCTGGATCGATTGCGGAACAGAAAACATAGCGAAGAGCACGAGGGCATTTGTCAGAGCGCCGGTAAAAATCCAAGGCCGATACTTGCCATACCGGCTCTTTGTTTTGGCAACGATCACACCCATGAGAGGATCATTAAACGCATCAAAAATCCGCGCGGCCATTAGCAAAACGCCAACAAACGCCGCGCTAATACCCAGCACGGCGTTGTAATAATAGAGCGTATAGGTCGATACCAGTCCGTAAGCCAGGTTCTTCCCAAAGCCCCCAATGGCATACGAAATGGTTTCCTTTTTCGTTATCGGGCGTATTGCTTCCATGCGTACTGTTTACAGGTTTTCTTCCAGCCGCTGCATGACTTCCTGATAGGCGTCTTCCACGCCGCCTAGGTCTCTGCGGAAACGATCCTTGTCCAGTTTCTTGCCCGTTTCACTGTCCCAAAGTCTGCAGGTATCCGGGCTGATTTCATCTGCCAGAACGATGCTTCCGTCTGCCAGTCTTCCGAACTCCAGCTTGAAATCCACGAGGGTGACGCCGCATGAACTCCAGAATTTCTTCAATTCGTCATTGACCATAAAAGCGTATTTCCTGATGGTCTCCAGTTCCTCAGGCGTGGCCAGTTCCAGTGCCAAAGCATGATATTCGTTGATCAGCGGGTCTCCGAGATCATCGTTTTTGTAGGAAAACTCGATCGTCGGTGAAGCGAAAACGCGGCCTTCTTCTACACCGTAGTTTTTGGCGAAAGAGCCTGCGGATATATTTCGGATGATGACTTCAAGAGGCACGATCTCAACCTTCTTTACCAGTGTCTCCCGGTCATTGAGTTCCTCTACAAAGTGTGTCGGGACTCCCCGCGCTTCGAGATAGCGCATCAGCGAATTACTCATCTTGTTGTTGATGACACCTTTTCCTGCAATCGTTCCATGCTTCAGACCGTTGAATGCTGTCGCATCGTCTTTGTAGGACACGATGAGCAGCTCCGGATCATCCGTAGTAAATACTTTCTTGGCTTTTCCTTCGTATAGTTGATCACCTTTTATCATTTGACACCTCCATAAGCAATGCTATAGTTGTTTCTATACATTGATCTCAGCGGATTCCTGCACAACGCCTTCGATGAGCGGACTGATCTTAGCGAGAAAACGCTCGACCTGTCCGATACACCTGCCGATGTACAGCTTCGGCTGCATGATTTCTTTAATATCTTCTTCCGTCAGATTGAACTGCTCTTCGGCTGCAAGCCGGTCAAGCAGATCACAGCCTTCCCCGTCCTTCATCTTCGCGGTCGCTTCCATGGAACATCTGCGTATGATCTCGTGAAGCTCCTGCCGGTTGCCGCCTCTCTTGACCGCCTCCATGAGAAGATTCTCTGTCGCCATGAAAGGCAGAAACTCGTTGACCGTTTTAGCGACCATCTTTTCGTTGACATGCAGGCCGTTCGTAACGTTGCTGGCCAGACGCAGGATAGCGTCCGCGCAGAGGAATCCCTCCGGCATGGATATGCGGCGGTTGGCAGAGTCGTCCAACGTCCGCTCCATCCACTGGACAGACGCGGTAGCGGGTGCATTCGCAGCATCTGCCATGAGATACCGCGCGAGAGAGCAAATTCTCTCAGACCGCATCGGGTTGCGCTTGTACGCCATAGCCGACGATCCAATCTGGTTCTTTTCAAACGGTTCTTCCACCTGACGGTCATGCTGCAGCAGCCGGATGTCATTCGCCATGCGGTAGCAGCTTTGTGCAACGGCAGACAACGCATGCAAAATTCTGGAGTCCGCTTTCCGCGGATACGTCTGCCCGCAGACATCAAAGCACTGCGTGAAACCGAACCGGGCAGCGATCGCGCGGTTCATTTCATCGATCTTCTCTTCGTCGCCTTCGAACAGATCCATGAAGCTTGCCTCGGTTCCCGTAGTTCCCCGGCAGCCAAGAAACTTCATGTTCTCCAGCACGAAGTCGATTTCTTCTACGTCAGCGACCAGATCCTGGATCCACAGCGTCGCCCGTTTGCCGATCGTGACCAGTTGAGCCGGCTGATAATGCGTGTAACCAAGGGCAGGCATGCCTTTGTACTGATCGGCGAAAGCAGCCAGATTCGCAATGACACTGAGCAGTTCTCCGCGGATATATTGAAGGGCATCCCTGTATAGGATCAGATCGGTATTATCGGTCACATAGCAGCTCGTGGCACCCAGATGAATGATGCCTGCTGCGGATGGCGCCACCTTGCCGTACGCGTACACATGCGCCATGACATCATGGCGGACTTCCTTTTCCCGCTGCCGGACACACTCATAATCGATGTCTGTAATGTGTGCCTCAAGTTCGGCCACCTGTTCCTCGGTGATTGGAAGTCCCAGACGCATCTCTTCTCTGGCGAGTGCTGTCCAAAGCCGCCTCCAGGTCTGAAATTTCATATCAGCTGAGAACAGATGCAGCATATAGTCGGACGCATAGCGCGAGGACAAAGGCGATTCATATCTGTCATTCATGATTATTCTCCTTCTTTTTACCACATTATTGTACCATATCACCCGCAGGAAGCATACAAGATGCAGGCTGGATGGGCCATACGAAAAACATATGACACATACAATAATATATATAGTTCAAATGGTTCTTCGAACAAGGTATCCTACTTCTGTAGAAGTGTTATAGAAAAAACAACAAGATGGATAACGTCCCACCCGGATGGTGGGAGTATTAACCACAAATATATTGTAATAGTAGAAACGGAGGTTGGAACAAGTGGGCAACTGCGGAGTAGTTGGTGTCAACTGGGGAGATGAAGGAAAAGGAAGAATGGTCGATTTGCTGACAGAACGCTACGACATCGTTGTGCGTTATCAAGGCGGAGGAAATGCCGGCCATACTGTCATCAATGAGAAGGGAAAATTTGCACTGCATATGCTTCCCTCCGGCGTGCTGCGCAGCGGCGTCGTCAACATTCTCGGAGGCGGCGTGGCGCTGGACCCGGAAAATCTGTGGAAAGAAATCGAAGAAGTCAGGGTGGAAGACGTTGAAATCACACCTGAGAATCTGAAAATCAGCGAGAGGGCATCTCTATTGATGCCTTGGCACAGAAAACTGGACGAGCTGGAAGAAGCACGGTTGGCCGATAAGAAATACGGATCAACAAAGCAGGGCATCGCCCCGTTCTATTCCGACAAATATCAGAAGAAGACAGTCCTTGCCGGGGAGCTGCTACATCCAGAATTACTAAAAGCGCATCTCACGGATATTCTCGAATGGAAGAATCTGATCATCACGAAAGTATATGGTGCGGAAGGTTACACATGGGGCATGATAGAAGACTGGATCGAGAAATATTGTGATCCAATCAAACCGTTCCTTTGCGATGCCGGACGGTTCTTAATGGATGCACAGGAAAGCGGCAAGAACATTTTGTTCGAGGCGCAGCTTGGCGCACTCCGGGACATCGATTACGGCATCTGGCCTTATACGACCTCTTCCACGACCTTGGCGAAGTACGCCCCGATCGGATGCGGTGCGCCAGCTATTGAAATGACCGATGTGATCGGCGTGATCAAGGCCTACTCGACCTGCGTGGGAGAAGGACCGTTCGTCTGTGAGATGACAGGTCACGAGGCAGACCTGCTGCGGGAAGCCGGCGCGGAATACGGCGCCAAGACAGGCCGTCCACGCAGAGTGGGCCCGCTGGATCTGGTCGCGACGAAATACGGTGCGCAACTCCAGACCGTGACAAGTCTTGCGGTGACCAAGATGGATGTCCTCAGTTATATGGAAAAAATCCCGGTCTGTGTCCGTTACAGAGTAGATGGACAGGAAACAGACCAGTTCCCGTTCCCTGCACTGCTCGACCGGGCGGAGCCCGTCATCGAATACATCGATGGCTGGCACTGTGACATTTCCGGAGCCAGAAGGTGGGAGGACCTTCCGGAGCAGGCGCAGAACTATATCAACATGATCGAACATGCGATGGGCTGCCGCGTGCAGTACATATCCGTCGGACCGGAAAGGGACCGTATTGTTGTTCGCAGTTGATATACAAAAATGATATAATGGTCATGTCGTAATACGTTTTGTATATTGGCAAGGAGAACACCGATGGATTTGAGAACTTTGCGTTACTTCGTGACCGTCGCAGAAGAACTGAACATCACAAGGGCGGCGGAAAAACTGCATATGAGTCAGCCGCCGCTGAGCGCGCAAATCAGAGGATTGGAGAAAGAACTGGAAACAGATCTTTTCATCAGGGGAGGACGTCAGCTGATTCTTACCGAGACCGGACAGCTTCTGTACAGGAGGGCGAAGGAGATCCTGAACCTTTCCGATAAGACTTATTCAGAAGTCCTGTCTATGGGAAAAGGTATGAGCGGGACGATTTCCATCGGCCTTGTTGAAGGAATGGTACCGGACATTGCGGCGGAGTGGTTCGCGGGATTTTTGGGTGAATATCCAAATATACGTCTGCGCATTTTGAATGGCAGTACAGATGATCTGCTTGAAAAGCTGCGGGGCGGACTCATCAGCCTCGCGGTGATCACAGCACCATGTGATAACTCTCTGCTGCATAGCTTTTGCGTAGGAGAGGATCGGATGGCGGCTCTCATGAGCAGGGATCACCCGCTCGCGAAACGAAAAGGAAAAGAAATATCGGTTTCAGATCTGGTCGGCGAGAATCTGATCGTGCCGAGCAGGAAGGCTTTGATTGAGACGATTTATAAATGGTTCGCAGCAAACGGCGCGGAGCCGAGAATCGTCTGTGAAATGGACAGCTATCTGAATGCGGCCGCACTGGCCGGCAGAATGGTCGGAATCAGCATTTATCCCAGGACAGCGTATATCCCGAATGAATCGCTGGCCTTCAAGGAAATCGCAGGAAAAGACAAAAAACTGGAGTACCTGTTCGTGTGGCTCAAGGGGCATCCTTTGCCGACGATCGAGCAGCGTTTCATCGATTACGTCCGGGGAATGGTGGACGGAGAAAAAGCATAAACATAAGGAGGCATAGTATATGTCAGAAAACAGGATCCTCATATTGGATTTCGGTGGACAATATAACCAGCTGATCGCACGCAGGGTGCGTGAGTGCGGCGTTTATTCGGAAGTGCACGGGTATGAGCAGATGGATCTGGAGGATATCAAGGCGTTTGACCCTAAAGGCATCATCTTTACCGGCGGGCCGCAAAGCGCTTACGGAGAAGGGGCACCGTCGATCGATGACGGAGTGTTCGATCTGGGAGTGCCGATCCTGGGAATCTGTTACGGTGCACAGCTCATGGCGTACCGGTTGGGCGGCAGGATCGATTCCGCGCCCGTCAGCGAATATGGACGCACAGAAGTGGTCATCGACGATAAGAATGGACTTTTGGCGGCAGCAGATGATGTAAACATTTGCTGGATGAGCCATACAGACTATATCAGCAAGCCCCCTGAAGGGTTCGTGATCACAGCCCACACGGAGGATTGTCCGGTGGCAGGGATGGAGAACAGAGAGAAGGGCTTTTATGCGGTGCAGTTCCATCCGGAGGTCAATCATACGCAGCATGGATTCGATTTTCTTCAGCGGTTCGTGTTGGACGTCTGCGGCTGCACGCAGGATTGGAAGATGGATTCGTACGCGCGTGAGCAGATCGAACAGCTCCGCGACAAAGTGGGGGACGGCCGCGTGCTGCTGGCCTTGTCCGGCGGCGTGGATTCCTCCGTTGCGGCAGCGCTGCTTTCCAGAGCGATCGGCAATCAACTGACCTGCGTCTTTGTGGATCACGGATTGCTGCGGAAGAACGAGGCGGCCCAGGTAGCGTCGATCTTTGGCGAAGGCGGTCAGTTCAACTTGAATTTTGTGCTGGTTGACGCGAAACAGCGGTACTACAGCAAACTGGCCGGCATCACGGAACCAGAGGCGAAGCGCAAAGTCATCGGAGAGGAGTTCATCCGGGTCTTTGAAGAGACAACGAGGGAAATCGGTCAGCATGAATACCTGGCGCAGGGAACCATATATCCCGACGTGATCGAAAGCGGACTCGGTAAATCCGCCGTCATAAAATCCCACCACAACGTGGGCGGCCTTCCGGACAATGTAGATTTCAAAGAGATCCTGGAACCTCTCAGAATGCTGTTCAAGGATGAGGTCCGCCAGCTTGGCCGGGAACTCGGTCTGCCGGAAGAACTGGTCAGCCGCCAGCCATTCCCGGGACCGGGACTGGGCGTGCGGATCATCGGGGAAATCACCGAAGAGAAGGTGCGGATCGTGCAGGATGCGGACGCTATTTACCGGGAGGAAATCGCGAAGGCGGGATTGGTGGGATCGATCAGCCAGTACTTTGCGGCATTGACAAATATGCGGACGGTAGGAGTCATGGGTGACTTCAGAACGTATGACTACGCGATCGTCCTGCGTGCGGTAGAGACCAGCGACTTCATGACGGCGCAGGCTTCTGAAATCCCATGGAGCGTTTTGCAGCGGGTCATGACCAGGATCGTCAACGAAGTCGATCATGTGAACCGGGTATTTTACGATTTGACAAGCAAACCACCGGGAACGGTAGAAATGGAATAGACAACAGATATGGATTACGCGAAAGAATCATTAAGACTGCATGAAGAGGAATGGAACGGGAAGATCGAGGTCATCGCCACCGTTCCGGTCAATAATGAAGAGGATCTGTCACTGGCTTACACCCCGGGTGTGGCACAGCCATGCCTGGAGATCCAGAAGAATAAAGAAAAGAGTTATGCACTGACACGGCGGGCTAATTTGTGCGCCGTCATTACCGACGGATCCGCTGTGCTGGGTCTTGGCAACATCGGCCCGGAGGCAGGCATGCCGGTCATGGAGGGCAAATGCGTGCTCTTCAAGTCCTTCGGCGATGTAGATGCCTTCCCGATTTGTGTGAAGTCCCAGGATGTAGACACGATTGTAGAAACTATCTATCAGATTTCCGGATCCTTTGGCGGCATCAACCTGGAGGACATTAGCGCGCCGAGATGTTTCGAGATCGAGAGAAAGCTGAAGGAACGCTGTGATATTCCGATCTTCCACGATGATCAGCACGGAACGGCAGTCATCACACTCGCCGGTCTGACCAACGCCTTGAAGGTAGTAGGAAAGAAGAAAGAGGATGTTCGGATCGTCACTTCCGGTGCGGGCGCGGCAGCCATCGCTATCACGACCATCCTGCTGCATGCCGGATTCAAAGATATCATTATGACGGACCGCTGCGGCATCATCTACAAAGGCAGAGAAGAAAACATGAACTGGATCAAGGAAGAAATGGCAGAGGTCACGAATCTTGAAGGCATGAAGGGAAGCCTGGCCGATGCCATGAAAGGCGCGGATGTATTCATCGGCGTTTCGGCGCCGGGCCTGGTGACTAAAGAAATGGTCGCCTCCATGGCGAAGGATCCGATCATCTTTGCTTGCGCGAATCCGGTACCGGAGATTTTTCCGGAAGAGGCAAAAAAGGCAGGCGCGGCCGTGATTTCTACAGGCCGTTCGGATTATCCGAACCAGATCAACAACGTCGTGGCCTTCCCGGGAATCTTCCGGGGGACTTTCGACGCCCACGCTTCCGACATCAATGAGCCGATGAAACTGGCGGCAGCAAAAGCCCTCGCCGAGCTGATTTCCGACGAGGAGCTGCATGCGGATTATATTATCCCGAAGGCTTTCGATCCGAGAGTAAAAGACGCCGTTGCAAAGGCGGTTGCCCAGGCGGCATACGAGTCCGGCGTTGCAGGAAGCTGGTAATTAGACTAACTGCTTATTCGGAGACGAGAAGCAGTGCGGACAGAAGCGGTGAGTACAGTTGGAAATGCTTTTTCGCTCTGCCAGGGAAGTATTCGTTGAGGTTCTCCAGGGTGTCGTACTCCGTGTTCATGAACATCCCGTCTTCACCGAGGGAGTCATCATAGGTTTCGATGTATCCCGTAAAGGATATCCCATCCTCGCCATCTTCGTCGTTTCCCGCGAACCAGTTGGTCGCTTCAAAGTAGATATATTCGATACCCAGACCCATGTAACCGATGTGATCGCTTGCCGGGATCGTTGCAGGCGACATGGCCGTATTGTTCGCCGGCGCAGGATTCTCCGGGGCCCATGGGTTGGTGTACAGGGTGCCGTCTTTGATCGCAGGACCGGTTCCGTGTTTTGCATAATAACCGTCCAGGTCTTCGGTGCGCATTACGTTGAATCCCAGATTCTCCGCAGTATCCGCTGCAAAACCATAGGCCTCGGTTGCTTCCGGTCTTTCAAGATTGTCATTATCAACGGCAATCGCCATGCTGGCGTCACCGAAAGCCCCTCCGTAGATGTTGCAGTAATCCCCGAAAGCCAAAGCATCAAGATTGACCATATAGATGGTGTTGTCGATTTCTTCTTCGGTCATCTGCTCGGTATTGTATAGGCTGCCCAGGCATCCTTCTTCTTCCCCGTCAAAGAAAATGTATTTGACCGTATAATGCGGTTTGACGTTCTGAAGCCCGACGGCGTTTGCCAGGAGCAAGGCCGTTCCCGAACCATTGTCGCCGACGCCGTCTCCATCATAGTGGGCCCCGGCGATGATCTGTTTGGAAGGATCTTCGCCTTCTACAGTGAGAATAATGTTGTTTCCTTCGACGTTGTTAGAATCGTCCACATCAAAACTCTCCAGAGTGATCTGTTCATCGCTATAGCCGGCACTCTTTAATTCGCTGATGATCCAATCGCGCGCCGCATCGTGCGCGTTATTTGTATCTCCACTTTCGAGGTCGCGGTTTTTGAAGTCCGTGCCAATGCGTTCAAGATAGGTCATCGCACGGTCTGAGAAATCGTAATCGGCGATATTTTCAGAAGTGACCGGAGATGTCAGGCTACCGATCATCGCGGAAGCCTTATTGACCGCAGTGCCGTCTTCCGAAGTATCTTCGCTGCCACAGCCGGTCATCAATGCCAGTGCCAATATGAGAATCAGTACGATGAGATGCTTAAGTGTTTTCATATGTACGTCCGTCCTTTACTGCAACATCAGCAACATGAATATAGCATGAAATACTAAGAAATACAAACAATCAGCCTAAAGCGAATTGAAGTTATAATAAGAGAAAAATATTGCATAAAACAAAATGTATAAATTGAAATGTTGAAATTGTATAATTAAGGTATAATATGAATCGAGAAACCAAACAGGAGTAAACACATGAGTGAAACAATGCATTCTCATAAACATTTTCATTCTCAGGAAGAAAAGAAAAAGCAATTGAATCGTCTCGCAAAAGCAAGCGGTCATCTGCAGCGCGTGAAAACAATGATCGAGAATGACGAAGACTGCGCTGATGTGCTGATTCAGCTCTCTGCCGTAGAATCGGCTCTGCACAATCTTGGCAAGGTGATCATCAATGAGCATCTTACCCATTGCATCGTGCACGCAATTGAGGGTGGAGATACGGAATCGGTTGAGGAGTTCCAGAAGGCGATCCAAAAATTTCTCTGATAAAATAACCCCCCACCCCGCTTGTGCGAGTCTCCAGATACAGTTAAAATTACTTTAACATGATAAAGGGAGGCACAAGCTATGCATATTCCTGAGAATTACCTATCACCTGCGACTTGCGGAGTCATGGGAGCCGCCATGGTTCCTGTTTGGGTCCATGCAGTTAAAAAAGTCAATGAAGAGCTGCCGAAAGAAAAGATTCCATTGATTGGAGTAGGAGCGGCTTTTTCATTTCTAGGAATGATGTTCAACGTTCCACTTGTCGGAGGAACGACGGGGCACGCAGTTGGAGGGACATTGATTGCGCTTCTCTTCGGCCCAAATGCCGCCTGCATAGCAGTGTCCATTGCGCTACTATTGCAGGCTGTCCTATTTGGCGATGGGGGTATTCTTGCCTTCGGGGCGAATTGCTTCAATATGGCATTTGTCCTTCCATACGTAGGGTATGGCTTTTACCGCTTGTTTGTGAAGCTTTTCGGCGGAAATGAAAGCATCGGAACCGGGAAAAAGCTTGTCGCAGCGGCAATCGGTTCCTATATCGGAATCAATCTGGCCGCGCTTTGCGCTGCGATTGAATTTGGAGTACAGCCGATTTTGTTCCACGACGCCGCAGGGAATGCCTTGTATTGCCCATATGATCTGTCCGTAGCGATTCCTGCTATGACGATTCCGCATCTGGCAGTCGCAGGCGTCATTGAGGCGATTTTCACGGTTGTTATATACGCGTTTGTAATGAAAACATCACCAGACCTTACCTATGATGCAATCAGAGCAGAACGGTTGGCGGATCATCCTGCAGAGGAAAAGGGAAGTCACGTTCCTGTATTCGCCTTGATTGCTGTTATGATTGCCGCAACGCCACTTGGCCTTCTGGCAACAGGAACCGCTTGGGGAGAATGGGGCGCTGAGGAAATCGCTGAAACGTCTTCAGGAGGAGCGCCGCTTGGATATACGCCGAGCGGATTGGAAAACGGATGGTCTCTGGATGTACTGATGCCGGATTATACCATGGGAGGCGTCGGTGAGGTGCTCGCCTATATTCTTTCGGCAGTGATAGGCGTCGCTTTGCTGATTATCTTATTCAAATTGATTTCCATACCTATGAAAGGACGGGATACAGTTAATGCTTCCTGAATGGATGAAACAAACTGATAATTATGTGCCGCCAAAAGATGGCGGCACATTTGCTATAAAGACGATTAAGACTATCGGGAATATCATGTCCAGACTGAAGGTTCAGGCAGGGCACGAAAAGAAGAGACACATTCCTGCATTGGTAAAACTGATTGGGCTTTTTGTCATGATTGTCATCGCTTCAGCCTGTCAGAATCGTATCGTCATATTGGGCATCGCAGCAGTCATACTGGCGTATCTCTGCACCTGGCCGGCCAAAGACCTATGGGGGGTACTGAAGCCCCCGCTTGCAGCGTCTACCTTGGCTTTTGTGTTGTTCGTGCCTGCCATGATAATGAATCCTGCGGGCATTCCAAATAATCTGATTGTCGTAGCGAAGGTATTCCTCTGTGTAACCATGGTGACGCTCTTTAACCATACGACCCAGTGGAATCACGTTACCCTCGCACTCAGGAGGATCCATGTTCCGGGAATATTCGTATTTACACTGGATATTACGTTAAAATATATCGTGCTGCTGGGGAATCTGATTCAGGATCTTTTGACATCTATGCAATTTCGTGCCGTAGGAAAGCACGATAAAAAGTATTCGTCCATCGGCGGCGTGATGGGGGTCACATTTATCAGGGGAACAGAGATGAATGAACAGATGTATGAGGCGATGAGATGCCGCGGATTTACCGATGATTACAAAGGACTTTGAAAATGAATCTAATCGAATTGAACAATATTACATTTCGCTATAACAATGATGAAACGCCCGTATTGGAAGATTTTTCGATGTCCGTTGTACGTGGCAGCTGTGTGATCGTCGAAGGAGACAATGGTTCTGGAAAGACCACGCTGTTCCGTATTCTCACAGGGCTGTCATTCCCTGAGAAAGGGAGCTACATTTTTGATGGTGCAGAAATCACGAAAAATTATCTAAAGGACAACGAAATGTCAAAACTGTTTCATAAAAAAATCGGGTTTCTGTTCCAGTCACCCGATGTGATGTTGTTTAATCCAAGAGTTTATGATGAAATCGCATTCGGACCGAGACAGATGGGTCTTTCCGATCAGGAAGTAGAAGCGAGAGTCGAAGACTGCCTGGAAATATTTGGCTTGCGGGAACTTACTGACAAAGCCCCATATCATCTGAGTGGCGGCCAGAAAAAGAAGGTGGCTTTGGCATCTGTCATGTCACTGAATCCGGATGTACTGATACTGGATGAACCGTATGCAGGATTGGACAAAAAAACACAGAACTGGCTGACACAGTTTCTAAAGGAACTGAAGGCAGCCGGTAAAACACTGCTCATCGCCACGCACAGCAGCGAAGGGTTGATTGGCACAGCTGACGAAATGATTGAAATAGAATAGTCTATTAATTATAGGAGAAGTGTCTTGTCTTCTCCCATTCCCATGCAGCCGGTCAGATCGTATTTCTTTCCGGCCTCGTCAAGGACAAAACCCTCAAGCACACCGAAGGTGACGTAATAATCGATGTTCACGATCCCGGCGTGCAGAATCATAGGGTTCAGGCTGAACACCTTGAAGGTCAGGTCCACCATGCCGAATTCATCCTTGATAAGCCACTCCGCGTAGTTCCTGAAATCAGCCGTTTCCGGTTTACGGGTAAAGGTCACCGGCGGCAGGATGCTCGTAGCGCCCTCCAGCCAGATGAGATTCTCATTGTATTTGACTTCGCCGACGGACTGATTGTGCGTCAGGTTGATGGCAAAGAATTTTTTCTCCCCGTCAAAGTCATATCTGCCCAATGTCGTGACCCAGTCGTAGTGGGCATGGCGAGGGTAGTATCCTCTATGGTCGTCGATGATCGCGACGGTATTCTCATCGCATACCATCTTCTCCCCGTTTATGGTCAGGAATCCTTCTGTTTTGAGGAAATCTTTCTGGGAGTAGAGCGGTCTCGGTCTCGTTTCCGAAAACGGAATGCTGACGATGCTCGGATCTGACAGCCGGCTAAGGTGAAAGTCGTAAAAAATCTCCGCCTCGCCATAGTTCTCTTTGATGGCCGCAACGGCGGTCTTATCGCTGCGCGGATCCGTGATGAGGCACTTGCCTTTATGCGCCCCGGAAAGGTCCACCCGTCCTTCGTTCAGCCAGTTTTCATACCGGACGAAGCTGACCGGTGTTTCGGCGTAGGATACCGAACCGTTGATGACATTTGGAGCGATACTCGTTTCAGCGCTTTTGAGATTGGTGTCCCAGCAGTAGGTCTTTTGAGTCCGCTTGTCATAGAAGATATTCATCGTTTTACCGAAGATGCCCATGTCACAGACGACGGCCAGGAGCACACCGTGTTCAAAGTGGACTTCCGTAGCTTGCCACAAAGTCAGCTTGAGACGGTTGAACAGATTCGGCAACGAAGTGGGTTTCTTGAGTTTCAGGAAATCCATCTGTTCAAATTCCTTGTCGAACGTTCCGAACTCACAGCTTCCATCCGGTCTGCATATATTCTCCGGAGTAGGGACCGGGCGGCGGGCTTCATCGATGTATTTGCTGTATTCACCTCTGATTTGGTTCTGCATATGTTGTTACCTCTCTGTGGATCAGGAAAGATGTTTTAATGATGCGTCAGGGTCTAGCGGATCTGCCCGTTGCCCCGGATGATGTATTTGAACGTACAGATCTCTTCAAGACCGAGCGGTCCGCGGGCGTGGAGCTTTTGCGTGGAGATACCCATCTCGCAGCCCTGTCCGAACTCGCCACCGTCCGTGAAGCGGGTGGACACGTTGACGTAGACGGCCGCGGAATCCACCAGGGATGTGAAGAGGTCAGCTGCCTGTTCGTTTTCCGTGATGATGCAGTCGGAGTGGCCGGTCGAGTGCGCATCGATGTGCGCGATGGCTTCTTCCACACTGCCGACGACCTTGACGCCCATGATGTAGTTCAAAAATTCCGTATCAAAATCTTCCGGACCTGCCGTCGAGCCGTCAATGATGCCGGCCGCGGTCTCATCGAGCCGCAGTTCGACAGGGGTCAATCCCGTTTCCTGGCGCTTCACCACCAAGCGGTCGTAGTACTTCGGCAGAAATTCTTCCGCGATGTCTTTATGAACGATGCATACTTCCGCAGCGTTGCAGACCGAAGGACGGCTTGTCTTGGCGTTTTCCAGAATATCGAGGGCGATCTCCTGATTCGCGTCTTTATCTACGTAGACATGACAGATGCCCGTTCCGGTTTCGAGAATGGGAACTTTGGCATTGTCCACGCAGGAACTGATGAGCCCTTTTCCGCCGCGCGGGATCAGCAGGTCTATGATGCCTCTCGCCTCCATGATCTCTGAAGCGGACTGCCGGGTCGTGTCTTCGATGAGTTCGATGGAGTTCTCCGGCAGACCGGCTTCAGCAAGTCCGATTTTCAGAGCTTTTACGATTTCTGCCGCCGACCGGTGGGCTTCCTTGCCGCATCTCAGAACGCAGGCAGAGCCGGCCTTGATAGCGAGCGCGGCTGCGTCGGAAGTTACATTTGGACGGCTTTCATAGATAATGGCGATGACGCCCATAGGGACGAGAACTTTGGAAATTTCGATGCCGTTCGGGCGTACGTGTGTCGCCAGAACTTTGCCGACCGGGTCGGGCAGAGCGGCGACCTGACGGATCCCATCCGCCATTCCCCGGATCCGTTCTTCGCTGAGGGCGAGCCGGTCCAGCATGACATCGGAGATGATGCCGCGCTGGGATTCCATATCTTCCGCGTTCGCAGCAAGGATCGCGGCGGCATTCTTTTCGAGGGCCTCCGCCATGAGCATAAGGGCGTTATTCTTTGTTTCGGTTCCGGCAGCTGCCAGAGCCGTCCGCGCGCTTCTCGCGCTTCTCATTAATTCCTGTGTATTCATGGGTTGTTTCCTTATCTGTATTTTAACTTCTTCCTTTGAACAATGTTCCGGCGCTTTTGCCTTCGACGATATCGTAAAGCAGGTGTGGATCGTTGCCGTTGATGATGACCATATCGCAGCCGGATTCCGTGACCATCTGCGCGGCGCTGATTTTCGTCGCCATACCGCCGGTTCCCAGGTCTGATCCCGTGTCTCCTGCAAAAGCCTCGATTTCCATCGTGATTTCTTCCACCGTTTCGATGAGTCTGGCGGAAGGGTCTTTGTTCGGATCCGCGGTGAAAAGCCCGTCGATATCGGACATGAGGACGAGCACGTCAGCGTGTATCGTTTTGGCGACGATCGCGCCTAACGTATCATTGTCGCCAACGCTGTTGATCTCGGTCGTCGCGACAGTGTCGTTCTCATTGACGATTGGGAGCGCGCCGAACTCCAGCAGCGTCTTCATGGTGTTTTCAAAATTCATACGGCGTTCCGGATCCTCAATGTCTTCGCTCGTGATGAGGATCTGGCCGACGGTGTGACTGTACTTCAAAAAGAGCGTGTCGTACGTGTGCATGAGTTCGCACTGACCGACCGCTGCCGCCGCCTGCTTGGACGGCACATCCATATGGGCCCGGTCCATGTTCAGCTTCCCGATGCCCATCCCGATGGCACCGGAAGAAACAAGGATGATTTCATGGCCGGCGTTTTTAAGGTCAGCCAGGACCTTTACCAGTTCTTCAACGTTTCTGATGTTCAGTCTTCCGCCCGGATGGGCTAGAGTTGACGTTCCGATTTTTACTACGATTCTCATTTTGTTACCTATCGATTCTTCTATGCAAAACCCTTTGTGTTTCTGGTAATACTATACCTTGCGGGAAGGAAATTGGCAATATACTCGAATGCCATTTCCGCAAGGTCATGGTATAATAGAATCCAGATCAAAGCAAAGGAAACAGAAATGGAAGCTCACCCTGAAAAAAGACACGGTGTGAAAGACGTTGTGGCGTCAAACGTCGGCGTTCTTTCAGTCGTTGCAATGTTCTACGCCATCTGCTGCGCCGGTGCATTCGGAATCGAAGAGATGATTCCGGAGTGCGGACCGGGGCTCACGATTGTGATGCTTCTGGTTCTGCCGGTCTGCTGGGCGCTGCCGTATTCGCTGATTTGCGCGGAGATGGGATCGGCCCGGCCTGTAGAAGGCGGAAATCTGATGTGGGTCAAAGAAGCCCTGGGTGAATTCTGGTTCGCGATCATGGTGTTTTGCAATGTGATATGGTCGCTGGTTTGCAATACCGTTTATGTGGTCCTTGCCGTTGGCTACCTTGGCAAGATCGTGCCGCTTACGGACTTTCAGAGCATCTGCCTGAAGGTCATAATGATCCTGATTTTCTTTACCGTCAACATCCTCGGAGTCCGGGACGTGGGCATCGTCAGCACGGTGCTTTCGATTATTATCGTGGTTGCTTTCGCGGCAGTAACGGTGGTCGGTTTCATGAACTGGAACCAGAGCCCGGTCGAGCCGTTCTTCTCGGATGAATATGACAATGCTTTCGGACACATCGGCGCGGGACTGGCGATCGCCATCTGGATGTATTCGGGTTTTGATGAGCTGTCCGTTATCGCAGGCGAGGTGAAGAACGCGCACAAGATCATTCCGAAGGCACTGATGATCGTCGTTCCGCTGATTGCCCTCACATACATCTTGCCGACCATGGCAGGGCTTTGCTCGGTAGGGGAATGGGCCGACTGGACGACAGAGCCGGACGGCGTCGGATATTCCGCGGTGCTGACACAGTTTGCCGGACCGGCGGCGGGTGTTGCGTTCATGATCGTTGCCATCATCGGGCAGGGATCCATTTTCAATGTCTGTATCACGACGGGATCCAGATGCGTGCTGATGCTGGCGGACGAACACTTTGGCCCGAAGTTCGTCGCCAACCTGACGAAGAACCGGGGCGTTCCTTATGTAGGACTGATCGTCGTTGCCTGCGCCACGCTCTTGCTGATTCCGTTCAAATTCACCTTCCTCGTCGTTGTGGATGTATTCTTTATGATCATGTGTACGTCGCTGACGGTCATCGCGTGCATGATCCTGAAGCGCCGGCTTCCGAAAGAAGAATTCCACTTCACGATCCCGGGAGGAACCGCACTCCACACCGTATTCTGTATCGTCATCCTGGCAATCTGCGTTCTGGCGACGCTGGTCAACGGAACGGACTATTTTATGGGCGGTCTTCTGTGGATGCTGGCGGTACCGATTCTCTACGTGCTGGCCAAGTGGAAGTATAAAGGCTCAAGCGCGGAGGATCTTGAGAACTATCCGATCAATTCCAGAACGCATTTGGGATATAGGGACGTAGGCAGGATCGGTCTGTTGTATACGGGCATCGGGATCTTCGCCATCTTTGCCCGTTTCTTCCTGCACTGGAACGAGGGAAGCTGGGGTGCTGAATATTATCTTGATGAATATGAAAGCGGCATCTTCTCGGATTTTGCCGGGATGCTGAACGTGATCATGACCACGGGCATCATATGTGTCATCGCAGGTTTGATCCTGTGGCTCATAGGACGAAAAGTAGATTGAAAAGGGGATCGCTCGATTCATGAGTAAAGAAAACCGGATCCAGTTGTCGGATCATTTTACATACAAAAGGCTTTTTGTGTTTGTCCTGCCGACGATCGCGAATATGATTTTTCTGTCCATCTATGGCATCGTAGATGGATTGTTCATTTCCAATTTCGTCGGCAAGGTCGCATTCGCGTCGGTCAATGTCACGTTCCCGATATTCTCGATTCTCGGCGTATTCGGACTGATGATCGGCACCGGCGGATCGGCGATCATCGGCAAAAGGCTCGGTGAACAGAAACCCGAGGAAGCAAATGGCTATTTTTCATTTTTCGTCTATGTCTGCATTGCAGTCGGCGTCGTCATGGCCATCATCGGGTTCTTTGTCTTGCGGCCTGCGATCGGGCTGATCGGCGTGGAAGAAAACATGGTGAGGTACTGCATGGTGTACGGCATCATCGGGATGTTCACGCTGCCTTGCTACATGCTTCAATTTTTGTTCCAGATCCTGTTTGTTACTGCCGAGAAACCGCGTCTGGGATTCTGGATCACTGTGATAACAGGCGTGACAAATATGGTGCTGGATTTTCTCATGATCGTCGTATTCCAGTGGGGTGTTGCAGGAGCGGCCATAGCGACAAGTATCAGCGAACTCGTAGGGGGAATCACGCCTCTGATCTACTTTTGCCGTCCAAATGACAGCCTGCTCCGGATCGGCAAACCGCAAGTGGATATCCGCGCCCTCGGCAAGGCGTGCTCGAACGGACTGTCGGAGTTCGTATCCACCATTTCCGAATCCGTCGTATCCATGCTCTACAATTTCCAACTGCTCCGACTTGCCGGCGCGGATGGCGTCGCGGCTTTCGGTGTCATGCAGTACTGCACGTTCATATTCTTCGCGATCTTCGCCGGGTACAACATGGGCGTTCAGCCTCTGTTCAGCTACAATTTCGGCGCTGAAAATCAAACGGAAATGAAGAATCTGTTCAAGAAAAGCATGATCCTGATGGAAAGCGGCGGACTGATCATGCTGGCCATCCTCATCATTTTCGCGCGGCCATTGGTTTCCATCTTCATTGGGTATGACGCGGATCTGGTCGATATGGCAGTCCACGGGATGCGGATCTACGCGCTGATCTTCATTACATGCGGAATCAATATCTTCGTGACCGGGATGTTCACCGCGCTGAACAACGGGGTCGTATCCGCGTTCATCGCAACCGTCCGGGTCGTGATCTGCGAAATCGGTTCGGTCATGATACTCCCGATATTCTTCGCGCTGAACGGCATCTGGATGTCGGCGGGCGTCGCCGAAGCAGGATCGATCATACCGGTCATCATCTTCGTTGTAATACTTAGGAAAAGATACGGCTATGCGTAAGCCCGTTGAATGATATACAAAAAAAGAGAGGTAAATCCCATGAAAAAACTATTGATCGTGATAGACATGCAGAACGATTTTATCGACGGTGCTCTGGGAACGAAAGAGGCGGTAGAAATCGTCGAGAACGTAAAGAATAAAATCCGTTCTTACCCACCTGAAGATGTCATCGCAACGATGGATACCCACGGCGAAGACTATCTGCAGACGCAGGAAGGACAGAACCTTCCGGTGGAGCATTGCATCCGGGGCAGCAACGGCTGGGGAATCCGGGAAGATATTGCGGATCTGCTGCAAAGAGCAAAGATCTATGAGAAACCGACGTTCGGAAGCGTTCAGATGGCGAACGATCTGAAGGAGCGCTTTGCGAAAGAACCGTTTGAACTGGAGCTGGTAGGACTTTGCACAGATATTTGTGTCGTATCCAACGCGCTGCTCTTAAAGGCGATGATGCCGGAAGTCAGAATCTCCGTGGATCCATCCTGTTGTGCCGGGGTGACGCCGCAGACCCATGAAGCTGCCTTGCAGACCATGCGGACGTGCCAGATTCAAGTGTGAGGACATGAAAGGATCATGCATTTGTGGTAAAATAGCGATATGACTTATATTATTATTTTGGCAGTAAGCTTACTGCTTTGCTCGATTGGTTATTACAAGTATATATATTTCTTTTCTGTGGGCTATGGATTTTCGGTTGCCGGTATCGGCGCCGCGCTTCTGATACTGTTCCACAGTTCCCTCACGCCGGTGACATTGATTGCGTGTCTTCTGTTTGTGCTGTATGGAATTCGTTTGGGCGGCTACCTTCTTCTGCGCGAAAGCAAAAGCACCGCATACAATAAGATCCTGAAACCGGAAACGGATCGGAGCAAAACCATGCCGATGGGCGTGAAACTGGCGATTTGGATTTCCTGCGGGATTCTCTATTTCCTGCAGACGAGTCCGGTCATTTTCCGTCTGGAAAACGGTACGGGACGCGATGGTGCGGCAGCATGGATCGGTCTTTGCCCAATGGCACTCGGCATAGCCCTTGAGATCGCTGCGGATATCCAAAAGACGGCTGCCAAGAATAAGAATCCGCAGCGGTTTGTCGATACTGGACTGTACCGGATCGTCCGCTGCCCGAATTATCTGGGCGAACTGTGCTTATGGACCGGCGTTCTGGTAACAGGCGCGCCATACCTTAACGGCGCCTTGCAATGGGTCATTGCGATCCTCGGTTTTTTGGGGATCATTTATGTCATGTTCAGCGGCGCCCGCCGTCTTGAACTGCGACAGGAACGCAATTATGGGAACGACCCGGTCTACCGGGAATATGTCCGCACCGTTCCGATCATGATACCGTTGATACCGTTATATAGCGTGAAAGATTGGAAAGCGTTTGTCGCTTAAACCTGTGAAATGAAGAAGATAGACTTGCATATGCATACAACCTATTCGGACGGGACGGACAGCCTGGAAGAAATCATAGAACATGTCCGCGAGGTGGGTCTCGATCTGTTTTCGGTCACAGATCACGACTCGATCCGGGCAGGCATCGAGATGCCGCAGTTGCTGGCAGATCTGGAGACAGATCGGAGGCCGTATTTTCTGCGCGGCGTCGAGTTTTCGTGCGAAGATGAAAACGGAAAGTACCACATTTTAGGATACGGGTACGATCCGGACGTCCCTGGAATCGCGGAGGTCGTCGACGAGGGACATGCGCTGCGCATGGAGAAAACGAAGGAACGCCTGACATTTCTGAGGAAAACATTCGGATTCACCTTCACCGATGAAGAGATACAAGCGCTTCTTGCCAGAGACAATCCTGGCAAGCCGCATATTGCGAACTTGATGATCTTGCATGGATATGCGAAAGATATACAGGAGGCCATCACTCAATATATCGATAAGAAACATTTCCAAAGCGCGCACGTGCGTCCGGAAAAAGCCATTGAAGGCATTATCAATAGCGGCGGGATTCCGATTCTCGCGCACCCGGCATATGGGGACGGCGACCAGCTGATACTGGGCGAAGAAATGGACGAGCGGCTGCAGCGCCTGATGGAGTTTGGGCTGGCAGGCGTCGAAGCGTTCTACTCCGGATTCTCGCCGAAGATCCAGAAACAAACACTCGATTTCGCGGCACATTACCATTTATATGTCACTGCCGGCAGCGATTATCATGGCAAAAACAAACTGGTCCACCTCGGGTGGACGAATCTGGCCGATCTGTCGAAAGCGCCGATAGGACTGAGGCGTTTCCTGAACGATGTGGAGATCATTTAGATGGATCTGCATTTTGTCATCGTACAAAGCTTTGGCATCATAGCGACGATCTGCTTCCTGCTTTCGTATCAGGTAAAATCCAACAAGGGTCTGTACCTGCTGCAGGCGGCAGGATGCGGGGCCTTTGCCATTCAATATTTTCTCCTGGGAGCCTATACCGGCTGCCTCAGCCAGGTCTTTGTCATAGTGCGGAATCTCATGTTGAGCAAGTACAACCAATGGGCATGGGTCCGTTTCAAAGGCTGGCTTCCAATCTTTATCGCAATCGCCATCGTCATCACCTGGTTCTCATGGGACGGGCCGATCAGCCTGATTCCGCTGTTCATTATCACCACAGGCACGATCGGCATGTGGACGAACAATGCGGGGATTATCCGGCTGACGGGACTGACCTGCATTTCACCGCCATGGATCGTCTACGATATTATAGTGGGTGCTTATTCGGCCATTCTGAATGAAGTCATTATCATCGTATCCGTGTTGATTTCAATCTACCGCTTCGGTTGGAGGACGATGATCGATCCGGAAGCGGAATTCCAGAAGAAATAAGGATCTAATAAAAGATGAGTATAGAATCGGAGTTTTTCAAGAGAAGCAGACCGGATTTCCGAAAACTGGAGCGATCCGGGTTCCTGAAGGAAAAGGGCAACTATTTTTACAGCGCCGCGTTTTTTGATCGGCAGTTCCGTGCGGAGCTGACCATCTCGGAAACGGGGATCGTAACAGGACGTGTGATCGACGTGGAAACGGAGGAAGAATACCTGCCGATCCGTCTTCAGCATCAGGTCGGCGGATTCATCGGTTCCGTACGCGAAGCGTATCTGGGGGTTTTGCAGGAAATCCTTGACGCGTGCTTCGTACCGGTGCATTTTGTGTATGACCAATCGAACCGGATCGAGTCCTGGATCCGCAGCGAATACGGTGTCGCGGCCGAGTTTCCGTGGGAGCGGTATCCCGGGTGCGGCACGTTCAAATGCGCAAACAACGAGAAGTGGTTCGCCGCGCTGCTGGACGTGGAGTACGGGAAACTGACCGGTGATGAGGACGCGGATCAGATCGTGGAGGTCATCAATCTGAAGGCCGATCCGGATGAGATTCCGACGATCGTTCAGACTCCGGGGATATTTCCGGCCTGGCACATGAACAAAAAGCACTGGATCAGTGTCGTTATGGACGACACGGTATCCGATGCAGATGTCAAAGCACTGATCCGCAAGAGTTACCGATTGGCATCGGGAAAACCCGCTGGCAAAGTTTCGGCATCGGGCGCGTGGATGATCCCGTCCAATCCGAAGGTCTACGATGTCGATAGGGGATTCCGCGCCGGCGGAGGTGTGATCAGCTGGCATCAGCACAACAACATCAAGGCCGGCGACGAGGTCTACATCTACTGCTCCGCGCCGTTTTCCGCCATCATCTACCGCTGCGAAGTCGTCGAGGCGGATCTGGGATACAACGGTCTTTTCAAGGGGCGCAAAGGCTATGACCGCTCCATGCGGATCCGGCTGATCGAGAAATATCCGCCGGACCGGTATCCGCTCGCCTTTATCAAAGCGCACGGCGGGTCGGTGGTGCGGAGCGCCCGCAGCATGCCGGAAGAACTGCACCGGGCAATCAAAGAAAAATAAGTAGCGTAAAACAAAAGCGTCAGGGCAATAGCTGCCCCGACGCTTATTTTTATTGAATGTTGTCCGCTTATTTCAGTTTATCCATCGGAACCGAGTTCATCCTCGGAATGCCGATAAGGATGACCACGACGAATACGATCAAATAATAGACGACCGCCATCTGATGTGCAAATATCGCCGCAACGACCATGAACAGGGATCCGAGGATCGCGATAACCGGAACGATCGCTGTGACGTTGTAGTTCTTGATGCGCTTGATCAGCACGATGAAGAGTGGAATGTACATCGCATAGATCGTGATGATCGGCAGTTCGGATGTGTCGAAGCAGAACGGACCGAACCATGGGGCCGTAAGGTTCGCGCCATAGAAGTACAGCAGCCACCATCCGGCGATCAGCAGACCAATAATAGATGCGTTGGTCGGCATGTTGGTAATCGGATCGACCTGGCAGAACATCTTAGGGTTGTAGCCTTTGCCGCGGATAGCCAGTGAGTAAAAACCACGTACATTGGCCATCATCAGACCGTTCAGAACTCCGTAGCAGGAAACGACGATCAGGACGAATACGCCGGTGCCGCCGACGCGTGCGAACAGCGTGGTGAATGCGATCTTAGCAGCTGCTTCGCCGCCGGCCATCATGGTCTCGTTGTCGACTGCGCCTGCCAGACCGAGGTAGTAAACGATGTAGATGAATACAACGATCAGTGCGCCGCCGAACAGAGCTCTCGGCAGATTCTTCTTGGAATCTTTGATCTCGGAGTTGATGGAGGTCGCGATGATCCAGCCTTCATAGGCGAAGGAAGTTGCGCAGACCGCTGTGAACAGAGCGCTTCCCGCAGGACCTGCATCTTGTGCAACATAGTGGAAGTTCTCGACCGTCATTCCGCTGTGAAGTCCGAAGATGGTTCCAACGATCGCCATCAGCAGAAGCGGGATGAACTTGATGACTGTACAGGCAACCTGCACCTTGCCGGCAATGACCGGGCTCAGTGCGTTGCTGACAAAGGCCAGGATCAGGAAGAAACCGGCCAGCGCCATACACTGCGGGCCGACGATGTCCCATCCGATAAGAACACAGAAGTATCTGGCTGTGACCCATGCCAGTACTGAAGTAAGCGTCGGATAGTAGATGGTCGCCATGAACCAACCGACGATATAGCCGTACTTTTCGCCGCACATTTCTTCCGCATAGTCGACGATGCCGTTGCACTTCTCATGGTGTGACGCCAGAATACCGAACACGTAGGCGCAGGAAACCATGATGATGCCGCCGATCAGCCATGCCAGAATGCCGAGCGAAGTTCTTCCGTCGGTGCAGACCAGAATCTTCTCCGCCTTGAAGAAGACGCCCGAACCGACAACGATACCGACCACGACGCAGATCGCAGTGATCAGACCGTATCTTTTCTCAAGTTGATTTTCCATTTGTAATAACTCTCCCTCTAACGTATTTAATAATGAATAATGTAATAATGTCGCATACGGCGGTATTATCTCATTTTTTGAGGGTTCAGTCAACCCAAATCAGCGGTCAATATGATATCATAATGAGTATGAAAACAAATAGATCCGTTCTGCCTCAGCTGTTGCTGTTATATTTGATATGGGGATTCAATTGGGTGGTCATGCGAGTGGCCAATGACTACTTTCCGCCCATGTTTTTTGTTGCGTGCAGATTCTCTATCGGAGCCATCGCGCTGCTGATCGTCTGCGCGGCGCGCGGGAAGCTGATCCCGCCACGGGAGGTATGGCCATGGATCGCTGTCACCGGTGTCTTGATGATGTCGATGAACAACCTGATCGTCCAGATCTGCACGATGTATATCGGAGCTGGCCTGACGGCGGTATTGGATTACATGCAGTCGATCTTCGTCTGCATCATGGCGGCGTTTCTGCTTGGCGAACGGTTTACCCTTCGCAAGTTGTTTGGAATTGTTTTCAGCGTGATCGGACTCGCGATCCTGATGAATATCAATATGACACCGCATATCTGGGCAGTCTTTCTGGCGCTCGGCGCAGCTCTTATCTGGGCCGTCTCCAATATCATCTTGAAGGCGAAGCTGGCCGATTGCGATATGCTGCAGTATACCGCATGGCAGATGGCCTGCGGTTCGTTTGTCCTGCTTATTTATCTGTTTACCGGGGCGCAGGACGCGTTGCAGGGCGGGATGCAGCTTCTTTCTGTTTCTGTCACGTCCTCTGCGATAGCCATCGGAGTGCTGCTGTACAACGGACTCATCGCATCGGCATTTGCTTTTGTGCTGTGGAATTATATCCTGACGCATATGGAAGCGGGGCAGGCATCGATCGCGGTCATGGGCGTGCCTGCGGTCGGAGTCTTGTCCGGCGTTCTGGTTCTGCATGAGCCGATGAGCTGGACGATCGCGCTGGGAATGGCGATGATCTTCTGCGGTATTTTTGCCGTGCTGGGAAGGGGAGAAAAGTGAATGGAAACCGAAAACTATGTGTTGAAGTCGTGAATTCTGTGTACGATGTCCGGGGTTTTGTAGTATAATACAAATGCTGAACTATCAAACGAAAAGGGGACAAGTAAATGTCAAAGAAAAGAAAAGTTATCGAAGAAGTTAAAATCCCATGGTACAGGAAAGTCAAGAGAAGCACTTGGATCATGACTGCCATCATCGCGGCAATCGTGATTGCGGGAGCTGGGATCATCATCTATGACCATGTGGATACCTATAGCAAGATCAACTATGACAAGGTCATCAAAGTAGGGAAATATGAAGGCCTGAAGGGGACCTTGACAACCGTGAAGGTCAGCAATAAAGACGTGCAGGACGAGATCAAACAGCGCGTGAAGGATGCGGCCACAACGAAAACAGTCAAAAAAGGAACGGTCAAGAAGGGCGATACGGTCGTGATCGATTATGTCGGCCGGATCGACGGAAAGAAGTTTGACGGCGGCAGCGCCAAGCAGCAGGAACTCAAGATCGGATCCGGGAAGATGATTCCGGGCTTCGAAAAAGCTCTGATCGGCCAGAAGATCGGGGACACCTGCACGATCAATGTGACGTTCCCGAAGGATTATCAGTCCAAAGACCTTGCCGGCAAGGACGCGGAGTTCGAGATCACCATCCACAGCAAGAAGCAGAAGGTCAAATATAAATATGACATGGACTTCATCAAAAAGGTTTCGGATTGCAAGACCAAGAAGGAATACGAGAAGTCTGTAAAGAAGGAACTCAAGGAAGAGGCAGAAGAGCAGGCTGAAAGCTCACTGAAAGAAGAACTTTGGGCACAGGTTCTAGAGAAGACCAAGGTAAAGAAGTACCCGAAGGATCTGCTGAAGCAGGAGATCGAGATCCAGAAGGCGCAGTATGCGAACATGGCGTCGCAGTACGGAACCACCCCTGAGGCACTTGGAATCACGGAAGATCAGTATAAGACCTTTGCGAAAGATTCCCTCAAGGAGAAACTGGCTCTGCATGCCATCGCTAAAAAGGAGCACATCAAAGTCAAGAGGAGTGATAAACAGGAATTCTACGATGAGATCCTGGAGAATTCCGACATGACGGAAGACCAGTTTGAAGAAGTGGTCGGCATGAGCGTCGAAGACTATGTGAAGGCCAACTATTACGACATTCAGATTCTGAGAAATAAAGTTCTCGACTTTGTCCGGGAAAATGCGAAAGTAACGGAAAAATAGAGTCTTACTGTCAATCAAAACGCCGGGACGAATGAACAAATGATCCTGGCGTTTTTTGATGAAAACGGGAGAGGGCAGATGATCAAATGTACGCTGTGCTACATTGAGGACAATGGAAAATATCTTATGATGTTCCGCAACAAAAAAGAAAACGATCCGAACGCGGGGAAGTGGATCGGCATCGGCGGCAAGTTCCTGGAAGGGGAGACGGCCGAAGAATGCATGCTCCGGGAAGTCCGGGAAGAGACCGGACTGACGCTCTCTTTCTGGCAGTTCCACGGCATCGTCGAATTCCGTTCCGACGCGTGGGAGTTTGAAGACATGTATCTGTTTTCTGCAAAGGCTCCGGAGGGCGCATCGGTGGATCCGGACCGGTGCAGCGAAGGCACACTCCAGTGGATCGAAAAGGAAAAGGTCCTGCAACTGCCGATCTGGGAAGGCGACCGGCTGTTTCTGGAAAAACTGATTGCGGGGGAAGATGCAATCAATATGACATTGAAGTACCAGGGTGAAAACCTGGTAAGAGAGGATGAAGTAAAGTGAAGAAAACCGAAAAAAACAACCGCATCGTTTGGATCATCGGTGTTGTGCTTTTATGGTACGTATTGATTTTTTCGACGATCGAGTTTTTCGTATTCAATAAATGGACGATCGAAACGGTCGGCCTTGGCGGCTTGTCTGACGGAATGCTTTTTATCATCGAGATGTACCTGTCAACGATCATCGGCTTTTTGGGGATCATCGTCTATACGGCGGTCACGAAGCGGAACCGGTTCGTTCTGCGCTCGTTTCTGCCGGGTCATGCGAATAATTCCTTTGGAATGTTGCTGAAAGGGCTGTTGGTCGGATTTGTGATGAATTTCGGCTGTATCATCTGCGCGCTCGTTCACGGCGATATCAAACTGTATCTGGAGTTTGCCGTTTCACAGATCCCGCTGCTGCTGTTTGCGCTGGTGTGCGTGTTCATCCAGAGCACGACCGAAGAACTGTGGTGCCGGGGATTCATGTATGAGCGTATCAATGTGCATTATCCGCTGTGGGTCGCCATCGTCGTTAACGGGCTGTTCTTTGCCGGCATGCATGTATTCAATGAAGGCGCGTCTTTCCTGCCGATCTTTGATATCGCAATCTGCGGCCTATCGTTCTCGCTGGCGAAGTGGTATACAGGAAGCATCTGGTTTCCGATGGGCATCCACACCGCCTGGAACTTTACACAGAATTTCCTGTTCGGGTTGCCGAACAGCGGTCTCGTATCGGAATGTTCCGTATTCACCCTGGATGCTGCCAATGCGCGGACAAACCTGATCTACAGCGCGAGCTTCGGTGTGGAGGGCGCGATTCCCGCCGTGGTGGCCGATCTGATCCTTGGCCTCGCCTGTCTGATCTTAGCGGCGAAAAACGGCCGCCTAAAAGAACTGACCATGAAAAGAGAGGACCTGTAAAAGGTCCTCTCTTTGATTCTGTAATCGTACCGTTATACTCGATCGGTAACGTCCGGCATGTAGATGAAATGCTCTGCATACTTCGTGTGCAGGTATTTGTGTGAGATCGGGCTGTTCGGCTCCTTGAAGTATTCTTCGTAAAGCGCCTTGATCTCTTCATTCTCATGGGACTTTCTATGCGGCAGCCGCTTGTCTTCGCTGTACAGAACCTTAGCACGTTCGGAGCGAACTTCCTGATCGATTCTATCCTTCGCTGAAACGTGCGGCTGTCCACCGCCGTGAACGCATCCGCCAGGGCAGGCCATGACTTCCAGGAAGTGGAGATCCAGCTTGCCTTCTTCGATCTGGTTGAGCACCTGTTCCGCAGCTCTGATGCTGCTGACAACGCCGACCTTGACTTCCACGTTCTTTCCGCCGATCGGCAGCTTGACGGAAGCCTGCTTGAAGTTCTCGATACCACGGATCGCCTTGTAGTCGATATCCTTGAGATCTTTGCCGGTCAGTACGTCCGCAACGGTTCTGAGCGCCGCTTCCATAACACCGCCGGTCGCGCCGAAGATGACGCCGGCACCGGAGCCTTCACCGAGGATCGGATCCGGATCGGATTCCGGAAGTTTATCGAAGATGATTCTGGCTTCGCGGATCATTCTCGCCAGTTCTCTTGTGGTCAGGACGTAATCGACATCCCGGTGTCCATCGACCTGCATTTCAGGACGCGCGCATTCCGCTTTCTTCGCGGTACACGGCATAATGGAGACGCATACGATATCCTTCGGTTTGATGCCGGCCTTCTTCGCATAATAGGATTTGGCGACGGCACCGAACATCTGCTGTGGCGACTTGCAGGTGGACAGATTCGGGATGAACTCCGGATAGAACTCTTCGCAGTAACGGATCCAGCCCGGGGAACAGGATGTGATCATCGGCAGCGTTCCGTTGTTCTTCACGCGGTTGATGAAGTCATATCCTTCTTCCATGATGGTCAGGTCAGCTGAGAAGTTGGTATCGAACACCTTGTCGAATCCAAGTCTCTTCAGAGCGGAGACCATCTTGCCGGTAACGGCCTTGCCCATCTTGACGCCGAATTCTTCGCCGAGCGCAGCACGGACAGCCGGAGCAGTCTGAACGACGACGTGTTTTTTCGGGTCCTGGATGGCGGCCCATACCTGTGGAATATGGGTCTTTTCCTTGATGGCAGCGACCGGACACATGTTGATGCACTGACCGCAGTAGATGCAGTCGGTGTCACGGATGCTGTAGCCGAATCCCGGAGCGACCTTCGTGTTGACGCCGCGGTTGACGAACTCCAGAACGGCGATGTTCTGCAGCTTGTCGCAGGCGCTGACGCATCTGCCGCAGAGAACGCACTTGGAAGAGTCACGCACGATGGATGGGGAAAGATCGTCGTAGCAAAGCGACCTCATTTCACCTTCGAACCGCGTTGATTCGACACCCATTTCGTGACAGAGCTTCTGCAGTTCGCAGGTCTGGTTTCTGTCACAGGAGAGGCATTCTCTGTTGTGGTTCGCCAGCAGCAGTTCCAGATTCATCTTGACCGCTTTACGGACTCTTTCGGTATCTGTCCGGACGACCATGCCGTCCTCGACCTTGAGGACGCAGGCGGTCGGCAGGTTTCTCATCGGTCTGCCGTTCACTTCCGCTTCGCATACGCAAAGCCTGCAGGCGGCAACTTCGTTGATATCTTTCAGATAGCAGAGAGTAGGAATGTCAATCCCGGCTTCTCTGGCGGCAAGCAGTACGGTGTAATCTTCAGGGACCTGAACTTCTATGCCATTAATGGTTACATTTACTTTTTTAACAGCCATGTTAACACTCCTTTCTTAATATTTTACGATCGAGCCGAACTTGCATACCGTGAGGCAGGTGCCGCACTTCGTACACTTGGTCTGATCGATCACATGCTGCTGCTTCGTCTCACCGGAGATCGCACGCACAGGACACATACGTGAGCAAAGCGTACATCCGCGGCAGTCGTCCTTGATCTCGAAGGTCAGGAGCGGCTTGCAGACGAGGGCAGGGCACTTCTTATCAATAACGTGTGCTTCGTATTCGTCGTGGAAATGCTTCAGTGTGGACAGTACCGGGTTAGGCGCTGTCTGACCAAGTCCGCACAGGGATGTCAGCTTGATGTTCTCTGCCAGATCCTGCAGCATCTGCAGGTCTGCCTCTTCGCCTTCTCCGCTGGTGATCCGGTCAAGGATCTCGTGCAGACGTTTCGTTCCTTCACGGCACGGTACGCATTTTCCGCAGGACTCGTCGACGGTAAAGTCGAGGAAGAAGCGGGCGATGTCGACCATACAGTTGTCTTCATCCATAACGATCATTCCGCCGGATCCCATCATGGAGCCGATTGCTACCAGATTATCGAAGTCGATCGGGATCTCCAGGTTTTCTTCGGTGATGCAGCCGCCGGACGGACCGCCGGTCTGAACTGCCTTGAACTTCTTACCGTTAGGGATGCCTTCGCCGATATCATAGATGACTTCCCGCAGGGTGATACCCATCGGGACTTCGACGAGACCAGTCTGGTTGATCTTGCCGCCAAGTGCAAAGACCTTCGTTCCAGGGGACTTGGCAGTACCGAAACCACGGAACCAATCCGCGCCGTTCAGAATGATCTGCGGTACGTTCGCCAGCGTCTCAACGTTGTTGATGCAGGTCGGTTTGCCCCACAGCCCGTGGTTGGCAGGGAATGGAGGCTTATTTCTCGACATGCCTCGCTTACCTTCGATGGAAGCGATCAATGCCGTTTCTTCGCCGCATACAAATGCGCCGGCGCCGAGACGGATGTCGATATCAAAATCGAATTTCGATCCCAGAACGTTTTTGCCCAGCAGACCCATTTCCCGGGCCTGATGGATGGCTGTCTGAAGCCTTTGTACAGCCACCGGGTATTCCGCACGGACATAGATGAAGCCCTTGGTCGCGCCGATCGCATAGCCGCCGATCGCCATCGCTTCCAGGATCGCGTGTGGGTCGCCTTCGAGGACGGAACGGTCCATGAACGCGCCCGGGTCACCTTCGTCAGCGTTGCAGATGATGTACTTCTGGTCCGCTTTATTCGGTGCCGCGAAGCTCCACTTTACGCCGGTCGGGAATCCGCCGCCGCCACGGCCTCTGAGTCCGGATTCTTTCATCACGTCGATGACTTCTTCCGGGGTCATTTCCAGCAGTGCCTTCGCGAGGCCCTGGTAGCCGTCTCTGGAGATGTATTCGTTGATGTCTTCCGGATTGATCTCACCGCAGTTCTTCAGAACGACACGCTTCTGCTTCGTGTAGAAGTTCTGCTCGCTGAGGGTTTTGAACTCTCCGTTGATGGTATATTTTACGACCGGGTCGCCGCCGAAAATATGCTTGTACATGATTTCAGAAGCGGTATCCGGTGTAACATGCACATAAGTTACTCTTTTCTTGCCAGGTTCGAGGACCTCTACGATCGGCTCGTAAGTACACATGCCGGCGCAGCCGCAAGGAATGATCTGGACGTTGTCGACGTCCGGCTTCTGGGCCAGCTCTGCCTTCAGGGCAGCCATGACTTCTCTGGCACCTGCAGAGATACCGCAAGTTCCCATACCGACCAGGATGCGGATATTATCCTCTTTCGCCTGCTCAGCAAGAACGCCGTCCTTGATGGTTTGCAGTGTTTCCAGGGTAGTGGTATTCTTTGCCATTACGCGCCCACCTCACTTTCCATTTCATCCTCAAGCTCCGATTCCAGATAGTACTTGGAGAGGATCTCAGGAATCTGTTTCGTGTCGTACAGCTTGGCGTACACATCGTCGTCGATCATCATGACCGGCGCCAATGAGCAGCATCCCAGGCATCTGGTCGCTTCGAGCGAGAACATTTCGTCTTCACTGATGCCGCCGACTTCGATGTTCAGATACTGTTCCAGCGCTTCGACGATCGCCTGCGCGCCCTTGACGTAGCAGGCGGTTCCCAGGCAGACTGAGATCTTGTGCTTGCCCTGTTTCGTCAGATTGAACTGGCTGTAGAACGTGGTGATTCCATACAGTTCGCCGACGGAATAATCCCACAGTTCAAGCGAAATCCACTTCTGGACTTCGAGAGGAACATAACCGAATAGTCTCTGCGCCTCCTGCAGCACCATGATGCTGATTCCCTGCTGATCGCGAACTGAATCGATGTACGCTTTCAGTTCTTTGAAGCGAGGGTCATCCGGCTTGATGCAGCTTTCATTTTTTACGTTGCATTCATTTGCCATGTCTGTGCATGTCTCCTTTCTTGAAAAAAGAAGCTCCGCAGATGTGCGGAGCTTGTTAAAATATTATTTATCGCCACACGGCGATAGTACCTTATAAATAGGGGGAACGTCAACCATTTTTAGGGGTGTATTATGTATGCAAAAGGCCTTTTTTTGAAAGTCGGCAAACAAGTGAATTTTTTTCGAAATGGTACTGGTTTCAGATTGACAAGATTGTAACAATCTTGCTATACGATTTCCGCGAAGCGCAACGGAATCACCTTCGCGAGGTCCTGCGGCGCGCATTCGATCTGGTATCCGATCTTGCCGGCGCTGAAGAAAATCGTCGGGCAAAGTTCTTCGTCCGCGGCCGTCATATGGATCGTCGTCGGGAACTGTTTCTTCATCCCGATCGGGGAGCAGCCGCCGTGGATGTAGCCGGTCAGGGGAAGCAGTTCCTTGGATTTGATCATCTGGATGCTCTTTTCCCCGACGGCAGCGGCCGCCTTTTTCAGATCCAGTTCTTCCGCGACCGGCAGCATGAACACGTAGTGCTCCGGCGCCTTGCCGGCGCCGACCGTGACCAGCGTTTTGAACACCCGCACCGGATCCTGTCCCAGTACATCCGCGACCTCCACGCCGCTGATCGCTTCGGTATCCGCATAGGTGTGGGCGGTGTATTCGATTTTCGCCTGATCGAGCAGGCGCATCACGTTCGTTTTCTTTATTTTCATTCCAAGGCCTCAATTCTTTGGATCGTATTTTTCATTTCGCAGTACTTTATTTCATTATATCACAGAAGCACCCTTGATTTTTAGCATTGTTATTGTTAGAATTACTCATGTGATAGAGGCGCGGAGCAGAAGACGATGCGGGAGCCGGCGGGCAGTGATCGCATCTTAGGCAATCTCCGCCGAATCAGTTTTCCGGGCGCGGGATCCTGGTGGGTCTGCAGTCAATAGCTGCAGGACTGTCTACGTTAGTAGTTGCGCTATCCGAAATTCAATGTGTTTTTTGTATTGTTTTTTGGATCTGTGCAATGGCACGGATTTTTTCATAATAACAGAGCAGGAGGAATGGAACGATGTATCTCGTACAAAAGTACGGTGGACGTTATCTCAGAAACAACGATGACCTGAAGAAAATCGCGGACTATATTGCGGAGAACCGTGGTGATCTGGGCGAACTGATTCTCGTCGTAGCGGCCATGCATGAAATCGCCCGGGAGATGATGGAACGGGCAGAAGAGTACAAGGAAGGAATCAGAGAATCAGAACTGGATGCGCTGTTCTCGGCCAGCGAATATCAGACCGCGGCACTGATGGCCAGCGCGCTGGAACAGAGAGGTGTTCCGGCGAAAGTGATCAGCGATATACGCGGACACTCGCTGACGCCTTTGGAAATGGAAAGCGGCAAACACGAACTCGTTTTGACGAAGGTCGAAAAGGCGCTCGGTGAAGGACTTGTTCCGGTCATCGCAGGATTCCAGGGAATCGGCGAGTTCGAAATGAGCGACCGGCTCGGACGGTACGGAGCAGCAGCGACCGCTGTGGCCATTGCCGGGGCACTGGAATGCGACTGCGAACTCTACGGCAATACCAACCGCGTTTATGTCAAAGATCCGAGGGTGTCCGAAGACCGAAAAAAATTCGATAAGATCAGCTATGAGGAAGCGATGGAACTGACGATGCTGGGAGATGGCGACCTTGAAGCGGAAGCTATTGAACTGGCGCAGATGCTGGACGTAAAGCTCTATGTCGGACCGGCCTTTGAAGAGAAAACAGTAGGAACATACATCGTGGACAGAAGCATCATTGTGGAAGAGACAGCTGTCAGCGGCATCAGCACGTTTGATGACGTTGTGATATATACCATCAAGGGGATTCCGAATCAAGGCGAGGAGATCGCGGAACTGTTCGAGCTCCTTGGAGAGCTGAAGGTCAATCTGAATGTTATTTCCCAGCAGCCATATCAGGGCGATACCTGCGTCGTTTCGTTCAGCTGCGACCGGCCGGACATCGAACGGATCGACGAAGCGCTGGCGATCAATGCGCGGTTCAATACACTGGAAACGGCCAAGATGGATGATATCTGCATGATCTCATTGGTCGGTGTCGGCATGGCGGCTCACGTCGGTGTGGCGGGGAAGACATTCGCGACGTTGGCAGAGGCGGGGATCCCGCACTACAACATCACCACCTCAGAGATCTCGATCTCAACCACCATCGACAAAGAGAACAAAGCCAAGGCCGTCGTTGCACTGGCCGAAGCGTTCCGGTTATAGTTGACTCCAGGCTAACAGGAGTTTTAAGAACAGTATGTGGGATAGAACAATTTTACTGGGACAGTGGCTGTTCGTCGCCTGCTGCATGGCCTATCTGGTCTGGTGGTGCGTGGCGTTCCGGCCGGGTTATTCCGCACCGATGCTCGCGAAACTCATTCCGTTCGCGTTGACTGCAATGTTCGGAATCGCGGGCCTCGGGTTCATCGTCTCCGGGTGCAACGGAGCCAAACAGATCGTTGACAGCGCCGTCAGCAACGTGGCCATCATTGGCGCGTGCGCGGCGCTCTATATTGTGCTGCTGCTCGCGACGAACCTTCTCATGCACAGGCAGGTGACGACGGAGCTTTTGCTGATCGTCTTCTGGATCGGCATGGAACTTTGCATCATCCGCACGATGTACGGAGGAGGGTGTTGGTCGTTCACCGCCGCGCTGGTTTTGGCGATCATAGCCGTGATCGTGGCGGCGGCAGGCATGATCTGCTATCTGCAGTATTACAATCTTGAGCCGATGAAGGCTTTCTATGCCGGCATGGCGCCACTGATCCTGTTCGCGGCGTATATGGCCGGAATCTCGATTTATCAAATTGCAACATAAAAACAGCTGGGTCAGTCCCAGCTGTTGTCGTCTTTGAAGTGCAAAAAACGACCGACGGCCCCGGAAACCCGGAGCCGCCGGCCGTTCTTTTTGTAAAGCTATTCCGTAGGAACATACGGAGTATTGAACCTTTCTTCGAAGGCCTTGGACAGATCGTCCACGACAGATGGGTGGGCGATGCTGATCAAAGCGCGGGCGCGCTCACGGAGGGTTTTGCCCTTCATGCGGGCGATGCCGTATTCGGTGATGATGTAGTCGACGTCGTAACGGTTCGTGGTGACCGCCGCGCCGTTATCGATATACGGAACGATCTTGGAAATGACCGTGCCGTCACGTTTTACGGTAATGGATGGCATAGCGATGATCGAGATGCCTTGACCGTCCTCTGCACGGGATGCGCCGCGGACGAAGTCGACCTGTCCGCCGACGCCGGAGAACTGTTTCGTTCCGATGGAAGCGGCGACGACCTGTCCCATGAAGTCGACCTGCAGCGCGGAGTTGATGGAAACCATCTTGTTGTTCTTCGCGATGACCGTCGGGTCATTGACGTAGTCGACCGGACGCAGCATCAGCATCGGGTTGTGGTCCGCGAAATCGTACAGCCGTTTCGTTCCCATCAGGAAGGTGACGACGATCTGGCCTTTGTGCAATGTCTTTTCGGAGCAGTCGATGACGCCGGCTTCGACCAGATCCAGCACGCCATCCGCGATCATCTCAGAGTGGATGCCAAGATGTTTGTGATTCTTCAGTGACTCCAGAACCGCGTCCGGAATGGCGCCGATTCCGAGCTGCAGTGTGGATCCGTCCTGAATCAGGGATGCGCAGTATTTGCCGATGGCTCTTTCAACATCGCCGATCGGGTGCGGTTGGGATTCCATCAGCGGCATGTCCATCTCGACGATGGCATCCAGCTGGCTGACGTGAATGTGCGTGTCGCCATATGCAAACGGCATATTGGAATTGACCTGCGCAATAACGGTCTTTGCGGATCGCATGGCCTGGAAGGTGTATCCGGATTCTACGCCGAGGTTGCAGTAACCCCACTGATCCGGCGGGGAAACCATGACCAGGCAGACATCAAAGTTCAAGATGCCTCTCCGCATCCAGATCGGCAGTTCTGAGAAGTAGACCGGAATAACGTCGCCGTTGCCGTGGGCGATGCTGTTTCTTGTTCCGGCTCCAAAGAAGATGCCGTCAAAGGTAAAATTATCTTTGTATTTCGGGTTGGTGTATTCGCCTTTTCCCAGGGAAACCATGTGCGTGATGTGCACGCCCCGGTAGGCGTCGTGGTTGGCGACCATGGCATCGATCAGTCCTTCCGGCTCGCAGATACAATGCCCGAAGATCACATGGTCGTGCGACTTGATCAGTTTGACCGCTTCTTCCGCAGTGGTCAGTCTTTCTTTATAAATCTCTTTCCAATTCATCAAGGTTACAGGCTTTTCTTCCATGGGATGTTCCTCCTATATCTTTACAAAATGCTTTACAAAAACTTTTTCTAATCGTTTCTATGGTTTGATTGTAATACAGGGCCATTCAATTTGATAGCAATATTTTTCTGAAAATTCGACGAATAATGCGCGAATGCATGATTTGTAATGCAAACACGCATTATATGAGGTATAATAAAAACAAAGCAAGAGCTTTGGCAGGGGAGGCCAGTTATGGAAAACATCTATCAGACGATTGTCGAAAACCTGGGCGTCGAGATCTTTGTCAGCGACGGGAATGGCAATGTTCTTTTCGTCAATCCGGCGTCGATCGAGATCAACGAACTCGATGTCGGCAATGTCATCGGGCGGAATGTCCGGGATCTGATCAAGGACGGGTACTTTGAAGAGAGCAGTACGCTCCGCGTTTTAAAAGAGCGGAGACCGGTCAGCGTGTTGCAGCATCTGAAGAACGATAAGAAAATCATCGCAACGGGAACGCCGATCTTCGGCAAGGGCGGCAGGATCGATATGGTCATCACGACCTCACAGGACATCGACGCCGTCAACGAGCTGCTGGAAACGTTGGAGGAAAAAGACCAGGAAATCGCGCGCCTGAAAAACGAACTCTCGAAGGCGAACGATTTTGAGGCCAGCGATCCGGCCAGCATCAAGGTCAAAGAAACGCTGGAGCGGGTCAGCGCCATGGATCTGCCGATTTTGATCTACGGCGAATCCGGTACAGGCAAGCATGTAGCAGCCCGGCATGTGCACTATTCCGGCAAGCGGCGGGATAAGCCGTTCGTGACCGTTAACTGCACGAGCGCCGACGCCGATTTTCTGGAACGTGAGATCTTCGGGCAGGAAATCGAATCCGAAGACGGCAAGACGAAGCATATCCGGCAGGGGAAACTGGATCAGGCGAATGAAGGGACGCTGACGTTGAACAATATCAGTTACATGCCGATGAAAGTGCAGACGAAGCTGTTTGAATACATTGACAAGGGGACGTTCAAGAGAGCCGGCGGCAGCCGCGAGGTCCATTCGTCAGCCAGGATCATCGCGCTGACAGGAATGAACCTGAAGGAGCTCAGCGAATCCGGGCTGTTCTCAAAAGCGCTGTATTACAAACTGGCTACCGTTCCGGTCAGCATTCCACCGCTGCGGAACCGCCTGAAAGATATCCCGTTTCTGGCCAGCCAATACGTTTCCAGATATAATGATAAATACAAGGCGCGAAAGATCCTCAACAAGGACGCGCTCGGAAAACTCGCTTCGCACACTTGGCCGGGCAACCTGATCGAACTGGATCAGACCATCGAGACCGCCTATCTGATGACGGACGGACCGGTCATCCGCGGGGAAACGATCCAGGACATCCTGCACGGATCCATCGAAACGGATGAAGGGAAGGGCAGCGTGTACTGCGAGGACATCATTCCGTTAAAAGAAGCAAAAAGCCAGCTGGAAGAGCAGCTGGTGAAGCGGGCATTTGAAGTATACAAGACGACATATAAGACGGCGGAGGCGCTTGGCGTAAATCAGTCGACCGTTTCCAGGATCTTAAACAAGTATTCGGAATAGGACAGCAATGAGGGACAGTAAGACAAAAAACTATTACAGCTGGGTCATCTGTGGTGTGTGCACACTGCTGATCTTCGTGACCATGGGCACGGCCTCGAACGGCCTGTCCGTGTTCATGCCGTATATCCGGGAGAGCTACGGCCTGACGAACGCGCAAACTTCATCGCTGGTCACGCTGCGGTGCACCTTCGCGTTCCTGTCGATGATGGTCGTCGGCAAGTATTACGAAAAAACCGGCTACCGGCTCGGGACCGGGATCGCGGCGATGCTCTGCGCCGTTGCGTACTATTTGTACAGCAGAGCCGGCGGCTACATGGGGTTTTGCATAGGGGCGTCGATCGGCGGGATCGGGTACGGACTCGGAAGCATGATTCCGGTCGCGATCCTGATGAACCGGTGGTTCGTGAAGCACCGGGCGTTGGCTGTCGGGATCTGCAGCGCGGGCAGCGGGATGGCCATCATCGTTCTGCCGACGGTCCTGACGAGTCTGATCTTGAAATATTCGCTGCAGACGGCGTTTCTGTTCGTCGTCGGATACGTGATCGTTTTCTCGATCCTGATCTTTCTGCTGATCCGCGATAAGCCGTCGGATCTGGGATTGGAGCCACTGGGCAAAAGCGATGTGATCAACGAATACCGCGGGCGGGAAGGCGACGAGCGAAAGAGAACGGCGGAAGACGCCATGCGAAGGGAAGCGCAAAAAGCTAAGCCGCTGACACGCAGCGACTGGGCCCTGATCGGGATCGTCAGCGTGTTCATGGGTGCGATGGCAAATCCCGGGTTTATGCATTTGACGATGCTTTATACTACGGAAGGGTTCCGGCCGATGACCGTGGCGCTGATCGTCAGCGTGGTCGGCATCGTGCTCACCGGCGCTAAGATCCTCTTCGGTGAGACCGCGGATCTGCTGGGCGGGTATCGGGCGTCGATGCTGTTTTTGGCTATTTCTGTTCTTGGACATGCGCTGTGCTGCATGGCCTTTACCGGCAGTGTGCCGATCGCCATGGCGGCAGCGGTCGTGATAGGACTTGGTTATTCGATCACCACAGTTGGCATTCCTGTCTGGGCAGGCGACCTCGTGGCGCAGATCGATTACGCGGAGACCGTTCGAAAGATGCAGCTGATTTACGCCGCCGGAGCGATGGTGTTCGCGTCGGTCCCGGGGATCATGGCGGACCACCTGGGCGGATACATTCCGACGTACGCCCTGTTCGGGAGCCTCACGATCGTGACGGCGATCTGCCTGACAATCGTTTATAAGCGGCGGATGCCGAAAGTCATATAATTCCGATCAGCGGATCGCCGACGATAAAGTTGTCGATGAGGCGGGTGGTGCCGATACGGACGGCGATGGCGACCAGATCGCCTTCGCGGAGCGTATCCACCGGCTGCATGGAAAGCCCGTCGACGATTTCGACGTAATCGATGTCGGCCAGCGGCTCATTGACAAGTTTCGTCTTGATGATGGCGGTGACCGCTGCGCTGCTGGTTTGTCCGGCTGTGATGGCATCCTGTGCCATCCGCAGAGCGCGGGAGAGAACGCGGGCGGCAGCCCGTTCCTCCGGACTCAGATAGCTGTTCCGGGAGCTCTTGGCGAGGCCGTCTTCCTCGCGGACCGTCGGGCATCCGATGACCTCCAGATCAAAATTCAGGTCGCGCACCATGCGGCGGACGACCGCCAGCTGCTGGGCGTCCTTTTTCCCCATGTACATGCGGTCCGGGCTGATGATGTGGATCAGCTTCGTCAGGACCGTGCAGACGCCGCGGAACATGACCGGGCGGCTTTTGCCGCAAAGGCCTTCCGAGACGACGCTCATATCCACGAACGAGCAAAAATCATCGTCGTACATTTCCGAAGGGTCCGGTGCAAAGACCATGTCCACGCCTTCGTCGTCCATCAGGGCGCAGTCCCGTTCCAGATCCCGCGGGTATTTCGCCAGATCTTCGGCAGGACCGAACTGCATCGGGTTGACGAACACCGATGCGACGGTCTTATCGTTATCGCGTTTGGACGCCCGCATGAGGGAGAGGTGTCCCTCATGCAGATATCCCATGGTCGGGCACAGGCCGATGGTGCAGCCTTCGGCTTTCCACAAACGGATCTGTGCCCGTGCTTCGTCTATCGTTTTTGCTATGATCATCGCGTTGCTCCTTTCCCGTTGCCACGGCATGAAGTCGGGTTTGGCATCAGTACAGCTTCGCCAGATATTCCGTGTCCGCTTCTTCATAAGCGACCGGACCGGCGGCGGCCTTGTTCTTCAGCTTTTCGATGATCATCGGGTATTTCATCTTGAAGGAGTGCGCGGCGTCAGGGAACGCGGTGCTCTTGACTTCGGCATCGTAATCCCGGAAAGCCTGCATCATGACATCACCCACGTTGGCGTACTGCTTCGCGAATTTCGGGACAAAATCCTTGAACATCCCGAGCATATCCTGATAAACGAGGATCTGCCCGTCGCAGCCGTTTCCGGCGCCGATGCCGATGGTCGGGATGCGGATGGACTGTGAGATGAATTCCGCGAGCGGGGCAGGGACGCACTCCAGTACGACGGAGAACGCGCCGGCGTCCTGGACGGCATAGGCGTCTTCCAGAAGCTTTTCAGCTGCCTCTTCCGTCTTGCCCTGCACTTTGTTTCCGCCGAGCGTGTTGATCGACTGCGGCGTCAGGCCCAGGTGCGCCATGACTGGGATGCCGATGCTGGTCATCGCCTTGATCTGCGGGCAGACGGTGGCGCCGCCTTCGAGCTTGACGGCCCCGGCACGGCCTTCCTTCATGAGCCGGCCAGCGTTGGTCAGAGCCTGTTCAACAGAAATCTGATAGGACATGAACGGCATGTCGATGACAACGAGCGTGTCGCTGCATCCGCGGGCGACCGCCCGGCCGTATGTCAGCATATCTTCCATGGTTACGGACAGGGTGTCCGGATAACCGAGCATAGTGTTTCCAAGTGAATCTCCAACAAGCACTCCATTGATGCCTGCTGCCTCCATGAGCTTTGCGGTCGAATAATCGTAGCATGTGAGCATTGAGATCTTCTCGCCTTTTGCTTTCATTTCCTGAAAGGTTACTGCTGTGTTTTTCATTTTGTTCCTCTCTTTCTCCAGTCTGCTTCTCGCCGTACCGGGACGTTGTGAAAAATGATGGTTACTGCAGAAATGATTCTGTCTCCTGATAGTCGCGATTCGGGTTCTTGGCTTTTGCAAAGGGCAGGAGCTTCCGGGACAGAAGCCGGTAAAGCTGCCGGTCCTCTTCATCGTCCGCTTCCTGCAGGTGTTTCAGAAGTGTTGTGATGTCGCCTCGTTCCACCGGGCCGGTCAGCGCGTTTGCTACGCCCCGTTCCAACGCGTGCTGGACATTTCCCGTGATCAGCGGCGTGAGCGCGCTTCGTGCGTCTTCTTCCGAAAAACCGCATTCCTGCAAAAGCTGGATGCTTTCTCCGATCAGCGCCAACATCAGATTGCTGGCGTAGACCGCTGCCAGATGGTAGCGGGTCTTTGCTGCCGGGTCGATGATCTGGAATCGCAACCCTGCTTTCCGCAGGTACTCTGACATTTCATCGATGTGCGCTGGATTACCTTCCAAGGTAAAAAAAGCATCCGGCAGTTCGTGGTAAGTCTCGAATCGATCACTTACTGCGAACAACGGATGAACGGAATATTCGTATGCACCTGTACTCCCGATCTGCGGAAAAGCATCCTTGGAGGAAATGCTCCCACTGCAATGGCAGATGTATTTTCCTTTGATCGGCAACGTCCTGATTTCCTCAAAGACCGTGGAGATCAGTCCGTCCGGAACAGTGATGAAGAGCACGTCACTTTCTTTGATCAGGGCTTCCGGTGTTTCGAAAGCCTTTGCATTTATGAAATGTGCTGCCTCTTCGGCATTTTGCGTGTCGCGGTCGTAATAACCTGTAACCGTCATGCCGCGGGTGCTGAGAAGTTTTCCCAGGGAACACCCGACTTTTCCTGCTCCTATAAATCCTGTTTTCAAACGCCCACCTCCTTTCGGCATCGCCGATGCCGCTTTTGAGGTGACGTGCTGCAGATCACGATCCGGTGCCTCACTCCGGGGATCTGCCTGTCGGGGTACAGTTTCAAAAAGAATACCGTCCATCTGCCTGCAGTGTAGCACCTGTTTATGTGAATGTAAAGGGGAGAAATGTGTAGATTTGATGAAAAAAATCCCCCCGTATTGCTACGGGAGGATGGGGGGAAATAATAAGCAGATTCCGAGGGTACAGAATCGCGCTTATTTCGAAAAATAGTGATGGACGGCGGTCTCCAGGTATTGGTTGATATTGGTCCATAGCTTCGTCGCACCATCGAATTCGGAATGCAGGTTGTCGATGTCGTTATAGATCAGCTCCTGCTGCTCGCCCCAATCCGCAATCGGGGCATGTTCGCCTGCATTTTTGAAGTATTCTTCCAGGATGGACATGACTCTCGCGTCCTTCGGGTCGACGTCTTCGTTCATCAATTGGAGCGTCTCGCCGATCAGCTTGTGGTAGCGTCCTATCTCATCGAGCCTGAATCCCGGGAAACGGGTCGGATCGGTATCGCCTTCGACCGCCTGATTGATCTGCCAGATCATATTCCATTTAGTATCGATGTAATTGATAATCGTGACCGCATCTTGCCAATGGATCTCTTCCGGCGGGTTTTCCGCCAGCGTTTCCATGTTTTTCAAGATCAGATACCGTTTGATCTGCGCGGCGATCGCCTGTTCCGCCTCCATGACTTTCTCATGCAGCGTCTGGGCGACGTGCTCTCTGCTATTTTCTTCATTCAAGTAATCCGAGATCTCCTGAAGTGAAGAGCCCATATACTTGTAGGTAAGGATGCGGCTGAGCGTTTCCAGATCTTTTTCTGTGTAGAGGCGCTGGTTCCGTGTTCCTTTGACGGATGGCGCCAGCAGACCTTTCTGGTCGTAATACTGGAGAGTCCGGACTGTGACGCCGGCCTTTTCCGCCAGTTCGCCGACGGTCATGTAGTCTGATTTATCTTTCTTGTTCATGCTGTGGCTCCAATGCTATCTTTAAGCACAATCATCTTAGGTGACGACGTAACGTCGTTGTCAAGCAAGTGATTATACACTTTTCAAAAAAGGTATGCAATAGACAGAACTGCAACGATGAAATATAATAATACAATGAACAGAAAGCGCAGAGCGATGCTCCTGATGGTGCTGACGGCATGTATGTGGAGCATCGGCGGTATTTTTATCAAACTGATATCCTGGAGTCCGTTCCTCATATCCGGAATCCGGAGCATTATCTCCGGCAGCATCATGGCCGGATATATGAGAGCGAGCCACGTCGGGTATAAGCTGAACCGGTATTCTTTGTTTGCCGGAGTCGGGCTCGGCCTGTCGGCGACGTTATTTACCATTGCCAACAAGCTGACCACGGCGGCGAACGCGATCGTTCTGCAGTATACCGCGCCGGTCTTTATTTTGATCCTGTCCGCGGTATTGTTCCATCAGAAAATGAAGCGGATGGAAGTCGGCGTCGTGCTGGTCACGCTCATGGGAACGGTCCTGTTCTTTTTCGATCAGCTCTCGCCGGGGAATGTCCTGGGGAACTTCTTCGGAATCCTGGCAGGGATCTTTCTCGCCCTGATGTTCGTCATGGTCGGACGGGGCGGTGACGATGACAGCACGCGGATGAGCGGCATTCTGAACGCGCATATCATTGCGGCGCTGATCGGCGTTCCGGTCGGGGCGGTACTGACCTTCCATGCAAAGGCCGGAGCCATTGCGGCGGACACGGTGTCTGCTGCGGGATCGCCGCTCGGCATGGAGATCCTCTTCGTCCTGATTCTCGGCGTGTTCCAGCTGGGCATCCCGTACGTCCTTTACGGGATCGCGTCGAAGGACTGCCCGCCGCTGGCGTGTTCGCTGATCGGAATGCTGGAGCCTTTGCTGAATCCCGTCTGGGTCGCGATTTTCGTGGGGGAGGTCCCGGGAAGGTTCGCGCTGATTGGCGCGGTGATCATTATCGTTACGGTTACATGGTGGTGCGTCCAGGAGAGCCGCACGACATAAACACGATATAAAGAAAAGAAAGGAAGAAATTAATGAGAGCCAGCGGAATACTATTACCGATCTTTTCATTGCCATCGCCGTACGGCATTGGCGATCTATATGAGGAAGCATACAAATTCATCGACCGCTTGAGGGAAGCGGGGCAGCATTACTGGCAGGTCTTGCCGATCGGTCCGATCAACAAAGAACTTTGCCCGTATCAATCCAGTTCCAGCTTTGCCGGGGAACCGCTGCTCCTTTCGCTGAAAAAACTGGAAGAGCAGGGGCTGCTTTCACAACGGGACTTGAGGGGTTTTGAGAAAGTAGCTGATCTGTCTCAGGAAGAACGGATGGGATTCAAGCGAAAAGCGCTTCGGGCGGCTTTCCGCGGATTCCGCGCGAAGCTGCAGGAAGATGAGGAGGCCAAACTCCATTACAAAGCATTTTGCAAGATGGAAGAAGGGTGGATCGACGACTACGCGCTGTTCTCCGCGTTATCGGATTATTTCGAGACGGGCGACTGGGCGTGCTGGGAAGAAGGCGCCAGAAAGAGGACCCGGGACGCGATGATCCAGTGGACGATCAAGCTCTCCTATGAAATGGAATTCTACCGGTGGACGCAGTACGAGTTCTTCAATCAGTGGGACGATCTGAAGACATACGCCCACGAGAAGAAGATCCGGCTTATCGGTGATATCCCGTATTATGCGGCTTATGAAAGCGCCGATTGCTGGAGCGACCCGCAGCTGTTCCAGCTCGATGAAGAAAGCCGGCAGATCTTCGAAGCCGGCGCGCCGCCGGATGCGTTCACGTCGGAAGGGCAATGCTGGGGCAACCCGGTCTATAACTGGGAAACGCATAAAGAACAAGGTTACCGCTGGTGGATCAGCCGGATCCGGCAGCAGCTCCGGTTCTTTGACGTTGTCAGACTCGATCACATGCGCGGATTTGAATCGTACTATGCCATCCCGGCCGATTCGGAGAGTCCGAAAGACGGCCACTGGGAAAAGGGCCCGGGCCTGGATTTGTTCCGGGCGATCCGGGATGAACTGGGAGAATGCAGCTTCATCGCGGAAGACCTCGGGTATCTGACCGAAGAAGTCCGCTCGATGATGGCCGAAGTAGGATATCCGGGAATGAAGATCCTGCAGTTCGCCTTTGATACCAGTGAAGAAAACGTCTATCTGCCGTTCAATTACGACACGGATCACTCCGTCATCTACACGGGAACGCACGACAACGACACGACCCTCGGCTGGTATGAAAAGGCCGAAGACTGGAAACAGCGATTCGTTTCCTGGTATCTGCGCGAGAAATCCGAGATACCGGAGTGGAGAAAGGAAGAACTGTTCGGGGACAGGGAGACCACGGAACCGGACGACATCATACCGCCGGAATTGGCAGTCAAGGGACTGATCGAGCTAGCGCAAAGTTCCCGCTGCGACACATGCATCATCCCGCTGCAGGATTATCTGCTGCTGGGCAGTGAGGCCAGACTCAATGTGCCGGGCGTCGCCAAGGGAAACTGGCGCTGGCAGATGGAGGAAAACGCGTTCACGCCGGAACTGGCAGAAGAAATTTCAGAGATCACCATGCGCTACCGGCGGTAGACCATGACAAAACTATAAATAAGAGCAATAAACAATCAAAAAGAAGTGTCCGGCGGGCAGCCGCGGCACTTCTTTTCATACACTCATCTGCTAATTATCTGTTCGGTAGTTCCTCTATCCCTTCACGATTTTAAGCAGCGCGGCCTTGACCGTATCAAGCGCCGCATCGCAGGAAGCCGCGTCAGCACCCTGCGCCATCAGGTACAGTTTGACCTTCGGCTCCGTTCCGGATGGACGGACGATGGCCTTAGATCCGCCGGCCAGTTCATAGAACAGCATGTTGCTGCCCGGCAGGCCGGTCGGGGAAGTGCTGCCCGTGGCGGTCTCTGTGATGACGCCGCTGTCGTAGTCGCGGATCCGCTCGATGGCGAAGCCGATCTCAGCAGGAGGTTCCTCCCGCAGCTGCTTCATGACCGCGGCCATCTTGTCGGACGCGTCGAACCCTTCAAAGAGGATCGAGACGACTTCTTCCTTGAAGAAACCGTATTTCTGATACATCTCCTGCAGGACCTGATAGAGGGTCAGGCCTTTGCGCGCGTAGTAGCATGCCATCTCGCAGAGCAGCATCGACGCGACGATGGCGTCTTTGTCTCTGGCGTAGGTGCCGCTGAGGTAACCGTTACTCTCCTCAAATCCAAAGAGGAAGGTGTGCTCGTTCGTGCTTTCCCATTCCTTGATTTTTTCGCCGATGAACTTGAAGCCTGTCAGCACTTCGATCATGGCGACGCCGTTCTGCTCGCAGATCGCGTTGGCCATCGGTGTCGAAACGACGCTCTTGACCGCAGCGCTGTTGGCGACCAGCGTGCCGGCTTCCTTTTTCGCCTGGATCAGATAATCCAGAAGCAAAACGCCCAGCTGGTTTCCGGTGAGAATGATGAATTCGTTGCCGTTCCGGACGACTGCGCCGCAGCGGTCGCCATCCGGGTCGGTGCCGATGATCAGATTCGCGTCATGTTCCTTGGCCAGTTCGATGGCCAGCTTAAAAGTCCCGATGTTATCCGGGTTCGGTGAAGCGACGGTCGGGAAGTCGCCGTCGATGACCATCTGTTCCGGAACCGTGATGATGTTTTCCGCACCGAGACGTTTCAGAACTTCCGGTACGAGTTTATAGCCCGTTCCGTGAAGCGGCGTGTAGATCAGTTTGAAATCAGCCGCTTCCTTGACCGCCGTGCTGCTGGCGGATTGCGCCAGTACGCAGGCCAGGTATTTCTCATCCGTTTCCGCGCCGAGGACCGTAATGAATCCCGCTTCCTGAGCTTTTGCAAAATCCATCGACCGGACGTCATCGAAGATGTCGCTCTTCCGCATGGATTCCGCCACTTCGGCCGCGTGCTGCGGCGGAAGCTGGGCACCGTCCTCCCAGTACACCTTGTATCCGTTGTATTCTTTCGGGTTGTGGCTGGCGGTGATGTTGATTCCCGCGATGGAGTCGGTTTCGCGGAGCGCGAAGGAAAGTTCCGGCGTCGGGCGCAGGCTTTCAAAGAAGTAGACGTGGATGCCGTTGGCAGCCAGCACTCCGGCAGCTTCGCGGGCGAACAGGTCGCTGTTGTTGCGGGAATCATATGCGATGGTAACGCCGCTCTTGCCCTCCACCGGGCTGCGCTTGATCAGATCCGCGAGGCCCTGCGTCGCATAACGGACGGTGTAGACATTCATTCCGAACAGTCCGGCGCACATGATGCCTCTCAGACCTGCCGTCCCGAAGTCCAGCATCTTGCTGAAGCGGCCTTCGATCTCTTTCGCGTCGCCTTCGATGGCGCGCAGTTCTTCTTTTGTCGCTTCGTCGACGATGTCGCTTTCTAGCCAGCGTCGGTATTCGTTGTTAAAATCCATATTCATTGCTCCTTTCTAAAAGCAGTGCGTCTTCCGGAAAGACCGTGATCGTTCCTTCGAAAACTTGTCCGGTCAGCAGATCCTGCCAGCGTCCTTCCAGCGGAAGGTGCTGCTCATGCCCACCGCAGCAGCATACGGTCATGAGCGTCGGGTGCGCCGATTCGCCGCCGACCGGATCAAACCGTTCAAAAGCAAACAGCCCGTCTGCCGCAGCGATGGTCCGGTAAGCGCCTTGCCGGTATACCGGATGTGACGCCCGGATCTGCGTGATCTTTTTATACCAGCAGAGCAGATCCGCGTTTTCGTGTCCCCATGGATAGCAGGTCCGGTTGAACGGATCCTTGTACCCCTCGGTGCCGGCTTCATCGCCGTAATAGATGCACGGAATACCCGGCAGCGTCATCTGGATCAGCGACGCGATCTTCAAAAGCCGGGTCCCGCGTTCCCATTCCGCATCATCGAGGTGCGTTTCCGCCTGCAGCTGCCTGGAAGGATCCGGGCCGAGATCGGCGCCGGCCAGCGCGGTGATGATCCGCGGGCTGTCATGGGTCCCCAGCACGTTCATGAGGCAGTGCAGGACTTCCGGCGGGTAGTTCTCGGCGATCGATTCCACAGTCAGCGCCAGGTCTTTGGCATTCCCGTGACGCACGAAATCGATGATCGACGTGCGGAACGGGTAGTTCATAACGGAATCGAGGCGCATGCCCTCGAAATAATTTTTGCGTTCTTCATACGCGATCTTGTTGGACGCGTCTTCCCAGACCTCGCCGATGATGATCGAATCGCGTTTTTCTGTTTTGGCGGCAGACACCAGTGCGTCGAGAAAGTCGTTCGGCAGTTCGTCCGCCACATCCAGGCGCCATCCGCTAGCACCGGCCCGCAGCCACTTGCGCACGATCCCGTTCTCGCCGGTCAAGTACTCGACGTAGCCGGGATCCCGCTTGTTCAGTTTCGGCAGCGTCCGGAAATCCCACCAGCAGTCGTAGGTTTCATCGTCGTGAAAGAAGTACCAGTTGCGGTAAGGGGAGTCCGGGTGGCCGTAAGCGCCAGGCGCGTGACCGCTTTTCTCTCCATAGTGGCCGTATTTATCGAAATATACGGAGTCCGATCCCGTATGCGCGAACACCCCGTCGCAGATCACGCGGATTCCGTATTCCGCGGCGCTTTTGCAAAGGGCTTCGAAGTCCGCTTCGCTGCCGAACATCGGGTCGATGTGTTCATAGTTTCCGGTATCGTATTTATGACTGGAGTAGGCCTCAAAGATTGGGCTCAGATACAGGCACGTCACATGCAGCTCCGCCAGGTAAGGCAGTTTCTGCCGGATGCCTTCCAGATCCCCGCCAAAAAAGTCGTTGTTATAGATCTTCAGGTTTTTTGGCTTCCATTCCGGAACGCCGCCCCAATCCTCGCGGAGGATCTTGTCTTTTTGCGGCAGGCGAGGGCGGCCGGACCGGTGGAATCGGTCGACGAATGCATGATAAAAGATGCCGCCGCAGATCCAGTCCGGCGCATCGTAGGCGCGCCGGTAGACCGTTTGCTGCCAGGTGCTCGGCGAGTCCATGATGACCGCACGATTGTCATGATCTTTGCCGATGCGAAGAAGTCCTTCGTCGGTCAGAACCTCGAAGTGATACCAGTACAGTCCCGTATCATGGATCGTGAACGCCGCGGTGAACTCCAGATAATCATCGGTCTCTTCCGGCGTCCTGCTGCCGCCGTCCATATCGTAAACGGCCGGATCGTTATGCCGGTCATACAGTATGATCAGGCGCACAGCAATCGGCTGCAGATCTTCTGCGACCAGCAGCCGGAAAGCCATTTCCGTATTCGCTTTGACAGCGCCCTGAGGGGTTTTGAAAAATCCATTTCTAGAATCAAAAATAATGTCCGATTTTCCTGTCATATTCCCCCCCAACGCTAGATTACGGATTTTGATTTCACAAAGAACGGATGCGTGATGTAACCGGACAGAAGGCGCTTATCATTGATGTGCACGCCTTTATCCAGCACCGCGTAGTTCAGCATCGCGCCCTCTCCGATGGTGCAGTCCTGATTGATGACACAGTTCTCGATGACCGCGCCTTTCTTGACGTGCACGTTGCGGAAGATCACAGAATTCTTCACCGTACCTTCGATGACGGATCCCGCCGCAATCAGGGAATTGGTCGCGTTGGAACAATCTCCGTAGAAAGCAGGGGAACTGTTGCCCGCTCTGGTGATGATCGGACGGAGTTCCTTCTTGAACAGTTCACATCGCAGATCCTTATCCAGAAGATCCAGATTGCTCTGCAAGTATGACGATACGGAATCGATGAATAACAGTTTTTCATCGGTTTCGTAAGCCATGATCTTGGAGTCCTTGAGCGCTGGTTTCAGCACGTCCATACGGAGACTCTTTTTGTTCAGATCGATGGATTCCTCCAGGATCTCCAGCAGATCGTCCCGGCCCATGATGTAGGTGTGGGTCGCGACGTACGCACCTTCCGTGACATCATCGTGAATGAGGATGTCTGTGATCCTGCCGTCCTCATCAACCTTATATTCTGTCGTTGCGACGCCCGGTTCTTTGTTCAGCGGGTTTCTCGTGCAAAGGCAGGTGAAACGGGCTCCCGATTCGATATGCTTTTCCAGCATGGCTGCGTAATCGATGTTGCCGATGGCATTGCAGCAGGTGAACAGGACGTACGGCTCCTTGTAATCGGTGATATAGGAAATGTTGGCCTGAAGCGCTTCCAGAACGTTCTCGTAACGGACCTGGCCGTTGAAGAACGAGAACGGAGGAAGGACGGTCAATCCGGTCTTTCTCCGGTTCAGGTCCCATTCACCGCCGTAGCGGACGTGGCCCATCAGGCTTTCGTATTTTGTCGTTGCTACCACGCCGATGTTGCGGATCCCCGAATTCGTCATGTTCGAAATGAAGAAATCGATGAGACGGTACCGCGCACCGAACGGAATGGCTGCAAAGGTTCTCTTCGTTGTCAGTTCGCTGACATCGGCATCGTGTTCGTCAGCGAAGATCAATCCCAGCATGTTCATTGTACGACCTCCTCTCCAGCGGCAATTACGGTAAGTTCCGTGGTTTCTTTGTCGCCGCCGACTTTCGCTCCGGCGCAGATGCGCGCGTCGCGGTCGATAATGGCGTATTCAACAACGGCGTCCTTCTCGATGACCACGTTGCTCATGATCACGGAGTCTTTGACGACAGCGCCTTCCTCGATGGTGATGTTGCTGCCGAGGACCGAATCGGAAACATGGCCGTCGATCTCGTTGCCGGCCGCGCAGTTGCAGTTGTGCAGGCTGGCATGCTCTCCGAGGTAAGTCGGTGACTGGAAGTCGTGGCGGTAATAGATGCGCCATCCATCGTCATTGAGCCAAAGCTCCGGATCTTCTCCCAGCGTATCCATGTTGGCGCTCCAGTAGGATGAAAGGGTACCGACATCGCGCCAGTAGCCTTTGTACAGGTAAGCGTACAGTTTCTCGCCGCCCGCCAGCATGGCCGGGATGACGTTCTTGCCGAAGTCGTTGTCGGACTCAGGGTTTTGCTCGTCCAGTTCCAGATACTTCATCAGCTTGTCGGTGTTGAACACGTATACGCCCATAGACGCGAGGGTGCTCTTTGGCTCAGCCGGTTTCTCGGCGAACTCTGTGATGAGACCTTTCTCGTCGCAGCTCATGATGCCGAAGCGGCTCGCTTCTTCGAGAGGAACGTCCATGACAGCAATGGTCGCGTCGGCGCCGTTGTCGATATGCTCCTGCAGCATGATGTCGTAATTCATTTTGTAGATATGGTCTCCGGACAGAACGAGGATGTAGTCCGGATCATAGTTCGAAATGAACTTCTGGTTCTGATAGATCGCATTGGCCGTTCCCTTGAACCAGTCGCCGCCTTTGGCAGCCTGGTACGGAGGCAGGACGTGCAGTCCGCCATAGTTCAGGTCGAGATCCCACGGATCGCCGGTCCCCAGATAGTCGTTCAGCTCCAACGGCTGATACTGGGTCAGCACGCCAACTGTGTCGATGTTCGAATTGACACAGTTGGAAAGGGAGAAATCGATGATGCGGTAACGTCCTCCGAACGGGACAGCAGGTTTCGCGACGTTCTCCGTCAGCGGAGCGAGCCGGCTGCCCTGTCCTCCAGCAAGAAGCATGGCAATGCACTTTTTCTTTCTGGCCATTCTTTATACCTCCTTTTGCTCTAAAACGATTGCGGAAAGAGCCGGCAGCGACAGCACGATGTGATGATCGTAGCCGTTCCAGCCTTCCGATCGGACTTTGTATGTTGAAGCAGTCCGCAAGCCGCGGCCGCCATATTGAACTGCGTCTGTGTCGATGACCGGTGCAAAGGCTTTGGCCTCCGGCACGCCGATCTTATAGTGATCGAGATCCCGTCCCGAAAGATTGAGGACGGTGATGACCGGCGTGTGACGTTGGTCCTTGCGGTCGATACTGAACCGGATGAAAGCGATCACATTGTCATCGATGTTGCCGCCATCGATCCACTGGAAGCCGTCCGGGGTATCGTCCCCGTTCCAAAGAGCCGGTGCCAGCAGATAGTAGTGGTTCAGATCCCGGCAAAATTCTCGGATCTGACGGTGCCGGTCGTAATCGAGCAGCAACCAGTCAAGCTGCGCGTTTTCATTCCACTCGATAAACTGGGCGAATTCATTGCCCATGAAATTCAGTTTTTTGCCCGGATGCGTGAACATATAAGTCAGGAACGTTCGTAGCCCGTCGAATTTCCGGTCGTATTCGCCGGGCATCTTGTCGAGCAGGGATTTCTTCCCGTGGACTACTTCGTCGTGGGAAATCGGCAGAATGAAGTTTTCACTCCAGGCGTATTCCAGAGAGAAGATCAGTTTGCCGTGAGCGCCTTTTCGGAAGAGCGGATCTGTTTCGAAGTATTCCAGTTCATCGTTCATCCAGCCCATGTTCCATTTGAAGTTGAATCCGAGTCCGCCGTCGTATGGCGGCTTCGTGATATTCGGAAATGCCGTGGATTCCTCGGCAACCGTGATGACGCCCGGAAAACCGGACAATATATCTCGGTTCATCTGCTGCAGGAACGCAATGGCTTCTAAGTTTTCGACGCCGCCGTCGACGTTCGGCATCCATTCGCCTTCTTCGCGGCCGTAATTGAGATAGATCATGGCCGCCACGGCATCGACCCGCAGACCGTCTATATGGAACTTCTCGCAGAAATAATATGCATTCGAAATGAGGAAGCTAAGGATCTCCGGCCGTCCGAAATCAAAAGCCATCGTACCCCAGCCTTTGTGCTCCGCGCGAAGCGGGTTGCTGTCCTCATACAGCGGGTATCCGTCGAACTCGGCGAGGCCGTAGTCATCTTTCGGGAAATGGGCAGGGACCCAGTCCATGATTACCCCAATGTTGTTGCGGTGCGCCATATCGATGAGATACTTCAGGTCCTCTGGCCTGCCGTAACGGGACGTCGGGCTGTAATACCCGGTCACCTGATAACCCCAGGAACCATCAAATGGGTATTCCATGATCGGAAGCAGTTCGATGTGCGTGTAGCCCATTTTCCGGACGTACGGAATGAGCTGGTCAGCGACCTCGCGGTAGGAATAGACGCTGCCGTCTTCACGGCGGCGCCAGGAACCGACATGCACTTCATAGATGTTCATCGGCTGTTTGTAGACATTCTTTTTTGCGCGCTGCTCGATCCACCGGGCATCCTGCCAAGGGAATTCCTTGCGGACGTCGTATATAATGGAAGCCCGCTGACTGCCCCCGGTTGTATTGCCGTTTTCCGAGAAGAAAGCGTATGGGTCCGCCTTCAGGACCGTCTTTCCCTTGTCGCTGGTCACGGCGAATTTGTAAAGATCGCCTTCCGCCGCTTCCGGGATGGTCAGCTCCCAGATCTCATGGTCGTCATCGAGCGGCTGCATCACGTGCCGGAACGGATCCCAGCCGTTGAAGTTTCCGACGATGGAAATGGATTTTGCCCGCGGTGCCCACACGCGGAAAACCACGCCGGCGTTTGCATCCGCGTCAACCAGGTGCGCTCCGAGGAATTCGTATGACCTGTAATTCGCTCCATGATGGAACAGGTATTTGTGTTCTGTAATATTCTGAACCATACTGTTAATTATCTCCAGGGTATACCTATTATAATTCTACTCTTATTTGGCGCAGGTTTCAACAAGATGACCGACAGGACAGATATAATTCTTACTTTTTCGCAAGATATTATTGACGAAAAAAATATGGGGCAGTAAAATTGTAATATTAATGATTATTTGCACATCTATTTCTGATCATCCGATCAGTTTCGATCAAACAAAAGATCGTTTGGACATCATAATACGAGAGAATACGAGGAGAAAAAAAGGATGGAAAAGAGGAAGAAAAGAAATGTAATCGTCGGACAGTCAGGAGGTCCGACAGCGGCAATCAATTCATCTCTTGCCGGCGTTTACAGAACAGCCAGAGACCGTGGATATAATAAAGTGTACGGGATGCTACATGGGATTCAAGGACTTTTACAGGAAAGGTACATCGATTTATCCGAGCACATCAAGACCGGGCTCGATGAGGAACTGCTTAAGCGTACGCCATCTGCTTATCTGGGGTCATGCCGCTATAAGCTTCCGGACATCTATGAGAATAAAGAAGTCTATGAGGAACTCTTCAAAACATTGAATGATCTGGAAATCGATTGCTTCATCTACATTGGAGGCAACGACTCCATGGATACGATCAAGAAACTGTCAGATTACGCCATCGTAACGGGATCCGATATCCGTTTCGTTGGTTGTCCGAAAACCATCGACAACGATTTGGCGCTGACAGACCACACGCCGGGATATGGCTCTGCAGCCAAGTACATCGGTACATCTGTCAAGGAAATCATCCGTGACGGGTGGAGTCTGGAAACCATGCGCGGACAGATCCTCGTCGTAGAGATCATGGGCAGAGACGCAGGATGGCTCACTGGAGCATCCGTGCTGTCCAGAGGTGAGGACTGCGACGGACCGGATGCCATCTATCTTCCGGAAATCGATTTCAATATCAATGATTTTGTCAACAAGTGCAGAAAGCTCCTTGAGAATAAAGCGTCCGTCGTTATTGCCGTTTCCGAAGGAATCCATCTGGCAGACGGCACCTATGTCAGTGAGCTGGGCAATGTGATCGATTATGTGGATGCGTTCGGACATAAGCAGCTGACAGGGACAGCCAGATACCTGTGCGAGGTACTCTCTGAGCAGATCGGCTGCAAGACGAGAGCCATCGAGCTGTCCACACTGCAGAGAGCGGCCAGCCACTGCGCTTCCCGTATCGATATTCTGGAAGCTTATGAGGTGGGCGGCGCTGCCATGAAAGCTGCCGATGAAGGTGACAGCGGCAAGATGGTCGTTATCGAGAGAACCTCCGATGATCCGTATCAGGCCAGCACTTCCGTCAAAGACGTACACAAGATCGCCAACGATGAGAAGCTCGTACCGAGAGAGTGGATCAATAAAGAAGGTACATATGTGACGAACGAGTTTGTCACCTACGTCAAACCGCTGATCCAGGGAGACGTCGCACCGATCATGGTCGACGGTATTCCAAGGCATCTGTACGTTCCGGGCTATCAGGAGCTTCTTTAATGCGAGTATTGCAAAACCAGAATGCGGGGTTATCTGGCCGGAGGTCAGATGACCCCCCCCTTTATCAGTTAGAAATGAATCAATATAGATAACAGGAGGAAAAACGAAATGATTAAAATCGCAATTAATGGGTTTGGGCGCATCGGCCGTCTTTCTTTCAGGAAAGTATTTGAAGACCCGGACTGCGAAGTCGTTGCGATCAACGACCTGACCAGCCCGGCCATGCTGGCGCATCTGCTGAAGTACGACAGCGTACAGGGCAAATATGCGAACGCGCATGCTGTAACAAGCGATGAAAATTCCATCGCGGTAGATGGAAAGCGGATTCCGATTTTCAGCGAAGCGGATGCCACCAAACTTCCTTGGGCGGAATATGACGTCGATATCGTTCTGGAGTGCACCGGCTTCTACACATCCAAAGAAAAGTCGCAGGCACACATCGATGCGGGAGCAAAGAAAGTCCTGATTTCCGCACCGGCCGGCAATGACCTGCCGACCATCGTATACAGCGTCAATCACGAAACGCTGACAAAGGACGACAATATCGTATCCGGCGCGTCCTGCACGACCAACTGCCTGGCTCCGATGGCCAAAGTGCTGGCTAACTACAGAGAGGTAAGAACAGGGTTCATGACCACGATCCACGCCTATACCGGCGACCAGATGCTGCTGGACGGACCGCACAAAAAAGGCGATCTCAGACGTGCCAGAGCCGGCGCGATCAACATCGTTCCGAACTCCACCGGTGCCGCCAAAGCCATCGGCCTCGTCATTCCGGAGCTGGACGGCAAGCTCATCGGCTCTTCGCAGAGAGTCCCGGTTCCATCCGGATCCATCACGATCCTCGATGCGACGCTGAAGGACGAAACAGATTCCGTTACTGTAGAAGGAATCAATGAAGTCATGAAGGCTGCGGCCAACGAATCATTTGGCTACACTGAAGAAGAACTGGTTTCCAGCGACATCATCGGCATCAGCTACGGCTCGCTGTTCGACGCCACTCAGACGCTGGCGGAACAGTGCGGAACACACATCTACGAAGTGCGTATCGTCGCCTGGTACGATAACGAAATGAGTTACGTACACCAGCTGATCCGCACGATGAAGCACATGGGAACATTGGTATAGGAAATGGAAAAGATCAAAGTATTATTCGCCTCTCCTGAGGTCATGCCGTTTGGCGGGACCGGCGGACTGGGCGAAGTAGCAGGATCGCTACCGAGAGCGGTCAATCAGCTGAAAGGATCGAACATCGAATGCCGCGTCATCATGCCGCTGTATGGTTCCGTCAAGGAAGAGTACCGGAAGAAGATGACCTTCCTCGGACACGCAGAGATCCCGGTCGCCTGGCGCAGCCAGTACATGGGGATCTTCCAGCTTAAAAAAGATGGCGTTGTTTATTACTTCGTCGATAACGAATTCTATTTCAAGCGCGACAAGCTATACGGATTCGGCGACGACTGCGAACGGTTCTCGTTCTTCAGCCGTGCTGTGCTGGAGAGTTCAAAGATCACAGGTTTCGAACCGGACATCATCCACGCCAACGACTGGCAGACAGCGCTGTCGACGGTCTTTGCAAAGATCTTATACAAGGACAAAGGCATCAAGACCGTCTTCACGGTACACAATGTGGAATACCAGGGCCGATACGGAACGCAGATGCTGCACGACTGCATCGGTCTTGATGAGCAGGATGCGCATTATCTGCTCAAGGACGGCGATGTCAACCTGATGAAGGGCGCCATTGAACTGACGGATACATTTACGACAGTCAGCCCGACCTACGCCAAAGAACTGACATATCCAGTCAGTGCCTTTGGGCTGGATGGGGTGATCCGCGATAATGAGTATAAATTCACCGGCATTCTGAACGGCATCGATACGGTCTCCTATGATCCGACGAACGACCCGTCCACTGAAGCATCCTATTCTGCAGAAAAACTACAGGGTAAGAAGCGGTGCAAGAGGGCTTTGCAAAAAGACCTGGGCCTTGCGGAAAGCGATGCGGCGATGCTGACCATGATCACGCGTCTCGTCGCGCCGAAAGGCGTGGACATCGTCGCGGAAATGATCGATGATCTGCTGTATACGAGTGACGTGCAGTTCGTCATGCTTGGTACCGGCGATGAGAAGTACGAAGAGTTCTTCCGTCAGCTGCAGTACCGCCATCCGGAGCAGGTCCGTTCACTGATCGAGTTCAACACGGCGACCGCGCATCGGATCTACGCTGGTGGAGACATGTTCCTGATGCCTTCCAGAAGCGAAGCCTGCGGGCTGGCCCAGATGATCGCGTGCCGCTACGGCAACGTTCCGATCGTCCGGCTGACCGGAGGACTGGCGGATTCCATCCACGAATGGGACGGCAAAGAAGGGAACGGATTCACGTTCTATGATTTCAACGGACAGGAATTGTCCTATGCAGTGCATCGCGCACTGGATCTGTACGGCCACCGGAATAAATGGCGTGTACTGGTCCGTCATATCCTGGATGAAGATTTCACCTGGGAAAGATCGGCCAAAGAATACTACAGACTATATACGGAGCTATTATAAAAGATGGAAAACAACAATCAATTAGTTGAAGTAATCAACGATTATCTGGAGGACAGACTCCACACGAGCTTTGAAGAAGCGACACCGGAACAACTCTATAAGGCGCTGGCACGCGTCGTAAACCGGCAGCTGCAGGAGCGTTACGTAGATTTTAAGAAAAAGAAAAACAAGGCGGAGAAAGAAGGCCTCGGAAAGAAAAAGATCTATTACATCTGCATGGAATTTCTCGTGGGGCAGTCTCTGAAAAACGCGCTGTACTGTCTGGACGCGACGGAGATGGTCCGGGAACTGGTCGAAAGCAGAGGCTTGAAACTGGAAGACATTTTTGACTGCGAGCCGGATGCCGGCCTAGGAAACGGCGGTCTGGGAAGACTGGCGGCTTGTTTTCTGTCTGCCATGGCAACGGGCAATTACGATGCGACCGGTTTTTCTCTGCGCTATGAATACGGACTGTTCAAACAGAAAATCACAGATGGCTGGCAGGTGGAGCTGCCGGACAACTGGATTCCGGGCGGCGGCGTCTGGCTCAATAAGCGGGATGACGATCCGTTCTATGTCAATTTCTATGGCAGATACAATGAATGGTGGGATGAGAAGGGACTGCAGTTTTCTTTGGATGAAATGCAGGTCGTCAAAGCGATACCATATGATATGTATGTGCCGGGGGCAGGCAACGATGCCGCCTGCAAGCTGCGGTTGTGGCGTGCGATCGATTCGGAAGGGTTCGACATGGAGAGCTTCAACAGCGGCGATTTCACCAGAGCGGCCCAGAGAAACAACCGGGCGGAGGCGATCACCAAAGTTCTCTATCCGGCGGACAACATCGAGGAAGGAAAGGAACTGCGCCTGAAGCAGCAGTACTTTATGGTCTCCGCATCCTGCCAGAACATCGTCCGCGACCACATGCAGTTATATGGGACGCTGGACAATTTCCACCTGAAGAATGTCATCCATATCAACGACACCCACCCAGCGCTTTGCATTCCGGAACTGATGCGGATCTTCATGGATGAGTATGGATGCGGCTGGGATTACGCATGGGAGAGAGTCGTCGGATCCGTTTCTTACACGAACCATACGATCCTGGCAGAAGCGCTTGAGAAGTGGAAGACATCGCAGGTGCAGGCTCTCATGCCGCGCGTGTTCTCGATCATTTCCGAGATCGACCGGCGTTTCCGCGAATACATGTATTCCAAATTCCCGGGCGACCACGGCAAAGTCGACTATACGGCGGTGCTTGGCAACGGACAGGTCCGCATGGCCAATCTGTCCGTCATCGGTTCGCACAAAGTCAATGGCGTTTCAGAACTGCATTCCCAGATCCTCAAAGACGATCTGTTCCACGACTACTTTCTTGCGCAACCAGACAAGTTTACGAACGTCACGAACGGGATCGCCTATCGGAGATGGCTTTGCCAGTCCAATCCGAAACTGGCGCAGCTGATCGATGAATGCATCGGCACGGATTACCGGACCTATGACCGCAGGCTGGAGGACTTCTTCCGTTTCCGGGAAGATCCGTCTGTCTGTGAGCGGTTGGAACAGATCAAGAGAGAAAACAAGGCACACTTTGCGGATAAGATGAAAAAGGCATCCGGCGTGGAGATCGATCCGGATTCCATCTTCATCGTACAGGCAAAGAGGCTTCATGAATACAAACGCCAGCTGATGAATGCGCTTCGTATCATCAGCCGCTATCAGATGCTGCTGGATGACCCAGACCGGGAGATGCGGCCGGAAACGTATCTCTTTGCGGCCAAGGCGGCACCGAGTTACTTCCTGGCAAAAAGCGTGATCCAGCTGATCTGCAAACTCAGTGAGGAAATCGAGAAAAACCCGAAGATCGCATCGAAACTGAAGGTCGTCTTCCTGGAGAACTACAGCGTTTCCATGGCAGAAGGTCTGATGCCGGCGACGGAGATCTCGGAGCAGATCTCACTGGCAGGAAAAGAAGCCAGCGGAACGGGCAACATGAAGATGATGATCAACGGCGCGGTTACCATCGGCACGCTTGACGGAGCCAATGTGGAGATCCGGCAGGTCGTTGGTCCGGAAAGCATTTTCATATTCGGCAAGAGAGAATGGGAAGTGCGGGAAGCACTCCAGCATGGATATAATGCACACGATATCTATGAAAACAATCCTGTTCTGAAGCGGGCCGTGGATGCGCTGGAGGATGGTTTTGCCGGCAAGGAATTCGACAATCTGAAGAGTTACCTGCTGTATCCGTCCTACAGTATCGCTGACCCGTATATGTGCCTGCTTGATTTCGCAGATTACTGCCGGGCGCATGAGGATATTCAGGCAGCTTACGAAGACCGTCAGAGATGGAATACGATGTCCATTGAGAATATCGCAAAGGCTGCTCGCTTCGCGGCAGACCGGAGCATCCGCGATTACGCCGACCGGATCTGGAACACGACGGCAATATAAGCGTTATAGAAAACATCAAGCGCGGCTAAACCGCGCTTGATCTGTTGAAAAAAGAGTGACATTAGCCGCGCGAAAAGTCTATTTTGACATGTTTGCGCGGCTAAAATAGTTTTGTTTCAATGTCCGCAGAGCATCGTAGCCGCAGAAAGAATCAAAACACGGAAAAATCGCGGCTAAGCCACGCTTGGTTTCAATGGATAGAATGATACTTAGCCGCGTTTCGCATTTTTTGGGTGTCGATCTGGCAGATTGGTGATGAGGACGGCGGCCACGACCATGGCGGAGCCGACGAGCATGACTTTCGTCAGCACATCTCCGACCAGGAAGTGACCAAAGATGCAGGCCAGGACTGGTTCCAGAGTATTGACCAGTGCTGCGTTTCCCGGGCCGATCAGGCGCACGCCGATGGCGTAAAAGAGGATCGCCATGAAGACGCAGACGACAGACAGCAGGATCATCATACCGATCTGGGCAGGCTCCGTGGCAAACAGCGGCGCGCCGCTGAACAGGCAGCGCACGAAATTAGCCGCTGCAGCAAAGAGCATGATATAGCCGGCAACAGCAAAGCTGTTTTCGGCTTTGATACTTTTTGAGCTCAGACCGAAAATATATACAACGTACATGGTTGCGGAAACGAAGGCAAAGAAGATCCCGATCAGATTGGCCTTCATGTCAGGATCCCATACGATCAGGACCAGTCCGGCGAAAGACAGAATGACGGCCAGGATTTTTGCGAACCGGACCGGTTCCATTCCCGTGACCATTTCAATCGTTACGATCATGGCCGGGAAAGTGAAGGACACGATGGTGGCCAGCGATCCGGAAATGTAATCAAATGCAATATAAAGGGTCGTGGACATAGCCACATAGCCGGCGCAGGCGATGAGCATCGTCAGCGCCGTTTTTTTCGGAAAACGGAAGTTGATCTTCCGAATGAAAATGAAAGCCCACATAATGATGGCGGCATATAGGAATTTATTGAACAGCAAAGTTCCCGTTTCCACGCCCAGATCAAATGCGATGAATGAAAAGGACGGAACGAGGCCGTAGCATATGGAAGTAATCGTGACGCAGAGGACGCCCAGCAATTTTGTGTTATTTGATAGTTTCATTTGTTTCTTTCTTTCATTTTTCCATGAGGTATTATATCATTAACGGAGAGAAAGAAACAACAAATGACAGATGCATAATGGCAGATGCATATAGAAATATCGGCAGGAGTGAAGGGAGAAAGGAGAAGTGACATGAGATTTCAGATAGTGGATGCTTTTACAGACTGTTTATTCGGAGGAAATCCGGCAGGTGTCGTGTTCATTCCGGAAGGCAGCGATTACCCGGATGACGAGACGATGCGGAAGACCGCAGCGGAACTGCGGTATTCGGAAACGGCTTTTTTGAAACGGCTGAAAGAAAAAGAGACAAGCGGGAAAAAGGTGTTCCAGGCACGCTATTTCACGCCGGCCGCGGAAGTGGATCTTTGCGGGCACGCGACCATCGGATCATCCTTTGCGCTTTTGCACGACGGGATCATTGAAGAAGGGGAATCTTTCCAGTATGAAACCCTGGCCGGGACCATCGATATCGTTGCCGGGCAGGAAGGAATCCTCATGAGCATGGGAGACCCTGTTTCTTACGGGCCGATGGAAAGCGGCGGAGCGGTGGATCTGTATCACATCCTGGGACTGGAAGCGCACGGACAGGATCTTTGCGTGAAGGATTCCGACGTCCGGCTGGTTCCGGAACTGGTATCCACGGGACTGATCGACATCATGACGCCGATCAAAAATATGCAGGAACTGAATGCGATCGATCCGGACTTCAAAGCTCTGGCGGAGCTGTCGGATAAGTTCGGTGTGGTCGGGGCGCACGCCTTTACGCTGAACGCGGAGGACGGGCTGATCCACGCCCGGAATTTTGCACCACTCTATGACATCGACGAAGAAGCGGCGACCGGAACCTCCAACGGGGCGCTTGCCTATTATCTTTACCAGCAGGGTCTGGTCGAAACCGACCGGGTCTATACAGTCGTGCAGGGAGAAGCGATGGACCGCGCGTCAAAAATCACATTCTGCGTCCGCATCGAACAGGAAAAACCGAGGATCTACGTCGGCGGATCCGCAGCCGTGCTGGCGGAAGGTGAGATCCGGATCTAAGATGTAAAAGAATCTAGAGGAATAATTCAGAAAGCCAGAACGCCCAGAGGGACAATGTGCCGAGGGAGAGGAGCGTCGTGGACGCGATCCCTTCGGACGCCAGCTGGGTGTTTTTGTTAAAGCGCTGGCAGAGAATGGCGGTCAGCGCGGCAGATGGCATCGCCATCAGGAACACGTGCGTGACCAGAAGGATGTTGCTGACCGGCAGCAGAAGATCGATGCCCAGGGTCAGGAACGGAACGACGACCAGGGAAAGAATGCAGAGCATCAGGTTCGGCAGGGTCAGCAGGTTCCGGAATTTGCTTCTGCTGAGATTCATACCAACGACGAACATGGCCACAGGGGACAGCGTCGCCATCATGAGCTCCAGCGTGTCGTTGATGAACACCGGGAAATGAAATCCCGTGGCGAAAATGATCAGACCGATGATGGATGCGATGAACGGAATCGTGAGGATCCGGACCAGGAAACTCATCGAAAACACTTTTTCGCCTTTTTTATGTACCAAGATGAGGGCGCCGATGGAATAGATGAGCACCGTGAATACGATGTTCATGATGATGGCCAGGAACAGGGCGTACCTGCCGAAGAGGACCTCCGTCAGAGGGTAGCCCATGAAACCGGCGTTGGTGAAAGCCAGCTGGAATATGTACAGGCCCTTGTCATCGTCTGCGATGGAGCGGACCGGGCGGATCAGAAGTATCGCCAGTGCTGCGATTACGACCGTCACGAGCGCAAAGGCCGCAAAGGACCACATCATATCGTCGAAGTGGCCCGAATTGGTCTCATCCCGCTGCATGCTCCGGAGGATCATGCACGGAACGGCGATGTTCAGAACGAATCCGTTGAGCGTTTTGGCCGCGTCAAAAGGAAGGAGCTTCACTTTTGCCGCGAACAGCCCCATGGCGACCAATAAGAATATACTCAAGATTTTTAAAAGGATTTCGAGTAACATGGGTCCATTATAGCAGAAAATTTGATATAATAACTATGTATAATGTGAATTATGAAACTGAAAGACAAGGAGGACTTTGGTCTATGGCTACGAGAACTTATGATGATCGGATGTTCATCGAAACGTTCGAGCATGAATACACCTGGCTGAATGGATTTCTTAGAAACGTCAGGAGATATGGCAATAAGCCCGCTTTGATCGATCCAAGTATTGAACGTACCTGGACATATAAGGAACTGGATGAAGAATGCAATATGCTGGCAAACGCGTTTAAGGAGGACGGCGTCGGCAAGAACGATGTCGTCATGTCGATCCTGAACAACTGTCCGGAATTTTGCTTTACCTATATCGCACCGAGAAAAATCGGCGGAATCGTGAATCTGGCGAACTTCAAACTGTCGCCGGGAGAAATCGCACGGCTGATCGAGCACAACGAACCGAAAGTCGTTCTGTACTGCTCCGAGATCAAGGATATCGTTGCGGAGGCGGAGAAACTGTCGGCGTTCAAGTCGGCCCGCTTCGTGCTGTGCGATAATCCGGACAATCTGGAAGCGCCGGAAGGGCACATCCAGTATCCGGATTACGTAGCCGGCAAAAGCAAAGAAGCATCGGCAAAGGATTTCGACCATCACATCTATGATGAAGTCGTCCGCATGTGCACCAGCGGTACGTCCGCGCTGCCGAAGAACGTTCCTCTGAACGACATCAACGAGGTGCTTTCAGCTCACGACGCCATCATGCATTATCCGCTCAACTGCCACGATATCTGCATGAATATGACGCCGCTGTTCCACAGAGGCGGAAGCCATTCCGGCGGCACTTGCCCGACATTCTTTGTCGGGGCGTGCCTCGTGCTACTGCGCGCGTTCTCGCCGCGGGTGACGCTGAACTATGTTGAAAAATACAAAATCACATTCCTGACCGGATCCCCGTCATCACTGGAGATGCTGGCCAGGACGCAGGAGCGGGAACCGTTCGACATTTCTTCCCTAAAGGGTCTGGTCACCATGGGCGCGCCGCTCGAAAAGGCCGCCTGCGAGCGTTTCCTGGAAGTGCTTACGCCGAACATCCTCAACGGATATGGAACAACGGAGACATTCTGGAATTCCTTCCTCCGCTCGTATGACTTGCCGGAATATGCCGGTTCAGTCGGCGGCAGCTGCATCGATGATGAAGTCCGCGTCGTCAATATCTACGAAGACCGCAAGGCGGAACCAGACGACCTTGTTCCGATGGACAACAAGACCGTGGGCGAAGTCATCCTGTACTGCCCGGGCAAGACGACGTACAGCTACTACAACAATCCGGAAGAACAGGAGAAGAAGTTCTACAAGGGCTGGATGTACACTAACGATCTGGGCTTCTGGGATGAGAATCTGTATGTTACGATCAATGGGCGTAAGGATGACATGATCATCAGTTCCGGTGAAAATGTTTATCCGATGCAGGTCGAAGAGGCGATCAATGAATTCGATAAGGTCGAAGACTGCATGGTCACCGCGGTGCCGGATCAGGCCAGAGGACAGGCCATCGCAGCGTACGTCGTTCCGAAAGACCCGACGCTTACCGTCAGAGAAGTCTTTGATTTCTGCCTGAATACGCCGATGCTTTCCGCGTACAAGCGTCCGCGTTGGTATAAGATCGTTGACAGCCTGCCGATGACCGCGACCGGCAAGAAGATGCACTACGTTCTCAAACAGCAGGCCGCGAAGGATCTCGAGGCCGGCGAACTGAAGAGAAAGTAGGGCGTGAAAGAAGGAGAGCGATATGTGGAGTTTCAAACGATCAGTCAACTATTATGAAACGGACCGGATGGGCGTGGTCCATCATTCCAATTATCTGCGCTATCTAGAAGAAGCCAGATATATATGGATGGCGGAAGTGGGTCTGCCATATCCGGAATTTGAACGGCAGGGTGTGATCATCCCTTGCACCATGGCGGAAGAATCATTCCTCGGTTTTCTCCGCTACGGCGATGACTTTTCCGTTCATATGGAGATGTATAAGTTCACAGGGCTGCGGATGTACTTCCGCTACGAAGTCTACAATGAAATGACCGGGGAGCTTTGCCTTAAGGCGGAGACCGTGCACTATACGACGACCAAAGAAAATTACAAACCGACCACCATCAGACGGACGCATCCGGAACTTTACGAACAAATCTGCGGTCTTGTTTCGGACACGAGAGAGAAGTAATGAAATACAACCAGCATCATAGCGGTGCTGGTCGTTTTTCAACTAGCGGGAGCAAACGGAATGCTTTTAAAACAAGAAATCTTAAACTTGCTGGATCAACGATCGATCCAGTACGAACTCTACGAACACGAACCGATCAAGACGGTATCGGAATCGCAGGAACTGGGTCTGCCGCATCAGGAGTGGGCGACAAAAAACTTCTTCCTGCGGGATAAAAAGAAAAAGAACTATTTCATCATCTCGACCCAGGAGAACAAACCGGTCGATCTGCGGACGATCCGGGAGATCTTGGGCACCAGCGCGCTGTCCTTTGCATCGGGTGAGGATCTGGAAGGAATGCTGGGTATCATATCCGGCGCAGTATCGCCCTTCGGCGCGCTCAACGATGAGAGCATGAAAGTGAAGGTATACATCGACCGCCTCTTTGAGGGAAACCTGATGGACGCCCATCCGAACGACAACGCGGCGACCTTGTTTTTGCAGGCGGACGATGTCCTGCGGGTGATCCGTGAAAGCGGGCGTGCCGCGGAATACATCGATCTGCCGGAGAAGGCGGCGGAAACTATAGAATAACAGGAGGGAAACGATGAGCGAACATACGCATGATCACGCACACACTCATGACCATGACCATACGCACACACACACGCACGAGAACAAAAAGGCCGTGATGAACCGCCTGGCCAGGATCATCGGACATCTGCAGTCGGTCCGGACCATGGTGGAGAACGACCGTGACTGCAGCGAGGTGCTGATCCAGCTGTCCGCGGTTTCATCTGCGGTGAACAGCGTGAGCCGGGTGATCCTAAAAGAGCATTTGTCGACCTGTATCGTGGACGCTGCCCGGGAAGGCGATATGGAGACCATCGAGGAGTTGAACGCGGCGATCGATAAGTTTATGAAATAGCATATCACTGCAAAACATGTTATAATAATAAATTACACAGATTGCAGTAAGAAAGAAGACCCGGGAGGTGCTCATGGAAGACGAGTTGATACTTGTAAACCTGAACGATGAGGAAGTCGGAACGTGCGGAAAAATGGAAACACACCGCAGGGGGCTTCTGCACCGGGCTTTTTCTATATTTGTTTTTTCCCGCGATCCAGAGTCGGGAAAAATCGACCGGCTCCTGATCCAGAAAAGGGCGGCCGGGAAATATCACAGCGCCGGCAAGTGGGCCAATAGCTGCTGTTCGCACCCGAGAGCCGGGGAAAACCTACATGATGCAGCCGCCAGAAGGCTGCCGGAGGAGACGGGCATCACCTTCGAACGCTGCCCGCTGATCGAAGAGGGCAGTTTCATCTATCGGGCACCGTTCGACAACGGTCTGGTGGAATATGAATACGATCACGTGCTCACCGGCGTGATCAAGCGGGATGACGCCGAAACCGACGTGGCATTCACGAGAAATCCGGAAGAAGCGGACGAGATGAAGTTCGTGGATATCGCGTGGCTTTGTGAAGATGTTAAAGATTCGCCGGGGGATTACGCGCCGTGGTTCATCACAGCGCTCCCGATCGCAATGCGGCGATTGTAATAAACAAGGAACGACTATAAGCAGAAAAGGAGACAGTAATGGCAAAATACTTCGAAGAACCTTCAAGAACTTTTAGTGAATATCTGCTGATCCCGGGGTACTCCTCGGAAGACTGCAGAGTGGAAAACGTATCTCTCAAAACGCCTCTTACAAAATTCCGGAAAGGCGAAGAACCGACGATCGCGATGAACATCCCTATGACGTCGGCGATCATGCAGGCGGTGTCGGGAGATGAACTGGCCATTGCGCTGGCAAGAGAAGGCGGAATCTCCTTTATTTTCGGCTCACAGCCAATCGACAAGCAGGCTGCGATGGTTCGGAAAGTCAAGAACCACAAAGCCGGATTTGTTACGAGCAATACGAACATCCGGCCGGATCAGACACTGGCGGATCTGCTGGATTTAAAAGAACGGACGGGACACTCTACAACAGCTGTTACGGAAGACGGGACAGCGGAGGGCAAGATGGTCGGTCTCGTTACGAGCCGTGACTACCGTGTCAGCCGCATGTCACTCGATACGAAAGTCAGTGAGTTCATGACTCCGTTCGAAAAACTGATCTACGCCGAGGAAGGTATTACGCTCAGCGAAGCCAATGATATCCTGTGGGATCACAAGCTGAATGCGCTGCCGATCATCGACAAGAACCAGAGACTGGCATACTTCGTATTCAGAAAGGACTACATCGCGCATAAAGAATATCCGGATGAGCTGCTGGATGCCAACAAGCGGTATGTGGTCGGCGCCGGCGTGAATACGCGCGATTATGAAGAGCGAATCCCGGCGCTGGTGGAAGCAGGCGCGGACGTCCTCTGCATCGATTCCAGCGAAGGCTATTCCGAGTGGCAGGCGATCACGCTGGCCTATGTTCGTGAAAAATACGGCGACGATGTCAAGATCGGAGCCGGAAACGTGGTCGACCGTGACGGATTCCGTTTCCTGGCAGATGCCGGTGCGGATTTCATCAAAGTCGGAATCGGCGGCGGAAGCATTTGCATTACGAGAGAGCAGAAGGGCATCGGCCGCGGACAGGCATCGGCAGTCATCGAAGTCGCAAAGGCCAGAAACGAATATTACGACGAAACAGGCATCTACATCCCGATCTGTTCCGACGGCGGCATCGTGTACGATTACCATATGACTCTGGCGCTGGCAATGGGCGCGGACTTCCTGATGCTGGGCAGATACTTCTCCCGGTTCGATGAATCACCGACGAACAAGATCCAGATCAACGGCAATTACTTCAAGGAATACTGGGGTGAAGGTTCCGCAAGGGCGCGGAACTGGCAGAGATACGATCTGGGCGGAGACGCCAGAATGAAATTCGAAGAAGGCGTCGATTCCTATGTTCCATATGCCGGCGGGCTCAGCGATAACGTCCGTCAGTCGCTGCTGAAAGTCAAATCGACCATGTGCAACTGCGGTGCGCTTTCCATCAAGGAACTCCAGAAGAGTGCGAAACTGACGCTGGTATCCGCGACGAGTATCGTGGAAGGCGGCGCGCACGACGTCATCCTGAAGGAAACGGCAAGCGGTATCAATAAGTAACGATCAAAGGGTAATGATCCAATTACAGAACGTCTCAAAATATTACCATAACAAGGGCATAATTGCTTCGGGTCTCACCAGAGTCAGTCTGGAACTGAAACCGGGTGAATTTGTTGTTATCACAGGGGAGTCTGGCAGTGGCAAGACGACCCTTCTTAACGTGATTTCAGGTCTGGACTCCTATGAAGAAGGCGAGATGTTCATTGATGGGAACGAGACGAGTCATTACATGGCGGAGGATTTCGAGGCCTACCGCAAAAAATACATCAGTAATATTTTTCAGGACTTCAACCTGATCAACAGCTACACCGTGCGGCAGAACGTCGACCTCGTCCTGAAGATCAACGGATGGGAACGGGACGCCGCGAAGGCGCGCGCCGATGAGATCATCGGCAAAGTCGGCCTAAAGGGTTTTGCGAACACGAAGGTATCGAAGTTGTCCGGCGGACAGATGCAGAAGGTCGCGATCGCGAGAGCGCTGGCCAAGGACACCGAGATCATCGTCGCGGACGAGCCGACCGGCAATCTGGACAGCAAGGCAGCTGCGGAAATCGCATCGCTGCTCAGCGAGATCTCCAAAGACAAGTTGGTCATCGTGGTCACCCACAATTTCGATCAGTTCCGGCCGTACGCCACCCGCTGCATCCGCATGCATGACGGGAAAGTGGTGGAGAACCTGCTTCTCAAAGCACCCGCGGAAACGGCGCAGCCGCTCTCGATTTCCGAGGAAGATCTTTCCGTGCAAAACGCCGGAGCTTTGCCGTGGGCGTCGATCCTGCAGCTCGGCTTCCGCAACACGTTCAACATCGGGTACAAATTCGTGCTTCTGTTGATCGTATTCCTGTTTCTTGTTTTCGCCGTAACATCCCAGTACACATCGTTCATGAACCAGAAGGCGGAAAACTCCAGAGTGGGATATAACAATTACTTCTATAACTACAGCGAGGACCGTATCGTACTGAAGAAGAAGGACGGTTCCTCTTTTAATGACAACGACAGCCTGGCGCTGAACAGCATCGACAACATCCGGACCATCGCGCCGAACGATATCCTGCTGGACACCAGCTTGTACATCGAAGACGGGACCTTCTCCTATGAGGCGTTCCCGCATTCCATCGATGAATATACGGGCAAAGTCGATCTGGGCCGGATGCCGGAAAAGGGCAACGAGGTGCTGCTCGTCGGCCAAAAAGACGAGTATAACTTCTCGAAGGAAAAAACGGAAAACCTTCTCGATAAGGTGTTCACGATCTACGTGGGAGAGGACGAGGCGTCCGCTCTGAAGATCCGGATTGTCGGCATTGCCTTTGACCGCGATACGGACCGGTATGAATCGGCCGGCAGTGTCTATATGCTGAACAAGTTCTGCCGCAAGATGCTGACCCAGACGTATTACTATTACAGCACCATCACGACGACGATCAACGGCAGGGCGCAGGAATACATCAGCGGCAACCCGTATTACAAAGTTCTCCCGAGCAGCAAAATCGGCACCGGCAAGATCCTGCTGCCGGAGGAAGCGGACAATTTCTTTATCGATGAAGAGGAAGCCCAGGACCAGGATCTGGATCAGGTTTCCGATCAGGATCAGGACCAGGAGAAGGAGAATGCCGGAGCCAAAGGGCATGATGTCACCGTCAGCGCGGAGAACATGTATTATACCGCAGAGCTGAACCTGACGGTTTCCGATACTTATAACGAAAAAACATTTTCCTATAAATCCAATTACCGGAGTTTCGAAAAGTACGGCGGCGCGGTCTTCATCAGCGAGCCCGATTACGACAAGCTTTTTGCAAAGGGCAACTACCAGTGCAGCGTTTACGTAGCGGATATGGCGTCTTTGGACGCGACCCTCGACGCGTTGCAGACCATGGGCTACATCACACTGCCGCTGAGAGACGCGAAGGTGACCAGCAACAACGATCTGGCGTCGGTCATCCAGGCACCGCTGATCCTTCTGATCATGGTGGGCCTGTTCTTTGTCGCGTACTTCGTCATCCGGCTGATCCTGCGGGCCAGAAGAGGGTACTTCAGCATTTTGCGGATGCTGGGACTGGCCAAGCGGAACATCGTGCGGATCCTGCAGGTGGAACTGTTCACCGTACTGGATATCGCCTTTATTTTGTTCCTGATCACGATGCTCCTGGTACGGAACCACGTGATCAATATCGATTACGTCTCGACACTGATCCAGTACATGCATTGGTATGACTACGTCATCCTGTATGTGATCGTCGGATTCATGTCGTGGCTGATCTCTTGGATCTTCGCGCACCGGCTGTACCGCAAGACAGCGATAATGGCATACAGGGAGGAGTAGACATGGTCAGACTGGAACATGTGAACAAATACTTCTTCCGGAGAAAGAAGAATGAGATCAAGGCCATTGACGATACGTCCCTGGAGCTGAAGGGCCACGGTCTGGTAGCTTTGCTCGGCGCCAGCGGCAGCGGAAAGACGACGCTGCTGAATGCCATCGGCGGGCTGGATCATGTCGACAGCGGCAAGATCTACATCAACGGGGAAAAGATCACCGGGCGGTTCTCGTGGGAGACCGACCGGATCCGTACGCTGAACATCGGCTATATCTTCCAGGATTACAATCTCGTGGACGATATGACCGTCTGGGACAACGTCGCGGTCGCGCTGAAAATGGTCGGTGTCAATAGCGAGAAGGAAATCGAGGAAAAGGTCCGCTACGTTCTCGAGAAAGTCGATATGTACCGCTACCGGAACCGGCACGCGGACATGCTTTCCGGCGGGGAACGGCAGCGCGTCGGCATCGCCAGGGCCATCGTCAAAGACCCGGCCATCATCATCGCCGATGAACCGACCGGCAATCTGGACAGCCGCAACACGCTGGAAGTCATGAACATCATCCGCGCCATCGCGGAAGAAAAGCTGGTCATTCTGGTAACGCACGAGGAAAAACTGGCTGACTTCTACGCGTCTCGGATCATTCGGATCAAAGACGGCAAAGTCATCTCGGATGAGGAGAACCGGCACGCGGACAGCCTGGACTACAAGGTCGAGAACAAAATCTACCTGAAAGACATCCCGGACCACAAGCGGCTCGTTTCCAGCGCTTATAACGTCGATTTTTACAATGACAGCAACAGTCCGCTCAACATCGATATCGTCCTGAAGAACGGCAACATCTACATTCGGACCAACGGGGCGAACGACCGGATCGAGATCATCGACGAGCATTCCGGCATCGAGCTGGTGGACGAACACTATAAAGAGATCACGAAAGAAGAGGCCCTCGAGTACGATTTCGATACGGAGATCCTGAAGAGCAGCCGCGAGAAGAAATACCGGTCCATACTGGATCACGCGGAGCTGATCAAAAAAGGATTCAACACGGTCCTCAGCTACAGCACCCTGAAAAAGTTCCTGCTGGTGGGCTTTGCCATCGCGGCGATGTTCATCACCTACGCGGTCAGCATGTTCTTCGGCGTGCTGAACATTTCCGACGAGGAATTCGCCGGCGTGGACAAGTCTTATCTGACGGTCGTCGGAAAGAACATCGACGTCAGCACCTACCGGGACTATGAGAAGAACGACCTCTATTACTATGTCATGCCGGGCGATTCCAAGGTCTCGCTGAAGATGCCGTTCGATGACTACATCCAGACGATGACCTTCAACGCGATCATCGAGGGTTCGCTGTCGGATGCGGGCCGGCTCGAGGAAAGCAATCTCGCCTACGGCACGCTGCCGAAGAGCGAAGACGAGATCGTCATCGACAAGATGCTGCTGAAGTCCGTCAAGGACAACCAGAGCACCGCGGAAGTGGGCGCGACGAAGGTGAAGGATTTCCTGAACCGCGTCGTGCGCATCCCGAACATGGGCGATCTCAAAGTGGTCGGCATCAGCGATCTGCAAAGCCCTTGCATCTACGCGCTGCAGAGCCAGTTCATCAACATCATCGCCAACACAGGGGAATCCGGCATGGGCGCGACGTTCTACCAGACGCAGACGGACAGCACCAACGAGATCAAAGCCGACTACATCGATTACGAACTGAAAAAAGATGATGTGGAGCTGGAGAACGGGAAGTGGCCGAAGGGCGACTATCAGGTCATGGTCAGCGGCAAGAACCGCGACGACAAGGCCTACGCGATCGGCAAAAAACTGCAGGAAACCCTGAACGGCAAGTCCCTGAAGATCGTCGGATACTATACCGATCCGTATGACAGCGACTTCCTGCTGGTCAACAACAAGATGGTCAAGTACGACCTGATCGAGAAAACCAATAACTTGACCCTCTGTCCGGTCAACAAACAGGAGGCGCTGAAACAGCTGCACAGCGAAGGCGTCAATGTTAAGGACGCGTTTCAGGAGAGCAAGGACAAGTACATCAAGGATAAATGGTCGTCCATGAAATCCATGCTGGTCATGGCCGGGATCATTCTGGCGATCTCCTTCATCGAGATCTATCTGATGATCCGTGCGTCGTTCCTGCTGCGGATCCGGGAAGTCGGCGTCTACCGGGCAATCGGCGTCAGAAAGCTGGACATCTACAAGATGTTCTCAGGAGAGATCGCGGCAATCACGACTTTGGCGGGGCTTCCGGGATTCCTGCTGATGGCCTTTGCGCTGTCGAAGCTGTCGAAGGTGACGTATTTCTCGGACATCTTCCTGATGAATCCGCCGGTGATCTTTGTCTGCCTCATCCTGGTATACGGACTGAATCTGCTCTTCGGACTTTTGCCGGTCTGGAAGACGATCCGCAAGACGCCGGCCGAGATTCTGTCGAGAACGGATATCGGATAACGGAATGTGAAACCGGATAACGGACTGTGAAATTCGGCCGGTTCCGATTGTCCGGCGCGGGTTCGTATGATACAATTGATACAATGAAAAAAACGGAATAAAGGAGGCCAACTATGGACGAATTCAAGATCTATGCATGTGATGTATGCGGATGGGAGTACAACGAAGAAGAAGGCTGCCCGGATGAAGATATCGAAGCGGGAACGAAGTGGGAAGACATCCCGGCCGGATTCAAGTGCCCGATCTGCGGCGTTCCAAAAGAGAAATTCTCAGAGCAGTAAGCGAAAGCAGGGCAGCAGCCAGCGGGGCAAGCAGCCCTGCTTTTTTAAAAAAGACTAAGATAGAATAATAAAGGAGTATTCAATCAACTATGTAATAATAGTCAAGTTGAACCTCTTTTTATATCTTCCATTATTTTGGAGCAATACAGTTATTATTCGGAATATTCACAGGAGAACGATTATGAGCAGGCAGAAACGATTCGAGGGAATGCTCGCTTGGATACTTGCCATCATGATGAGTATCACGCTGATCCCGATCTCAGGAGAGGTCTCTTATGCGGAGGAGCAGCCGGAACAGATCCTCACGCCAGAAGAGGTCACGGAAGAGAACGTGACCGAAAAGGATCTTGACACAACGACATATGATCTGGGCGACGGTCAGAAAATGACCGTTTTTCATGGTGAAAATGTCCGTTTTGAAGATGAAGACGGAAAGCTGATCGACTATGACCCATCCCTTCGGGAAGAGACAGAGATGGAAGATTACGCGCTTACGAACACCGCCGGAGATGTCAGGCTCTTCGTTCCGGAGACGATCGACGAAGAGACTCCGTTGCTGCTTGGTGACGATAATTATCAGATCGCTTCAAGCCTGATCCGGGAAGCTTAGGAGGAACACTTACCAGAAGCTACGGCTATGATGCACTTGGCAATGTTGCACAGATCTCGTTTGCGAAAGGACAGGACCAGACAGAGCAATACGGTTACACTTATGATGCAAACGGAAACATCACTGCAGAAACGTCCTCCATCACCTATCCGGCAGGAGGAAACGACCACGTCCTGCAGAAAAGCCTTTCCTATTCGTATGATGCGGCCGGAAGACTTACCGCAGTCACAGGAAGCCGGCAGGATGGAGGGGTAAGCAGCAGTATCAGCCGTCAGTATCAATACGATGCCGCAGGTAACCGTATATCGGAAACGGACGGAAATGTGACGACGGAATACACCTATAACGAGCTGAATCAGATGACTGCGGCCGTAAGCAGGCAGGGAGGAAACACCCTTTCGAGCGTGACCTGCGCATATGATGCTAACGGAAACCAGATCAGTGAGACAGACAGCATCCTTGGAACGAACACGACTTATACCTACGATCCGGCAGGACAACTGACGCAGGCAGTAAAGAGCGAGAACAACGTGCAGACGCTGCTGCAGGAGAACCGGTATGATGGGGAGGGCCAGCGGATCCAAAAGACCGTGCAGGCACAAAGCCCGGGAAACATCACACAGACCACACGGAATTATCACTATCAGAACGGAGAAGTGCTGTATACTGATGATGGATCAGTGACAGATGCGTTCCAGGTGCTGGGAGCAGCGGAAAACGTTATTTCGACCATACGTCCGGAAGGCTCGGGCTATGCATGGTATCTTTACAGCGATGACATCCGAGGCAGCATTTCCTCCCTTACGGATGAGAGTGGTGATATCGCTGCGGCCTATGAGTATGACGAATTTGGGGAGATCGAAGCGCTGACAGGCGCAAACTTTGACAATGAGCTTTGTTATACAGGACAGATACGGGATAAGGAAACGGGCCTTTACTACTGCAATGCACGTTATTATGATCCAACGATCGGGAGATTCCTCACACAGGACACTTATCGTGGAGAGCAGACAGTACCGCAGACGATGCACCTGTACGCGTACTGTGCGAATGATCCGGTGAATCACCTTGATCCAAATGGGCACACAAGTCTAGGATTAGGCTTTTGGAATAAAGAATATAAGTATTTTGCTTGGTATCAAAATGCACCTCAAAAAGTATTCGGTTATTATGATATCTATGACTTAGCAGCGGATTATTGTGGAATGAAGCTAAGAAATTACCTGTTTGAAACCAAGAAATGGAAAATCGAATTTTGGAAAGGGCAGTATGGGGAGATGTTAAATCATAGCATATCGTCTGGTTGTGAAATAGGGTTGTATTATAAAAGCAACAACCTCTGGAAGTGTGCATATCAAAAAAAGAGAAGATTGCGAATGAAAATGTCACTTTATAAAATCGGTTATGGAAAGTTATTTACTAGAGATAGCAAAACAACAACAAAGCAAGGCAAAGCTTGGTGGTTAACTGCTTTCCAGCCATTTGGGTGCATGCCAGAAAGAGAAACCGCTCCTCCAGGGAAACTAAGAATGAAGGGAAAGATATGGTTTGGATCGAATCAATATAGCAAACAAATGCGTGCATTGAGTAAAAAAATGACATCGGGCAACGGACGAGGAAAAGGTGCATTTCAGGCAGAACAAAAGGGTTCATGGAAGAAGGTTTCGTTCACATGGAGATAATAACAGAAAAAAAGACGAAAAAGACAGCTCCCCGCTATACAATTATTTGTATGAGCATCATTTTAAGCATGCTATTATTGACAGGTTGCCAGAATTCGTTTGACTCAGAGGACAAACTGATTGATGCCATTGAATCATATAATTTACAAGGCATTAATGAAGTGTTGAATGATGACCCCGAATTAGACCTAAATCAATTGCCCCACAAGCCTTATAGCACAACCGTTTATAAGGACGAAAACAAAGCTCTTTCATATGCAATAGGAAGCGAGGAAGACATATTAATGGCATTACTCAAATCAGGAAGGGTAGACGCTTATTCAGAAGATGAAATCACATATATTGATAGCGCTATTTTCTTATATGGTTTAGAGACATGTGAAGAATTGATAAAAAATGGGGCTAAAATCGATAAAGGATCGGAACCGACATTGGATCATTATTTGCGTTTATTAAGCTACCGGAACGACAAGAATTGATCTGAAGTTGTTGCTTTTCTAAAAAGCAATGGTGCGTCCTTTGATAATAAAACCTTTTCAAAAATGCTTTTAAACACTGAAAAGTACTTGTTTGCAAATGAAATGCTTAAGTACTTAGATGACAGAAGCAAACTGTCAAAGGAAAATGAATATTGCGTGGAAGCAATTAAGGGTGACGAAAAAACCTTTATTAAACACGCATTTGAAAATCCTGACATGATCACTAATAAAATGCTGATATTTGCAGCCGGCTCTTTTAGCCCGAAGGGATTAGAAACACTAACGGAGGGAGGTTTCAACTTTAATATAGAGGATGGTAACAGGTGGAATTCGTTGCATAGTGCCGCATTTCAGAACAATGTTGAAGTCATTGATTTTCTTTTAAATAATGGTTTGGGTGCACAGTCTAAGGCAGATGAATTGTATGAATATACCCCTGTTGACATTGCAACAATGGGAGCAAATCGAGAGGTTTTGCATTATCTGTTGTTAAATGGCGGGAAAATGACCCATGATACATGGAAATATGCATGCCAAGAAGAAAGTGGTGACGCTATTGATATGCTGCTGGAAGAAGGATATGAACCGAATAAAGCAGATTATTTTAATGCTTTTGTCAATTCCTCTGACAATGTGTTTGAGAAAGCTATGCGGTATGGCTTCCCATGTAACATTGATTACGATGGTTATCCAATCGAATGGGTTGAAAGCGGGGGTCGTATGCTGAAGCTGATTGAATATGGAAGCACGGTAACGGAGTATGTTTTGTCTAATGCAGTGTCATTAAGAGCATATAAAGCATGTAATCGAATAATCAGGTTGAGCAATAAAGGAAAAAGCAGAGCGCTGATAACTGCAGTAGAATATGGAGATTTAAAACTGGTCAATATGTTGATTGATAATGGGGCTGATATTAACAAACTGGTTGAGCAAGAAGGAGGAGAATACTATGCTCCAATTCATGCAGCTGCAAGTAGCCCATCAGAAGAAATATTGACAATTCTTTTGAAGAATGGGGCGGATCTTTCTTTAGTGGATAGTGAAGGGAACACGCCTTATGATATTGCAAAAAAGGCGAAGAACAAACAGTATATGAAAATACTGAAGAAGTGATGCAGAGGTTATGCGATCGATAAAGAGTCACTAAGAACCTGAATTCTATTAGCCAGTTTTGATGGACGCAAAGCGGGATTTGCTATATCATGGGATTGAGAGATCATGAGGTAGGAACAACAATCATGAAAAAAGGATATCACAACAATCGGATAAAAACGCGGGTCGCTCTGCTGGCGGTTCTGCTGATGAGTCTGCTGATGCCGGCGGCCGTGTTCGCGGACAGCGGCGGGTATACGACGGATTCATTCAACGTCAATGTCGTGACGGATGAGAATCACGTGTTCCACGTGGATGAAGAGATCACGGTCGATTTCAACGAATACCGGCATGGCATCTACCGGTACATTCCGGGCGGCGGCAGCCAGTACTGCATCAAAAATATCTCGGTAAAAGGCTACGAGTATGAGGCGTATGTGGAAGACGGCAACGACGTCATCAAGATCGGATCCGCGGACGAATACGTCTACGGCACACAGGTCTACAAGATCCATTACGACATCGTCGGCTACAAGGACAAGGATACGGCCAAGGATACGCTGGCCATCGACCTGCTGCCGACGGGCTGGGGCACCGCAATCGATTCCGCCAAAGCAACGATCACATTCCCGAAGCGGATCAAGGATATCAAGGTCTACTCCGGGCAATATAAAGATACCGAAGACGAGGGATATTTCCTCGTTTCGCAGGACGGCAAAAGCCTGACCGCCGTTTCGAGAGACACGCTGCCGAAGGGCGTCGGCCTGACGATCCGGGCGGATCTGCCGGAAGGATACTGGGTCAACCCGCTGGATCGGGAGGCATCCCTTCCGAAAGCCTATGGACTTCTCGGCGCATTGGCCGCACTGATGCTGGTCCTCTGGGCAGCGGTCGGACGCGACAAGGCGGTCATCAAACCGGTGGAGTTTTATCCGCCGGACGGCATGGATCCTTTGCAGGTGAGCTACATCGCTAATGACAAAGTCGAGTCCGGCGATATCGCGGCGCTGTTTATGTACTTTGCCAGCAAGGGATACCTGAAGGTCATCCAGGAAGATAAAAAGAAATTCCGGCTGCAGTATCTGCAGAAAATCGCAGACAGGGAAAAGCATCATGCCAAGCAGATTTTCGCGGCGTTGTTCTGCGAAGGGGGAGAGGTGCAGCTCAAGAACCTTCCGTCCCGACTTGGTGAGGTGGCAGCCGGCATCGAAAAGGATGTGAAATCATCCTTCGGTAAGGACATGCGTGCGTTTACCAAGAGCTCTAAAGCCGGCCGGGCGATCGGAACGTTCCTTTGTCTGATGGTTCCGCTCATCGCCGGATGGATCTGCACGTACGTGGGATTCGCCGGATTGGGTATCGGCATCCTGACGTCGGTCATCGCACTTCTGATCGGCTTGTTCTCGCGTATGCTCATCCGCAAGGCGGACGCGTTCGGCGGCAAGAAAAAGCCGGTCAAGATGACGATCAACGCCGTGGTCTTGCTGGCGCTGATCCTGGCGCAGGCCGTGATCCTGTTCACATTCTTCCCGATCCTGGCAGGCGTGTTCCTGGTCTGCATGCTGGTGACGCTGATCTCGACGATGTTCGTGCGGCAGCGCGCCAACAACGACATTTACGGGAAAGTCATGGGATTCCGCGAGTTCATCCGGACCGCCGAACAGGACCGGCTGAAAACACTGTGCGAAGAAGATCCGGAATACTATTTCAACATCATGCCGTACGCGTGCGTGTTCGGCATGTCCAATAAGTGGGCGGACAAGTTCTCGAACTTCAAGATCCCGCAGCCTTCGTGGTATGACGGGTACGGGGTCTTCGATCCGTACTTCCCGCACCATATGTTCATTTACTCCAGCCACGGAGTCAGCTCCACGGTGGGAGATTATTACAAAGCCATCAGTGCCGACATGGTCGGAGATATCGCCAGCAGCGGGGGAGGCGGAGGCTTCTCCGGCGGCGGTTTCGGCGGAGGCGGTGGCGGTTCATGGTAGAACAAACGATTTGAGGTGAAACAATGGCAAGAAACGCGAAACAGTTCATCGCACAGAATGTCCGTGCGGCAGTAGAGGAATTCCAGGCGCGGCCGAATGTAACGACGAAATTCGGCGAGCCGGTCATCGAATACGTCAACGTATTCCATCCTCTGTTCGACCGCCTGTACATGGAAAAACTGACAGATCATCCGAAGAAAATATATACGCCGGGGCACACGATCATCGTGCACTACGTTCCTTTGACGAAGGAAGCCATCGACGACTTGGAAGCCAACGGAGCGGCCGCGGAAAAATGGGAGCGGGCGCATTATGACGCTATGTTCCTGAGCATGTTCATCAACAAGGCGATCCGCGAATCCCTGTCCAAACTGGGCAGGATCTCATCGATCACCGGCGTTCCGACCGACTGGAACAGAACGATGCACATGCCGGAATGGTCCAGTAAGATCGCGGCTTATCTGGCGGGCATCGGGGAAATCGGTCCGGCAGGGTCCTTCCACACGGCGGACGGATATGGCGGAAGCGTCGGGACCGTCATCACGGACGGCCTTTACGCCGACGAGTGTCCGGAAATGGACATCGAAGAAATCGAAACGGAGATCGATGCGATCAAAAAGGCTTTTTGCTATAAGAACCTGGCGGATGTAACCTGCAGCGAAGCGATGATCCAGGCCTGTCCGGCCGGAGCCATCGACGCTTCCGGCATCGATCCTGCAAAATGCCTCGCGTATTGTGAAAGCAAAAACGTCAAGATCCCGAATCCGGATCTTTGCGGGAATTGTTTCCGGTTCCGCGAAAAGACGGACTAAGGGTTTTGCATAAAGACTTAAATGAGATAGAACCCGATGACGCCGCAGCCGATTCCGATCACAGCTCCGGCGATGACGTCACGCACGAAGTGGACGCCGCCGAGCACGCGGACGGTAGCCAGAACGGCGCCGGCGATGCCGGTCAGAATACCGGCAGGCGGCCAGAAATAAAAGACGGTCACCGCAATCACGAACGTGGAGAACGTATGGCGGCTCGGAAACGATTTTCCGGTGCCTTTGCGCTGGATGATCGGCTCTTTGCCGGTCACCTCGTACGGACGCGGCGCGTTGAGAAAATAGCGGAAGATACTGACCAGAACGAACGAAATACCGGGAACGAGAAGAGCCTGCAGAAGCGCGGGCTCTTTTTTGACGGCAAGATAAATGAGGAGGGCAGGGTAAATGAGATACACCGTCCTCGTCAGGATCAGATCCGTCGTGATGATGACCCGGTTATAGGTCGACCCGGTTGCGTGTTTCATGGTTGAGCCAGCTGGCAAGGTTCTCGGCCAGCACTTCAATGATGGTACTGCGCATCTCTTTTGGCGCCCAGGCCAGATGCGGCGTTACGATGCAGTTTTTCAGACCGATCAGCGGATTGTCCGGTCTCGGCGGTTCGGCCGAAAGCACATCCAGTCCCGCAGCGGACAGGCGGCCGTCTTTCAGGGCCGCGGCCAGTGCCGGTTCGTCGACCAGACCTCCGCGGGCGGTGTTGATCAGGACCGCGCCCGGTTTCATGCGGGAAATGAACGCCTCGTTGATCATATGCGTGTTTTCCGGAGTGAGCGGACAGTGGAGCGTCAGGAAATCGGAGCGGATCGCGGCCTCCGGATCACGGCTGTAAATGTTGATGGTCATGCCCAGCGCCGAGGCGATTTCCGCCACGCGCTTTCCGATGGCGCCGTATCCGATGATGCCCAGAGACTTTCCGGCCAGCAGGCAGATGGGCTCCTCCCAATAGCAGAAATATTCGCAGTTCGCCCAGTTGCCGGATTGCACCGACGCGTTGTGGAGCCCGACGTGATTGGAGACCTCCAAAATCAGAGCGATGGTGTGCTGCGCGACGGCATCCGTGGAATAAGCCGGGATGTTGGTCACGGCAACGCCACGGTCCCGCGCGGCATCGAGATCGATGTTGTTGTATCCGGTGGCAGGCACACCGATGTATTTCAGGTTCGGCGCGCCTTCTATGATCTCCCGGGTGATCGGGCATTTGCTGGTGATCAGGATCTCATGATTACCGACCCGTTCCGCGATTTCTTCTGGTTCGGTCTTCTCATACACCGTGATGGTATCGCAAAATTCCTCGAGCCGTTTCCAACTCAGATCGCCGGGATTGATGGTGTGTCCATCCAGGATTACGATGTTCATTTTCAGCTCCTTCAGTCAAACGTTTTCGCCTTGATTCTAATACGGGTATTTTACATGATGAAGCTTTGAAAGTCCAGCCGATGTATGGTACAATTAGATGTTATGAAAAGGATCATCGCGGCAACGAGAAACAAACACAAAATCCAGGAAATCGAAGCGATCACCAAGGACTTCGGAATGGAGATCATATCACGGGATGAAGCCGGTGTTCCTGCTGTGGAAATCGAGGAAAACGGCGACACCTTCGAGGAAAATTCCTACAAAAAAGCGTACGGCATCATGCAGCTTTGCGGAGAGATCACCATCGCGGATGATTCCGGTCTTGTCGTAGACTGTCTGAATGGCGCACCGGGTATCTATTCAGCGCGGTTCGCGACGTTCCCGGGCGTATGGCCGACCGAAGAAGAGAAGGCGCAGAATGAAGACAGCTCGGATCTCAGCAACAACGCGAAGCTGATCGAGCTCATTCGCGATACAGAATATGAGAAGCGAACGGCCCGCTTCGTTTCCGTGATTACGATGGTCTATCCGGACGGCAATACGATCGTGGCCCGGGGAGAAGTCGAGGGGCACCTCGTTCTGGAAGAACGGGGCTATTGCGGATTCGGTTACGATCCGCTGTTCGTTCCGGTGGGATACGACCGGACCTTTGGAGAACTCAGCGCGGACATCAAAAACAGCATCAGCCATAGGGCGAACGCTCTGAGGGTTTTGCGTGAGAAACTGGCGGAAAGAGAGCAGAGGGAAGCGTAGAAATGATAGACCGGTTCAAGAGAATGTTCATAATGGGGCTCAGGCAGCTGCAGGATCCGTACTATCAGGGTTTTGCGGCGCAGATCTCGTTCTATCTGCTGATGTCCATCGTTCCGATCTTCCTGTTGATCATCCAGCTGCTGGGTGTGTTCGGCATCAGCATGCAGACGGCGATCGGCCTGATCGAGGAATATACGGGCAATACCATGTCCGAGCTGGTGAACACGCTCTTCCAGTTCAATTACATCGGTTTTGGTAATATCGTCTTCATCATCATCGCGTTATGGGCGGGTTCCCGCGCATCGTTCGCGATCACCAGGATCACCAACTACATCTTTTCCGAAGGCGACACCACAGGAAAGAACTATTTTCTGGAGCGTGCGCGCGCCATGGTGACGATGCTGCTGACGCTCATCGCCCTCGTCATGGCGATCATCATTCTCTGTTACGGCAAGCTCATCCTGATGGCGATCATGGACATCCTGCATCTGGAAGCGGCCCGTTATGTGGACAGCCTTTGGATGTACCTGCGTTGGCCGCTGGGATTCATTCTGTATTTCTGCGTCATCGGATTCAACTATTACATTCTCCCGCCAAAGAAGAAAAGCTTTTTGCGCGTATTGCCGGGCACGCTGTTCGCGTCCTTTGGGATGGTCGTCGTGAGTCTGGCCTACTCGTTCTATACCAGCTCGCTCGTTCATTACGACATCATGTACGGCGCGCTGTCATCCGTTGTGGCTATCATGATCTGGTTCCTGCTCCTTTCGTGGGTCATCATTCTCGGTGTGCTCTTCAATAAGGTGTTCGATTACACCAGCGTCCCGTTCAGCAAGAGACAGCCGGTGGAATACCCGATGGGGTACCGGAGACCGAGCAAATTCGATGCCGACCCGGATGACATCAATGTCGGCAAGATCGTGGGCGTGATCATGGGGAACGATACAGATACGGAAGAAACGGCTGAAACGGCTGAAACGGCCGATACGGATATAGAAGATAAAGAAACAAATGACAGATAGATTGAGGCTGGATCAACTGCAAATCGGTAAAACAGCGACAGTGGTGTCGGTAGGAGGCGAAGGCGCTCTGCGGCAGCACTTTCTTGATATGGGGCTGATCCCGGAAGTGGATGTCACCCTCGTGAAGTACGCGCCGATGGGCGATCCGATGGAACTGCGGATCCACGGCTATGAGCTGACGCTCCGGAAGGAAGACGCGCAGCACATCGAGATCCGCGACGTGCGGGACGAAGACGCGCCGTCGGAGAATTTTGCAAAAGCCCCGGCGGAGATCGAGCACCCGGGCCTCGGCGAAGGCGGCCGGTATCATGTGAAGGCGGATGAAGACCCGCTGCCGGAAGGGGAGACGCTGACGTTCGCACTGGCCGGAAACCAGAACTGCGGCAAGACGACCCTGTTCAACCAGCTGACCGGAGCGAACCAGCACGTGGGGAATTTCCCGGGCGTCACCGTGGACCGCAAGGACGGCGTGATCCGTGGGCACAAGGACACTCTGGTGACAGACCTTCCGGGTATTTACTCGATGTCGCCGTACACCAGCGAAGAAATCGTATCGCGTCAATTCATTCTCGATAACGATCCGAAGGGGATCATCAATATCGTGGACGCGACGAATATAGAGCGGAATATGTACCTGACCATGCAGCTCATGGAGCTGGATAAGCCGATGGTACTGGCCCTCAACATGATGGATGAGGTCTACAACAACGGAGGCTCTATCCTGGTCAACGAGATGGAGCAGATGCTGGGCATTCCGGTCGTACCGATCTCGGCGTCCAAAAACGAGGGCATCAACGAGCTGATCAACCACGCAATCCACGTGGCGCGGTTCCAGGAACGGCCGGGGCGGCAGGACTTCTGCGGCGCGGAAGATAACGGCGGAGCAGTCCACCGGTGCCTTCACGGCATCATGCATCTGATCGAGGACCACGCGGAGAATGCAGGCATCCCGATCCGGTTCGCTGCGGCGAAACTGGCCGAGGGCGACGAGCGGATCCTGGAACGGCTCCAGCTGAGCCAGAATGAGAAAGAGGCCATCGAGCATCTGATCTGCCAGATGGAAGACGAGAGAGGCCTGGACCGGGCGGCCGCCATGGCGGAAATGCGGTTCAGCTTCATCGAAAAGGTCTGCCGGGCGACGGTGGTCAAGCCGAAGGAGAGCAAGGAACATCTGCGGAGCCGCAAGGTCGACGATGTACTGACGGGGAAATACACCGCGATCCCGATGTTCGTCCTGATCATGGGCGTCGTGTTCTTCCTGACCTTCAATGTGATCGGGAAGATCCTGTGCGATCTGCTGGATAAGGGAATCGGGGCGCTTTCTGATACCGTCGACGCGGCGATGACTGCGTCCGGCGTCAATGAAGTCGTCCGGTCGCTGATCGTGGATGGCATCTTTACCGGAGTGGGTACGGTCATCAGCTTTTTGCCATATATCGTGACGCTGTTCTTCTTCCTTTCCCTGCTGGAGGACAGCGGCTACATGGCCAGAGTGGCCTTCGTGATGGATAAGATCCTGCGAAAGATCGGGCTGTCGGGACGAAGCATCGTGCCGATGCTGATCGGATTCGGCTGTTCGGTCCCGAGCATCATGGCCAGCCGGACGCTGCCTTCGGAGCGGGACCGTAAACTGACAATCATCATGACGCCGTTCATGAGCTGCTCGGCGAAGCTGCCGATCTACGCGTTCTTTACGGCGGCATTTTTCCCGGACTACGGCGGACTGATCATGATCGGGCTGTATTTTACCGGCATCCTGGTCGGCGTGCTCACGGCGCTGATCCTGAAGAAGACCCTGTTCAAGGGGGAAGCCGTGCCGTTCGTAATGGAATTGCCGAACTACCGCCTGCCGGGCTGGAAAAATGTCGGACGGCTTCTGTGGGACAAGGCAAGAGACTTCCTGCAGCGCGCTTTCAGCGTCATCTTTATCGCAACGCTGGTGATCTGGCTGCTGCAGACCTTTGATCCGCACATGAACCATGTGGTGGATTCACAAGACAGCATCCTGGCTGTCATCGCGGGGTTCATCGCGCCGATCTTCGCGCCGCTGGGCTTTGCGGATTGGCGGATATCGACGGCGCTTGTTACCGGATTCATGGCGAAGGAGAGCGTGGTCGCGACGATCTCGGTCCTGTTCGGATCAGTGGCGTCGTTCCAGGCCGCGCTGACGCCGGTATCGGCTATCGCGCTGCTGGTATTTTGCCTGCTGTACACGCCGTGCGTGGCGGCGATCGCGTCCGTGCGCAGGGAACTGGGTGGAAAATGGGCGACCATCATTGTCTTCGGACAATGCGGCGTCGCTTGGATCGTGGCGTTCATCGTGGCCATGATCGGATATATTTTGTAATCAATTTAAGGAGGAATAAAACTCAATGAAGGAAATCAAAATCGGTTTGCTCGGTTTGGGCAACATAGGGACCGGAACGTACAAGACCCTTGAAATGAACCGGGAAATCATCGAAAAGAGCGTCGGCGCGAAAGTGAACATCGTGAAGATCCTCGAAAAGGACATCGACAGGGAACGCGACATTACCGTTTCCAGAGATCAGTTCGTATCCGATCCGGAAGATATCTTCCAGGATCCGGAGATCGATATCGTCATCGAACTGCTGGGTGGCGTGGAACCGGCGGCAACGTTCATGGAACGCGCCATGGACTGCGGCAAGCACGTGGTTACGGCGAACAAAGCGGCCGTTGCGGCGAATTACCCGAGACTGATGGAAGCGGCGAAGCGGAACAACGTGATGTTCAAGTTCGAGGCCAGTGTCGGCGGCGGCATACCGGTCCTCACCGCGCTGGACGGCGCAGCCAGAGCGAACCAGTATACCGAAGTGCTCGGCATCGTCAACGGAACGACGAACTATATCCTCCACATGATGAGCGAAGAGGATATGGATTATGACACCGCGCTGAAAGACGCACAGGCAAAGGGCTTTGCGGAAGCGGATCCGACGGCGGACGTTGAGGGCATCGACGCAGCCAATAAGCTGAGTATCCTGATGGCTCTCATGTTCGACAAATACGTTCATCCGGACGACATCCCGACCACAGGCATCACGGGGATCACGAAGGAAAAGATCGCGGAGGCGAAGGCAAATGACTGCGTCATCAAGCTGATCGCGCACGCCACGGTGCAGGACGACGGCGAGATCACGTATGAAGTCCGTCCGACGTTCATCCGTACCTACCACCCGCTGGCGAACGTTCTGAAGGAATTCAACGCCGTATACGTCAAGGGAAATCTGGTGGGCAAGCTGATGTTCTACGGACCGGGAGCCGGCCCGCTGCCGACGGGAAGCGCCGTGATGGGCGACGTCATGGAGATCGCGAAGGCAATTTTGTAAGCAGGACAGGAGGAGACAATGAGCGAGTTATACAAACAGTGGAAACACCTGATCGAGAACCAGACCGAAGCGACGTTCAAGGAATTTTGGGATGAATACAGCGGCGCGGAGACAAAAATCTACAGCGACATCCTCGATCATCCGGACGAGAAGATGACCGGAACGCTCGGGGAGCTGGCCGAGAAATACGAGGTCCGGCCGGTGATCTTTATGGGGTTCCTGGACGGGATCAACGAAAGCATCAAGACACCGAACGATTTTGAGAATTTCGATGAGAGCTCGGAAGTCGAAGTCGAGATTATCCCGGAAACGCTCTTTTACAATATGCTGAAGGCGGACGCGGATTATCTGTACGGGCTTCCGCAGTGGGAGACCATTCTCGGGGAAGAGAAGATGGCCGAGATCGCCAAGAAATACAAGCAGTCCAGAACGGTCCGCAGAGAGACACCGAAGATCGGGCGGAACGATCCTTGCCCATGCGGAAGCGGCAAAAAGTACAAGCACTGCTGCGGACGCAACAAGTAGGAAGTGAACGGTCATGGCTATGCACATCGTCATGGTGGAACCGGAGATCCCGCCGAACACCGGGAACATCGCCAGAAGCTGCGCTACGACAGGAAGTGTTTTGCATCTTGTAAAGCCGCTGGGGTTTTCTATCGATGACCGCAGCCTGAAGCGGGCGGGACTGGATTACTGGCCCTATGTGGATGTGCGGGTGCACGAGAGCCTGCAGGAATTCATGGAGGAATACGAGGACGCGGTCTGTCCGCAGACCGGTCGACCGTACCGGATGTTCCTGGCCACGACAAAGGGAAAGCGGCTGTATACGGACGCTGCGTTTCAGGATGAGGACATGATCCTGTTCGGCCGGGAGACCGCCGGACTGCCGCGGGATTTCATCGAGGCGCAGGAGCAAAAGCATCCTGGTTGCACGCTGCGGATCCCGATGAGCGCCGATACGAGGCTCCGTTCCTTTAATCTGGCCAACTCGGTGAATATCATCTTGTTTGAGGCACTTCGCCAGCAGGGTTTTCCGGGACTGAAGTAGCGTTTCTCCGGTTAACAAACCGGCACTGCTGTGGTATAATAAAAGAACGGGAAAAGAGGCTTTTGTTGAGGTACGTCTGAGGTACGAGATGAGCAGCATTAGACTGGGTTTTGACCTGACAATTGAGCAAGCGCAAAAGCTCGTAATGACGCCTGAATTGATTCAGGCGATACAGATCCTGCAGTTCAACACGCAGGAGCTGGAGACTTACGTGCAGGAGCAGATTCTGGTCAATCCGGTGCTGGAACAGGGCCAGAGTGAGCCGGAGGAGAAAGACCGCCGGGAGAAAATCCGCGATGCGGATCGCGACGGCGAGCGGATGTCCGAGGGCGAAAGCGGCGAGGAACGCCGCCAGGACGAGATCCTGGACTGGAAGGAATACATCCGTGACCGCAGTTACGGCGATGAAGGTTACGGCAGTTGGTCCGACCGGGGCAGAGAGAACAAGGCCAACGAGTACGAGAAGTTCGTCACGAATGATGTTACGCTTCCGGAACATCTGATGTTCCAGTTCCAGTTCGCGGCCAAAAACAGGAGCTGCCGCCATGTCGGCAAGTACATCATCGAGTCGCTGGACGAAAACGGGTACATGACGTCGACGACGGAGGAGATCGCGGAAGCGACGCACGTGCCGGAGGGGAAAGTCAAAGAAGCTCTGGAGATCATCCAGGGGTTCGATCCAGCCGGCGTGGGCGCCAGCAATTTGCAGGAGTGTCTAGAGATTCAGCTCCGGAACCGGGACGCGCTGACGAGCGATATGGAAACGCTTATCGAAAAGCATCTGGAGGATCTGGCCAATAACCGGCTGAGCGCCGTAGCCAAAGAGATGGACCTGAGCGTGCAGGACGTCCAGGATATGGCCGATGTGATCCGGACGCTGGAGCCAAAACCGGGCCGCCAGTTCGCGTCGGAGATGACGACGAAATATATCATACCGGACGTGATCGTGGAACGCGTCGAAGACGATTACGTCGTGACGATCAATGACAACAGCGTGCCGCGGCTGTCCATCAGTTCCTATTACCGGCAACTTTTGCATAAGGCGGATACGGACAAGCAGCTGGCGGATTATCTGGCGGAGCGGGTCAATTCCGCGACTTGGCTGATCCGGAGCATCGAGCAGCGGAAGCAGACGATCTACAATGTGGTGACGGCAGTCGTCAATTACCAGAAGGATTTCTTCGATCACGGGAGCAAATATCTGAAGACGCTCACGTTGAAAGATATTGCAGAGGAAGTCGGCATCCACGAGTCGACGGTATCGAGATCGATCAACGGCAAATATCTCCAGTGCCCGAGAGGCGTTTACGAGATCAAGTATTTCTTCTCCGCAGGCGTGTCAGACAGCGCCGGAGAGGGGATCTCATCCAACAGCATCAAGGAATTCATCAAAGAGATCGTAGAAAAAGAAGATCCAAAAAAACCGTACAGCGACCAGAAGATGGTGGATATCTTCAAGGAAAAAGGCATTACGATTTCCCGGAGAACGGTGGCGAAATACCGGGATGAGATGGGGATCCTGTCATCCTCGAAGAGAAAGCGGTATTAGGGAACCGATAAAAGTGTTATCAACCGGATCAAAATGATCAATGGTGGATATAGATCAAACGTGTATCAATTATATTAATAAACATATGCTATAGGAGGATATGAAAATGGCAATTAAAATCGGAATCAGTGGATTTGGTCGTATCTCGCGTCTGGCAATTCGTTCGGCAATGGATATGCCGGAAATCGAAATCGCTGGAATCAACTATCGTAACGCGGATCTGGATTACCTGGTCTATATGCTTAAGTATGACTCGGTATTCGGACGTTTCCCGAAGGAACTGGGAAAGTATGAAGACGGGCTTATCATCGATGGAAAGAAGGTTCCTGTCTACAGCGAAAGCGATATCGCCAATGTTGACTGGACCAAGTGCGGAGCTGAGTACATTGTTGAAGGTACCGGCGCTTTCAATACGGCAGAAAAATGCCAGCCGTATCTCGACAACGGCGCAAAGAAAGTCATCATCACAGCACCTGCAAAGGATGACTCCCCAACCTTTGTCTGCGGCGTAAACCTCGACAAATACACACCGGATATGAACGTCGTTTCGAACGCGTCCTGCACGACCAACTGTCTGGCACCTCTCTGCAAAGTGCTGGAAGACACCTTCGGCATCGAGCAGGGCCTGATGGCAACCATCCACGCGGCGACTTCCAAGCAGTCGACCGTGGACAAGAGAAACATGAAAGACTGGAGAGTCGGCCGTTCGGTATTCAATTCGATCATCCCTACGACGACAGGCGCTGCAAAGGCTGTAGCCAAGGTTATCCCGTCACTGAAGGGCAAGATGACAGGACTGGCATACAGAGTTCCTACGAACGACGTATCCGTAGTCGACCTGAACGTTATTTTGAAGACTCCGACGACCCTCGAAGAGATCAATGCGGCTGTTAAGAAGGCTGCGGAAGGCGAAATGAAGGGCATTCTGGAATATGTCGATGATGAATGCGTAACCGTTGACTTCGTCGGTGACACCAACACATCGATTTACGATGCTAGAATGGGAATCGCGCTGAACGACAAGTTCTTCAAGCTGATCGCATACTATGACAATGAATACGGTTATGCGACGAAGGTCCTCGAACTGATCAAGCATATGTACAGTGTTGATCATAAATAATACGAAACATTGCAGAACTGTAGAAAGGATCCGAAAATGAAAAAAACAGTAAGAGACGTAGACGTTGCCGGCAAGAGAGTTCTGGTCAGATGTGATTTCAACGTTCCGATGAAGGACGGCGAGATCACCGATGATTTCAGAATCGTGTCCGCACTGCCTACGATAAAGTATCTGATCGAAAACGGTGCATGCGTGATCTTGATGTCCCACATGGGCAAGCCAAAGGGCGAACCGAAGCCGGAACTCAGTCTGGCACCGGTCGCCAAGAGACTGGAAGAGCTTCTTGGACAGGAAGTCATCTTCAGTTCCTGCCCAACGGTCGTATGCGATCATATCAGGGAAGTCGCGGCCGCGCTGCAGCCTGGACAGGTCATGCTCCTTGAGAACACCAGATACCGCAAGGAAGAAACCAAGAGTGAAGAACCGTTCACCGGTGAACTGGCTTCACTGGGCGAACTCTTCGTCAACGACGCATTCGGAACGGCACACAGAGACCACAGTTCCACGGCGGGTATCGCCCGCTATCTGCCGACCGTTTCCGGTTTCCTGATCGAGAAGGAAGTCAAGTTCCTCGGCGATGCAGTGGATTCTCCGGAACGGCCATTCGTTGCCATCATGGGCGGCGCCAAGGTCGGCGACAAGATCCCGGTCATCGAAAATCTGATGAAGAAGGTCGACACCATCATCATCGGCGGCGGAATGACATATACGTTCTTCAAGGCTTTGAAGTTCGAAATCGGCAAGTCCATTCTGGATGAAGAGAGCATCGATCTGGCCGCAAAACTTCTCAAAAAGGCACAAGAAGCCGACGTCCTGATTATGCTTCCGGTCGACACGGTCTGCGCGAAAGAATTCGATAACGACAGCGAGAGGGCTGTGTTTGACGCGGACAAGATCCCGGCCGACATGATGGGCATGGATATCGGACCGAAGACCATCGAAGTCTATAAGAAAGCCATCGCTGAAGCGAAGACGATCGTATGGAACGGACCAATGGGCGTTTTCGAAATGCCGAACTTTGCAGAAGGAACCAAGGCGATTGCGCAGGCGCTGGCGGACAGCGATGCTGTCACGGTTATCGGCGGCGGCGATTCCGCAGCGGCAGTAGAACAGTTCGGTCTGAAGGATAAGATGACCCACGTTTCCACCGGCGGCGGTGCTTCCATGGAATTCCTCGAAGGAAAAGTCCTTCCGGGGATCGCCTGCATCGAAGAAAAATAGGAGGGCAACATGAGAATACCTTTTATTGCCGGCAACTGGAAAATGTTCAAGACCAAGGCGGAGGCGAAGGCTTTTGCAGAAGAATTCGCAGCGCTGTATCAGGGAACGGATGTCCGGACCGCGATCTGCGCGCCGTTTACGGATCTGGAGCTTTTGGTGGAACTGTTCCGGGGAACCGGGATCGGCGTCGGAGCGCAGAATGTGCATTTTGCGGAGGAAGGCGCGTATACCGGTGAAGTGTCGGTGAAGATGCTCGAAGAGATCGGCGTGGACTACTGCATCGTAGGACACTCCGAGCGGCGGCAGTATTTTGCCGAGACTGATGAGACGGTGAACCTGAAGCTCAAAAAGCTTCTGGAGGGACCGATCCGTCCGATCATGTGCGTCGGGGAAAGCCTCGAGCAGAGGGATGCCGGCGTGCTGTTCGATTTCGTGAAGGGCCAGCTGGAAGGCGGTCTGGCGGACATCGCACCGGAAGACATCAAGAAGATCGTGATCGCTTATGAGCCGATTTGGGCCATCGGAACGGGCCGCACGGCGACGCCGGAACAGGCGGAGGAAATGTGCGCGTTCATCCGGGCGACGCTGATCGATATGTTCGGCGAGGAAGTTGCCGACGAAGTGATCATCCAGTACGGCGGCAGCGTGAAGCCGGCCAACGCGACGGATATCATGAACCAGGATGAGATTGACGGAGCCCTTGTTGGTGGAGCGAGCCTCAAGGCACCGGATTTCATGCAGATAATAGATTTTTGATAATAGGAGGACACAATGGCGTATATTGAAGATGTAATCGCAAGAGAAGTACTTGATTCCAGAGGCAACCCGACGGTGGAAGTCGAGATTATGTTAGAAGATGGGACGATCGGCAGAGCTATCGTACCATCCGGCGCGTCCACCGGCGTGCATGAAGCGGTCGAATTGAGAGACGGCGACAAGGAACGTTATCTGGGCAAGGGAACTTTGACTGCAGTAAAGAATGTCAACGAGATCATCGCGGATGAGATCCTGGGATGGGATCCGTTCGATCAGGTCGGTCTCGATAAGCTGCTCATCGAGCTGGACGGCACTCCGAATAAGGGCAAGTTGGGCGCGAACGCGATCCTGGGCGTATCCCTGGCCAACGCGAGAGCGGCGGCGGAATCCATCGGCCTGCCACTGTTCCAGTATCTCGGCGGCGTCAACGGCAAAGTTCTGCCGGTTCCGATGATGAACATCCTGAACGGCGGTTCCCACGCGGACAACTCCGTTGATATTCAGGAATTCATGGTCATGCCGGTCGGCGCGGAAAACTTCAGAGAAGCTCTGAGAATGGGCGCGGAAACATTCCACAACCTGAAGAAGATCCTGAAGGGAAGAGGCCTGAACACGAACGTCGGTGACGAGGGCGGATATGCTCCGAACCTGGATACCAACGAAGATGCCATCAAGGTCATCATCGAAGCCATCGAAGCTGCTGGATATAAGCCGGGCGAGGATATCGGCATCGCACTGGACTGCGCAGCCAGCGAATTCTACAAGGAAGAAGAAAGCATTTACGACTGGACCGGCGAAGGCAAGCAGATGAACGCTGAAGAACTTTGCGCGTTCTATGAAGATATCTGCGCGAAGTATCCGGTTCTCTCCATCGAAGACGGCATGGCGGAAGACGACTGGGAAGGCTGGAAGCTGCTCAACGAAAAACTCGGTGACAGAGTGCAGCTGGTCGGCGATGACCTCTTCGTAACCAACACCGAACGTCTGAAGAAGGGCATCGAGGAAAAAGCGGCGAACTCCATCCTGATCAAGGTCAACCAGATCGGTACACTGACCGAAACGCTGGATGCCATCGAGATGGCGAAGAAGGCTGGATTCTCTGCTGTCGTATCCCACCGCTCCGGCGAAACGGAAGATACGACCATCGCAGATCTGGTCGTCGGCGTGAATGCTGGCTTCATTAAGACCGGTTCCGCATCCAGAACGGACCGTATCGCGAAGTACAATCAGCTCCTCAGAATCGAAGAACTACTGGGCGACGCGGCGCAGTACGGCGGCTGGGATTCGTTCTACAATGTTAAAAATGTCAGAAAATAATAACTACTAATATATATGATTTTAGGGGGCTAAGGTTGTTGATTTGTAGCCATTCCTATGATAAAATAACCAAGTTAAACGCATAAGGAGGTAAAAAAGATGACTTTAGCTCTTAAAATCATACTTTTAATTGCTAGTATCATACTGATCGTCAGCATCCTGCTGCAGTCAAGCAACAGTGCAGGCCTGTCCGGTTCCATCGGCGGCGGCGCTGAGCAACTGTTCGGTAAAAAGAGAAGCTCCGGTTATGACGCGCTTCTCAGTAAGATCGCGACAGTGACCGCAGTACTGTTTATTGTGATTTCACTTGTCATCGTGGCAATTGAATAAAATATATAGCTGATTTTGTTAATTGTTTTTTGATTAGTTTTTTGTTTTCGCATTAAACGATCTTTAAAGAGGTGTCAGCTTGGCGCCTTTTTATCTTGTTGGATGCGAGAAGGAGGTATCATCAAATGAAAGCTTTAGCTGTGATTGCTGTATTAGCAGCGATCGTAGGATTGGTCGTAGCAGTCGTTCTGGCTATGTGGATCAAGAACTCAGACCAGGGTACGGACAGAATGAAGGAGATCTCCGGATTTATCCGTGAAGGTGCCTTTGCATTCCTGAAGAGAGAGTACAAGATCATGGCGATCGTTATCGCGGTGCTGTTCCTCTTGATCGGAATCTGCATCGGATGGGTAACCGCCATTCTGTACATCTTCGGTGCGGTCCTTTCTGTACTGGCCGGTTTCTTCGGAATGAACGTTGCTACCTGGGGTAATGTAAGAACTGCCAATGCGGCGAAAGAAAGCGGCATGAACAAGGCGCTGAAGATCGCGTTCCGGTCCGGCGCTGTTATGGGACTGGCCGTTTCCGGCCTGGGCTTGTTCGGTCTGGGAATCGTAGTAGTTTGCCTGGATCTGGCAACGGTAACACAGTGCATCACCGGTTTTGGTTTCGGCGCTTCATCCATGGCTCTGTTCGGACGTGTCGGCGGCGGTATCTACACGAAGGCTGCTGACGTAGGCGCTGACCTGGTCGGTAAAGTTGAAGCCGGTATTCCGGAAGACGACCCGCGTAACCCTGCAGTAATCGCAGATAATGTAGGCGACAACGTCGGTGACGTTGCCGGTATGGGATCCGACCTCTATGAATCCTATGTTGGATCCATGATTTCCGCTATCACTCTGGCTGCTGTTGCGGCAGCTGCTTCCGGCGGACTGTTCACACAGGAAGTCGCTGCGCTGTTCCCGCTTATCATGGCAGCAGTCGGTATCCTGTCATCCATCGTCGGTATCCTGCTCGTTAGAGGTAAGGAAGGTTCCAACCCTGCTAACGCTCTGAACATGGGTACTTATATCGCGGCCGGATGCGTGGTCATCGTTTCCATCATCCTGTCCAAGGCGATGCTGGGAAGCTTCATGTTCGCAGTTGCGATCATCGCCGGACTGATCGTTGGCGTAGCCATCGGCAAGATCACAGAGATCTACACATCCGGTGATTACAGCTCCGTAAAGAAGATCGCTGAACAGTCACAGACTGGTTCCGCTACTACGATCATCGCTGGTCTCGGTGTCGGCATGATGTCCACCGTATGGCCGATCCTCTGCATCTCCGTCGGTATCTTCGCTGCGTACTTCGCAACGGAAACCGTTGGACCTGGCATGGGTATGTATGGTATCGCGCTTGCAGCGGTCGGTATGCTTTCCACGACTGGTATGACGGTAGCGGTTGACGCTTATGGTCCTGTATCCGACAATGCTGGCGGTATCGCTGAAATGGCAGAACTCCCGGCAGAAGTCAGAGAGATCACAGACAAGCTCGACTCCGTCGGCAACACCACAGCAGCGATTGGTAAGGGATTTGCGATCGGTTCCGCAGCACTGACTGCGCTGGCTCTGTTCGCTTCCTACTCCGCTGTTACGAAGCTGACCATGATCTCACTGCTGAATCCGATCGTTATCATCGGACTGTTCATCGGCGCTATGCTGCCGTTCATGTTCTCCGCGTTCACAATGAACTCGGTAGGCAGAGCAGCAAACCAGATGATCGAAGAAGTAAGAAGACAGTTCCGTGCGGATGCCGGCATCCTGGCTGGAACATCCAAGCCGGACTATGCACACTGCGTTGACATTTCAACCAAGGCTGCTCTGAAGGAAATGATCGTTCCTGGTCTTATGGCGATCATCGCTCCGCTGGCTGTTGGTATCATCCTCGGACCGGAAGCACTCGGCGGCATGCTGGCTGGCGCTCTGGCATCCGGCGTACTGCTCGCTTTGATGATGGCGAACGCAGGCGGCGCTTGGGATAATGCCAAGAAGTACATCGAAGAAGGACACTATGGCGGCAAGGGATCAGAAGCCCACAAGGCTGGCGTTGTTGGCGATACAGTCGGTGACCCGTTCAAGGATACATCCGGCCCATCCATCAACATCCTGATCAAGCTGATGACCATCGTATCCGTAGTATTCGCTCCACTGTTCGTAGCGATCGGCGGACTGATCGGCTAATCGAAACGCATCGGTCAAGCGGAAACGTGTAGACAAAAAGCTTAAACAAAATAGGCTGTTGCATCAGACATTTGAAATGTCGAGGCAGCAGCCTTTTCTTTTTCAAACGACAGATCTTGATGGTATAATGCAAGTATGAAAAAAAGAGTGAGCAGAAAACATGTGGTAAAAAAGCAGACATCAAAGAAACAGCTCGTGATCGGTGAACTGTCAAAGCACCGGAAGGGCTTTGGTTTTGTTGCGTGGGATAAAGACGAAAAGGATATCTACATTAGCGCCAATCATATGGGCAGCGCCATGGACGGAGACATCGTTGCTGTGGAGATCCTGCCTGCGGAGACCTGGCGTGGCACGTCCGGCATCCGGATCGATGAGAACTTTCGTCCGGCGAGAATGGAAGGTCGGATCATCGCCGTCCGCAAGCGGAAGATCACCGAGGTGGCCGGGACGTTTTACGTACGGGGTACCCGGGAGAAGGCCGACTATGTGATTCCTGCCGGGAAAACTTTTCAGGAGGAGATCGTTATTCCGGAAAGCGCTTCCGGCGTCTGCCACGGCGACCGTGTCATGGTCCGGATCACGCAGTATCCGGACCGTTTCCGGAGAGCCGAAGGGGAAATCGCCGAGATCATCAGCGGCTTCAACGAACCGGGCGGCGACATCAAACTGATCGCCCGGAGTTTCGGCATGCGCGAAGAGTTTCCTGCAAAAGCCCAAAGCGAAGCAACGGCGCTGAAGGCAGAGTACGTGCACCGGGAAGTGTATCAGATAGAATCAGAGGATCTGAAGAACCGGAGGGATCTCCGCACCGAGACCATTTTCACCATCGATGGGGAAGATTCAAAAGACTTTGATGACGCCGTGTCCATCGGCGTTTTGCCGAACAGCAATTACCTGCTGGGCGTCCACATTGCGGACGTATCGCACTATGTCACGGAGGGCAGCGCCATGGATGCCGAAGCCCTGCAGCGAGGGACCAGCGTCTATTTACTCGATCAGGTGATTCCGATGCTCCCGAAGGAACTGTCCAATGAACTTTGCAGTCTGCAGCCGGGCAAAGACCGGTTGACGCTGTCGCTGGATATCGAGGTGGACCGGAGCGGTGCCGTGGTCAGTCACGAGATCTACGAGAGTGTGATCTGCTCCAAAGCGCGCCTGGTCTACGATGACGTATCGGACTTGCTGGAGGGGCAGCCCGAACCGGATCAGGAGCGGTTCGCGATCCACAAAGGCCTTTTGGTCGGGGATTACGAAGAGATCGAGAAAGCGCTTTTCCTGATGCGCGATCTGGCGGAGATCCTCCGCTGCAAAAAAGAAGAGCGCGGCAGCATCGATTTCGACATCGAAGAAACTGCGATCACGCTGGACGAGACCGGCGCGCCGGTCAGCGTAGGCGTACAGGACCGGAGAGTGGCCAACCGCCTCATCGAAGAATTTATGCTGCTGGCCAACGAGACCATTGCGGAACATTTCAAGTGGCTGGAAGCGCCGTTCATCTACCGGGTGCACGAGAAACCGGAACCGGACAAAATGGAACGGCTGCGCGTGTTTTTGCAGAGCTTCGGGATCCCGTTCCGGAGCAGCACCGATAAGGTGCACCCAAAGACCATAAGCAACATTCTCAAATCAGTGCAGGGCGCGCCATTCGAGAACGTCATCAACACCGTGACGCTCCGATCCATGCAAAAGGCTTATTACAGCACCTCCTGCGACGGGCATTTCGGCCTGGCGCTGGATGATTACTGCCACTTTACTTCCCCGATCCGGCGCTATCCGGATCTGATGATCCACCGCATTATCAAATCCGTCATCAACGAGGGACCGACGGGCAAAAGCTTCCGGCATTTTGAAGCGCTTGTCCAGGAAGCGGCGGACCATTCCTCCGCGGCGGAGCGGCGCGCGATTGAGGCAGAACGGGAAGTGGAAAAACTGAAAAAAGCCGAATACATGGCCGGAAAAGTCGGGCAGATATTCGACGGGATCGTCAGCGGCGTGACCGGATTCGGGATGTTCGTACAACTGGACAATACGATCGAAGGGCTGGTGCCGATCGAAGAACTCTTCGACGATTATTACGAATACATCCCGGAGATGTACATGCTTCAGGGGACACAAACGGGACGCCGGTACCAGTTGGGTGACCGTGTCGTGATCATGGTCGAGAGTGTCGACCTCCCGAGAAGAGAAATCAATTTCTGTCTAACGTGATTTGCCCCAGAAGTTCTTCGTGAAGAAGATGATGATGGTGAACAGTTCCAGTCTGCCGGTGATCATGAGCAGGCTGAGATACAGTTTCGTTCCATAACCATAGAAACTGAAATCGCTGGCGGACAGGTGATCCGCGAAAGCCGTTCCCGTGTTGGACATCAGCGCGATCGCGGTGGTGACATCGGTTTCCAGATCGTGCCCTTGCGGTGAAAGGATCAGAGCGGAGAGGAAGATCAGTCCGAAGTACGTCAGCGCGAATACTGTGATGGCCGATACGACCGGTGCGGATACCGATTCGCCGCCCAGTTTGACCGCCACGACAGAACGCGGATGGATCCTACGGATGACACCGCGGCCGATGAGTTTGAGCATGACAAGGAAACGGACGACTTTCAGAGATCCCGCGGTAGATGCGGAACAGCCGCCGATGAGCATCAATGCCAGAATCACGAACTGGCAGGTCGTCGGCCATATGAACGAGGATGAGCGGACATAACCGGAAGTGCTGCAGATGTTGATGACCTGGAACAAGGATTCCCGGAGCGCTTCCCCGAGCGGCATATTGCTGTTCAGCATCAGGCTCAGAACACAGAATACGGTTCCGGACGCAATGATAATGAAAAAGGCCCGGACTTCGATGTCGTGCAGAAAACGGCCGATCTTGCCGCGCACCAGATAATAGTAAAGAATAAAATTGATCGATGACAGCAGGCAGAAACCGCAGACAACGATCTCCACGAACATGCTGTCATAGTAGCCGATCCCTTCCGGATGAACGGCGACACCTCCCGTGCTGACAGTTCCGAGCGTCAGCAGGATACAATCGAACAAACACATCTTTCTGGACAGCAGCAGAAGAAGGAATTCCATAACGGTAAAGGTAGCGTACGTTACGTAAAGCGCTCTGGCAGAGTTGCTGATGCGTACCGTCGTTTTTTCGTACACCGGACCCGGGGTCTCAGCACGGACGATGAACTGCCCGCTGATACCGAGCGCCGGCAGGATGGAGATGACGAACACGAGGATTCCCATGCCGCCCAGCCAGTTGCTGAGGGCCTTCCATAGCATGAGGCTGTGATTGAGGACATCGTCGCCGATGCACGCGCAGCCTGTGGTCGTGAAGCCGGCGGCCGATTCAAAGAACGCGCTGAAATAGTCGTCGACCGTGCCGGACAGAAGGTACGGGAACGCGCCGATGAGCGAAGCGATGATCCACGCTGCGGCAACAACAATATAGCCCTCACGGACGCCGAAGTCGGTCGATCCGGAGCGGAAGAGAAGGGAAAGCGCCAAACCGATGGCAAGGGTGATCGGCACGCAGATCCGGAAGGCAAAGGCGGAGTCGGATTCGCTGGCCGCTTCTGCCCAGATCCACGGTACGATCATGGCAATGCCTTCGATCAATACGATGGTTCCCATTATTTTCGCGATGACGCTATTTGTTGAAACGCGTGATAACATAATCAGTATCTCTGTGTCCAATAATGCGGTGAGAAGAGAATGAAGAACGTATACAGTTCCAATCTTCCCGCGATCATCAGGAGTGAAAGCAATATTTTAGCAAAGGCGGAAAAGCCCGCGTAACAGCCGGCCGCTCCAATCGTTCCAAAGGCCGGGCCAATGTTTCCGATGCAGGAGACCACCACAGTGAAAGCGGTCGTCATATCGATCGTCTCGAACGAAATCAGAAGCGTCCCTATGAACGCCATGATGACGTAGAGGAACACGTAATTGCAGACGCCCGAAACGATATCCGGCGCAACGCTCCGTTTGTTGACTTTGATCGCCTCATAGAACTGCGGATGCAGCCGCATTGAGACGCCATGACGGATCAGCTTGGCGACGATGACGAAACGGATGACTTTGATTCCTCCGCCGGTGGAGGAAGAACACGCGCCAACGAACATGAGAATCAGCAGCGTGACCTGGCACATCTGCGGCCAAAGCTGGTAATCCCCAATGGTAAATCCGGTCGTCGTCAACATGGAAGTGGACTGGAACAGGGAATCCGTCAATGCCGGGACGACGCCTCTGATCAGTCCGTGCCCGAACAGTTCACAGAACAGAAGCGCAGCCGGAGCGAAGACCAGAATAAGGTACAGACGCAGTTCGGAATCGCCGGTGAGGGCGGATGGACCGCGCCGGACCGTCTGGTAGTACAAGTTGAAATTTACGCCGCAGATGACCATGAAGATCGTCATGACGGCACGGATATACGGGCTGTCAAAATGCGCGATGCTGTCGCTGTAATTGGAAAATCCGCCCGTGCTGACACTTCCAAAGGAGTGGATGAAGGCATCAAAAACCCCCATGCCGCCGAGACACAGCAGCACGATCTCACATGCGGTAAAGATGAGATAGAGACGGATCAGGATCTTCGCGAGACTTCGTACCCGCGGTGTCGGCTGTGCAAGACTCGGCCCTTCTGTTTCAAAGGAAATGATGCTGTGCCCCGAAAGACCCAGCGAAGGGAATATGGCGATCGCGATCAACAAAATGCAGATGCCACCCAGCCAGCTGCAGGTCGATCTCCAGAAAAGCAGCCCGTGCGGCAGGGCTTCGATATCCGTAATGACCGACGCCCCCGTGGTCGTGAATCCGGAACAGGCTTCAAAGAACGCGTCCACATAGGAAGGAACGCACCCGGATAAAACAAAAGGCACGGCGCCCGCTAGTGCGGCAGCGATCCAGCCCCAGGTAACCATAAGAAGACCATCGCTGATGCGAAGGCGTCTGGAAACGCGCCGGATGAGTTTGCACATCAAAAAGCCGAGCACAAACGCAACCGGGCAGACGATCGCAAACGCTGCGGCGATGGCGTATTCCTTGTATATGACAGATACGGCGATCGAGGGCAGCATAGCGAGGCTGACCAGAATGAGTGCCAAACCTGTTGTTCTTATCAGAGATTGAAACGTCAAACTCATAAAACACCCTGTTATTAGAAGAATCCCAGTTTGTTGGAGTCGTTGAGGAATTTTTCCGTGCTTGAAATGTCGCTTAACAGACTGAGCATGATCACGCGGTCATCTACCTGGATGGCGGTCTCACCATTCGGAATGATGACCTCGTGCCCGCGGTGGATCGCGGCGATGATGATGCTGTCAGGCAGGTGCAGGTTTTTGAGCGGAGTATTCAGGATCTTCATATTCGGCGTTGCGATGACTTCCATGATTTCCGCCTGTCCCTGTATCAGCTGTGATGACAGGACTTTCTTGTTTCCCTGGACCAGACGGATGATCGTGCTGGTCGTGATATCCTGCGGATTGAGCGCCATATCGATTCCCATGCGGGAGATGATCTCCGCGTAGCTGGTGCGGCTGACTTTGGCGATGACGTCTTCGACACCATGCATCTTGGCCGTCAGTGCCATAAGAAGATTATCTTCGTCAAATCCGGTCGCGGTAACGACCGCATCCATGCCGTCCATGTTCTCTTCCTCGAGAAGATTCAGGTCCGTTGCGTCGCCGTGCAGCACCATGACATCGTTAAGATGCGTGGAAAGGTAATAGCAGCGTTCCTTATCGGCCTCGATGATCTTGACGGCAGCGCCGAATTCCGAGAGCATCCGTGCCAGATAAAAACCGGTCTTTCCGCCGCCCATGATCATAACTTTCTGCAGGTCCGTATATTTGCCGCGTTCATGAACTTTCTTACTCAGCTCCAGGATCGGCTCCTTTTCACCGACTACATAGAGGAAGTCTTTTTCTTTGATCACATCGTTGCCGTGCGGTATGATGACCTTGCCGTTGCGCGAGATGGCGACGACCAGCATGTCCGGAAGAACTTCCGAAAAACGGTGGATCGGCAGGTCGATGAGCTGCTTGTACTTACTGACTTCAAATTCGAGAAGGGAAATCTTGCCGCTGGAAAAGATGCCGTTGCTCAAGGTATACTTTTCGGCCAGATACTTATAGATCTCCACCGTGATGCCCATATCCGGATTGACGATGTAGTCGATTCCCATGAGATCCTTGATGAACTGGATCTGCTGCATGTGCTCCGGATCCCTGACACGGGCGAGGACTTTTTCGCAGCCTAGTTTTTTCGCAAAGGCCGCAATGACGATGTTCGTTTCATCACTGCCGGTCGTGGTGATCAAAAAATCAAAATTGGAGATCCCGATGCTCCTCAGGACCTTTGTCTCCTTGGCGTTGGCGTTGACCGTCATTACGTCGATATGTGAACTGATCTTCTGCAGGACTTCCTTGTCCGTATCGATCAGTGTTACTGCATGATTTCCATCCAGCAATGTCGTGGCAACTTTCGTGCCGAGCTTGCCGGCGCCGACGATAGCAACTTTCATATTAGTTCCTTTCCATTACCTCTCAATCAAATACAAACATTATACACCTGTTTTTATGGAATTCAAGTTGTCACCCAAGTTTTTCTCATGGTACAATAAGGCTGCTATTGCAAAGGAGTGACAACATGAAAATCGAACGTTTTATCGGCGGATTGCTGGATAGCAACGGATACGTGATCTCAGCCAAAGAGAGCGGCGACTACTGCTATATCATCGATCCGGGCTACAATCCCAAACGCTATCTGGAATATCTTGAAGAAAAAGATCTGCAGCTCAAAGGCATTATCCTGACCCACCACCATTCGGATCACGTGGGCGGGGCCTGGCGGATCCATCAGGAAACGGACGCCCCGATCTTTTTGCATATAAACGATGCGGACAAGTACGACTATCCCGTGGACGAATATCTGGAAGAGGGAGACCGGCTTCCACTGAGCAACTGGGAGACTTTGCTCGTCCTTCACACACCGGGACATACCCAGGGCAGCGTCTGCCTCATGGCAGAGAGGAGCAAGGTCTGCTTTACCGGCGATACGATCTTCAATGTAGATTTGGGCAGAACCGATCTGGAAGACGGATCGGAACGGGCCATGAACCGGAGCTGCAAATATGTTGTGAATGCATGGCCGAATGAGGTCACCATTTACCCGGGGCACGGTGATCCGGCGACGATGAAAGAAGTCCGCAAGATCAACCGGGAATTTTTGGATATCATTGAGGGGTAGAACATGGCAATCAAACTGATCGCACTCGATCTGGATGGGACCACTTTAAATAATGAAGGCAAACTCACGGAAGGGAACCGGAAGGCGCTGCAGGCTGCCGCGGACAAAGGCGTTGCGATCGTCGTCGCAACAGGACGGCCGTTCTGCGCGCTTCCGAAAGAGATCCTGGAATTCGATCCGGTCCGGTACGTGCTGACCTCCAACGGAGCCAGAATCACGGACCTGCACGAGGGCAAAGCTTTCTACGAAAACTGCATCGCGCCGCATGCGGTGGAGGCTGCTGTCGAGATGCTGGAGCCTTTGGACTATATCCTGGAAACGTTCGTCGACGGCGAGGCGTACATCGAAGGTTGGTACTACCGGCAGGTCGATGAGACGCGCCAGAGTTTCCGCGGCGTCGAATACATCCTCCGGACCAGAAAACCGATGGACAACTTCTACCAGTTCATGCTGGACAATAAGGACAAGCTGGAAAACATCAATGTGAACTTTACGGATCTGTCCGAAAAGCCGGCTATGAAGGTCAAACTGGAGACGCTTCCGGATGTGACCATCACCAGTTCTTTCGATCACAATCTGGAGATCGGCGGCTCAACGACCAGCAAGGCGGAAGCCCTCCGGCAGATGGGACGACTTCTGGGAATCGAGACCGATGAGATGATGGCCGTCGGGGACAGCCCGAACGACATGGCCATGCTGAGCGTGGCAGGCATGCCGGTCGCCGTTGGAAACGCCAAATCGGAAGTCAAAGAAATCGCTAAATACGTGGCGCCGTCCAACCACGATGACGGTGTCGCCGATGCCGTCTACAAGTTCGTGCTGTAACGGCTCATCCTCAATCTGCAAAACCCTATGGCCAAGTTCACTTGGCCATTTTTTCATGCCCGTTTTCATTCGTTACAATTTCCCATCCCGAAATTGACAATATATGGAAATCAAGATATACTCGAATGGAAACATTTGACAATCACAAAAGAGGTACATGAAATGGACAATCGCCTGATGGGGCAGATCGGAGAAAATGTGGCGGCGGATGTTCTGCTCGCCAAGGGTTATACGATCCTGAAGCGGAATTACCGGTGTAAATTCGGGGAAATCGATATCATCGCCGAGAAATATGGAGAGATGAGCTTCGTTGAGGTCAAGACGAGACAGAATCTGCGGTTCGGCCGCCCCTGCGAAGTCATCGATGAGAAAAAGAAACAGCATATCCGTAAAACAGCGCACTGCTACCTGAATGAGATGCGGGAAAAAGGCTATGTCCCGAGAAAGTATGACTTTCAGGTGATCGAGGTGACCATCGAACACACGGAGCACGCATTCTAAAGCGTTTGCAAGAGGAGGAAAGAGATGCTGACGAAAGTAAAGACCGCAACGCTGATGGGAGTCGAAGGCTATCCGGTGACGGTGGAAACAGATCTTCATAACGGGATGCCGGGGCTGAACATCGTCGGCCTTGCGGACACGACCATCCGGGAGTCCTGTCAGAGGATCAAACCCGCTATCATGAATTGCGGCTACCATTTCCCGCGAGAGAAGGTGACCGTGAATCTCGTTCCGGCGGGAAGACCAAAAGAGGGGAGCCATTTCGATCTGCCCATCGCGCTGGGCATCATGATGCTGAGCGAAGAAGTCGTCGAAATGGAAGACACGGCGTTTTTGGGCGAGGTCTCATTGGACGGAACCATCAATCCCGTCAAGGGCGTCCTGCCGCTGGCGATCTGCCTCCGGCAAGCCGGCGTGAAGAATCTGGTCCTGCCAAAGGCAAACGCCGAAGAGGCGGCCGTTCTGGAAGACATCCGCATTCTTCCGGTCGGAACGCTGATGGAAGCGGCGGATCATGCAACCGGCGTGAAAATAATAGACCCTTATATAAGGAAGAAAACCGGCAGGACAAAAAGACATGAAGTGGATTTTGCACAGGTCCTGGGGCAGGAAAGCACGAAGCGGGCGATCCTCATCGGAGCGGCCGGCAACCACGGAATGCTGATGATGGGCGGACCGGGCTGCGGAAAAACGATGATGGCGCGGCGGATCCCGACCATTCTGCCGGAACTGACGTATGAAGAAAAGCTGGAGATCACCGGAATATACAGCGTGGCCGGCCTGCTGTCGGACAGCCGTCCGGTGATCGAGGAGAGGCCGTTCCGCAGTCCGCATCATTCGATCACTGCCCCGGGACTGATTGGCGGAGGAGTGAAACCAAGGCCGGGCGAGCTCTCCCTCGCGCACCGGGGCGTTTTGTTCCTGGATGAACTGGGAGAATTCGATTCACGGGTGATCGACTCCATGCGGCAGCCCGTCGAGGAAGGGGTCGTGCATATCATCCGGAATAACGAAGAAGTGATCTTCCCGACGCAGATCATGCTGGTGATCGCGGCGAATCCGTGCAAGTGCGGGAATCTGTGGGACGACCGCAAGATGTGCACCTGCACGCGGGCGCAGCTGTTGAGCCACCGGAGAAAGCTGATGGGACCGTTTGCGGACCGGGTCGACATGCACCTGAAAGTCAGTCCCGTTCCGCGGGAGCGCCTGATGGAAGCACGGCAGGCCGGTACCGGCATGTCTTCAGCGAGCATGCGGCAGATTGTAGAGGAGACGCGGGAGAGGCAACGGCACCGGTACCGGAATACCGGGTATAAAGACAACGGGACGCTGGATGATCGGGGCATCGAACGGTTCTGCAAACTCGACGCCGTCTGCCGCACGATGATGAATGAAGCCTATGACAAGCTGGGTCTGACCATGCGCGGATACAATAAGATTTGTAAAATGGCAAGGACCATCGCCGACGTCGAAGGCAGTGAAGGAATCAAGGAGATCCATGTGGCGGAAGCGCTGCTCTACCGCGTGGATCTGGGGGAATAGAAAATGGAATGTATTACGATCCGCATGGCGGACTATCCGGACCGGCTCCGGGAGATCAAGGATCCTCCGGAACGGTTATTTTACGAGGGCGACCTCAGCATACTGAAAAAGAAATGCGTTTCCGTGGTCGGCTCCCGCACGACAAACGCCTATGGGAAAGCGACGGCGGAGGCCATAGCCAGACAGCTGGCGAACAAAGGCGTCACGGTAATCAGTGGAATGGCCCGGGGCATCGATACTTGCGCGCACAGAGGTACGCTCGACGCGAATGGAAAAACCGCAGCTGTGCTGGGCTGCGGGCTGGACATCTGCTATCCGCCGGAAAACCGGCGGCTGATGGATGAGATCCGGGCATCGGGAATTCTGCTTTCGGAATATGAAGCGGGGACCGAGGTGGAACGGTATAATTTCCCACAGCGGAACCGGATCATCAGCGGGCTGTCGGACATCACGGTCGTCGTGCAGGCGCGCAACCGGAGCGGATCCCTGATCACGGCGGAGCTTGCTGTGGAGCAGGGGCGGGAAGTGATGGCAGTTCCGGGAAACATCGACAGCCAATACAATCTGGGAACGAACAAACTCATCAAAGAAGGCGCCACGCCGCTGATCGCGGTCTCCGATATTCTGGAAGCGCTGGGCGAAAACCACGTGGATGAAACAGAAGCCAGACGGAAACTCGGACCGACGGAATATGAGATTTACCGGCTTCTCAAAGAGAACGGGGAAATGAGCATTGACGAGGTTTGTATCCGGATCGGGAAACCGCCCGAATACATCAACCCGATCATTGCGGTAATGGAAATGAAAGGATTCACTTTTTCGGACATGGGTAAAATTTTTCTTGCAAATCTTTAGGAATGCTATATAATCGGAAAATGTAATAGTCAATCGATAGGAGAAAAAGTGAATGGCAGCGAAAAAAAAGATACTTGTAATCGTTGAATCACCTTCCAAGGCGAAAACCATCGGAAAGTTCCTTGGAAGCAGATATAAAGTGATCGCTTCCGTGGGACACGTGCGCGATCTTCCAAAGAGCAAGCTGGGAATCGTTCTTCCGGAGGACCTTAATAAGGAAGAAAAAGACAGCAAATTAGAGGGAAAAACCGCCTTTGACCCGCTGTATATCAACATCAGAGGCAAGGGCGATCTGATAAAAGAATTAAAGAAAGAAGCCAGGAATGCATCCAAGATCTATCTCGCAACAGACCCTGACCGCGAGGGAGAAGCAATCTCCTGGCATTTGGCGTTTTTGCTGGGAATCGATATTTCATCCCCATGCAGGATCGTTTTTAATGAGATCACGTCCAAGGCGATCAAGGAAGCCGTCAAGAACCCGCGGCCGATCGATCTGAATCTGGTCGACGCGCAGCAGGCGAGAAGAGTCCTCGACCGGCTGGTCGGATACCGGATCAGTCCGCTGCTGTGGATGAAGGTGCAGAGAGGACTGAGCGCAGGACGGGTACAGTCAGCAGCGCTCAAGATCATCTGCGACCGCGAGGATGAGATCAAGGCGTTCGTTCCGGAAGAATTCTGGACGATCACGGCGACCTTTGAAAAGGACACTGCCTTTTCGGCCAAGCTGGCGGAAAAGTCCGGTAAAAAGCTGACCATATCCAATCAGGACGCGTGCGAACAGATCGCAGCGGAACTGGAACAGGGCAGCTACACCGTCAAAGAGATCGAGGAGAAAGACCGGACCAGGAAACCGGCGCCTCCGTTCACGACCAGCAGCCTGCAGCAGGATGCGGCGAACAAACTGAATTTCACCACGCGGAAAACGATGATGGTGGCGCAGCAGCTCTACGAGGGAATCGAAATCAAAGGAAAGGGAACCATCGGTCTCGTTTCCTACATCCGTACGGACTCCGTCAGAGTATCGGATGAGGCGCGCGCGGCAGCGAAAGAGTATATCGAAGGAACGCTGGGAAAAGAATTCTATGGCGGCATCGTGTTCAGCAATCGGAAGAAGGATGTGCAGGATGCGCATGAGGCCATCCGTCCAAGTTATATCGACCTGACACCGGAAGAAATCAAGAATCAGGTCACGAAAGACCAGTACAATCTTTACATGCTGATCTGGCAGAGATTCGTCGCCAGCCAGATGGCGCCGGCCGAATACAAGGCGGTCAACGTTTCCATCAAAAACGGCAGCTATTTGCTCCGCGCCAGCGGATCCAAGCTTTTGTTCGAAGGTTTCCTGAAAGTCCTCAGCAACGGCAAGAATCGCGAGGAGGAAACGCTTATCCCGCATCTGGGGGAAGGGGAAGCGATTACGGCGAAGGCTCTCGAAAAGGAACAGAACTTCACGCAGCCGCCGCTCCGCTTTACAGAAGCGAGCCTGGTCAAGGAACTGGAAGACAAAGACATCGGCCGGCCGAGCACATACGCGCCGATCGTCGCGACCCTTTCAGACAGGAATTATATAATGAAAGAAAAGAAGTCTCTCGTTCCGACCGAACTGGGCTACATCGTCACGGAGATGATGAGCGAGTACTTCAAGGAAATCGTCGATGTCGACTTTACGGCCAACATGGAAGAAAAGCTGGATGACATCGAAGTAAAGGGCGTACGCTGGAAAAATATCATAGAAGATTATTACGGCACGCTTGAATCGGAACTGCAGAAGGCTTACGATGAAATCAACGAGATCGATAAGGAACCGGAACTGACCGGGGATATCTGCGAGAAATGCGGGAAACCGATGGCGCTGAAACACGGCAAGTTCGGCGACTTCATTGCCTGCACCGGATATCCGGAGTGCAAGAACACCAAGGCGATCGTAGAGCCGATCGGTGTTGCGTGTCCTTCCTGCGGCAGCGATCTGATCATCAAGAGGACGAAGCGGGGCAGGATCTTTTACGGCTGCTCCAATTTCCCGAAATGCCGGCAGGCGTATTGGGACAAGCCGACGGATAAGAAGTGCCCGAAGTGCGGAAGCCTTCTGGTAGAGAAAAAAGGAAAGGACAGCCAGCTGGCCTGTTCCAATAAAGAATGCGATTATAAAGAGTAAGGATAAATAAAGGAGGAACCAATGGGACAATTTCATGCAACCACGATCTGCGCCGTTAAGCGAGGCGAAGATGTCTGCATTGGCGGTGATGGACAGGTCACCATGGGTGAAACGGCCATCATGAATAATGGCGCGAAGAAAGTCAAGAAAATCTACAAGAACTCCATCGTCACAGGCTTTGCGGGTTCCGTTGCGGACGCGTTTTCGCTGACGGAAAAATTCGAAAGCAAACTCGATGAACACGGCGGCAATCTGAAGCGGGCTGCAGTTGCACTCGCACAGCTCTGGCGGAGCGACAAGGCGGTCAGAAATCTGGAAGCGCTGATGATCGTAGCGGATAAAGACGATATGCTGATCATTTCAGGTACCGGTGAAGTGATCGAGCCGGATCAGCCGTTCGTAGCGATCGGTTCCGGCGGCAACTACGCCTATGCTGCGGCGAATGCACTCTACAACAACACGGATCTCAGCGCGGAAGAAATCGTCCGGAAATCTCTGGCGATCGCCGCTTCGATCTGCGTTTATACGAACGACCACATTTCCGTGGAGAAATTATAAGGAGGTGCAACATGGCAAATAAACTGTATCAGATGACGCCAAAAGAGATCGTTGGCGAACTTGACAAGTACATTATCGGTCAGGATGAAGCTAAGAAATCTGTTGCCATCGCACTGAGAAACCGATACAGAAGAAGCCTTCTCTCCGATGAAATGAGAGAAGAAATCACACCGAAGAACATCCTCATGATGGGGCCGACCGGCTGCGGTAAAACAGAAATCGCCCGGCGTCTCGCCAAGCTCATGGATGCTCCGTTCGTCAAAGTCGAAGCCACAAAATTCACCGAAGTCGGATACGTAGGACGGGACGTTGATTCCATCATCCGCGACTTGGCGGAGGCAGCGGTCCGCATTACCAAGCAGCAGATGCTGGAAGAAAAGTATTCCATCGCGGACGAGATCGTAGAGGAGCGGATCGTGGAAGCGATCATCCCTGGGAAAAAGGGCAAGCTCAATGCGAACCAGAACAGAGGTCCGTTCGATTTTATACTGGGCAACGGCGGGTATATGAGCCAGAAGGAACAGTATGAGCAGCAGCAGGCACAGCAGGCGGCAGAAGAAGATGCGGCCAACGATACGAGCCTGGCAAGAGAGCAGGTGCGGCAGCAGCTGCGCGACGGCCTTTTGGAAGAACAGTACATTGAGATCCAGGTCACGGAAGCTCCGAAGCAGAACAATCTGGACGTCGGCGACGGCGGCATGATCCAGATCGGAAACATCTTTGGCGACATGGCTCCGAAAAAGAAAAAGAACAAGAAGGTCAAAGTCAAGGATGCCAGAAAGATTCTCCGTGAAGAAGAAGCACAGAATCTGATCGATATGGATCAGGTCACGGAAGACGCGCTGCACAATGCGGAACAGAACGGTATCGTCTTTATCGACGAGATCGATAAGATTGCGTCAGGTTCCGGATACAGAAGCGGAGCGGATGTTTCCAGAGAAGGCGTGCAGAGAGATATCCTGCCGATCGTCGAAGGAAGCGTCGTCAATACGAAGCACGGTCCGGTCAAGACCGACCACATCCTCTTTATCGGCGCCGGCGCATTCCACACAGCGAAACCGACCGACCTGATTCCGGAACTGCAGGGAAGATTCCCGATCCGCGTTGAACTGGAAAACCTGGACAAGGATACCTTCGTAAAAATCCTGACGGTCCCGGAGAACGCGCTGATCAAGCAGCACAAAGCCCTTCTGGAGACAGAAGGAATCGAGATCGAATTCACGGAAGAAGCCATTGATGAGATCGCTGAAATGGCATTCCTCATGAACGAGCAGACCGAGAATATCGGTGCGAGAAGACTGCACACGATTCTGGAAAAACTGCTGGAGGATATCTCGTTCAACATCGCTGATATGGAAGAAGAAAAGATCATCATCGACCGTGAATACGTAAAAGAAAAGTTTGAAGAGAAGATTCATCCGCAGGATCTGGACAAATTTATTTTGTAAATTGTTGCAATTGTTCAATTCTCTCAAAATTTTTTGAAAACTCTAAAAATTTAGTTGTCATCTCTTCAAAAAAACCGTATAATAATCTCGGATAATTATATATTCATGACTGAATATTGAAGATAAAGAGGTGACGAAATGAGCGATATTTTATCGAAAATAAGAAAATTGAACTGGTTGCTGCAGGAAAGCCCGACCGGCGCGTTTTCCTTCAACGAAATGTGTGCGATCCTGAGCGATCTGATGGACGCGAATGTCTATGTTGCCAACGTGCGCGGCAAAGTCATAGGCGTCAATTATAAAATCAAATCTGACAGTTCCACGATCATGGACCAGGAGACCGGGGTGGAGGCCTTCCCGGGCGAATACAATGAAGGCTTCATGAATGTCAAGGAGACCACCGCCAATATGCAGGGCGAGGAGGTACTGTCGGTATTCAAGTACGACTACGATACATCCGATAAACTGCATACGCTCATCCCGATCATCGGCGGGGGAACCAGATGGGGCACGCTGATCATGACCAGATATGAGCCGCTCTTTTCCGATGAAGATCTGGCGCTGGCCGAATACGGCGCAACGATCGTCGGCCTGGAAATACAGCGGCAGAAGACGGTCGAAGAGGAAGAGGAACAGCGTCAGGTATCGATGGTGCAGATGGCGATTGGAACGCTATCCTATTCCGAGGTCGAGGCGGTACAGCAGATATTCTCCGAACTGGAAGGAGAAGAAGGGTTGCTTGTCGCCAGCAAGATCGCGGATCGATCGGGCATTACCAGGTCGGTCATCGTGAACGCCCTGCGGAAACTGGAAAGCGCCGGGGTAATCGAATCCAGGTCTTTGGGAATGAAAGGAACGAGAATCAAGATCATCAATCCAAAATTCAAATCAGAGCTGGAAAAAATGATAGTATAGCACATGATATGCCGGAGCGAATACTCCGGCATATTTTATCAAATAACTCGTATGATTCGATTTAATGAAAACAATGAAATAATTCAGGAAGACGAGTACCGCGCCATTATCGTAGGCCTTCAATGGAAGGGTGATATCGCCAGGTCCATGGATGAGCTCGAAGGGCTTTGCGAGGCGGATGGGATCACCGTCGTTGGCCGCGTGGAGCAAAGCCTTCCGCGTCCGGACAACGCGACGCTGATCGGCAGCGGCAAAGTGAAGGAACTGGCGGAACTTTGCGGGAACATGGACGTGGACACTGTGGTCTTCAACGATGAGCTCAGCGGCGTGCAGATCCGGAATCTGGAGGATGCGCTGGAGGTCCGCGTCATCGACCGGACGATCCTGATTCTGGATATTTTTGCGGACCGGGCCGTTTCTCCAGAGGGCAAACTGCAGGTCGAACTGGCGCAGCTTCAGTACCGGCTGCCGAGGCTGACCGGATTCGGCCGCTCGCTTTCAAGGCTTGGCGGCGGGATCGGAACCAGAGGTCCAGGCGAGAAAAAGCTGGAGACGGACCGGCGTCACATAGCCGGCCGCATCGATGATATCAAAGCGGAACTGAAGAAGATCAGCCGGACCAGAAAGATCCAGCGTGCGGAACGGGAGAAAAACGAGATTCCGGTGGTCGCGCTGATGGGATACACGAACTCCGGAAAGTCGGCGATCATGAACGCGATGGTCGGCATATCCGAAAAAGAAGTGCTGTCAAAGGACATGCTTTTTGCGACGCTGGACGCGCAGCACCGGAGGATTTCGCTGGGCAAGGGGAAAGACTTTATCCTGATTGATACCGTTGGATTCGTCAGCGGACTGCCGCACAGCCTGGTGGAAGCTTTCCGCTCCACGCTGGAAGAAGTGCGGGACGCGGATCTGCTGATCCATGTCGTGGATGCCGCGTACGATAACCGGGACTTCCAGATCGAAGTGACGGAGAACGTCATCCGGCAGCTGACGTCCAAAGATACGCCGGTCATTATGGCCTATAACAAGATGGACATCGCACCGGAGCGGCCGATCGACGCCACCTCCAATGAGGCGGTGTACATATCCGCCAAGACCGGCATGGGCATGGAGGATCTCGCGGAGAAGATCGGCGAGGCGATCTTTGGCAAGATGATCGAAGCCCGCCTGCTCATCCCGTACGATCAGGGAAATATCACATCCTATCTTTGTAAGAACGGACAGATCGAGAACATCGACTATAAAGAGAACGGCACGCTGCTGACAGGCCGGTTCAAGGCAGAGGATTTGAAACGTTATGGAAATTTACAGGACGATCAATAAAGAAGCGGAAGCAACGCAGATCATAGAGCGCTCGCGGTTCATCGCGCATGTGAAACCGGTGGAATCGAGAGAAGAGGCCGAGGAGTACATCGCGCAGATCAAAGCGCAGTACCGGGACGCGACCCACAACGTTCCGGCCATGGTCATCGGAGAACAGTCCCAGATCCAGTGGGCGAGTGATGACGGAGAGCCGCAGGGAACTTCCGGCGCGCCGATGGTGCAGATGCTGGTCAAAGAGGGAATCACGAACATCGTCGTTGTGGTCACCCGGTATTTTGGCGGCATCAAGCTCGGGACCGGCGGTCTGGTGCGGGCGTACACATCCAGCGCGAAACTGGCACTGGAGGAAGCGGGCGTCTGCAGCGTCATGGAGATGCGCAGCATGGAAGTGGAGATCGACTACACGCATCTGGCCAAATTCCAGAAACTGGCCGGCGACGTTTTTGATATCGCCGGACTGGATTACGGCGCGAAAGTGACCATGACGATCCATGCAAAAGCTGAGGACGAAGAGTCCGTAAAAAGCCTGATCGGCAACCTCACGTCCGGCGTAGGAATCATCAAAAACACGGAAACGATTCTTGCTAAAAAACCCCTTGACAGTAATAGTTAATTACTGTATATTTTATAAGTGCGTCAGGTAAGTGGGAGCTAATGATCGTAATCTGCTGGCGTGGCTCAACGGTAGAGCAGCTGATTTGTAATCAGCAGGTTGGGGGTTCGATTCCCTCCGCCAGCTCCAAAAATTGCCATTGAATATTTGAAACCATTGTGGTAAAATATTTCTTGCGCAAGCTATGTCGAGGGATTCCCGAGTGGCCAAAGGGGGCGGACTGTAAATCCGTTAGCTGAGCTTTCGATGGTTCGAATCCATCTCCCTCGACCAATTTAATCAAATAT
>JAFRJI010000013.1 GCA_017432345.1 Bacillota bacterium | reverse complement strand
CGGATGATCTCCTCCTCCGTCACGTAACCGAACGACAGGCCGTACGGGTTGCGACGCTGACGGGCCCGTTCCATCTCCTCATCGTATTTCGCTTTCTCCTCCGCCGTCATCTCCGGCAGCGTGCTCGGTACCAGGTCTTTCGCAAAACCCTCCGACAATAATCTCGCCGCTTCTGTTCCTGCAAAATTCCCGTCGTAGTTACTGTCACTGCTGAACAAAATACCAGCAATCAGTACCGGCCGGCTGATCAGGATCCCGGCGTTCTCATCGTAGAACCAGCGCACCGGCTGCACCTCGATCCACACCCGGTTGCCCGTCTGGCAGGTCTTGCCGTTGGACAGCTTGTGGGTGTCCTTGGACGCGTAGCGGACGCGCACGTATTTCTTCTGCAGGTACTCGTACTCCGGACACTCCGCCGATGCCGAAGCACCTGCCACGAACCGCACCGACTCGTAATTCTTGCCGGTCTTCCGGAGACTGCCTTTCTTGTATTCCTCCTCCAGCGTCCTGGCCATCAGCCGGTCCGCCGCCGTCTGCGGATACTCGCCGAACTCCACTTCCGGGAAGCCGCTGAGATCTTTGCAGATGTGGGATTCGGCCTCCGCCGGATCACCGAACAGCGCCCGGAGATCCAGGCATGCGAACGCCGGACGGATGCCGCCGCAGGACGACGCGTACGCCACGCCGTGACTGCCGCTCTGGTTGACGATGTCCACATCGCCGTAGCCGGCCGCTGTGGACAGGAACCACGCGGTGTTTCCTTCCGCCGCCCCGTTCGCCACTGCAAAATCCGTCGCGCCGCTTTCCGCGCCGAGGTTCTGGAACAAGTCGATGGCCTGCTCACCGAAGACCTGGTCCTTGTTCAGTAACGTGTACTCTGGTTTGTTCATTTCGTTCTGTGTGTTCATTTTTTCTGCCATGATCTTAAATCGTCGTCTTTCTATCTGAAACTGTAACGTTTTATATTCATCATTCGTGCAGCATCAACTATTAACGCTTCTCTTCTTTTCTCTTTTACACCGGACCGTATCAACTCTCCATCAGGTCGCTCTTCTCCAAGCTCCGGTTGATAAGACTTGCGATCCAGGCGCCCGGTTTAGCGAGCAGCAATCCAAGCACGATCGCCGCCACACCGAACAGCAGCAGGATGCCGATGCACATGATGTAAGTGTTTCCGTACATGCCGGCGATACACTCACGCATAGCATTCAGCGAGTAGTGGAACGGCATGACCGGATACAGCTTCTGGAAAATGCCCGGCAGCACTTCCGGCGGGAACGTTCCGCCCGAGCCGGCTACCTGCATCAGCAGGATGATGACGCTCAGAGCCAGACCGATCTTCTCCAGCGCGAACGACAGCGCGAAGTTGATCATCGTGAACACGAGACCGTTGACGCACGCCGCCAGCACGAACAGGAATGGATGATGGCACTGGATCCCGAGGTACAGCAGATCGCCCAAGGAAACCAGCAGCGCCTGCGCAATGCCGATCATAGCGAACAAACGGTAGCGCCCGAAGAACATCTCGTGCAGCCGCGGACCGCCAGAGCCTTCTTCCACCAGCACCCCGTCCGGTCTGCGCCGGATCTTGGCGCTGATCAGCACAACTGCGAACAGCGCGCAAACCCACTGCGACAGGATCGTGTAGAAGGACGCCATCATCGAACCGAAGTTCTTGACCGGATAGATCGTCTCAGTCCGCATCTTGATCGGCGACGCCAGATTCTCCGCGATCACATCCGTGCCGTCAGACAGCAGATAGTTGATATCTTTCATTTCATCGCTATCGGCCAATGTATTGAACAGTTCCGAAAGCGACTTGAACCCACTCTGCATATCCAACAGTGAACCGATCGACAGATCCAGTCCGCCGTTCAGGGCCTTCAATGCGGTCTCGGACTTCGCCAGCGCGCCGTTCAGCGTATTCAGATCGCCGTAAGACGAATTCAGCGAGGCCTTTATTTCACGGATCGCCTGACGCGTTTCCTTGATGGCCTTGTCGATCTTCTTGTCCAGTTTTTTGCCGGCGTCCTCACTGATGGACCGGGCCGTCTCTTCGGCCTTCTTGATATTCTTCAGATGCTCTTTGATCTTCTCCTGCGTGATCGGCCAGGTGACTTCGTCCACCACTTCCAGCTCATCCAGCACATCGCAAAGCTTGTTCAGTTCCGTCGAAAGTTCGCTGAACCGTTCCGCCAGACCGGTCAGTCCCATCTCCGAAAGCTGCTCCGCGAATTCCGCCGCGGAGTCCGCCATATCGCTGACCAGTTTCTTCTTGGCCTCCAGATCCTCCAGCACGAACTGGTTGAACTGGTCCATATCGTTGCTCATATCGGACAGCACCTTGTAAAGCTGTTCCAATCCGTTCGCGATCGTATTCGCTTCCGTTTGGATCGCATCGGAAACCTTCTTCAAATCTTTTTCCGTCTTCGGAAGATTCTTCTCCTCCTCATTCAGAACGTTTTCGCCGATCGAAAGCGCATCCTGCGTGCTTTCAGACAAGCCGCCGGTCGCCTTCAGCAGCGAATTCGCCGCATCCGACAGTCCCTGCGTAGCAGTGACCAGCGCCACCAGGTCATCCATCCGCTCGCTCAGCAGACCGATCCGGTCGCCCAGATCCGCGAACACCGCCTGCGGGTCGATGCCCGACGCGTTCGCGATAGCGTCCGCCTCCGAAACGTACTTTCCGATGGTCTCGATGAACGCCGCATTCACCTGTTCCTGCAAAACCATCTGCGCTTTGTTCGTGATTTTCGGTGCGATGGCGTTCTTCTTTTCATTCTCATAATAATCCAGTTCCGGATGCGTCAGCTCGCCCGACGTGAAACTCAGCACGTCGCTGCTGAAATCCTCCGGAATGGTGACCGCCGCGTAATACTTGCCCGCGTACAGCCCGTCGAGGGCCTTTTCGCTGCTGCCGACGAACTTCCAGCCGATGGCGTTCGTCCCTCGCAGCCCCTCCGTGATCTTTTCACCGACGTTCACCGGCAAGCCCAGAATATCCGCGCCCTCGTCCTCATTGACCACGGCCACGGCAATGCGGCCCGTGGAACTCGGCGTGTACGGATCCCAATTCGACAGGATGTTGAACCACGCGTACAGGCACGGCACAATGCAAAGTCCCATGATTAGGATGATCGACACGACACTGTCTGTGATGCGCTTGATGTCGTCTTTGAAGATGCCCAGAATGTTCCTCCTCATCACGCATCACCATCCTTTCCGGACCGGCGAATGATACTGCGCTCGGCGATCTTCTCCTTGACCTGTTCCGGCGGAGGCAGCAGCTCATCAAATTCTTCATCCAGATCCGACTCCGTGATCTCCCGGAGCTCTTTCTGCATGATGTGATCCAGATACTCCACGCCAATCAGGAACACGGCCAGCGCAAACAGGCAGAATACCCAAAGCAGCAGGCAAACCACCTTGTCGCTGTCTGTCAGCCAGCGCAAGAAGACCAGAATCGCCGGAAGTATGATCAAACCGATGCTTCCGTACTTAATGATCTTTTTACTCCGGTTATGCAGTCGGTGTGCCCGCACAAGGAGCCTCTGATTCAGCTGTTCGTAACGGTTGTTCTGCGGATTGTATTCCATCACAGCACCTCCGTTTCTTCCAGCTTCTTGGTGATGAAGCGGTTGACGCCGATGAACGGCCGCCGCACGAACAGCCCGATCAGAATACCGATCACGGCAAAGATCATCAGCTGTCCGAGATAGATCAGGATATCATACCCATAGGTCCCGCAAAGCCCTTCGCGCATGGCGTTGATGGCATACGGGAATGGGAAGAATTTATAGATTTTATCAAAGATGATCGGCAAAATGTCGATCGGATACGTGCCGCTGGACCCGGCGATCTGCAGCACCATGACCACCACTACAAAGGCTTTGCCAACGATGCCGAATGACAAGACGATCGAGTAGATGAACATGACAAAGACCATGCTGGCCACTGCCGCCGCGAACCACATCAGCCACGGATGCACCGGACTGACGCCCAGCAGGAAGATATCTCCCAGCACCACGACGACCGCCTGTAGCTGCCCGATCAGGAAGAAGATCAGGAACCGTCCGAAGAATCCCTGCGATTCGGTGATCTGCTGGTACTTTCTGCGGTTCACGTTCGTATTCAAGAGGGCAGCGAGAATAACGCCTCCCACCCACAGTGCCAGAATCGTATAAAACGGCGTCATAGCAGCGCCGTAGAATTTGACGGAGTAGACTTCATGTTTATTGACATCGATTAGCGAGGAGAAAAACTGGCTGTACTCATCCGGGTCGCCGCCCAACAGCTTCGTCAGAACGCCGAGACGGTCTTTCTTTTCCGCCGCCTCCACCTTGTTAATGGTATCCGTCAGCTGATCATCCAGCGACGACAGCACCACCTGCAGTCTGGCCGTGGTGTTATCCAGACCGACCACCGTACCGCTGGTCGTCTCCAGAATCGGATCGATGTTATCCAGCATCCCTCCGGCAGCGCCGAGCAAAGGCTTTGCAATGCGTATCGCGCGCTTGAAGTCGGAGATCATGCTGTCGATGCCGGTCACCAGATCGCCGCTGTGGATGTTCAGGAGCGTACGCACCGCCTCCGATAAGGCTTTTGCATTGGAAAGCGGATCGTCGTTGAGGATCTGGATGACTTCCTCGGTGTGCAGGATCATGATGTCGACCGTGTCGCACACCATCCGTGCGGCCGGTGACGTGCTTGTGTCCGGAATCAGCGCGCGGATGTCTTTGAGGACGCCCAGAGTCACTTCGGCCTGCTCGATTGCCGCCTGCCGCAGCTCCTGAATCACTTCGTCATCCGTCGCGTCGATCAGGTCGCCAATGATCTTGTCCAGTTTGTTCAGGGCCGTGTCGAGCTTGGCGAGTTCTTGTTTCAGGCTCTTGGAAAGCTTCTTTATGGCCTTCTTCGCGTCCTTAATGCTGGCCTGCGCGTTGCTCAGATTCGATTTCGTATGGCTGCGAGCCGAGTCGAGATTCTTCTGCGCATTGCTCAGCATGCTTTGGATATCGCCGCTGCTCTCGGTCAGCAGACCGATGGACGCGTTCAGATCGGCCAGCGCGTCCCGGGTCTCCCGCAATTGCTTCAGCGCCTTGTCGACGGCTTCGTCGCTGTCCAGCTCATCGGACAGCCTGTTCGTGCCCTCAAAAATCTGGCCGAATACCTCCTCCAAATACTTGGTGTTGATCCTCTCCAGAAGCTCATTGGCCGCCGTATCCGTGATCTTGGCCGCCACCGCGTTCTTCTTCGTGTTGGAATAGTAGGTGATGGCCGGCTTGTCGTACTTGAGCGCTTCCTTCAGATTAGCCATGTTGTACGAGAAATTATCTTCAAAAACAATCGCCGCGTAGTACTTGCCCGAGCGCACCCCTTCGATGGCCTTCTCCGGAGTATCCGGGAACTCCCAGCCTATATTGTCGTCCTCTTTCAGTTCCTTCATCACATCGCTGGCGGCATTCAGATAGGTGCCGTCGCTCAACTCGGCGCCGGGATCATACGACGCGACTGCCACCGGAATATTGCCTGTATTGACATACGGATTCGAATTTGCATAGATATTCACCCACGCATACAGCGCAGGCAGAATGACGATCGCAATCACAATAACAAGCACAAAGAAATGCTTGACGATCGATTTTATATCATTCCTGAATATCCCGAAAACTGTTTTCAATCCCCTGCTCCTTCCGAAGGTGGGTGCATGGCCATCCCGCTTGGTTTATCAGTCCCGTCCGCTCGCGAACTGCCTGACCATCCTATCCGGATCACACGGCCGCTTATTGATTGTATACATTAACAATTTATTATACCATAGAACCATGCCGCGCCATAGCACTAATAGCTCCCCAATCGCATAAAAAAACACCCTCCTGCAATATGAATCGAAAAGGAGAAGGATCGTTCAAGTTTTTGCAGAAAGAGGGTGTATTTTTGTCTGTTAGTTATCGCGCCGGTTGACGCTAATTCGCACACATTCGCTCATTTACGTTTGTACGTTTATTTCCGCTCGTGCGCTGCCCGAATGAATTCCCGGAACAGCGGGTGCGCTTTGTTCGGCCTGCTCTTGAATTCCGGATGGTACTGGACGCCGATGAAAAAGTCGTTTTTCGGAATCGTAACGGATTCCACCAGTAAATTGTCCGGTGACGTCCCGGCGATGAGCATGCCCGCCGCCTCGTAGCGCTCTCTGTAGTCGTTGTTGAACTCGTAACGGTGGCGGTGCCGCTCCGAAATCTGCCCGCATCCGTAGACTTTCTCAAGAAGGCTGCCCGGACGGATCACGCACGGGTACGCACCCAGCCGCATCGTTCCGCCTTTCGGGATGTCGCCGTACTGATCCGGCATGAAGTCGATGACCTTATGTGCGCAGTTTTCGTTGAATTCACCCGAATCCGCGTCCTCGATCCCCAGCACGTTTCTTGCAAAATCTATAGCGGCCACCTGCATCCCGAGGCAGATCCCAAGGTACGGTACGTTATGCTCTCTGGCGAAGCCAGCAGCGCGAATTTTGCCTTCGATGCCGCGGTCCCCAAAACCGCCCGGCACGAGGATCCCGTCCACATCACCCAGAATCTCGTCTTCGGTCTCCGGCGTGATGTCTTCGGCTTCGATCCACTTGATCTCGATCGTGCACTCGTTCTCGTAACCGCCGTGCCGCAAAGCCTCCGCAACGGAGAGGTACGCGTCGTGCAACTTGATGTACTTGCCCACCAGCGCGATGCGCACGGTGTCGCCGCCGGCCCGGATCCGCTCGACCATGTCCTTCCAGTCCTCCATATCGCAAGGTCCTGCGTCGATGCCCAATTCCCGGCAAACGATCCAGGAGAAGTGCGCTTCTTCCAGCATCAGCGGCGCCTCGTAGAGGATCGGCAGCGTGATGTTTTCGATGACGCAGTCGCGCTTCACGTTGCAGAACATGGCAATCTTGTCGTAAATGCTCTCATCGATGTGCTGGTTGGACCGCATGATGATCATGTCTGGAGAGATGCCCATGTTGCGCAGTTCACGGACGGAATGCTGGGTCGGTTTGGACTTGTGTTCCCCGGAACTGACGATGTACGGAACCAGCGTCACGTGAATGAATAAACAGTTTTCTTTGCCCTGCTCCAGCGCCACCTGACGGATCGCTTCCAGGAATGGCTGGCTCTCGATATCGCCAACCGTTCCGCCGATCTCCGTGATGATCACATCGCAGTCGCTCTCTTTGCCGACGTTGTAGATGAAAGCTTTGATCTCGTCCGTAATGTGCGGGATGACCTGCACCGTGTTGCCGAGATACTCGCCCTTCCGCTCCTTGTTCAGCACGTTCCAGTAAACTTTGCCCGTCGTCAGATTCGAGAAGCGGTTCAGGTTCTCATCGATGAACCGTTCATAATGCCCGAGGTCAAGGTCGGTCTCAGCGCCGTCCTCCGTCACATAGACCTCACCGTGCTGGAACGGACTCATCGTGCCCGGATCCACATTGATATACGGATCCAGCTTCTGTGCGATCACCTTCAGACCCCGTGCCTTCAGCAGCCGCCCCAAAGACGCTGCCGTAATTCCTTTGCCGAGGCCGGAAACCACACCTCCCGTCACAAAGATATACTTCTTATTCATCTATCTTCACCTCCATATGGTTATTTAACAGTATTCGGTACTGGTTGGTACAGTCGATTCGGTGCATCCGCATCATTACGATCTGGTGTCCGCGGATCGTGTTCCTACCAAAAAAATAAAGCACAAAAAAGAAAAAGAATAAGGTCTCTGGCTTGAGGAGTGAGAAGAAAACACCCGACCCCATTTTCATGCCGTCTTCCTTATTTTCTCTGTCTTTGTGCACAAATATTACTTAATTATTATACACCTATGCGCATACATCCGCAAGAAAAAAATGCACGGTCCATGCATTTTTTCTGTCAATCAACTTTCGACAATCCGGATTCATGTGCCCCTACTTTACGGTATAAACTATCTTCCTTTCATGAACGGCACAATCGGTCAGATACATATTGATTAAATTCTGATAGGAGATTCCTGTTTCGTTGGCCTGCTGCTTGAAATAATCAATCGTGTCGGCATCGATCCTGATTGTTATTTGCCTTTTCAGTTTCTTCGCATATGGATTTTTTCTTGGATTCAATTCGCTGATATCGTATTCGTCTCTCATTCTGTTCACCTTATAAACCATTGTAATAGTAATTCAATTCATTCTTCGTTGCTTTTCTTGCCGAGATGATTCGGATCACATCATCCGCTCCTCGATAACAATGACTAAAGATGCAGACTTTGTTAAATCGAGACATGCCAAGGATAAGAAAACATTCTTCGCCAAAAGAATGATCCGGGTCATCAAAGAGAATTGCGTTCTCATCATAAAAGACGGTTTGAGCCTCTTCGAAGCTAATCCCGTGCTTACGAATATTAACTTGATTCTTCTTATTATCCCATTCGAATATCTCTAAACCAATAATTATATTATAATTAATTTCTAATTAATGTCAATATGTTTGCTCAAACTGTCAGGTCAAGAAATGACGTTGAAAAAGTGTTTAAGCAAATTCCGATCTTTTTGCCAAAATAAGCACCTTAAGTATCGGAATTATTCCAATATCGCCCTATCTTCAAGATTGGGTCCGATATTTTACACGCTTCCTCGTTAAATAGTATCGGAATAAAAATTAAAAAACGCGATTATCGGCTCCAATCTTCATCGAATCCGATATTTTGATGGACCAAAACAAGAATAGTATCGGATTTCGCTCCCGCAAAATCCCACGACACTTTATTCCCCATTCAGGACCTCTGCCGGGATTGCATACTCTGATTCCTCCAGCTCGTTATATCGGCTGAATTGAAATGATGCATCCGTTGGAAACTGCAGATCCATAGAGACTCCTTTGTAGGTTCCCCTGCCCCGGAGATCCACATCCTTCAGCTCAATGGAAGATACCAGGAGCGTCGTTTTATCCACGTTATATACGATCTGTCCTCCCTCAACGGTGATATCACGCACATCGACGACCCCCAGATCCACCCAATCAAACAGGTCCAGGTCGGCCACGAATTCACCGGCTGTTTCCGCCTGCATGGTAAGGGTGTAAAAATCTTCGGTTTCTTCGAAGACAGCGTTCTCTGCAACGGTCTTTCCCACTATGGCTAAGCCACCTGCCATCTCTTTGAATCCTACTTCCTGATCCTCATCGCCCGACTTTTTCCATTCTACAGAATCGCCGGTTCTTGTATAAGACACCATTTTCTTCAAGTCCAGATAAACTTCTGCAGTCTGCACGGGAACCGTCTTGCCGAAAACGCTTATGCTGGCATCTGTAGTGACATGTGCCGTCTCCGTCCCTGCGTCCATGTCCATCGTCATCTTGACCGGCAGTTTCGGATCCACCTTTCCCAGCAGATCCTGCAGCGTGCCGGACTTATCCGGATCGAAGGTGACCGTCATGTCAACTGTGCCGTCAACGTGATAGCTATCTACATTGGTCTGCGCCTTCATGTTCGCAGCAACCAAAGATTTCACACCCGTGACCTTCGGCCCAACAAAGGCAAATGCCGCGACCAGGCCCAGCACAATCAGGCATACAATCGCTATGATTACTATGATCAGTTTTTTTCTCTTCAATTCCTATGCCTCCAGTGCCTTCTTTCTAAAATAGGCTGCTACCGCTTATCCCTGTCGATGAGCTGCAGCGCGACCACGGATACAATGGCGAAAATCACGATCATCACCAACAGCGCGCCCCAGCAAAGCCACACGTTCGCGACGGTGGAATCATAGACGGGATTGCCGGATTGTGCGCCGGACCAGACCTTGAACGAATCGACCATGTCGTTTTCCCTCATATATTGCACGACATCATGTAACGGTTGCTCGTCCTCGACGGTGATATCCTGGAATTTGACCATAGTCTTCCACAACGTCGTCATCGGCAGGCTGTTGTATTGTCCGATGATGCACATACTGTCCATGCCCCAGTGGGAGATGGTAAAATTCTTGACAAAATCCGCCTTGCCCAAGGTGAAGAAGTTGCCGGAAAAAATCAACTGGAATATCAGCAGGAACGGGACGATGGTCATGGCTGTCGTCGTGCTTCTGACCAGACTAGAAACCATCAGCCCAAGCATGTCGGCAGCATAGGTGATGATCAGCAAAGTGATGCCAAGATCGACGATTCCTAAAGGCGTTATGATGCCGATTTCCGGGAAATGCACGCCGACGATGGCGCAGATCAGTAGCGTCACGAGCGTTTGCATGAAACAAAGCAAAAGCTGGTACAACATGTGTGCGGTCACATACGAAGAGATATGCAGTCCGCTGCGGTGCTCTCTTTTGACGATATCCCGTTCGCGGCATACCACCTGGATGGAATTGAACACACCGTTCCAGATGCATGCGCAGGACAGTGCAAAGGTCCCGTAAGTCGTTCCCTCCATAGTCACGAACATGTTCTTACCGACGACAAGGGTAATCAGTGCCGCGATGATCGCGCCGATCGGCAGGACTTTCCAGTCGCTCTGATAGACGAACATCCGCAGGAATTTTCTGAAATAAATTCCGATCTGGGCGACTCTCCCACTGTATTTCAGCTCAGTGGTCATGATTTCTTCTGTCATGCGTTTTCTCCCCCTTTCCCGGAAACGACCTGTTTCATAGGTTCCTCTATCATCTCATCCGCGTGACCGGAAACAACCAGTTTCGTGTATTTCTCGATCATCTCATCCGCGTGTCCTTCGCCGCCTTCTTCTTTGCCATTCACGCTCCGCACGATTTCTTCCATGGTATCTCTTTCGAAAAATTCCCTGGCCTCCTGCGGGCTCCCATAGAAAGCGAGCCGTCCGACCCGCCCGGAGTCTCTGGCGAGCACGATGACCTTATCGAAGAGATCGATGACGCGATCCGGTGTGTGGGTAATCACGATCACGATCCTCCCCTCATCCGCGATCTGCCGCAGTTTGGTGAATATCTCGCGGGAGATGGCCCCATCCAGTCCGGAGTCAGGTTCATCCAGAATGAAGAGAACCGGGTCCGTGATCAGTTCTGTAGCGATACAGATACGGCGGAGTTGTCCGCCGGATTTCTTCGCGACCAGACCGGCTTTGCCGGAGGAGAGACCCAAAAGTTCCATAATCTCTGAGATCTTCTTTCTTTTTTCCTCCTTTGACATGCCTTTCGGAAGCCGGATCCGGGCAGCATCGTCCACCGTCCGCATCACGGTATCCTTTCCGCGGATCAGATTCTGTTGCGGAACAAATCCGATATCGTGCTTGACACTTTCGTAATCATTATATATATCCACCCCGTTCAGCAGGATCGTCGCATCAGCTTTCTCATACCCAATCACCGCGTTGATCATCGTCGTTTTACCGGCGCCGGATCCGCCAAGCAAAAGAACCAGTGACCGCTCCGGGATGTTCAGGGCGATATCATCCAACAGATATCGCTTTTTCCCGAATTCCCTGACAGCACGTTCCCTGATCTGGATGCTCAAACCTTCATTGATCAGGGGAACTGCATTGCAAAGTTCGTCTTCCTTAGGCAACAGTTTCATCCCAGCTTGCCAGTGTTCCTCTTTGATGGTCTCGTGCCTCGGCTGATATTTATTACTGACACCTAAGATCAGGATCGGGAGCCAGTCCCTGATCAGATAGAGAAGGATCCATTTTCTTCCCCGTCCAAACAGTTTCAGTAGTTCCAGGAACAGCCTGACCCTGTAAATGAATACAAAAACGAAGAGGATCAATTGCAAAAGCGCCAGTACGGTTACATACTCCTTATCCGGAATCATTATTCTAACGACCATCTCCAGAACATACATCATATCCAGGACGCCGCAGACCGTTCCATCCCGATAAACCTTAAGGGATTCACCCCAGGAATACATACGGGCGCCGGGAACCCATGCCTTCCATCTGGCTTCCCAGTTGAGTTTCTTTGATAGTATGAAAAGGGCAAGAGAGAGAACGACGACGTCAAAAAGCGCCGCTCCTATATACCCCCATTGCATCAACATTACGACCCTCCTTCGTGTTTCGAAGATTTAGTTTTATTTGACTTTCGCCGACTTCACTTTGGACCACTTTCCAAAGTGTTTCTCGCCATCCACCTCAACGAAGCCGCGGACTTTGACCTGTAATGTCTTGCCTTTCTTCAGCTTCTTCAGGGTCTTGATGTTCGACTTCGAGGTCACGGTGTTCCAGTCTTTAGAGCTCTTCAGCTTATACGCGATCTCGTAACCGGTCAGGCCCGAAACCTTTTGGTTCTTTGCCTTCACCTTGATGCGGTTTTTACCGGGAACCAGCTTGGAGACGACCGCCTTGGCCGGGGCGATGATGAACGTTCCCGACGGCGTTCCGCTCACTTTGTCCGCGATCGGGATCGCAGTCAGCGTCGCTTTGCCGCACTTCGTGTTGTTCTCCCATTCGATCCGGAAGTGTTCGCCCTCTTTCAGAGTACAGTCATGCAAGGTCACGACCATGTGCTCCGGTGTGAGCGCTTCCCCTGTATAGACATACTCATCTTCGATCGTATACGCCCTGTACAGCTCCAGATCGGTTACAACAAGCGGGACTCTGGCAGAGCCGACGCCTTCCACCTCACACACCAGATATCCTTTGCCTTCGTTCTTCGCGGTAACCGTGACGACATCATCTTCCGGCGCAAGGCTCACGATATCCTCCGGCGCTTTCCACGTGATCGCGGCGTCTTCCGGAAGGTCGCTGCTCCCTCTGAGCGTTACTCGGAACGATGCGGTATTATCGACTCCCGGATACGTGCAAAGTCCTGTGGAGTCCGCACCATCCATGAGCGTTTCGATCACGATCTGAAGATCGCTTCCCGTTTCCGTGCAATAGCCTTTGATCGGGAAATTATCGAATGTGTACTCCCCTTTCTTTCCGAGAAGCTCCTCCTGCAGATCCTTGTCGGAATAATCCATCCACTTGCCATCCACATACACGAAGCTTTCACCCGGATTGACGATACCTTTCTGATAGGTCGTATCCCACTGGTACGCTGCTTCTTTACTGAGTCCTACCGGCATATGGATCGCGTATTCGTTATCCACTTTCTCGCGAATGACGATGGAATAATACTGTCCCTTGGCGATCTTTACCGGATAAAGGAAATCGAGTTTGTGGAAGCCGCCGTATTCGTATGTACTATTGCCGAAGATCTTAAGCGATCCATCTTCCGGGTCCTCGTACTGATCCTGCAAAAGATACACGGAATAATCGACTGTGGCGTCCGGAGCAGAAGTAAAGAACGATATTTGCTCCAGCTGCTCGCCGTACTCGGCTTTGAATACGTTAGCCATCGCGACCTCGCCGGAAGTCGTGGCACCGGCCATTTCATAGACCGGCATGAAATCGTGCTCGTCCAGAATGTAGCTCTTTCCGACATTGCTCTTGTCAAATGCCAGCGCTTCCGGGCATTCCAGAGACTTATCGTAATACGAGAGCCAGAAATATCCTGTGTTCACTTCCGACAGTTTTTCGTATGGCGGCTTGTCCTGGCCCTGGAAAAGGCCCCAGCCTGACTCTCCGCCGTTCGGGAATGCTTCTTCTTCGGAACCCCAGCTGTTCTTGACCAGCCATGCGCCGTTTCCGCCATCCGTCGCTCCTTCATGCCTTCCGTCCGGGAACATGTCAGCGGGCGGTTTCGTTGCAAAATTCTCGCGTGGGTAATTGTCATCATACCCAACGATTGTGACAGCGTGGTTTGCTCCGTTTTCAATACTGTCATAGAATGCCCAGGTGTCATAGTTTATACAAGGTACTTCTCCACCACTCATCGTCACGGCCCATTTGAAAGCGATCTCGACCGCGCGTTTCTGGTTCAGCTGATCCTTTATCGCCGCCGTGCCTGCAGGATTATACACATAGTTTTCGTTCTCATCTCTTCCGGAAGGACTCGGAAGCATATAGGATTCTTTCAGCACATAGGACTGCTTCATTCTCCATGATTCATCGAGAGACCAGTCGTCTTCATCTGAGTACGCGCGCTTTCCCCATTTGCCGTCGATCTTGGACCACTTGATATTCGCCTTGGAATAATCGATCGTGCCGTCTTTCTGCCTTACTCCGCCTTTATACTGAAGGCTCTCATCCCGGCTCTCGAGATTCGGACCGATCCCGCTCGCAAAACTGTTCGACGCGAGCACGGAAAGCCCTCCGTTATTCAGCCCATCCTGGACTTTTCGGCCATCGTTCAGATACGTGCCTTCGCCGTCCTGCGGATTGCCCGGATCATCCAGCGGCGTTACTACAAAGTACGCGAGGTGTTTCTCCGACATATCCAATATCGGAAGTCCGTCTTCCCCCTGCTTGAGGCTGGTGCTGTAAAGCGGCTGGCCCGTCTCTTCATCCTTGTTCAATTCTTCATTCGACAGGATGCTCGACTCCGCGGCAGCGATCGCTGCAAAACCCCAGCAGGTTCCGTAAGGCGCCTGGCACTTCACCGGAGTGATATAATTCTTGCCATCATAATCTCTCAGATCCAGCCTTTCAGGATAGACTGTTTCGGCCGCCTGGATTCTCGCCTCATCGCTCAAATAATCAAACGGATCATTCGAAGGATCCTGCAGCTTATTGGAAAGATCCTGTATCGTTGCATTTGCTTTTTGCGCATCCCTGTCAACAGCAAAAGCGGCGGTGTTAAATGGGATCACCGTGACCGCCAGCAACGCCGATACAAGGATCGACAATATTCTTTTCTTCTTCATGGGTTCACCTCCCGAAAATGTTTAATTGAGGATACATATATTTTAACACAACAATGATTGTTGCGAAAGGAAGGGCCTTAGGCGGAGATGGTGATTCTTCCCTCTTTCGTGAATGTTTTTTAATGCCGTTTTAGTGAAACAGTATGTTAAAATAAAAAGCGGGATTGGGCAGATAGTGATCAGGGACGGAGAATCAAGGTTATAAATAAATCAAGGTATAGAGATTTTTTTGAGAAACGAAGGGTATTATGAAAAAGAACGTAAGAACAATTTGGAGCGTGGCAATCGTTCTCTTGATGGCAGCGGTTTTGAGCATGGCGATGCCGGTGCTGGGAGAGCCAGCGTTTGCGCAGGAAAGCGGGACGCATCCGGCAGCACTGGATGTGAACGCGATGAGTATTGGAGACACCCCGGCGACGGCGAAAAAAGAGAATCCGATGATTGTCGGAGAGAAGTCGGCGACAGCGAAGATAAAGAAGAAAGTCACGTTTAAGAAGGCCAAAGTTTTCAATATCCAGAATGCGAGAGGCAAGGTCACGTTCAAAATAATCAATGGAAACAGCAAGATCACAATCAGCCGGGCCGGTAACGTCACCGTGAAGAAGGGACTGAAGAAAGGCCGGACGTACACGGTGAATGTGAAAATCCGGGCTGGCGGGACGAAGAATTTTGCAGCAAAGACGGTGATGGCAAGAATGAAGGTCACAGCCACCGCGCGCAAAGTGAAGGTTGAGACTGCCGGCCCAAAGAATACCGGAGATGATGGCACCGGGATCACTCACGTGGTGATTCTGGGTATTGACGGCGCTGGAAGGTTTTTTCAAGACCTGGATATGCCGAATCTGAAACGTGCCAAGGATAAAGGTGCTTTTACGTTTAACTGCCTTACTTCGGATCCGACGCTCAGCGCACAGTGCTGGGGATCGATGCTTCACGGTGTGGAGCCGGACTATCATATGCTGACAAACGAAAGTGTGGCATCCACTACATATCCACTCGACAGTCCTTATCCATCTGTTTTCCGGGTGATCCGGGAGAACATGCCGGACGCTGAGCTCGCTTCGTTCTGCAACTGGAATCCAATCAATACCGGCATCATAGAAGAAGGCATCGATGTAAGGAAGGAAACGGCCGGGGATGCGGAGCTGACGGAAATGGTTTGCGGGTATCTCGAGCAAAACGATCCGACGCTGCTCTTCGTCCAGTTCGATAGCGTGGATGCAGCAGGGCATCAATATGGCTATGCTTCATGGGACTTCATGTTAACGCTGGCGATGATGGATGAGAATATCGGAAAGATCTACAATGCGCTGGATCAGCGCGGATTGCTGGATTCGACGCTGTTCATCGTTACGGCGGACCATGGCGGCACGTTGGAAGGTACGCATGGCGGATGGACGGATGAAGAGAAATACGTCATGTTCATGGCGTCCGGACCCGGGGTTGTAGTGGGAGAATTTGAATTTATGGAAATACGAGATGTCCCTGCTATCGTGCTGTATGCACTGGGCTTGTCGGATAAACAGCCTGCTGGGTGGACGTCTTATATCCCGGCGGGCTTGTTCCAGAGCATGGAAGGTGGAAATCGGCCGTAGATAATGGATCTCTTTCAAAGAGCACGAAAGGAAGGCACAATGCCTTCCTTT
>JAFRJI010000012.1 GCA_017432345.1 Bacillota bacterium | reverse complement strand
TGTCAGGATGTTCCTCGATGAACTTCAATGCATCTCTTTTTAAGTCTTTTGAATAAGTGACCATTTCTGAATCCTCCTGATAGTATTGTACTACACAGGAATGATTTTCAGAATTACTGTCCGTTATTTAGTCTACCAGCGAGGGTTTTGCATGAAAAATCTACACAGAACCGTTGCTCGAAACCGATTTTGTGTAGAAGTCTGGCTAACAGGTTGCGTCCTGATTATGGTAGAATAGATGCAACCGATGCAGTTGCAAGAACAGGTGATACAAATGGAAGTAACGATTCGAAATGTTGAAGAGAAAGATATGGGCTTCGTTCTGGAATTGAACCGGGTCAACGTGGAAGTTCTGTCGCCGATGGACGAAGCAAAGTTCCGGTATTTCGTCAAGGCAAGTGACATGTTCCAGGTGGCCGAAGCGGATGGAGAGCCGGTCGCTTTTCTGATCGCTCTGCGGGAAGGGCTGCCCGATTACACCAGCGAGAATTACATCTGGTTCTCAAAGCAGTACAATAAGTTCTTGTACGTGGACCGGATCGTCATCGACGAAAAGGCAAGAGGCCTTGGCGTCGGCCGGAAGATCTATGACGGCGTGTTCGAACGCGCGGCCCAGGCCGGTATCGACCGGGTCACGGCCGAAGTCGATGTCATTCCGTATAACGGACCGAGCCTGAAGTTCCACGAAATCATGGGTTTCAAGGAAGTCGGACAGCAAGTGATCCGCGGCGGCGAAATCAAGGTGTCGTTGCAAGTCCGCGAAATCTAAACAAGATCACAAAAAAGCCCGGAGTCGCACCTCCGGGGTCTTTTTTGTAAGCAAATGCATAACAACATCTTTTGCCTGAGTTAACTCTCTTTTTCCCTTTCCTTCCTCTTCCTTTGCGGCGTCTTCCAAACCCTGCACGCCGGCAACGCCCATTTTGCCGAGATTGTCTTCCCTGTACTCTCCGTTCATGTTGCCGAACAGACTGGTCTTGTTGCTTTTGCTCCGATCCAGTGCCCATTTCACGGACAGGATCGCGAAAACAACAATGGCTGCCAGCACAATAAATGTGATAATTGCTTTCATGTCGCCCCCTATTCTATTGTTTCTTTCTCCGCCGTGCCACGGCCACAATCGCCAGCAGCACCGCCAGGATCACGATTACGATCACGACCGGGAGCACCGGATAGTTCCGCGCGACTTCGTCCAAAGTTCCCAAGGCCCCGGATTCTCCGGAATTCCCGGATTTCTTGTAAGCCTCTGTCATTTCCGGCACGTCCGCATACGAACCCGAATCTAGCTTCACCTTCATCGGCGGAAGCTTCCGCTCCGTCTTGAGCACTTCGTCGGTCTCCGGATTTCTTCCCATCTTCATGGTGTTGCAGTTGTCGGACTGGGTCCAGACGACCTGGTTCAGCAGCTGCTTCGCGTCAGAGAACGCGTGCTTTTGCATGGCGCTGCAGTAGGCGGTGAGGTAGGCCGCCGCGACGTCCGGATCACCTGCTTCTGCCGCGCGAGAGAGAACCTGCGGCATCCCCGCGAACATCCCCTTCTCTGCTCTGTGCCAGTAGTCGCGCACCGGCTTGCCGTACGTCTGGCAGGTGTCCGGCTCGACGCAGAGCGTCGTCAGCTCCCGGAACGCGTAATAGGGATAGTGCTGCGTATCAAATTTGTATGTTTCATCCGCCGGCTGATTGTTGCCGTAAGCGGAATCAACGGATGTCATAGCGTTCGACACCGGAACGAACACGCCGTAAATGGCCGGGCCGGTGCTCTCCCACGTGATGCATCCCATCTCCGCCGGAAAGTCCGGGTAGAACTGGAGCACGTGCACGCTGAGCGCCGTATCGGTCCCGATCACGCGCATATCTTTCCGGCCCGTCGTGTCCGGATCGTATTCCGTCCCTTCGTACCGGTTGCGGATCAGTTGGCAGACATCGTCCATGCTGACCTTCTTGTCCGGCGTAAAGCAAAGCGGATACCGCGCGGATGCTTCATAATCTTCGTCGTAAACGGACGGCGCGAGCACCTGATGCCCGATCCAGGTCCGCATATGGCAATACGATTCGATCGTTTCCAGTCCGGAATACGTATCGAACAGATTCAGTTCCCTGTTCTTTCCATGGACGGCGAACCCGTTCTCCTCCGGTAATTTCAGCAGGTCCTTCGACACGATGCTCTCCTCATAATCCGAGAGGTATTCCATCGTGAACTCGTTCCCGAAAGCAGACACCTTGTCCGCCGGCAGCTTCACCGCCGCGTACTGATGCCCGGTGTAGATCTCCACATACCACGCTTCCTTCTGGTCGGCGATAAGCGCGATGTTGGACCCGTCGCTGCCGTATTCGTCCACCAGCGCCAGCAAAGTCTCCACCGCTTCACGGGCGGTTTTGCTCTGGCAGATCACCAGATCGTTGGCCGCATCCTCCGTCAGCCCGTCGTCCACCAGCGGATCCGCTTTCAGCGCGGCATCATTCGCAAAGGCCGACACCGACATGGTCATAGCCACGCCATATTCATTGATGCATGCGGCCGCGTCACGCTGCGAATCGTTGATGGCCATGGTGCTGTCCATATACGGCGTCGCCGTGTACCGATACGTCGTCTCCGGCAGCTCCGTCTCCACGTCGCCCGATTCATCCACCGACATCATCCTTCCCGGCACATCCTCCACCGCCGGCTGGACCATCACATAATTCCCCCAGACCGCCTGCGTATCATTGGACCGGCAGACGATCCTCGTCCCGTCGGTGCTGACTTCCGGCCCGACGTATATGCCGGTACATGCAAAAGCTTCCGTCCCGCAAAGCGGGATGAAGCAGGTCATCACGGCTGCTATGATCAATGCTCTGATTATCCGTACTCTTTTCTTCATATCATTAACCTCGTATTGTTAACCTTCATTCCTTTACCCCATTATAGCGTAAAGCTATTTTTCGGTAAAGAATCGCGAAAAAACACAGAAACAACATATTCATTACTTATAGTCTTTGCATATGGGGTTTAACCTTAGTGAAGTAATCTCAATTCAATGCAGAAAGAAATCACAAGAAAAATGGAACAGAACAAACAAAAAAAGTGGCGGCATGAAAAGAAATTTCAGATTAGTCTGGCCGACTATCTGGCGCTGAGCCAGAAGCTCAAGCTCATCATGAAGCCGGACGCCCATACCGGACCGGACGGACGGTACCGGATCACGAGCACCTACTTCGACAATATCTACGACAAAGCCCTCAACGAGAAACGTTATGGCGTATCGGAGCGAGAGAAGTTCCGGATCCGCTATTACAACGACGACAAATCGCTGATCAACCTGGAAAAGAAAGAGAAGCGGAACGGTCTGTGCAGCAAGAGCAAAGGCCGCCTGTCGGAAGAGGAAGTGGACCGGATCTTATCCGGTGACTGGCAGTTCCTTAAGGAACATCCCGATCCGGTCTGCCGTGAGCTGGGCATAAAAATGGAGACCCAGCTGCTGCGGTCCAAGTCCACCGTCAGCTACATCCGGGAGCCTTACATCTATGAACCGGGAAACGTACGAGTGACCTTCGACTTCCTGGAAGCGGGACCGGTGATCTGCGAAGTGAAATACGACGAATTTCTGCCGACCGTGTTATCCGCAGTATTGAGCGAGCATCTACTGCGGCTTCAGGCATTCAGCAAATATCAACATTCGAGAACTGCGTATTAAATACGTGTAAATATGAGGAGGCAAAACATGACTTTTAACGACATTTTCAAATCGGATTTTCTTGATCAGGCGACATCGTTCTCTGTGACGGATACTCTCATTGGCATGGCCGTTTCTCTGGTGATCGGCCTGTTCATCTTCATGGTGTACCGGAAGTCCTGCAGCGGCATTACCTACAGTGCGAGCTTCGGGCTCACACTGATCGGACTGTCCCTCGTCACAACGCTTGTCATCATGGCGGTCACATCCAACATCATCCTTTCACTTGGTATGGTCGGCGCTCTCTCGATCGTCCGTTTCCGTGCGGCGATCAAAGAGCCGATCGAGATCGTGTTCCTGTTCTGGGCGATCGCGACGGGTATCGTTGTCGGCGCCGGACTGATCCCGCTGGCTGTGATCGGTGCCATCATCATCGGCATCGTCCTGTTCCTTCTGGCGAGCCGCAAAACCCACGAAAATCCATATGTCCTGGTTTTGCATATCGATGATGAAGCCGCGGAAAAGTCAGCGATGCAGATGATTCGGGAAGGTACGAAAAAGTTCGCCGTCAAGGCGAAGACCGTAACGGTGGGAGGCATCGAGCTTTCCTGCGAGGTGCGGCTGAAGGATGGCGAGACGGCCTTTGTAAATAAGCTCAGTGAAGCTGCCGGAATCGGCAGCGCGTCCCTGGTCTCATTTAATGGAGAATACATGGCATGATCGATAAAATCAGCAACAAAACAATCGTGGCAATCGTCTGCGTGACGGTGGCGTTTGTTTTCCTTGCGGCGTTCACGTTCGGCGGCAAAGGTTCCGCCGGCGGGATCACGCAGGAATACGAATCGACCCTGTTCAATGACGATAATATAATAGAGATCAACCTGGAGATCGACGAGGAGGACTGGGAGAACCTGCTCAAAAACGCCGTTTCGGAAGAATACTACTCGGCGGACGTGACGGTCAACGGCGAGACTTATGCCAAAGCAGGCATCCGGGCCAAAGGCAACACGTCCCTGTTCATGGTGGCGTCTTCTGATTCCGACCGGTATTCCTTTAAGATCAAGTTCGACGAGTACATCGACGGGCAGAAGTGCGACGGGCTTTCGGAACTGATCCTGAACAACAATTACGCGGATGCGACCATGATGAAAGAAGCGGTCGTTTACGATATGTTCCAGTTCCTGGACGCCGACGCACCGCTGTACAATTATGCGCGGATCAGCGTGAACGGGGAATACTGGGGCTGCTATCTGGCAGTGGAGTCGGTGGAAGAGGAATTTTGCCAGAGAAACTACGGCAACGATATCGGCAAACTCTATAAGCCTGATTCTATGGAGATGGGCGGCGGCCGCGGAAACATGAAGGACCGCAATATGGACGATGTCCGCAAAATGATGGGCGAAGACAAGGATTCGGATTCGGAGAAGAGCACCGACAAAGATTCAAAGTCCGACAACGACAAGGATTCGAAGATGGATTCCAACAAGGATTCGAAGTCGGACGGCTTCGGAGGCATGCCGGATATGTCACAAATGCCAGATATGCCGAATGGCGAGAAACCGGATATGTCACAAATGCCAGATATGCCGGATGGTGAGAAACCAGACATGTCGCAATTCCCGGACATGTCAAATGGTGAGAAGCCGGATATGTCTCAAATGCCGGGCGGAAACATGCCGGGGATGCCGGGCGGCGGTTCCGGTGCGAGTCTGGATTATACCGATGACGATCTAGACAGCTACTCCTCCATCTGGAACGGCGCTGTATTCGAGAGCAGCAAAAGCGACCAGCGCAGAGTCGTGGAAGCGCTCAAAGCAGTCTGCAGCGAAAATGCCGACGCGGAGACTTTGGAAAAGTATCTGGATGTGGACAACATCCTCAAATACATGGCGGTCAATACCTTCGTGGTCAACCTGGACGGTCTGACCGGCAACATGTCCCACAATTATTATCTGTACGAAAACAACGGGCAGCTGAACATCATCCCGTGGGACTACAATCTGGCCTTTGGGGGTTTTGCATCGGGCGACGCTTCGTCGATGATCAACTTCCCAATCGATACGCCGTTCAGCCAGAACATCACGGAGGAAGACCGGCAGCTGTTCTACGCATTGCTGAACAACGAGGAATACAAGCAGACGTACTACAAGTACCTCGAAGAACTTTGCACGGAATACGTCGAGGGAGGGAAACTGTCGGAGACGCTGACCCGGATCCACGCGCAGATCGATGACGCGATCAAAGACGACCCGACTTCGTTCTATGATTACTCCGACTACGAGGCGGCCGGTGAGATGTTCGAGAAGGTACTGCAGCTGCGGGCCGAGAGTATCCTTGGCCAGCTCGACGGCAGCATTCCGAAGACCTGGGCCGCGCAGGAAGAGGATTCTTCCGCGCTGATCGACTGCAAGGGAATCGACCTGAAGGTCATGGGCAGCCAGGGCGGCGGCCATGATCAGGGCGGCAACCACTTTCCGGGCGGTGACAACAGTCAGGACAGCGACCGAAATCAAGACGGCAACAGCAATCAGGACATCGAACAAAGTCCGGGCGACGGCCAGCAAAAGCCACAAAACTAGAGATACTAAGACGGAGCACCAATCGGTGCTCCTTTTTCATATAATTAAGTAGAAAGTTTTAGCCATTGCAAGGGTTTTGTGGTAAAATGACTTTGCGTCATCTGTAAGCGGACGCGATATGAGAAGAAAGGACGTGATTTTTTTTGCTTATCTACATTTGTAAGCGATTAGTGGCAGCAATAGCCACTGTCATTCTGATCATGGCGGTCACATTCTTCCTGATGAACACGATTCCTGGCAGCCCGTTCCTGACGGAGAAATCTACTCCGCAGCAAATCGAGCTGGCCAATCAGAAATACGGTCTCGACAAACCGCTTATCGTTCAGTTCAAGAATTATCTTGTGAACTACGCGCACGGAGACCTGGGCGTTTCCTTGAAGATGCAGGAAGGAACGCCGGTCAAGACAATCCTGTTCCATCAAGGCAAGTTTCAATTATCTGTAAGGCTTGGCATCATCGCCATCCTTGTTGCGATCGCCTTTGGTATACCGCTGGGGTGTATATCCGCGTATAAACGAGGGTCGTGGCTAGACGGATTCTTACGGGTATTGACCACCTTCGGCATAGCCATACCGGTCTTTGTACTAGCGGCAACCTTGCTCGTATTCTTCGGAGTCAAGCTCGGCTGGCTGCCGACATTGTCCGGTTCTCTCACAAGCTGGAAGGCATATATCATGCCGATCATCTCTCTTTCGTTCTACGACTTGTGCTACATTGCCAAGCTGACAAGAACGACCATGCTGGATGCGATCAACCAGGACTACATCCGTACTGCGAGAGCAAAGGGTGTCAAGAACAGAGTGATCATCCTGAAGCATGCGTTGAGAAATTCATTGATTCCAGTCATCACCGTTCTTGGACCGATGATCGCATTTATCATCGCAGGTGCATTCGTAGTCGAAACGACATTCTCCATCCCGGGAATCGGCAAGTACTTTGTTGAAAGCATCATCAACCGTGACTATACGATCATCATGGCAACCACAGTCATTCTTTCCATTGTGGTCATCATGATGAATCTGGTCGTTGATATTGCATATAAGATCGTTGACCCTAGAATCACGCTCAGCTCATCAGACGAATAAGGAGGAAACTATGAAACAGGCATTCAAAAAGCTTAGCCCGTTCCATGTTGATCCTGACAAGGTCTGGGCTGACTATGACTTAACTGCCCTCGATTTCGAACCGGCAACGGTTTCGGAGAGAGAGGACATGGTAGAGGAAAGAAAGAGCGTTTCCTACTGGAGTGACGCGGCAAGAAGATTTAAGAGAAACACGGTTTCCATGGTGGCTCTCTTCGTCTTCATCGTGATGCTGCTCTTCGCATTCCTGGGACCGGCTCTCATTCCTTACGACTATTCAAAACAATACCGAAGCGCGCAAAAGCTCGGCCCTGGCGAATTCTCACAGCAGGAGGCTCTCGTCAAGAGTATCGAGGACGATGTGGACTGCATGTATGCCACGGCACTTCAGCCGGGTTCCATGACAGCGCTCGATGCGCGCGACTACTACTTCAAATTCAAGGGTGACACTTACGCTTTCACGCTCGATGAAAAGCTCGCTGACGCTGTAATCATCCTGCAGGGCGACAAGCTTTCCATCGTGAAGGAGTCGCAGATCAATAATGGCACGATCACAGGTTCGACGCCGCTCTCTTACACAAGCGAACCGAGCGACAGCGCAAAGGAACTGGATGTCGTCAAGAGCGTATTCCCGCATATGGTAGGAACCGACTCCCAGGGACGTGACCTTCTTGCCAGAACTATGTACGGCGCGAGAGTATCGCTGATCGTCGGTATCATCGCCGCCTTCATCGTTCTGATCATCGGGTCGCTGTACGGATCCATTTCAGGACTTTGCGGCGGTGCGGTCGACTTCGTAATGATGCGTTTCGTCGACCTCATCTACTCGGTGCCTGAGGTACTGATCGTACTGCTTCTCCAGGTCGTTCTGAAGGATCCGCTGCAAGCGTGGTTCGACTCCTCTGACACCTGGTTCGCTAATGCACTTTCTACATTGGGCGCAGGCATCGTCAGTATCTTCATTACGTTCGGTCTGCTCTACTGGATCAGCATGTCGCGAGTCGTCCGTGGTCAGGTGCTTATGCTGAAGAAGCAGGAGTTCGTTACTGCGGCTACCGCTCTGGGAGCTTCGAACGGCAGAATCATCAAGCGGCATCTGCTTCCGAACTGCGTTGGACAGCTGGTCATCATGACCTGCCTGCAGATTCCGTCAGCCATCTTCCTCGAATCATTCCTGTCCTTCCTGGGACTGGGCGTTTCGGCACCGATGGCTTCCCTCGGATCGCTTTGTTCGGACGCATTGGGAACTCTTACGATCTTCCCTTACAGACTGCTGTTCCCAGGTGCCATACTTACGATCATACTGCTTTCACTGAACTTGGTCGGTGACGGCCTGAGAGACGCGCTCGATCCTCGTCTTAAGAAGTAGGGAGGTGGAATGATGTCAGAAGAAAGAAAGAACTTACTTGAAGTAAAAGATCTGAAGGTATCCTTCTTCACTCCGGCAGGTGAAGTAAAAGCCGTCGACGGCATCAGCTACACCCTGAAGGAAAATGAAGTAATGGGTATCGTAGGTGAATCCGGTTCCGGAAAGTCCGTCGAGGCGTACTCGATCATGGGACTTCTCCAGAATCCGGGCAAAGTCGTCGGTGGAGAGATCATCTTCGACGGCGAGAACATCCTGGAATATGACGCAGAGCAGATGAGAGACTTCCGGGGCAACAAGGTCAGTATGATTTTCCAGAATCCTATGACCTGCCTGAATCCGGTATACACGATCGGAAACCAACTGATGGAAGCGATTCTCTGCCACGACAAAAACTATCCGAAGGAAAAGGCAAAAGAACGCGCCATAGAGATGCTGCGGCTGGTAGGAATGACCAACCCGGAGAAACGTGTTGATCAGTATCCGCATGAGCATTCCGGAGGAATGCGTCAGCGTGCGATGATCGCCATGGCGCTCATATGCGAACCGAAGCTTCTGATCGCCGATGAACCGACCACGGCTCTGGACGTAACCATTCAGGCTCAGATCCTTGACCTGATGAAGGAAATCCAAAAGAAAGTCGGCTCGGCCATCATCTTCATCACGCACAACCTGGGCGTTGTAGCTGAGATGTGTGACAGAGTATCTGTCATGTACGCCGGCAAGATCGTGGAACAGGGAACCATTGAAGATATCTTCTATAAACCGGCTCACCCGTACACCATGGGACTGCTCGCGTCCATGCCTAGACTTGACGCGGACCAGCACGAGCGGCTGATCCCGATCGAAGGAACGCCGGTCGACCTGCTGAACCCACCGCAGGGCTGCCACTTTGGCCCGAGATGCTCGCACTGCATGAAGGTGTGCCTGACTAAGGAACCGCCTTATGCGGACCTCGGCGACGAACACGTCTCCGCATGCTGGCTGCACTTCATGGGCGAGGAAGGCGAAAAGGCTCTGGCTGCGGCAAAGGCGCAGGCCGAAGCAGAAGCCGAAGCAGAGGCTCAGGCTTTTGCAGAAGAAAAAGAACAGGAGGTGAGTGAATAATGGCAGAACAAACGAAACTCCTGGAAATAAAAGACTTAAAGAAACACTTCAATATCAAAGGCGGCGGCTTCAGAAACAAGCAGACCGTTAAAGCGGTAGATGGCGTTTCCCTGCACATCTTCAAGGGAGAAACCCTTGGACTCGTAGGCGAATCCGGCTGCGGTAAGACAACGCTTGGACGTACGATCATCCGGCTGTATGAACCGACTTCGGGATCGATCATCTACGACGGAAAGCCGATCTATGACTCGGAAGCGAAGATCGCGGAAAAGATGCTTCCATACCGGCGTAAGATGCAGATCATCTTCCAGGATCCATCGGCATCGCTGGACCCGCGTATGACCGTCGGCGAAATCGTTGGCGAAGCGCTTGACATCCATAAGCTGTTCGAGAATAAGAAGGACAGATCCGAGCGGATCAAAGGCCTTCTCAAGGCGGTAGGACTTAACACAGAACATGCGAACCGTTTCCCTCATGAGTTCTCAGGTGGACAACAGCAGAGAATCGGAATCGCGAGAGCCCTGGCTGTCGAGCCGGAGTTCATCGTATGCGACGAACCTATTTCAGCGCTTGACGTATCGATTCAGTCACAGGTCGTAAACATGCTGGAAGACCTTCAGGAAGAAAGAGGACTCACCTACCTGTTTATCGCCCACGACATCTCCGTCGTACGTCACATTTCGAACCGTATCGGCGTTATGTACCTTGGCAACGTGGTGGAACTTGCGGAATCCTTTGAGCTCTACAAGAATCCGATCCACCCGTACACCAAGACGCTGATGAGCGCGGTCCCTATTCCGGACCCGAACGTCACGCGCTCCAGAGAGCGGCTGATCCTCGAGGGAGATATCCCGAGTCCAATCAACCCGCCATCAGGGTGCAAATTCCACACTAGATGCCCGTACGCGACGGAGCGCTGCAAGGAAGAGGTTCCTGCCTTCAAGGATTACGGCAGCGGACACTTCGCAGCGTGCCACCTGCTTGAAAAGTAATATCCGGCACAGATCACAACTTGATTGATTATTTATGTAACACTATGCTGCGTAAATATGATATAATAACGTACTTAATTAATTAAGGAGGCGAATTTATGAAGAAGAAGATTATTGCTCTGATCCTCTGCGTGACTGTAGCATTAGCGTTCACAGCATGCGGAGGCGGTGGTAGCAGTGACGGCGGCGACGGCTTTGTTGCAACAGCTTGTATCGCGTCTGAACCTGAAACCATTGACCCGGGTCTCATCTCTTCCGTTGACGGTTCCACATATGCTAACCACATGTTTGAGAACCTCATGAAGTACGTCCCGACTGACGAGACGGCTGATGACAGCGGAAACGTAATGATGACCAAAATTGACCTTGGTCAGGCCGAAAGCTATGAAGTATCTGATGATGGACTGGTTTACACGTTCAAAATCAGACCTGACGCTGTTTGGTCTGACGGAGAAGCCGTAAAGGCTCAGGACTGGGTATATTCATGGCAGAGACTGGTCAACCCTGACACAGCATCTGACTATGGATACTTCCTCGACGGCATCGTTGTAAATGCTGCTGAGATCCAGGCTGGTGAGAAGGATGCTAGCGAACTGGGAATCAAGGCTGTTGATGATTCAACTCTTGAGATCACTCTTTGCCAGGATACTCCTTACTTCCTCGAGATGTGCGCATTTGCTTCACTGATGCCACTGAGAGAGGACATCGTTGAAGGTAATGACAACTGGACTGACCCGGAGAACATCGTTGTTAACGGACCGTACATCATTTCCGAATGGACACACGACTCCGTCATCAAGATGGTTCCGAACGAACAGTACTATGATGCTGCTAACCTCGGACCTTCCGAAATCGACTGGTATCTGTCTGCAGACGAGACAGCTATCCTGTCTGCTTATCAGTCCGGCGACTGGGCGTTCATCGAATCATTCCCGACAGACATGATTTCATCTCTGCAGGAATCCGGTGACTGCTTCATCGACCCTTACGTTGGTACTTACTATCTCTACCTCAACTGCGACAAGATCAAGGATTGGAGAGTCAGAGCTGCTATGGTACTCAGCGTTGACAGAGACAACATCGTAGAAAACGTTGCTCAGGGCGGACAGACTCCGGCTACCGGCTTTGTAGCATCCGGAATCCTTGACTCCGAAGGCAATGACTTTGCATTCGGTTCATCCGAAAACGGTGCTATGTATGCATGGCTTTCTGAGGAATATCCAGATTATGACCTGACCACTTATGAAGGCAAGTGCGACCTGGCTAAGAAGCTCTTCGACGAAGCTGTAGCTGAAGGTGCGTTCGATCCTAAGGAAACGATCGTTTACAACTTCAACACAGATGATGCTCACAAGGCTATCGCAGAAGCTTGCGGACAGGACTGGAAGAACGTTCTCGGAATCGACATCACTCTGGCTAACCAGGAGTGGAACACTTACACCAACGGTCTTGGTGAGCACAAGTTCGGCGTTGCACGTCTCGGCTGGATCGCAGACTACAATGACCCTATCACTTACCTCGAGCTGATGGTAACCGGAAACTCCTACAACTATGGTCTGTTCAGCAACGAAGACTTTGATGCAGCCATCAAGGAAGCTAAGACCATGGATGCCGGCGCTGACCGTGACAAGACTCTCTACAATGCTGAAGAGATTCTGTTCGGCGAAGGCGGATTCCCAGTATGCCCGATCTACTACTACACCAACATGTACTGCAACAAGACAATGAAGAACATTGGCTACACGACAATGGGTTACTACTTCCTGCAGTACGCACAGCCTGTAGAATAATCTCACCGATTTGAGATGAAACGAAGGCACGCGGTGCAATAGAAAAAACCTGAAGATCCCGGAGTAATTCTCCGGGATCTTTTTTTAATTGCCAGCGCGCGACCTTGACATTCGCAGGGGCAAACTATAACATATTACCAGTAACATATCGCAATGCGGAACAGATCGGAAGCCGGAAAGCCGGCACTGTGTCTCAGCAACCGTGAAGCTCTTGTGAGATCGCTCTCGCCTTGGAGATAAGTCGGGTCGGATCAGTTTCGTGACCGTAAAGTCTTCTGAGGTGTGACTGCGTTCTTTTTTATGCGCCTGATCGATGCACCCGGAGACCGGGTGATTTTTATTAAAAGAAGAAAGGATGAAAAGATGAGATTTGCATGGTTTAAGGATCCGGAAAACGTGATTTACGCTGACGTGAATGAGTTCGCGGAGTACTTCGGCAAGGAGACCGGAGTCGAAGATTTCAGAAGAAAGCTGGAAGAGTTCAAGCAGAACCCGGTCAAGGAAGGCGTCATGCTCAAGGGCAAGAAGCGGACCAGCCTCAAACTGATGATCCCGGATCTGTACTTCGAAGACAAGAAGGAAAAGCTGGAGATGGGCGACACGGTCTGGGTCTATCTGGGCGAAGTCTATCCGTGCTACTGCGTTTACTGGCCGCAGGAAGAGAGCGAGCCGCAGGAAGAGGAATAAAACTATGCAGTTTCCATATCCGCGCGAATGCCGTATAATATGGGTATGAAACTGATTGAATTATTAGATAAAGACAAAGAAAATCTGCTGACGGAGCTGGCGGCTTCGAAGGCAGCGGGCAAAGCCGTCATGATCCTGGAGAACGAACTGGACAAGCTTCTCCTGACGTACAATGAGCAGTGCAGCAACGAACGGGAAAGGAGTGCTGCCGCGTACATGATGCAGGCGATCCGGCTTTCCCTGCCACTCATCGATTCCGCCGGTGAAACGAAGCTCTGGGAGACCGGAAGTGCAAGCCAAAGCAAAGGCCGGGTAAACCCGCTGGCATTTTTGCTTATCATTATCGGGCTGGTACTCTGCGGCTGGGGGTTGATGCCTCTGGTCGATGGAACCTTGGATGCCGGTCGTGAAATCGACTTCATCCGATTGGCCGGACTGGAACTTGGCGGACTGGCCGCCGCTTTGATTGCGGGACTGCTCGCCAAGTACTCCAAACAAAAAGAGACCCGGCGCAACCAGCGTGTTGAGGTCCAGATGGATGCGAACAAGATCTACCGGAGTTTCCGGAACGCGATCCTCTCGGTGGATCAGAATCTGGATGAGATCCGGGCCATGGAGCGCTGGGACAAGCGGGATACGGCCGGTCAAATCGACGGGCACGAAGTATCTGCTTCCGAACTGGATCTGTTCTCCGATCTGCTCGCGGCTTCCTACAGTCAGGATCCGGAGTTCGCGCTTGAGAAAATCGAAGAGATCAAGTATTACCTGCACAAGCAGCAGATCGAAGCGGTCGATTACAGTGAAGAGAATGCGGCCTTCTTCGATATGATGCCGTCGCAGCGTGCCGGAACGATCCGGCCGGCGCTGGTGGCGGACGGCAGGCTGCTCCGCAAGGGCATGGCTTCGACAGGTTCGAGATAAGGAGGTACCGCTCAATGGATCGATTTTTTGGATTTGACCTGGGCGATGCCGAAAGCGCCATCGCCAGATTATACAAAGAAGACCAGGTCGTCCCTGAGATGATTCCCGTTGCCGGGGAAAAGAGCTTTATCACCGCGTACGCGCAGCTCAATTCCGGCGAACTTCTGATCGGGGAAAAGGCCTGCTATGCGGACAACGTCACCAAGCGAAGGATCCGCTTCAAGAGCCATTTCCTGACCGACAGCTCCAGCGCCTCCGACATCCGGAGCTTTGCAGCGGGGGTTTTGGGCGAGCTGTACGGCAGCGGCGACCTCATTCAGAATGAGGAAACCAGCGTCTACGTGGGATGCCCGGCGGGCTGGGACAAAAACGCCCGCGAGCATTACCGTGAGATCTTTGAGCGCGCGGGATATCCACCGGTCCGGATCATTTCGGAATCCCGGGCGGCGATGGTCAGCGCCTGTCAATCAAAACACCTGCAGATCGGCGTGGACATCCTGTCCAAACCGGTCCTCGTTGTGGACATCGGATCATCGACGACGGATTTTGCATATATCATGGGCGGGAAGGAAGTCGAGATGCGCACTGCCGGCGAAGTGAAGCTGGGTGGCGGGCTGATGGACGAAATCCTGCTGGAGGAATCTGTGGCGTCGGCCGGCATGTTCCGGAAAAAGATCCAGTCCGTTTTTGACGAGAGCGACCCGTGGCGCACCTATGCGGAATTCGCGGCGCGGCGGCTCAAGGAGAAATACTTCTCGGACGAAGACTACTGGAGCCGGAACAAATGCGTCGAGAGCATCGTGCTCCACTACAATCTGCCGGTCAAGCTGACGCTGAAGATGGACCGGGATATCGCCGACAAACTGGTGAACCGCAAGACCGACAAGCTGGGCGGCCGTTCGTTCCACGAAGTGTTCAGCGCATCGCTGGAAGACGTACGGGACAGCATCACCGGCAAGCAGCCGGAACTGATTTTCCTGACGGGCGGCGTCAGTAAAATGCCGGCGATCCGCCAGTGGTGCAGTGAAGTATTCCCGGATGCCGTCATCATCACGGCGACTGATCCGGAGTTCTCCGTGGCCAGGGGGCTGGCCTACTGCGGACGGATCGACGAAGATCTGAAAGAATTTAAGGAAGACCTCGATAAACTGGTCCGGTCCAACACGATCGAGGAGATCGTCGGCCGGCACATCACCACCCTTTACCGGGACGCGGTCGACACGCTGGTGGATCCGATCGTTTCCAAAGTCGCTTTGCCGATCTTTGAGAAGTGGCGGTCCGGCGAAATCAGCAAGCTATCCGATACAGACGTGATCCTGCAGCAGGAGATCGGCGCGTTCCTCAGTGAGGACGAGGCCCGGGAACTGCTGGCGGGACCGATCACATCGTGGCTGCGGCCGGTGGTCGAGGAACTCGAGGAATACACCGTTCCGATCTGCATCAAGCACCGCATACCGTATACCGCGCTCAGCCTGAAATCCTACCTGAGCGTTTCCGATATCGACATCAAAGTGGACGCGAAGGAGCTGTTCGCCATCAAGGAGATGACCATCCTGATCGACTCCATCGTGACGGCACTGCTGGCGATCCTGCTGTCCACATTCAGCTTCATTCCGTTCTTCGCTGATCCGAGCGGCATCATGGTCGGCATCATCACCTCCGTCGTTCTCCTCTTCCTGGGAAAGGACAAGATGCAGGAGAAGATGCTGTCCGCCGATATTCCAAAGGCTATGCGGCGGCTCGTGCCGAAGGGCGCGTTCAGCTCGCGCATGGACAACATCAGCGCCAGCGTTAAGGAGGAATTCTACAAGAGCCTGGAGACGGAAAAGAACGACGAGATCCGGACGCGCATGGTCGAAGAGATCTCCGCGCAAATCACGAACACCCTTGTCAAGATGGCCGAAGTCGTTGAAATCCCGTTGGGGTAAAAACCGGGACAATAGACAATATAAGAATCAACCGCAAGCAAAAAGACTGCCGCACCAAATTCGTGCGACAGCCTTTTTTCGTTGTTGCTATTGGATCGGGTTCCATCGACCGATCCGTCTCCGATCGCCGATTTACATGAATACAAATCCAACGATCAGATACAGGATCTCGGTGATTACGCCGGCCGTGATCGCGTATGGCAGCGTCGTTGTCATCAGGTGATAAGGCTGGATGCCGCAACCCTGTGAACAGAGGATGACGCCGTCACCATACAGGCAGGTGTTCGAACCGAATGCTGTTCCGGAGAAGATCGCCGCAGCAGCGATGATCGGATCAACATCCATCGCGATGGCAAGCGGAATAACGATTGGCGTAATGATCGCCGCCAGATCCCAGAAGCAGCCCGTCGCGTACGCGTAAACGCCGCAGACCAGGAATACGACTGCTGGGAGGAACGAACCCTTCATGATCGGCAATGTGATCGAGATAATGAAGTTCGCCAGGCCCAGATCTTCGTTCGCCGTAACGACTGCAAACGCGAGAACCGTCAGGGCAAATACAAAGCCCATATCCAGCAGTCCTTCGAAGGAGTACTGGCACATTTCCTTGAACGTGAACTTCCTTTCCGCCAAGTACAGGATGATCGCTACGAGAGCGCCAGCCGCGGAACCGAGCAGTACGTTGATGTCCATCACGATCGTTACCGCGACCATGACAGCCAGTGGAATCAGGAAGTTCCATGGCTTCGGATTGTAGCCTTCTTCGACCTCGTCGACCGATTCATGCGCAAACAAAGGCTCCATATCTTCCGGCATGACGTTGCCCGTTTCCTCCGCGCGGATCGTATCTCTCTTGACTCTTCCGATCTTCGGGAAGACGCCCAGAAGCTGCAGGATCACGATAATAACGATGATCCACGCATAGAATGCGTAAGGGATGCCGGCAATGTAGGCTCCCATTCCGGTGCCATTCACGAGAACGCCCTGATCTTCCAGCAGCGCGCCATAGAAGACGGCCCAGGAAGACATCGGGATCAGCAGGCAAACCGGTGCAGCCATTCCGTTGACAATCAGTGCGAGCTGCGTTCTCGGAATAGCGAGTCTGTCTGTTACACTCTTCATCGTTGTGCCGACCGTCAGGTTGTTGAGGTAGTCCTCTAAGAAAATGATGATTCCCATGAGCGCGGTGCAGATCAACGCCTGTTTTTTGGTCTTGATGTATTTCGTGACCCAATTACCGAAGTCGATTACCGCATTTGATTTCTCGAAGAGCTTGATCAGCACACCGAACATCGCAATGATCAGGATCAGCCATTGCGCCGTTTCGTTGGCCATGCTCCGGCAGCAGTAATCAAACCACAAGCTCGGCGTATCGATCGCCTTCTCGGTAAGAATGATCACCGCCACAGTAAGACCGCAGCACATCGCGAAAAGTGTTCTTCTGGTCGCGACCGCGATTACCAGGATCGTGATGACCGGCAAAACGCTTACGATACCGTAAGAAACATATTCTTCCATTTTTTCTCCTTTCTCATTTTAATCCTTAGCAATAACGGATCTATCAAGCATGCCTCATGCTTCATATACGATCTTCCCATCCATGATGGCAAGCAAAGCCTTTCGATCCAGGAGCTCCTCCGGAGCTTCGTCCACCACGCGGCCGTTGATGACAGCCACGTCCGCCAGCTTGCCTGCTTCCAGGCTGCCGAGCGAATCTTCCAGGCCCATTCCGTAGGCGCCCATATACGTATATCCGTACAGCGCGTCGTAGATATCCAGACAGTCTTCCGGATTGTCCCCCAGCGGTGTCCCGTCAAAAAGGCGCCGGGTGACTGCCGCGTAGATGTTGCTGAACGGATTGATCTCGATGATCGGGAAGTCCGTGCTGAGCGACATCGGCGCGCCTGCGTCCAGCAGGCACTTGAACGGATGGATCTCGTGCCAGTTTTCTTGGCCGAGCGCCTCGATATACCAATCCTCATCGCAAAGCAGGAAGTGTCCCGGCTGTTTGTTGGCCATGACCTCGAGCTCCGCGAACCGCGGCCGGTCCACTGGCTTACAGGCTTCGATGTGCTCGATGCCGTTGCGCAGGCCGTGCCTGCCGTTCGCTTTGATGGACGCTTCGAAAGCGTTCAGGCTCATTCTGGTGGAGCCGTCCCCTGTGCAGTGGATGCGGACCGGGAATCCGTCCGCGTTCGCCGCCGTCACGATCTCGTTCAGCGCTTCCTGCGTGAACATCGGCTCGCCGTTCCGGTCCGGCTGCTCTGGATCATCCAGATACGGGTCGACCATCACGCCGGTGTAGCTATCGATGACGCCGTCCTGATAGGCCTTCAGGCCAAGCATTCTGACGTAACCATCGCTATATTGCTTTTGCAGTTCGTGGGCTTTACTGAAATCCGTCGTTTTGCCGATGGACGGGTAGACGTAGATCCGCACGTTCAGCTTGCCTGCCTGCTCCAGGTCGCGATAGAGCTTGAAGCCGGCCGGCTCCCGCTCGATGACCCACTCGTTGGACACATCGCCGGCGGCCGTGATCCCGTACTGGTTGTACTTTTCCAGGGAACTCAATATCATCGGTTTGGCTTCTTCCGGATCCAGGTCCAGCATGCAGAAATACGCCGGGGTGCAGCCCAGGTTGTAAAGGATCCCGGTCAGTTCGCCGTCCTTGTCCTTCTTGACGTACCAGGACTGGGCTTCGTCGACGCTTTCCTTCGTGTAGCCAAACGTCTCCAGCGCTTTCGAGTTGACCCAGAAGTTCCACCCGTCGGCCGTGCCGAGGCAGATCGGGATCTCCGTCGAGATCGCGTCCAGCATCTGCTTGGTCGGATAGTCTTTCTTATTGTCCCACACGTTCAGCATCCATCCCTGGGCGTAGACCATCGGGGCGTCCGGCACTCTGGCCAGATAGTCCCGCACCATCTCCACGCATTCCTCCGCGGAGCGGGTCCCCGTCAGCTCGATGTCGTTGCTGTGGATCATCGCGCCCATCGTCACGTGGACATGATTGTCGATGATCCCCGGCATGATGAGCTTATCCTCATACTCTAAAACCCTCGTCTCCGGACCGATCAGCGCGTCGATTTCCTCCGCGCTTCCAACGGCCGTGATCCGGTTTCCGGTGATGGCCACGCCGCCCGGGAACACATCCCGGCGTCGCCCATCATATATTACATTGCTTTTCAGAACGATGTCTGCGTTCATTTATTGTCCCTCACTATCTGTTCTTCGTGCTTACGCTTCAATCCTTCTCTACACCTTTCCGTAGAACATGAGGATGCAGCCTTCCAGATTGCCGAAGTTGATGTGCGTCGGGGCGGAACTGTAGATATGTCCCCACGGAAAATCATAAAAGATCCCTTCGTCCGTATCTCTGGTCGGCTCAACGTCCATGTTCCGCTTCAGCCATTCCTCGCAAATCTCCTGCTTCATGCGGTTTTCGTCCAAGATATTCCGGATCGGCATCTTGAGTTTCGGATCCAGCAGGATGACTTTGTTTTCGCCATTTCTGGTGATCCGGACCGAAACCTGAAATTCCACATCGTCGGAAACGATCGGCTTCTTGAAAAAGACCTCCAGATAGCCATGCGGATGGAACCGCTGTGTCGCCTTGTCAATGCTGAGATCGACCAGTTCTTCGGCCGTTGTATCCGGCCCGATCACGAAACCATCAACTTCTATAAACCCGTCTTTGATTCTGTCCATATCAGTTCTCCTTGTTCTCTTCTATTCTTTTCAGTTTCGTCCTCATTTTATCGCTTTAAATCGGACGTAATGATCTGTTTATATTCTATCAATCTCCTCTCCAAGATTCAACTGTTTTGCCAGTTCCCTTGCGTCACCTCATGACGTATATTTGTGCTGCGTCGCCATGGATCAAAAATATTTTCGATGAAACTGTTTTCATCTCAAAGAACCTCTTGCTATGCGGTTCATCCTTGCGTTATAGTTAGCATATCGGGACGATGCCCCGGCATTGTCCCGGTATCAATATACAACCAACGACACAGATTCGAGGTAACGAATGGCAGACTATCAATACAACAGCACATCCAAAAAAGCAGAAGAATTTATCAACGACAAGAAGATCAAGGAGACGCTGGCCTTTGCGGAAGCGCACAAGGACGATCTGGAACTGATGAACACGATCCTGGAGAAGGGCCGCGAGTACAAGGGCCTTTCCTATGCCGAGGCAGCGACGCTTCTGGAATGCGAGGATCCGAACATCATCCAGCAGATCTTTGATCTGGGCAAGGAGATCAAGGAGCATTTCTACGGCAACCGCATTGTCATGTTCGCTCCGCTGTATCTTTCCAATTACTGTATCAACGGCTGTGTGTACTGCCCATACCACGGACAGAACAAGCACATCCCGCGTAAGAAGCTCACACAGGAAGAAGTCCGCGAAGAGGTCATCGCCCTCCAGGATATGGGCCACAAGCGCCTTGCCATTGAAGCCGGCGAGCATCCGAAAGAGAACCCGATCGAATACATTCTGGAGTGCATCAAGACCATCTACAGCGTCAAGCATAAGAACGGCGCGATTCGCCGCGTCAACGTCAACATCGCGGCGACCACCGTTGAGAATTACAAAAGGCTCAAGGATGCCGGCATCGGCACGTACATCCTGTTCCAGGAGACGTATAATAAGGAAGCTTACGAACAGCTCCATCCGTCCGGCCCGAAGAGCGACTACGCCTATCACACCGAGGCTATGGACCGCGCCATGGAAGCAGGCATCGATGATGTCGGCTGCGGGGTTCTGTTCGGACTGAACAATTACAAATACGATTTCGTCGGCATGCTGATGCACGCCCACCATCTGGAGAAGACGTACGGCTGCGGCCCGCACACCATCAGCGTTCCGCGTGTCCGTCCGGCGGACGACATCGATCCGGAGGCTGTGGGCAACGGCGTGCCGGACGACATCTTCAAGCGGATCGTCGCGGTCCTCCGGATCGCCGTTCCGTACACCGGCATGATCATGTCGACCCGCGAAAGCGCCAAGACCCGGCGTGAATGTCTGGAGATCGGCATCACCCAGATCAGCGGCGGCAGCCGCACCAGTGTCGGCGGATACGTCGACGAGCTGGATGAACAGGGCGGTTTCGATTCGGAAGACACCGCGCAGTTTGACGTCGAAGACCGGCGTACCCTCGCCGAAGTCGTCGACTGGCTCATTGACCTGGGCTATGTCCCGAGCTTTTGCACGGCGTGCTACCGGGAAGGCCGCACCGGCGACCGTTTCATGAGCCTGCTGAAATCCGGGCAGATCGCCAACTGCTGCCAGCCGAACGCCATGATGACCCTCAAAGAATTCCTCATGGACTACGCCAGCGAAGAGACGAGGGCCAAGGGCGACGCTCTGATCGAGGAAAAGTTGTCGCTGATCCCAAGCGACAAGGTCCGCGAGATTTGCCGCGAACACCTGAAGGAAATCGAAAATGGTAACCGCGACTTCCGATTTTAACGACGAACAACTCATGCAGATCCTGTCCGGAGATTGTCCGGACGAGGACCTGTTCCGAGAGGCAGACCGCATTCGCAGAGAAGTCTACGGCGATGCGGTCTATTTGCGCGGGCTGATCGAATTCACCAATTACTGCAAAAACAACTGCTATTACTGCGGCATCCGGGCCAGCAACCGGAATCTGGTACGGTACCGGCTGGACAAGGAGACGATCCTGAACTGTTGCCGCGAAGGCTATGGTCTGGGCTTCCGGACCTTTGTGCTGCAGGGCGGCGAGGATCCGTACTTCGAAGGAGAGGCTGGCGATGCGCGGCTTTGCGATATCGTCTCGGCCATCCACGGGGAGTTTCCTGATTGCGCCGTTACGCTGTCCGTCGGCGAGCGCTCCCGCGAGAGCTACCTGCGCCTGTTCGACGCCGGCGCACGCCGCTATCTGCTGCGGCACGAAGCGGCTTCGGAGGAACTGTACCGGTCCCTCCATCCGGCCGAGATGAAGTTGGAGACACGCAAGCGCTGCCTGTTCGACCTCAAGGAGATCGGCTACCAGGTCGGCGCCGGGCTCATGGTCGGCGCACCGGGACAGACGCTGGAGCATCTGGTCGAAGACATCCGCTTCATGCAAAAGCTCCAGCCGGACATGATCGGCGTCGGCCCGTACCTGCGTCACAAGGACACGCCGTTCCGCGACCAGCCGGACGGGAGCATGCAGCTCACGTTACGGCTTCTAGGGGTTTTGCGAATCCTGTTTCCGTACGCGCTTATCCCATCGACAACGGCACTTGGGACCATCGATCCGCAAGGCCGCGAGCTGGGACTGCAGGTCGGCGCGAACGTCGTCATGCCGAACCTGTCACCGGTGGAAGTGCGGGAAAACTATGAACTATATGATAACAAGATCTGTACTGGCGAAGAATCCGCGCAGTGTAAGTCCTGTCTGGAGATGCGCGTTTTTTCCGCGGGGTACCGGATCGTTACGGATATCGGCGATGTTAAGCGCTGAGAATAGATACTGAGAAAGGGTTTTTATGAACACACCACGAGCAAACCGACTGCATATCGGGATCTTCGGGCGGCGCAACGCCGGCAAGTCTTCCCTGATCAACGCATTGACCGGGCAGAAGCTGGCCATCGTTTCCGATACGCCGGGCACGACGGCGGATCCTGTCTATAAATCCATGGAACTGCACCCGATCGGGCCGGTGGTCTTCATCGACACGGCCGGCTTCGATGACGAAGGCGAACTGGGACAACTGCGCGTCGAGAAAACGCGCGGCATCATCAGCCGCACGGATGTGGCCATCATGGTCATTGACGGCACGGCTCCTTTACTGGAACTGGAATACGAGCGGAGCTGGATGACGCAGCTGAAAAACGCGAAAATCCCGACCATCACGGTCATCAATAAATGGGACGCGCCAGATGATGAAAAGCGCGCGGAGATTCTTCGAACGGCCCGGAACATTCTGTCTGCAGAAAACCTGTTTGGTGCGGCGGACACTCACTCTGGTATCGCAACCGGCAAATCAAAATCAACTGCTGCCGGTCCTGATTCCGCGGGCAGCGGTTCTAAGTCCCAGTCCGGCACTTCAAATACCGGCGGCGAGATCGTGATCCCGCTCAGCGCCAAGACCGGCGACGGCATCGATGCCCTTCGCCGTGCGCTGCAGGACGCGCTCCCGGAAGAATACATGCAGGACAAGATCCTCGGCGAACTGCTGGAAGACGGCAGCCTCGTTCTGCTGGTCATGCCGCAAGACATCCAGGCGCCAAAGGGCCGTCTCATCTTGCCGCAAGTCCAGACGCTCCGCGAACTGCTGGACCGTAAGTGCACCGTCATGTCCACCACAACGGACGGTTATGCAAAGGCTTTGGCCGCGCTGAACCGCGCGCCGGATCTGATCATCACGGATTCCCAGTGCTTCGGCGAGGTCTATGCGCAAAAGCCGGAGTCCAGTGCCCTCACCTCGTTTTCGATTCTGATGGCAGCGTCAAAGGGCGACATCCATGTTTTTGCTGATGGCGTATCTGCGATAGACGATGCGTTACAGAAAGCGGCTGAACAACAGGAGTCACCGAGCGCTGAATCCGCCCTGTTCCGCGTACTGATCGCGGAAGCCTGCACCCACGTTCCGCTCAACGAAGACATCGGAACCATCAAGATTCCGAGGCTTTTGCAAAAGACATTCGGAGACCGCGTCGACATCACATCGGTACGCGGCGGCGATTTCCCGGATGCCAGTGGCCTGAAACAGTACGATCTCATCATCCACTGCGGCGCCTGCATGTTCAACCGGCGCCATGTCATGAGCCGGATCGCGGCGGCGCAGGAAGCCGGCGTGCCGATCACCAACTACGGCATCTTCCTGGCGAAAATGACAGGCATCCTGGACAAAGTCAGCCTACCAAGCAACCGATAAAGATAAAGATGAAGCTTAAAATCACAAGGCGAGAAATATCTTCGGCGCTGCGGACGTCGTTTCCAATCATGGTGACCTTCATCGTGCTCGGGATCGGCTTCGGGCTGCTCATGCAAAAGCACGGGTTCGGCCCGCTTTGGTCTCTGGCGTCGGGGATTATTATTTACAGCGGCACGGTGCAGTTCGTCAGCATCGCTCTGATGAGCACCGGCTCTGTTCTGATGGCCGGGCTGACCGCGCTCATGGTGTCCGCCAGGCACCTCTTCTTCAGCATTTCCATGATCGGACGATACAGTACGGAAGGTCCGCGGAAGTGGTATCTTTACTATGCGCTTTGTGATGAGACTTACGCCATGCTGAGCAAAGACGATACGCCGGAAGGTGTCAATGTCAGCGGGTACCGGCTGCTGGTGACGCTGTTCGATCAGCTATCCTGGCTCTTCGGCTGCGTGCTCGGCGGCTGCGTTGGAACGCTTCTCAGCTTCAATTCCACGGGCATCGACTTCGCCATGGTGGCCCTGTTCACCACCGTGTTTCTCCAGCAGTGGATCGATACGAAGAATCATATCCCGGCGATCACCGGTCTGTTGGCGACGCTAGTCTGCCGGCTTATCTTCGGGCGGGATCTTTTTCTGATTCCAGCTATGATCATCATCGTCATCACCATGACCGCCATGCGCCGTCGTATCGAGGCGGCGGAACCGGTGGAATCGGCAGAGCCGACCCACGAACCTGCAGGAGGTGACGGCGATGCCTGATTACACCCACGCACTGATCATCCTGCTCGTCATGGGCGGCTGCGTTATTCTCACCCGCGTACTGCCGGTCGTCATCTTCGGGTGGAGCGAGCAAATTCCGGAATTTATTCTTTACCTGGGTAAAGTCATCCCATACACCGCAATGGGGCTTTTGATTGTATACTGCTTTCGCGACATTTCGATCCTGGGCGGCACCCACGGCGTACCGGAACTCATCGCCATGGCCGTCGTCGTCGCGTCATATCTATGGAAACGCAACACCATCGTGAGCGTCGTCCTCGGGACAGCCGTGTACATGGTGCTTTTGCAGATGGTGTTCGTGTGACGCAATAAAAAACGGGCCATATGGCCCGTTTTCTTGTGTTTCTTTTCTTATTCCAAGGCATCCTCCGCTGTGATCAGCCACTTTCCGTCCTTGTTCTCAACGGTAAAGACGCTGTCCTGCGTTACTTCGCCGGTCTGCATGATGGCGTCGGCATACAGATCCAGGATCTGCCCTGCCATATCATCCAGCACCTTTGACATCAATGCTTCCTGACCGCCGGTGCTGTAGATCTGCGTCAGTTCCGACATGTTCTCTGTCATGTATTCCGTCGTCATGGCCTCGATCTCGTCATTGACATCGATTTCTTCGCCCTTTTCCGGATCGAACCCATACGTCGTGGTGACCTTGACTTTGCCTACGCCGTCATCCGTCTCCGTGACTTCCGTGATCTCATACGCTGTTACGAGATTCTGCAGCATCTTGTTCACATACTTATTGACAGCGTCCTTGGTCGTGTCCGAAAGCGCGGACACGTCGACTCCAACGGCTTCCGCCAGCTCTTCGTCCATGTTTTCAATGGTCGAGAACTCGCTCAGCGAGCCGTTCTCTTCAAAGATCGCCGGATCGGCGTATTCCTTCATTCCTTCGAGATCGCCTTCCTGCATCGCCGTCATGAATCCATTAACGGTAGCCTCGATCTCCGCGGTATCATCACTGCCGCCGCATCCGCTGAGCGGGAATATGAGCAAAAGCGCCAGTGCCGCGATTATGCATAAGAATTTCTTCTTCATCGTTCCTTCCTCCTTTATATCGTCATTTTAGCAGAATAAAGGCTGCGAATAAAGAAGTTTGTTTTTTGCCGCGTTATCCTACCACTGTCTGGAATCGCCGAAGCCGGTCTTATATCCCAGCTCTTTCAGATCCGCATCCATGATGTCGTAGCCCATCTTATAGGCATCCAGGTTGGAGGCCGCGATACTGGCGTTGAAGTTGTTCTTGATCTCCTCTTCAACGGCCGGATAGTGGATCTTCGGCATCAGTCTGGTCAGTGCGCCCAGCGCGATGATGTTGACTACGAACGGCTTGCCCATGTCCTCAGCCCTTTGCGTGGCCTGAATGCGGTAGACGTTCGGCCGGTCGGACTCGACCAGCGTGCTGTTGATGAGCACGATCGCATCGTCTTTCACGGTGTCGATGTACTTGTCGTAGCCGACCTGGTTCAGCGCGACGAAGACGTCCGCCTTGGTGACTTTCATGTAGTCGATCTCTTCATCGGAAACGACGACTTCCGCCTTGCAGGCGCCGCCTCTGGCTTCCGGCCCGTAGCTCTGCGTCTGCGCGATGTTGTAGTTTTCTCCCAGGCCATATGCCTTGGAGAGCAGTACCGAAGCCAGGATCACGCCCTGTCCTCCGGAACCTGCGAATCTGATGTTCAGTCTCATGTTGTATCCCTTCTCCTTCAGTCTGTTCCCATTTTTATTTCTCTACGTTGATCGCTCCGTCCGGGCACATCCGCTCACACATCCTGCAAACGATGCAGTCGTCCGGATTCTCGACGGCCGGCATGGCCGTTCCGTAGTTGTTTCTCTGTCTTGACTTTGCAAAAATCTTCTTCGGGCACACCGACAGGCAGATGTTACAGCCTTTGCAGCATGCTTTATCGATCGTAATGTTTGCCATTCCTGTTACCTCTTACTCTCTATCTCGCGATCCCGATTTCCGCCAGCTTCTCTTCGACGCGTTCGAGATATTCCTTGGCGTCGTCGTCATGCTTGAACAGTCCGATCGGAATCAGGCCGTCCGCGTTCCGTTCGGCCATGGCACCTGTCGGGTCGGCGGAACCCATCTTGTACAGATAGGTGTATTCTTTGTATTTCTCCATGATCTTGGCCGGCTCTTTTTCGCCCCAGACGTTTTTGCCCGCCTGTACCGGACACTGCGACAGGACCTCGATGAACGAAAAGCCCTTGTGGTCCAATCCTTCGGCGATGGATTTTGCAAGCTGCACCGGGTGGGCGGTCGTCCAGCGCGCGACGTAGCTGGCGCCGAGGGACATCACGAGTTTGCAGGCGTTCATCGGTTCGTCGATGCAGCCGAACGGGGATGTCTTCGTCTGCGCGCCAATCGGCGTGGTCGGGGATTTTTGCCCGCCGGTCATGCCGTAGATGTAGTTGTTGACCATGACGACGGTCAGGTCGATGTTCCGCTGCGCCGCGTGAAGCAGGTGGTTGCCGCCGATGGCCATGCAGTCGCCGTCGCCGGTGAATACCATGATCTTCTTGTCCGGCCGCGCCAGTTTCAGGCCTTCTGCAAAGGCGATTGCCCGGCCGTGCATGGTGTGGATGACGTCCAGTTTATAGTAACAAGGAATCCAGGAGGAACAGCCGATGCCGCTGACGCACGCGACGTCGTCCTTGCAGTTCAGTTTCTCCATGGCTTCCATGGCCGCGATCTGAATGATCCCATTGCCGCAGCCCGGGCAGAACAGAGTCGGGAGGGATTCTTTCTTGATGTATTTCTCGTACAGCTTATTCATTGATTTCCACCTCCTCGTCCAGTCCTGTCACTTCCATAATCTTGTCCAGGATCTCGATCGGCGTGTGGATGTCACCGCCGCACTTTGACATCGGAACGACGTTCTTGTCTTTGAGCACGCGTTCCACTTCCCGGCTGTATTTGCCGACGTTCATCTCCGGTACGATGACCGTGTCGACCCGCTCGGTAGCCTGTTTCAAAAGCTCTTCCGGGAACGGCCATACGGTGTTGACCTTGACCAGGCCGACCTTCAGGTGGCTGTAGTCCGTCTGGATCGTCTTCTGAATGCCCCGCTTCATGATGTCGCGCACGATCTTGAACTTCGGCGCGATCCGGGCATCCTTGATGCCCCTCGCGTGCTTGACCGCGTTGAGCGACGGCCGCGCGACGGAACCGTACGCAACGATCGCGACGTCCGCATCTTCCATGCAGTAGGTGGAGATGTCGGAAATCACGTCCACGTTGTCCGTGATCTTCTTGTTCAGATTATAGATGAACTCACCGCTCTTGTGGGCGATGTGTCCGATCCGCCGTCCCTGCTCGTCGTGAAGCTGCCCTTCCACGGTGGTGAAGGCACCCTGGAAAAAGTCCGCCTGCGGGGAGACGACGTATTTCTGTCTTTCGGCCTTGATGGTTTTGCTGCCGTCCCGGATCGTGATCTTTTCACGCATGTGGCCGACGACTTCGTCCGCCAGAAGGATGACCGGTGTCCGGAACTGCTCCGACAATTCAAAAGCTTTGATCGTGAAATCATACATCTCCTGCACGGAAGACGGCGCCAGCACGATGATCTCGTAGTCACCGTGGCTGCCGTACCGGGCCTGATAAATATCCTGCTGGGAGCTCAGTGTCGGCTGTCCGGTGGACGGGCCGCCTCTCTGTACGTTCACGATGACGATCGGCGTCTCTGTGACCGCGGCGAATCCGATCGCTTCCTGCATGAGCGTATAGCCCGGACCGGATGTTGCGGTCATCGCCTTGCTGCCGCCCCATCTGGCGCCGATGATGGCGCAGGCGGAGCCGATTTCGTCTTCCATTTGAATAAAAGCGCCCCCTGCCTTCTGCATTTCGCCCGACATCATCTCGATGATCTCCGTGGAAGGAGTGATCGGATAACCGGCAAAAAATCTGCATCCGGCATAAAGTGCGCCCTTAGCACAGGCCTCGTTGCCCTGCAACACGACCTCGTTTAATTTCCCTGATTTTGCTGCCATTTTTCCCTCATTTTTTTGATAAAAAATTAACCCATCTACGTCTTCATCTTAACATTGTATACCATCCACTTCAACAGCCATCCGTTGAAATTACAAGCTTTGAGTTGTTCTAATATCGGTCTTTGTATTATTGTATACAACTTTAGCACATTAAAACTTTGCCCCATTTTTGGGATAATGTGACGGTCCTATTGGGAACGTGTGGAGGAGCTGTGCTTTAAAAAAGCCCCGATGAACGACGCACCAATTCTGGTTGGTCGTTCATCAGAGCATTTCTTTTCCCATTTGCACTTGAACACTTGCCTATGGATCCTCTGCCTCGTCAAGTAATTCCAACAAATGCATTGACAAAGCATGTTCTACAGAACGAATTGTTCAAGCACATCGCTATTTTTCATCCATTTTCTACTCAGTTTTGGGTCAAAACTTGACAAACGTTTTCTGCTCCGCCAGTTTGTTCAAGCACAAGCGCTTAAATCCTTATAGCACACTTGACAAACGTTTTCCGTTCCATCAATTTGTTCAAGCACAGGCGTTCAAGCTATTTAGAAACTTGACAAACGTTCCCGTACTGCCAATTTGTTCAAGTCCAAGAGCTTAAGTCGTTCTTCGTCTATTTGAAGTACTGCACGGCGGATTCGAACATCTTCATGTCGTACTTGCCCGGGACGTTCTTGTATAACCCGTAGCCGGTACGTTCCGCATGGCCCATCTTGCCGAAGACGCGTCCGTCCGGTGAGGTCATGCCCTCGACCGCGTAGATGGATCCGTTCGGATTGAACCGGATGTCATCCGCCGGATTTCCGTCGAAGTCCACATACTGCGTAGCGATCTGTCCGTTCGCGCCCAGCTCTTTCAGAAGTTCTTCGCTGGCCAGGAGCCGGCCTTCGCCGTGGGATACCGGCACCGTGTAGATCTCGCCGACCTTCGTCTGCGCCAGCCATGGCGACTTGTCGGAGGTGACGCGGATCCGCACCAGTCTGGACTGATGCCGTCCGATCTCGTTGAGCGTCAGTGTCGGACAGGTGTCAACGGTGTCGATGATCTTGCCGTAAGGGACAAGGCCCAACTTGATCAGTGCCTGGAATCCGTTGCAGATGCCGGCCATCAGGCCGCCTCTCTGATCGAGCAGTTCCGTGACCGCTTCCTTGACTTCCGGATTGCGGAAGAACGCGGTGATGAATTTGCCAGATCCGTCCGGTTCATCTCCGCCGGAGAATCCACCCGGAATGAACGCCATCTGCGCCTGCGCCAGTTTGCCCGCAAATTCGCTGACCGAAGAAGCGATGGCATCCGCCGTCAGGTTCCGGATGACGATGATCTCTGCTTCCGCGCCGGCCGCTTCAAAGGCCTTTGCAGAATCCCACTCGCAGTTGGTGCCCGGGAACGCCGGAATCAGGACCTTTGGTTTCGCCGTCGCAACGGCCGCAGCACCGAAGTCTTCCCGCTTCACACATCCTGCCGCCACATAGCTGAGATCCGGGATCTGCTGCTTCGTCGCATCGATGTTGCACGGATAGACCGGTTCGAGTTTCGCCTCATAATCCTGCAAAAGCTCCGCAAGCTGCACGGCTTCGCCGCCAAGCTTGATTGCCGCCTCTTCCGTGGTCTTGCCCAGAACGGAGCAGTTGAATCCGTCCGCATGGTCTTCATCACAAGTTCCGGAGCACTTACAGGTGCCGTCCGCGACTTCCAGCACAAAGCTGCCATAAGCACGCCCGAACAGTTTCTGCACCGCCGCGGCACCAAGCGCTTCTTCGTTGTATTCGAACCCGATCATATTTCCGAAGCACATCTTCATGACCGCTTCCGCGATCCCGCCGATGCCCGGCGTGTAGGCCGCCAGCAGGTTGCCCGCTTCATTGATATCACGGATCCTAGCAAAAATCTTCTTCAGGGATTCCGCCGTCGGCAGCCCCTGTTCATTGACTTCCGGCTCCAGCAGAAGCACCTTATGTCCGGCGCCTTTGAATTCGTTCGTTACGATGTCATCCACGTCGGCCGTGGTGATCGCGAAGGATACCAGCGTCGGCGGGACGTCGATGTCTTCGAAGGATCCGCTCATGGAATCCTTGCCACCGATGGCTGCCACGTCCAGTCCCATCTGCGCTTCATAAGCTCCGAGGAGCGCCGCGAACGGCTTGCCCCAGCGCTTGCTGTCCTTGCCCAGCTTCTCGAAGTATTCCTGGAAACTCAGGTATGCGGCCTCTTTGCCGCCGCCGGAAGCCGCCAGCTTGCACATGGAGTCGGCCACCGCCAGATAGGCTCCGTGATAAGGGCTTTGCTCGGTGATGTATGGGTCGTAACCCCAGGACATGATCGAGCACGTCCGGGAGTTCTTGTCCTGCATAGATACTTTCTGGACCATCGTCTGCGCCGGCGTCATCTGGTACTTGCCGCCGAACGGCATGACGACCGTGCCCGCGCCGATGGTCGAATCGAATTTCTCGGAAAGTCCCTTCTGCGAGCAGATGTTGATATCGCTTGCGAGGGCTTTGTAATTCTCGGTAAAGCCGCCGGTAACGTCGCAGATCGGAAGCGTTGCTACAGGTGCTTCCACCGTGATGTGCTTTTCGGCACCGTTGGAATCCAGGAAGGACCGGGCGATATCCACGATGGTATTGCCCTTCCAGTGCATGACCAGCCGCGGCTCTTCGGTGACCGTCGCGACGACGGTGCATTCCAGATTCTCCTTGGCCGCCAGTTCTTCGAACCGCTCACGGTCAGCCGCCGCGACGACGACCGCCATTCTCTCCTGGGATTCGCTGATGGCCAGCTCCGTCCCGTCAAGGCCTTCGTATTTCTTCGGCACGACATCCAGGTTGATGTCCAGTCCATCCGCCAGTTCGCCGATGGCAACGGAAACGCCGCCCGCTCCAAAGTCATTGCACCGCTTGATCATGCGGGACGCTTCGCCGTTCCGGAACAGCCGCTGCAGTTTCCGCTCTTCCGGCGCGTTGCCCTTCTGGACTTCGGCGCCGCAGGTTTCCAGGGAGCTCACATCGTGGGATTTCGAGGATCCCGTCGCTCCGCCTATACCGTCACGGCCTGTCCGTCCGCCCAGCAGGAAGATGATGTCTCCCGGCTCCGGGCGTTCCCGGACGACGTTCTCCGCCGGCGCTGCGCCGACGACCGCGCCCAGTTCCATTCGCTTGGCTGCATAGCCGTCGTGGTAAATTTCCTGCACCAGTCCGGTGGAAACGCCGATCTGGTTGCCGTAGGAAGAATACCCGTCGGCCGCGGAGGTGACCAGTTTACGCTGCGGCAACTTGCCCTTGATCGTCTGATCGAGCGGCCGCAATGGATCCGCCGCGCCGGTGATGCGCATGGCGGTATATACGTATGCCCTCCCCGAGAGCGGGTCGCGGATGGCGCCGCCGATACAGGTCGCCGCACCGCCGAACGGCTCGATCTCCGTCGGGTGATTGTGTGTTTCGTTCTTGAACAGCAGCAGCCAGTCTTCCAACTCGCCGCCGGCTTCTGCCTTGATCTTTACCGTGCAGGCGTTGATCTCCTCGGACTCGTCCAGCCCCTCCATCTTGCCCTGCGCCTTCAGCGCCTTGGCCGCGATGGTGCCAATGTCCATCAGCGTGATCGGCTTGGTCCGTCCCAGTTCCTGCCGCGTCTTCAAATAGTCGTCGTACGCCTTCTGCAGCGTTTCATCCGCGAACGTCACGCTGTCGATGACGGTATTGAACGTCGTGTGACGGCAGTGATCCGACCAGTATGTGTCGATCATCTTGATCTCCGTGATCGTCGGATCCCGGTCCTCGCTGCGGAAATACTCCTGGCAGACGAGGATGTCGTCGTAATCCATCGCCAGACCATTGTCCGCGATGAAGGCTTTGAGCTGCGCTTCGTCCATCGCAGTGAATCCTTCGACTATAGCAACGGTTTCCGGCTGGTCGTATTCCATTTTCAGTGTTTCCGGCAGTTCCAGCGAGGCTTCCCGCATTTCCACCGGGTTGATGACGTGCTTTTTGATCGCCTCGACGTCGGCCTCCGTCAGGTCTCCGTACAGGATGTAGACCTTGGCGCACTTCACCATCGGCCGCTCCTGCTGCGAGATGATCTGGATGCACTGCGCCGCGGAGTCCGCCCGCTGATCGTACTGTCCCGGCAACGCTTCCACCGCGAATACAAAATTCTTCGTTCCGGCGCTGCCGGCACCGTCCGCATCCAGCTCGCGGTACACATCGTCGACCTGCGGTTCGGAGAACACGGTCCCGACGCATTGTTCGAAGAGCTCTTCTTCGATGCCTTCCACATCATACCGGTTGATGATTCTTAAGCCGTCCAGTTTTTCGATGCCGAGGAAGGTCCGGATCTCGGACCGGAGCGCCTTCGCCTCGCTGGCGACCGCATCCTTTTTCTCGACAAAAATTCTATATACCATGTCCGCTCCTTTCTGCGTCAGCCTTTTGCAACCTCCAGGGCCCGGCGGCCGATGTCCGTCCGGTGATACGCCTTGTCGAACTGCACTTTTTCTACATTCCTATATGCCAGCGCTATGGCTTCCTCCAGCGTGTCCGCCACGGACGTCACGCCCAGTACGCGGCCTCCGCTGGTCTTCAGCACGCCGTCTTCCAGCTTGGCGCCGGCGATGAAGATGTCGGTCTTGCCTTCCATCTCGCCGATGGTCATCTCTTTGCCTTTCTCGTAAGAAGCCGGGTAGCCGCCGGATGCCACGACCACGCAGCAGGCGTTCTCGCTGGAAAACTCCACGTCCACTTCCGCCAGCCTTTGCTCGGTGACCGCCTGCATGATGGTGAGCAGGTCGCTCTTCAGTAACGGCAGCACCACCTGCGTCTCCGGATCGCCGAACCGGCAGTTGTATTCGATGACCTTCGGGCCGTTCTCCGTCAGCATCAGGCCGAAGTAGAGGCAGCCCTGGAAGGTCCTGCCCTCTTCGTTCATAGCTTCCATCGTCGGCAGGAAAATTGTCTCCATGCACTCTCTGGCCACGTCTTCCGTATAGTACGGGTTCGGCGCGACGGTTCCCATGCCGCCCGTGTTGAGCCCCTGGTCGCCGTCCAGCGCGCGCTTGTGATCCTGCGATGAGATCATCGGCACTACCGTCCGGCCGTCGGTGAACGAAAGCACCGACACTTCCGGACCTGTCAGGAATTCCTCGATGACGATCCGGCTGCCGCTTTCCCCAAAGGCCTTCTCCTCCATCATCTTGCGGACGGCTGCCTTGGCTTCGTCGCGGGTCTCGGCGATGATAACGCCCTTGCCCAGCGCCAGACCGTCGGCTTTGATGACTGTCGGGATCGGCGCGTCGTCCAGGTATGCCAGCGCCGCGTCCATATCGTCAAACGTCTCGTAGGTCGCGGTCGGAATGCCGTATTTTTTCATCAGATCTTTTGCAAAAACCTTGCTGCTCTCGATGACCGCTGCTTTTGCGACCGGTCCGAAGCACGGGATGCCGATCTCCTGAAGCCGGTCCACGCAGCCCATAGCCAGCGGATCGTCCGGCGCGACTACCGCGTAATCAATGTCGCCGCTTTCTTTTGCAAAAGCCTCGATCCCGTCGATGTCGGTCGCTTTGACGTCGACGCATTCCGCGTCCGCCGCGATGCCTCCGTTGCCCGGAAGCGCGTAGATCTTCGTGACCGCTTCATTTTCCGCCAGTTTCTTGATGATGGCGTGTTCCCGGCCGCCGCCGCCGATTACCATGATGTTCATGACTCGTTTCCCCCTCGTTTCTTAATGGTGGAACAGCCGTACACCGTTGCATACCATGACCATTCCATATTTATCACAGCCGCTGATGACTTCGTCGTCCCGGACGGATCCGCCCGGCTGGACCACGTAGTCCGCGCCGCTCATGCGCGCCCGCTCGATGCTGTCGCTGAACGGGAAGAACGCATCCGACGCCAGCACGCCGCCTTTGAGGGATGACAGATAGGCCGTCTTCTCCTCTTTGGTCAGCGGTTCCGGCTGCTCGCTGAAGTACTTCTGCCAGTTTCCTTCTGCGCAGACGTCTTCTTCGTATTCGTTGATGTATCCGTCGATCGCGTTGTCGCGGACCGCTCTGGCGATGCCCTTCTTGAACGGAAGGTTCAGCACTTTCTCATGCTGCCGCAGGTGCCAGGTGTCGGCCTTGCCCGCTGCCAGCCTCGTGCAGTGGATCCTGGACTGCTGCCCGGCGCCGATGCCGATGCACTGTCCGTCCTCCGCGAAGCAGACGGAATTGGACTGGGTGTATTTCAGCGCGATCATCGCGATGATCATGTCCATCTTCGCGCTCTCCGGAAGATCCTTGTTCGCCGTCACGATGTTCTCCGTGAGCGACTTATCGATCTTCATCTCGTTGTGGCTTTGCTCGAACGTCACGCCGAATACCTGGCGGCGTTCGATCTCCGGCGCGCGGTAGTCCGGATCGATCTCGATGATGTTGTAATTGCCCTTTTTCTTTCCGCGCAAAAGCTCCAGCGCTTCGTCCGTGTATCCCGGCGCGATGACGCCATCAGAGACTTCCCTCTTGATGATCCGCGCCGTCACTTCGTCGCAAGTATCCGACAGCGCGATGAAATCGCCGAAGGAGCACAGGCGGTCGGTCCCTCTGGCCCGAGCGTAGGCGCAGGCGATGAGGGAATCGTCGAGACCTTTGATGTCGTCGACGAAATAGGCTTTCTTCATGTTCTCCGGCAGCACTTTGCCAACCGCCGCGGAGGTCGGGCTGACGTGCTTAAAAGAGGTCGCCGCCGGCAATCCCGTGGCTTCCTTCAGTTCCCTGACCAGCTGCCAGGAATTGAAGGCGTCCAGGAAGTTGATGTATCCCGGGCGTCCGCCAAGGATCTTGATCGGCAGTTCGCTTCCGTCTTCCATGTAGATCCTGGCCTGGGCCTGGTTCGGATTGCACCCGTATTTCAGTTTCAGTTCGTTCATTGTCTTCTTCCTCCGGCCTTACGCCTCTCTCTTGTTGATGATCCGCTCTTCGTATTCGCCCGTCTTCACATCGATGTAGCGGACGTACAGCGAGATCTTGTTGTTCTCATCGAGGTACTTCCAGAGATGGTTCGTGAAGTCGTCGATGTCATCCGGGATCTCGACGCGCTCCGGCTCCCCGTGGAACGTCGGCAGCGGATCTCCGTCGCATTCGTATGTGTGGATGAAATGTCCGAGGCCAGGCTCCGATTCGTAGTGGAAATAGTAGCGTCCCGTCCGGGAGCCGTCCTTGCTCTGGCTCTTGAGGATGCTCATCTTGTACGTGAACTCTTCTTCGCCCAGCTCCACCAGACCGCTGATGCGCGGCGTGTAGTTCGGTTCGTCCGGTTCGAAGGACCGGGTGGCCAGCGCATCCTCAAAGCCCTTGCCTGCCTCCAGATGTTTGTATATGGTGTCGGTCTGGTCGCCGTTGGTGACGATCAGCTTGTTTTCAAACTGCCGCAGCGCTGCGTAGATGATCAGGGACGGATCCTCGACCTTGCTCGCGTCGAACGGTTCCGTGAACACCTCGCCGTCTTTGATGGTGAAGACACGGTTGCGGCTGTTGTCGCTGCGCCCCATGATGAAGTAGGCGACCGCCGCTTTGCCCTGGCCTTTGGTCCGGCCGATCACGATGCCCCTGCCGGGATACGTGTTGTCTTCGATCAGTTTTCCGATATCGTTGATTTCGTATTGTTCCATTTTCGCCGCCTTTTCTTTCATCAGCTTCCATGCTACCTTTTCCGTCGCCTTCGGCAGGATCTGCCACTCGGCTTCCGCCATGACGCGCTTTTGCAAAACCGCCGGAGTGTCGCCTTTTTTCACGCGCACCGGCTTTTGCATGATGATCTTGCCGCCGTCCGGCACTTCGTTGACGTAGTGGACGGTGGCGCCGGTCACTTTCACGCCGTATTCCAGCGCTTTCTCGTGGACTTTCAGTCCGTAGCAGCCCTTCCCGCAAAACGCCGGGATCAGGGACGGATGCACATTGATGATGCGGTTCCGGTAGGCCGCGGTGAAGTCTTTGCTCAGGATCTTCATGAAGCCCGCCAGCACGATCATTTCGATGTTGTGCTCTTCGAGGACTTCGCGCAGCTTTTTCTCAAAGGCTTCCTCGCTGCCGCATTGTTTCTTCGTAACGATGGCCGTTTCGATGCCTGCCGCTTCCGCCCGTTTCAGCCCGTAGGCGATGGAGTTGGAGGAAACCACCAGAACGATGCGGCCGTGTTTGATCACGCCGTCTTTCTGGGCGTCGATCAAAGCCTGCAGGTTGGTGCCGTTCCCGGAAATCAGGACGGCGATCCTTGTCTTTACCATAGCTGCACCCCCTCGTCTCCAGCCACGATCTCGCCGAGGATGTAGGCGTCTTCGCCGTTTTCCTTGAGGCAGCTGACCGCTTCATAGACGTCGTCACGATCGATGATGCAGATCATGCCGACGCCCATGTTGAACGTGTTGAACATGTCACGTTCGGAGATGCCGCCTGTTTCCGCCAGATGTTCAAAAATCGGCAGGACGCGGACGTCTTCCTTTTTGATCTTGGCCGTCATCCCTTCCGGAAGACTCCGCGGGATGTTTTCGTAGAAGCCGCCGCCGGTGATGTGGGCGACGGATTTGACGTTGACGATCTCCATCAGCGCCAGCATCGGTTTCACGTAGATCTTGGTCGGCGTCAGCAGGGTCTCGCCCAGGCTCTTTCCGTCCAGCGCCTCTACCGGCGCGTTCAGGTCCGCGTTCTCCACATCAAAGACTTTTCTTACGAGAGAGAACCCGTTGGAGTGGACGCCGCTGGACGGCAGCGCGATGATCACGTCGCCCTCCTTGACGCTTTCCTTGTCCAGAATTTTGCTCTTGTCGACCATGCCCACCGCAAAGCCGGCCAGGTCGTATTCGTCTTCGTCATAGAAGCCCGGCATTTCCGCCGTTTCGCCGCCGATGAGGGCCGCGCCGGACTGGACGCACCCTTCGGCCACGCCTTTCACGATCTGCGCGATCTTCTCCGGATAGTTCTTGCCGCAGGCGATGTAATCCAGGAAGAACAAAGGCTTCGCGCCGCAACAGATGATATCGTTGACGCACATGGCGACGCAGTCGATGCCGATGGTGTCGTGCTTGTCCATCAGGAAAGCCAACTTCAGCTTGGTGCCGACGCCGTCCGTTCCGCTGACGAGGACCGGTTCCTCGATCCCTGTCATGTTCGGCCCGAACAAGCCGCCGAATCCGCCGACGTCGGACAGCACGCCGTCGGTCATCGTCCGTGCGACGTGTTCCTTCATCAGCTTGACGGATTGATAGCCTGCCGTGATGTCTACGCCGGATGCGGCGTAGGCGTCTGATCTGGAATTGTTCATGCTCTATTCCTTTCCGTTCCAGCAGTATGTGCAAACGCTGGATTCATCAAGTCCGATAGCTTCCAATATTCCTTCGACGTTCTGGAACTCGAGGGAGTCCAGGTGCAGCTTGCCGCAGATGCAGTCCCGCAGCTTCCGGCCTCTCTCCGTTCTTCCGTCGCTGTATTCTTCGATGTATTTCTCTCCTTCTTCGCCTTCCAGTTCGATGATGGTCCGACGTGCAATCAGATCCATGTCGGAAGTCTGCCTGGAGAAGTTGATATATTTGCACCCATACATGATCGGCGGGCAGGCTGACCGCATATGGACTTCTTCAGCGCCGTTCTCATAGAGGAACTCGACCGTTTCCCGCATCTGCGTTCCCCGGACGATGCTGTCGTCCACGAAGAGGAGCTTTTTGCCTTTGATCAGGTTGTGCACCGGGACCAGCTTCATCTTCGCGACGCGGTTCCGTTCGCTCTGGTTGACCGGCATGAAGCTGCGCGGCCAGGTCGGCGTGTATTTGATGAACGGTCTGGCGTAATCGATGCCGCATTCGTTGGCGTATCCGATGGCGTGCGCGACGCCGGAATCCGGAACGCCGCAGACGTAATCCAGTTCCGGGATCCGTCCGGCTTCCGCATCGGTCCTGGCCAGGATCCGGCCGTTTTTGTTACGCATCTCTTCCACGTTGACGTTCTCGTACGTGGAGTTCGGGTATCCGTAATACGACCACAGGAACGCGCAGATGCATGTTTTCTTGCCGGCCGGCGCCAGCGTTTTGTATCCGTCCTTCGAGATTTCCACGATCTCGCCCGGTCCAAGCTCGTAGACCGTTTCGTATCCCAGCTTCTCATATGCAAACGACTCAAACGATACGCTGTATCCCTCTTCGTCTTTGCCGATCAGCATCGGCGTTCTGCCCAGCTTGTCACGAGAGGCGATGATCTTGCCGTCCTCTTTAAGCAGTAGGATGGACGCGGATCCTTCGATCATGCTTTGCGCAAATTTGAGACCGTCCGTGTAATCGCTCTTCTGGTCGATGAGGGACGCGATCAATTCCGTGGAATTGACCCGCCCGCCGCTGAGCGCTTCGAAGTGCCCGCCGCTGAATGCCAGATACTGCTTGATCAGCGAGTCCTGATTGTTGATCCTTCCTACAAAGACGATCGCGTACGTGCCGATGTTGGAGTGGATCAGCAACGGCATCGGATCCGTATCGCTGATGCAGCCAATGCCGGCTTTGCCGGACATGTGCTGGATCGTGTCTTCAAATTTCGTCCGGAATGGGGAGCTTTCGATGTTGTGGATCTCGCGCTTGAATCCCGCTTCATCGTCCATAACCGCCATTCCGCCCCGCCGTGTCCCGAGGTGAGAGTGATAGTCCGTTCCGTAAAAGACGTCCATGACGACATCTCTGGAGGAAACGGCTCCAAAATATCCGCCCATATTAGTATCCTTTCTGGTGCTGCCGGCATTCATTGCTGCCGGCGTGCGTTTGTATTATCGATAATCGTCGATCCGATCGATCTGTTTAGATCGTGTTTTCCGTTTCGATGACCGTGTTGATCAGCGTATTGGTCGTGTATCCGAAGACCGCGTCCGCCAGCGCGCCGTAATAGACGATTCGCGCGGTGGTCTCGCCGTTGATCTTCTTTGCCAGATCCTTGTCTTTCATCATGTTGGTGTTGATGTAGATGTTGAAGCTGGCCGCCTGCATAGCCGCCTTGCAGAGAACGGCGCTGGATCCGGAGTCCGCGATGACGACTTTGTTGCCTTTGGTCGCGAATTCCTGTGCCAGTTCGATGGCGCGGCCGCATTTCTGAATGATCTCCATCGGCACGAGGCAGGCCTCGTACAGGGCGTTTTGCTTCTGTTCGGAGAGGATCTTTTTCTCTTCCGGCGTGGATGCTTTTTTCTTGTAAAGCTTGGAAAGCGGTTCGAAGTTGTCGATGTCCTTCTGGACGAGCGACAGTAGCTCGTTCTGGATCTTGTAGATCTCTTCGATGTTCTTTTCCATCTCCACTTCCACGGCGATGAATTTCTTCTTGCCGAGGGTCAGGGACGCTACCATCGTGCTCAGGGACGCGCCCAGCGCACCGACCAGCGCGGCGACAGATCCGCCACCCGGAATCGGTGTCTTCATCGCGACGCATTCCACGAATTCCCGACATGTTTTATCTGTGTAATCCATATTATTTCTCCATTTTATTCCGCAAAGAACAGCTTGGACAGTTCCATCGGCTCGATGTACTCGCCGTCCTTGTATACTCTCATGTTGCCGGATGCGATTTCGTCGATCAGCATGACGTTGCCGTCTGCGTCGTATCCGAATTCGAACTTGATGTCATACAGCACGAGACCCTTTTCGAGCAGGTCATCCGCTACGATCTGGGTGATCTTCTGTGTCATGACCTTCAGGTCTTCGTACTGTTCGTCGGTCATGATGCCCAGTACGAGCAGGCCGTCCTTCGTGACGAGCGGGTCTTCCTTTTCGTCGTTCTTGAAGGTCGTCTCGACGTAGGCCGGCAGGTCCGCGCCTTCCTCGATGTATTCGCCGTATCTGCGGATGAACGACCCGACCGCCTTGTGACGGCAAATGACCTCCAGACCATGTCCGAAAACGGTCGCCGGTTTGACTTCCATCGTCGTGTTCTCCAGGTCGGCGCTGACATAGTGCGTCAGGATCCCGGCCGCGTTGATCTTCTCAAAAAAGTAGATCGACATTCTCAGATTGACGTCGCCGACGCCTTCGATGCTCAAGCCGACTTCGTTCATGCCCGGATCGAACACGCCGTCCTTACCGGTCACATCATCCTTGAACTTGAGCAGATAATTGCCGTTGTCCAGTGCGTATACGTTTTTTGTCTTTCCTGTGTAAACTAACTCCATTTTGTTCCTCCTGCGTATGTGCAATGCATTGTTTAACTTGGTCCGTGCGCGGCGCCTGCGCCGCATCTCTTACGCGTTCAGCTTGGCGTCTTTGGCCAACACTTCCGCTTCCGCGGCTTTTCTCTCGTCCTTCAGCTTTTGCGCGAGTTCCTCATCGCCGAGCGCGATGATCTGCGCGGCCAGGATCGCTGCGTTGGCTGCCCCGTCGATGGCAACGGTCGCGACCGGGATCCCGGATGGCATCTGCACGGTGGATAGCAGCGCGTCCAGCCCGTCCAGAGTCGAGGACTTCACCGGTACGCCGATGACCGGAATGACGGTGTTCGCCGCCAGGCTGCCGGCCAGATGCGCGGCTTTGCCCGCCAGGGCGATGATCACGCCGAATCCGTTCTCGGCGGCCTTTGCAGAAAACGCGCGGGCTGCTTCCGGAGTCCGGTGCGCTGAATAGATGTGTACTTCATACGGGATGCCGTATTTGTCGAGGCGCTGGATCGCCTTCTCCGCGACCGGCATATCGCTGTCGCTTCCCATTACGATTCCGACTTTTTTCATGCTTGATTCTCCTTGTTACGCTTGACTTTTCTTTTTAAATAACAAAAGGCAGAGAAATCTTCATGAGTAGACTCATGGTCGATTCTTCTGCCATCATTTACAAAAAAACAAAAAATACTAGATCTTCGCATTGTTCTCACTAATAGTCACTTTTTTTCGGCGCGTGGTAGAAACGTTCAGGCCATCATACTGAATTTATATTAGTTACTGATATTATATTACACTTCCATACTACACAGTTGAGGGTGAAAAGTAAAGTTCTTTTTCGGATTTATAAAAGGTGTTTGATTCGTTACAAGTTATGTCTCCAATCCAGGGAGCGATTATTCTTTTTCCTAGTGCAAAATCATTGTTAACGAAAAACCGCCTTGTTAACTAGCTTTCGTTAACATTCTTCCAGCGTAAGGGCTTTGTGTTAACGAAAAATGCCCCGCATTTCCTATTATCGTTAGCATTACCGAGCGGCAAGAATCATGTGTTAACGAAAAATCTCCCGACTAACTCATTTCTCGTTAACACCTGTGGATGGCCAATGTCTTTATGATAACGAAAGCTCTCTTCCAGCGCCAATTATCGTTAACATCAATCAGGGGCAAAGCCTTTTGATAACGAAAGATGCGCGAAAGAGCTCGGTTTCGTTAACATTTATCAGGTGCAAGGACTTTGTGATAACGAGAAACCTGCATATGCTAAGTTTTTCGTTACCATCGATCGGCAGCGGAGAAAAATCAGTTGACAGGCACACAAATAAATGGTAATATTTGGTAATTCAACCGACTGTAGGAGCTGCGATCAATATGGATAAACTTTATGTGCTGAGCCGCGAGTTGCGGCGGCTTCCAGAAGGGACGCTTTACTTGAAACAGGGGCCGAGATATACCGCTTTCGTCCAGTATACCCCCGTGAAGGATGTCGCTAGAAGCAGCGGTCCTGCGAGCAACACCGCTTCGAGCGGAGTGGAGCGAAATATCAACCGCAATATGGATCTAGTCTATCTGCTTGCCCGAAAAAAGTATCTGTCGCTATACATCCCTGTACTAAAAGGATGCGATCGGAGCGAGCTCGATCGCCTTTTGACGAAATACGCAAAGGCTGGTTTGGACATTTCCAGAATCACACTGACACCAATGCAGTATAAATGGATTCATGATAAATACCCTATGAACCCGTTCCGTCCAGAGGACAAAAAATACGCATCCATCTCCGGTGTGAAAACCAGATCCAAATCGGAACGGGAAATTCTCAACCAATATGAATTGCTGGGGATTCCTACACGTTACGAGATGGCGCTTGAAGTGGATCTCTCTTCATTGCTTCCGGAACTGGAGAAGTACACTGCCGCATTTCGCAACGGCAAAGGGTTGTTTCATTATTCTTCCGGTATGTGTTTCTGGAATGTGCCGCCGGAACTGAGCTGGATGAATATGCGCGGATCTATTTGGCGCAGCTTTGATCCAAGAACCGGAACAGTAATCATTTATCCCGATTATTCGACATTGACTTGCGATAATAAAATCATCTATCACGAACATGAAGGCGTCGCCAGCAATCCGTTATATCGGTGCACCGCTTCAGACCGGGTTTTTGTGCTACGTGAAACAGGAACCGTATCTGCCGAAAATCTCATTACGACCTTCGAGTGCGATCTTACCAGTTCCGGTCAATTAAAAAAGACTCTGGAAACCAGAGTCTTGCCACGCGTTTGATTATCATGCAAAAGCTCCGCACCGCGCTGCGGTAAACAGGCCCCGCACCGCGTTGCGGCAAGCGAGCGTTGCGGATGCTACGACGCGCGAGCGCAGACGAAACACACGTAAACCAGCTAGAACGACAGCTCCGTCCGGTTGATCAGGTCTTCCTGCAGGGCTTTGCCCAGTTCCACGAAGTAGGCGCTGTAGCCTGCGACACGGACCAGCATGTCCTTATAATGTTCCGGGTGCTTCTGCGCGGCCCGCATGGTCTCCGAGCTCATGATGTTGAACTGGATGTGCATCGGGTCCCCGGAGAGGTACTCGTCGATGAAGCTGACCAGATTGTCCCTGCCTTCGACGCCGGCGACGGCATCCTGCGGGAACTTCATGTTCAGCAGCGTCCCGTTGGTGGCCAGCGAGTGGTCGACTTTGGAGACGGAGTGCGCGACCGCGATCGGACCGCAGATATCATGGGAGCCGACTCTCGTGTGGACCGGTCCCATATTGTCGGAGATCGCCTCGCCCGCCTTGCGTCCATCCAGAGACGCGTTGGTGTTGAGCCCCATGCCGACGTTGGCGCTGACCGAGTAGACCCCCGGCGTGAATTCGCCGCCGCGGATAGTCGGCCGGCCAGACAAGTGTCTGCAGTAGCACTCGAACATGAACCGGAACAGTTCATCAGCGTAATCATCGTCGTTTCCAAAGTGGTGCACCTTCGAGCTGTTGACCAGTGCGTACAGGATTTCGTGGCCTTCCCAGTTATCCTTGACCGCCTGCAAAAGCTGCGCTCCCGTGAAGCGCTTTTCGTCAAAGACGAGCTGCTTGATGACTGCCAGCGAGTCGGCGCAGGTGGCCAGACCCGAGGCCTGCGGGCCGATTCCGTTGTACACGGTTCCGCCCGCCGTCACGTCGACGCCGTCTTCCAGGCATCCGTCAAAGAATGCGGACGCGTATGGCAACGGCTTGCGGTCTCTGTGGGCGCGGTCAACGATATTCATCGTGCTGCACATCTGATCGACCCAGTAGTCGAACTGCTTGTCCACGCTCTCCAATACTTCATCAAAACTCTGATAGGTTTCCAGGCTGCCGGTATCCGGTCCGAGGGCTTTGCCCAGGGCGCCGCACTTCTCCCAGCGCGCGCAGTGCGGACCGCAGTCCAGACAGCGTCCGCCGTTGAGGACCATCTCCATGAATTTGACGGTGTTGATGTAGGAACCGTCGTGCCAACCGTACTCCCTGCCCGGAGAATTCGGCTCCACGCAGCCGACGATGGCGTAATCCCGCGCTTCCTCCAGCGGCATGCCTTTGCTCATCTGCGCGGCGATGGTCGGCGCGTCGTTAAAGATCTTCGGATGGCCATACCCGGCGCGGATGCATTCCACCGTCTTGACCTTCAGTTCATACGGCGTGTTCTCGTGCATGCGCACCAAGAGCCACGGACACATCATCCGCGTGTGCACGGATGCATCCAGCAGCATCATGGTCAGGTCGTTGGTGGCGTCGTTCCCATCCCGGTCGACGCCGCCGATGGTCAGGCATTCGCCGCCAAAGCCCCTGCCCTGGCGGACTTTCGCCGTCCCGCCGTCGCGGATCTTCGTTGGGTTGTTCATCTTCACGTAGGTGACTTCCAACAGTTCCTGCGCAAAATCCTTCGTGATCTCCCCGCTCTGCATGTCCGCTTCATAATATGGATACAGCCACTGGTCCATGCGTCCGTAGGACACGGAGTGGCCGTTGCTTTCGATCTGGGTCAGCGTGGTCGCGAAATTGAACAGCTGCAGCGCCTGCCAGAACGTTTTGGCCGGGCCGCCCGCGACCTGCCGACAGTTCGCCGCCATCTGCTCCAGTTCCTGCTTCCGGGCAGGATCTGTGCAGTCCGCCGCCATTTCTTCGGCTAATTTCGCGTAACGCTGGATGTATTTGATCGCGGCTTCATGGCAAATGATCACCGCTTCATAAAAGACTTTTTTCTCGGCGTAGTCCGGGTCTTTCTTCGAGAGGCGCGCCATTCCGGCCTTTGCCTCTGCTGCCATTCCCGCAAAACCCACACGCAGGATCTTCTCATAGTTCATGACGTAATGACCCACGCCGCCGTAGTGGTACAGGTTCGTCTGGAAGATCTTCTTCCCCGACTGGGATCCCTTCAGCTGGTCGTCGTCCAGATACGCGTCCACCTGATCGTCCACCGCTTTGCCCTGCCACCATTTGCAAAGCTCGATGAATTCCTGCCGGTCCTCTTCGCTGACGAAATAGAACTGATCGTGCTCCCGTTCTTCAAAAGGCTCATAAAGCGCTTCGTAGAGCATCCAGTTCACCGAAAACTCCGGATACTGCGGGGAGGCCTTGGCCGGCGCCGCGATCTCGCCCAGGATCAGGTCCTCGTCGTAGATGTACAGCGTTGCGTTCATCAGGATGCTTTCGAAAGCCTTTGCACAGCGAAGCTTCACCGGTTCTCTCTCATATACCTGATACGCTTCCGTCACGTTGCGGAACCGCTCGATATCGATATTGAAAGGCCGATCCAGGAACGTCTGGCGAAGCCGGTTGACCCGCGGAAACGGGGACCAGTCGCCGTGTCCCACTTCATAGCCCAGACTGTATACCTGATCAAAAGGCTCCAGCCCGCGTGCGTTTGTATGTACCGTCTGATTTATCATGATTCTTCCTTTTCCCGCGTTCCCACCAGGCAGTGGATCCCGCGGCTGTTGAAATAGTCCGCGATCTCAGAAACATGAGCCTGGAATTCCGGCCGGTCGATCTTCAGGTCTGCCATACCGTATGGCATTCCCAGTGACCGGTATTTTTCTTCTCCGAGGCGCATGAAACTGAGCAGTTGCAGCGTACGGACCTTTCCCTCAAGATCCTCTAGGATATAGTCCGCCGTTGCCTCGATGTTCGCCGCATCGTCATTGACCCCCGGGATCACCGGAATGCGTGCGATGATATCCTTTCCCGTGCGGACGAGCTTCTTCTGGTTTTCGATGATCCGCTCGTTCCCTCCGCCGGAAAAATCCTTGTGTACCGCGCTGTCCATGTGTTTGATGTCCGTAATGAACAGGTCTGTCCAAGGGAGGATCTGTTCCACCTTTTCCCACGGAACGTTCAGCGTCGATTCGCAGCAGGTGTGGATACCTTCCTCTTTACATGCGCGGAGCAGCTCTTCCACAAAGCCCGCCTGCTGCAGCGGTTCGCCTCCGGACACGGTGACACCGCCGCCGGACCGGTCATAGTAACCCTTGTCCCGGCGGATCTCACGCATCGCCTCTTCCACGGAGATCTCTCTGCCCCACGGCTTGATGGCGTCGGCCGGACAAGCATCCGCGCAGGCCATGCAGCCGGTGCATTTCGCCCGGTCGATGGCGGTCAGTTTTCCGTCTGCAAAAAGCAATGCGCCCTCCTGCGGACATACCGTCCTGCAGAGGCCGCAAACGCTATCTGAAATGCACTTGCTCTGATAGACCCCCGGCTGGATCCGGGAGGATTGTCCTTCCGGATTGCTGCACCATGGACAGCGGAGCGCGCATCCCTTCATGAACAGTTCCGTGCGGATGCCCGGACCGTCATGGATCGTATAATGTTGAATATTAAAGATAATCCCGTTCAATATGCATCAACCCTAAAATCTGCTTACGCAGTTCAATGTATTCCGGCGTATATCTCGCATCCTCCTGGCTGTCTTCCATCTTCATCGTAAAATCGACTTCGTACTCCTTGACGATCCTTCCCGGAGACGGAGACATGGCAATGACGCGGGTCGCCAGTGTCAGCGCTTCGTCGACATCGTGGGTGATCATGATGATCGTCGGCTTCGTTGCCTTCCAAATCCTCCGGATCAGGTCCTGCATGGAGTTTCTGGTAAAGGCGTCCAACGCGCCGAATGGCTCATCCAACAGGATCATGGTCGGATCGTTTACCAACGCTCTGGCAAGCGCCACTCTCTGACGCATGCCGCCGGAAAGCTCATATGGTTTCGCGTTCGCAAAATCCTTCAGCCCTACCAGCTCCAGATATTCTTTGGTACGTCTCTGGATCTCCGCTTTATCGACTTTTCTGACAGTCGGTCCGAATGCGATGTTGTTATACACATTTGTCCAAGGGTAAAGTGTTGGAGTCTGGAATACGACGGCTCTGCTCGGATCCACGCCGTTGATCGGCTCACCGCGCATCTCGATCGTACCGCTGGTCTGCTTCAAAAGTCCCGCCATAATATTGAGCAGTGTACTCTTACCGCAGCCGGACGGTCCCAGAATGCACACAAAATCCCCTTCATATACTGTCAAATTAACATTATCAAGTGCCAATGTGTCCGGAGACTCATTGGCACCCTTGTATCTCAGTGATAATGAATTGACAGTCATTTGAACAGTTTTATCATTCATGTTTGTCTTATCCTTGCTTTTCCTTATATACTACTTCTCGCTGAGAACTTGCTCTATATAAGTAGTATCAATCGCATTCTTGAAAAAGTCAAGGTCTTTTGCATCATCGATCTGTCCAGCCTTCTGGAGGAACTCAGCAACCTGCAGCATAGCGGCAGCCGCATTGTCGTTTCCAAGTACATCATCATTCAGCTGTCTTTCCAGTCCCGGATAGTCGTCAGACATCTGCTGTTCAACGACATCCAGATCCATCTCCAGATATTCGCCGACGATTTCCTGCGCTTCTTCCTTGCTGTTGTCATAGAGGTCATTGGCCTGTGCCAGCGCTCTTACATAGTTCGTAACAGCTTCCGGATTTGCTTCAGCGAAGTCACTTCTTACGATGTGGAAGTTGATAGTCTGGTGTCCTGCCTTTGCGAGGTCAGCAGCGGTGAGGATGATCTTGCCGTCCTTGTTGGCGATGTTGGTCAGCGTCGGGTTCCAGGTGTAAGCTACGTCGATGTCGCCTCTCTCCCATGCGGAGTTGATTGCGTCCGGAGCCATGTCGAGGATCTCAACATCGTCTGTTGTCAGACCGGCATCTTCCAGTGCGCAAAGCATGCCATAGTGTCCGCTGGATGCCAGCGTAACGCCGATCTTCTGACCCTTCAGGTCAGCAACGGTTTCGAAGCCGGTACTCTCACGGACTACCAGACCTTCCGTCCCGCGGATCAGGCTGGCAACGTAAATTACTTTATAGTCGGTTCCTGTGGTAAGACCAACAATCGTCGGGCAGATTCCCAGAGGGCCTGCGAAGTTGGCGTCACCGGATTTCATAGCGGTGATCATGTCTCTTCCGGCAGCCATTCTGCTGACTTCGACTCCTTCACCCATCTGCTCGTTGAAGTAGCCTGCGCCCTTTGCAACGGCTGCAACGTCGGTCAGATCCTGTGTTGCGATAACAGCGCTTACTGCTGCGCCTTCATCAGCAGCAGGTTCTTCTGATGAACCGCTGTCACCACATCCGACAAATGCAAATACTGTAACGAATGACAGCAGCAATGCAATAATTGTTTTTCTCATTTTCATCCTTTTCTCCTTCAAAATTCTCCTTCAAAATCATGCATTAACTTCATTAACTTATAACTTACCCTTCCATGGAACGAGCTTCCTCTCCGTCGTCCTCAACAGTTGGTCGATGATGATTCCGGTCGCTCCCATAACAATGATGCCTGCAAATATTACGTCGCTTCTGAGCCAGTTACTGGCATCCAGTACCATCCAGCCTATGCCGGATGCCGCCGCAACCATTTCGGCCGCGACCAGGGTGCTGTAACCATGTCCAAAAGCGGTACGAACGCCTGTAAAAATATCCGGTGCCGCATAAGGGAGAATGACTCTCCAGAAGATCTGCTGGTGATTCGCGCCAAGAGTGGCCGCTACATCTGTATAAGAAGCAGGGATCTTCGTAACTGCAGCAACGCATGCAACGTAGATCGGCGCGAAGCATGCCAGATAAAGAAGCATGATCTTCGATCCGTTGCCGATACCCATCCAGAGGACGAGGATCGTGTAATATGCCAGTGGCGGCAGCGGTCTGACAAATTCGACCAAAGGCTCCAGCGCAGCTCTGACCTTCGCATTCTGTCCACTGAGCAGTCCCAGTGGAATGGCTGTCAGGATCGCCAGTCCGAAGGCTGTCAGCAATCTGTAAAAGCTGGCGCCCAGATGCTGTAACAAAGTACTTCCTTTATATCCGTTAACGCTGATGTCGACCAGCGCCGCGATGACGGACTGGATCGTCGGAACCATTCCGGAGCTCAGAGCGCCGGAAACGGATGCGATCGTCCACACCGCCAGAATGATACCAACGGAGCAACAAGAAATCAGAATCGAACTTTTCTTCCTTTTTCCTTTTGTTGCCGGTAGGTTCTGTTTTGCCATCATATCGCTTTTCTCACCTCTATTATTTCTAAAAAATGATTGCCTTTGAACAGACACGAGTGGTTTTGCCATCATAATGTTCACTCACTCCTACTATAAATTTTTAAATATATCTCCATAACCATTTACAAATATCCTCAGTAATGTTATTCTATTCCGTGGAATTTTTCAAGTATTAATTTTAAAATTTCACATTAATAATTGATAATATGTAGTATTTTTTGATAATTGGAGGGAAAATCCGTGAAAATGCTCATCAATGGTACGCTCACAGACAGTGTCAGCGGAGAAACCATGGAAGTAAAAGATCCGTATTTCGGAGAAATTATCGATTCCGTACCAAAAGCAACGGCCGAAGATCTCGATATCGCCATCACGGCCGCATGCGAAGGACAGAAGGTTTGGGCTGCGGTGCCTTTGCATGAACGTGTCAAGGTGCTGCTAAAGTTCGTGGAGCTGGTGCGCGAGAACCACGCGTCGCTGGCGGAGACGCTCTGCCGAGACAACGGCAAACCGTACGCGCAGGCTTATGGGGAGATCGGGAATCTGTTCGTTTCCGTTCCGGCGTTTTGCGAGAAGGCTAAGCACTATTACGAGCAGGTCATTCCGACCGGCCAGGAACCGGGGCAGGAGCACACGCTTCAGTACGTGAAGCGGGAGCCGGTGGGCGTGGTGCTTTGCATCATCCCGTTCAACTTCCCGTCGAACCTGATGAGCCAGAAAGCGATCCCGGCGCTGCTGATGGGCAACGCGGCGCTCGTTCTGCCGCCGTCGGGAAATCCTCTCACTAATATGCGTCTTTGCCAGCTGCTTTCGGAGGCCGGCGTTCCGGCCGGCGCGATCCAGTGCGTCACAGCGCCGGGCGCAGTCAAGGAAGCGGCAGTCACCGATCCGCGCATCGGGTTCATTTCCCTGACGGGCAGCACCCCGGTGGGCGTTCACGTGGCGGAACTGGCGGCACAGAATCTGACGCCATGCGCTCTGGAGCTGGGTGGCAACGATCCGTTCATCGTCTTTGAAGACGCGGATATGGACACCGTCCTCGGCGAAGTGTTCCCGGGCCGGCTCGTCAACGCGGGTCAGATCTGCTGCGCGTGCAAGCGTTTCATCATCCACCGGTCTCGTCTCGAAGAGTTCACGAAGGGCGTCTGCGCCATCGCTGAAGGTCTGTCATCGGCCGATCCGATGCTTCCGGACACAAAATTCACCTGCCTGATCAATGAGAAAGCGGCCATTGAGGTCGAGCGGCAGGTGCAAATGACGGTGGATCAGGGCGCGCGTGTTCTGGTCGGCGGCCACCGCGACGGGACGAAGTTCGAAGCGACGGTCCTGGCAGATGTGACGCCGGACATGGATATCGCGAAAGACATGGAAGTGTTCGGACCGGTCATTCCGATCATTCCGTTCGATACAGAAGAAGAGGCGCTGGCGATCGCCAACAATTCCATTTATGGTCTGGCCAGCTGCATCTTCACCGAAAACAGCAGGCGGATCGCCCGGATGGCAACCCGCCTGGAAGCTGGTGATGTAATTGTGAATGGAGCATCCCGCCTCCGGACTTTTGAAATGCCGTTCGGCGGATGGAAGATGAGCGGTCTCGGTACGGAAGGCGTCATGTGCACCTTCGATGAAATGACCAGGACCAAAGTCGTCATCCTCAAAGATATGGTATAGCGCGCTGCGCGGCTCCTGAGCCGCCGCGCCGCTTACAATACTGCTTCGTAAAGACGTCGGACGAGTTCCGGCGTCATTTTTATGTACGCGTTGTCGACCAGACGCATCTGGTTCTGGAAGACAGACTCGGTAAACAGGGTCACATCCTCCTCGGTCACGCCGTATTCATGCATTTTCTTCGGCGGCAGAAGCTGTGTGATGGCCGCGAAAAGCGTGTCGAAGGCTTTTGCATCGTCTTCAGCGGTCGCCGGCCCGTCCACGAACGCATCGGTGATCATCCGCCGCACGCTGCTGATCTTACCCTCCGGATCCGTGTCGTTGTACATCTTCATCGTCTCCTCGAAGAATACGTAGTTGGCCGCGCCGTGGGTAACGAAGTATTTGCCGCTCATCGGGTAGGACACGCCGTGGATGATGCCGCAGCCTGCCTGCAGGAATGCGAGTCCCGCGTAGCATGCCGCTGTCAGCAGTTCGTCGGCGTACTCGTGCTTGATGTCGACGCCGTCCTGCATGGCTTTGAGCGCCTTGGTGATCGTCCGGATAGCGCCTTCGCCGAAGAGATCGGATGTCATTGTCGCTTTGGATGGTGACAGGTAGGATTCCACCGCGTGGATCAGCGCGTCGATCAGCGATTCCGCAAACGGCCGGTGCGGCAGGTTCTCTAGGAATTCCGGAATCAGGCAGGCCGCGTCGGCGATCAGATCTTCATCCAAAAGCCCCAGCTTGGTGGTTCCGCCCTGACCGTCGCTGACGATCGCGACCGATGTCTTGGTGACCTCGGATCCTGTACCGCATGTTGTCGGGATGGCGATCAGTTTCTTTTCACGGACGATCGGCTCACGTCCGAAAAACAGATCGTTTACAGACGATGGGCGTTTTAACACCAGCAGCTTGCCGATGTCCATGATCGTGCCGCCGCCGACCGCGATGACGCGTTTGTAGCTGTCATAGTCGACCGCCGCAAAGATCTTCTCGATCATTTCCTCGGTCGGTTCGCCCTTGCCGAAGTCTTCCTGCACGATGCACTGTTCCCCGCCGGCCAGCGCGCCCTTGATCACGCCGTCGTAGACCGGCTTGGTCGTCAGGAGCAGGTCGCCCTCTCCCAGACCAAATTCTTCTGCAAACTCCTTAAATGTTCCGAACTTGTGCAGTTCCGGATTCATGATGATTTCCCGCATGTTGTTCCTCCCCGTTTGGTTTCTTCTTTGAATTCTTATTCTATCTTGCCTTCTTTCCAACAGAAAATCAACCCCGATTTATTTTCCTGTCGTTTCTCTTGACTTGAGATATATCATGATATATCCTTATGGTCAAGGGAGGTATGTCATGAGTACTGAAACAAAATTCTACACGACCAAACCTTTCATGAGCGGCCGGAGCCAAGCCATCAGAGTCCCTAAAGAATACCGGCTGGAAAGCGAAGAAATCGTCATCAACAAAGTCGGCGAATCTCTCATCATCACACCGAAGGATGCGCTCCAGCGGGTGTTCTACTATGGGCTTTCCCTGATGACCGACGATTTTATGGAAGACGGCAGGCCGGAAGAAACAGAGAATAAGAGGGTGAAACTGTAATGTTCATGCTTGATACGAATATTATCATCTTCTGTATCCGCCATCCGGATTCTGCCTGCGCCGCCAAGCTTGCCGCTCATCTTGGCAAGGACGTATGCCTCTCTGTCGTGACCTACGCGGAACTTGAATACGGCATCATGAACAGCAGCGATCCTGTGCGCAACCGGGAAGCGATCAGTTTCTTTCTTGCAGGCATCAAGATCCTGGATTTTGACATGAACGCAGCAATGCACTTCGGCGATATCCTCGCGGAACTAAAACAGAAACACAAAGATAAGCAAAACCAGGATCGAGATAAAATGATCGCGGCCCATGCCAGATCATTGGATTTCGTCCTGGTCAGTGATAATACGAAAGATTTTATTGATATCGATGGGCTCAAGCTCGAAAATTGGAGAGCTCCTAACGATCTTGTCTGAATGACTCCCAGCAGGCCAGTGTCTCCGGAACATGACTGTCGCTGGAACGGATGAACTTGCCGCCGCGGGCTTCGATATAGTCGCGGATCGGTTTTGACGGATACGGCTCGCTTCTGCGGCCCCGGTTCATCCCGCCGTAATTGATTTCAAACAAAGTCCCTGTCTCAAGCAGCGCGTCTGCTGCTTTTTGCCATGCCGCCACGTAGCGCGGATGGCTCTCGTCAAAGTACTTGCCCTTGCCGCCGTTCTCACCGCCGGCGTTGAATTTGCTGATGAGGTCGAAATGTCCGATGATGTCGGCGCCGGTTTTTTGCACGACATCAGAAAGAACGGTGTAATACGCCTCCGCAAAGGCATACACATCTCCGCCGAAATACCGTTCGACGGCGTCCTCAAAGATCTCCGGCGTATCGTCGACGGAAGGATATGCAAAATTCCCGGCCCGGGCGCACGGATCATCCGCCGCCTGGTCATCCGCCGGCATTTCTATGTAGTGCACGGAACCGATGACGTAATCCCAACGGTCCGTCGGCTGGTCAGAATAATAATCCTGCTCAGTGCCGCAAAGTACTCGTATCTCGCCGGCGTACTTCTCTGCCGCCGCGCGGACGGCTTTTTCGTACTCCTCCATCCCTTCTACCGACATGCAGACTTCTTCGTCGAACGGCGTGTGGGCGTGTCCGGAAAAACCGATGACATCCAGCCTTTTGCCGATGGCCGCCCGGACGATCTCGTCCGGCGTGCCGCTGCCGTCGCAGAACTTTGTATGAACATGTAGATCTTTCCGCAGCGACCCGTCTTCGGCAAGCTGCAAAATGATTTGTCTCATTTTCTTCTCCCGTTACTTCGTCATTTTCTCCTGTTTGACTTTGTGGTCGATGACGTGGCGCGATGCCAGCTCATCGGTGATGTCGTCCAGGCTGATGCCGGCTTCCACCATGAGCACCATGACGTGGTACGCCAGATCGGCGATCTCGTAAATCGTCTCGGCCTTGTCTTCGGCTTTGGCGGCGATGATGACTTCGGTGGATTCCTCGCCGACTTTCTTCAGGATCTTGTCGAGCCCCTTCTCGAACAGATACGTCGTGTAGGAGCCCTCTTTCTTCTCGGTCTTGCGGCCTTCGATGAGCTCCATCAAGCCTTCGTAAGAAAACGTGCTGTCGAAGTCCGGCGCTGCGCCGTCCGCCTTGCCGGCTCCTGCATTGTCCGCCTCCAGCACCGGGTACTCGAAGCAGGACTCCGTCCCCAGGTGGCAGGCCGGCCCGTCCGGGATGACCTCCACGACCAACGCGTCCCGGTCACAGTCTGCCGTGATCGAAACGATGTGCTGGTAATTGCCGCTGGTCTCACCCTTGAGCCACAGTTCCTGCCGGGACCGGCTCCAAAAACAAGTCAGCTTGCGCTCCATGGAGATCCGCAGACTCTCCTCATTCATATATGCCAGAGTCAGCACCCTCTTCGTGTTCGTATCGACCACGATCGCCGGAATCAGACCCTTTTCATCAAATTTCAGTTCCTCAATGTTGACCATTTCACTCTCCTCTGTGTTGTGTTATGCTACAGCCGCGCCGGGATGCCGGCATCTGCCATGGCCCGCTTCAGATCGCTGATGGCAACCTCTCCGAAGTGGAAGATGGACGCCGCCAGTCCTGCGTCGATATCCGGAATGGCTTCGAACAGATCCAGGAAGTCCTGGATGCAGCCCGCCCCGCCGGACGCGATGACCGGCACCGAGACCGCGTCGCACACCGCCCGCAGCATCGGGATGTCGAAGCCCTGCTTTACCCCGTCGGTGTCGATGGAGTTGACCACGATCTCGCCGGCGCCGTTATCCACGCCGCGCTTGATCCAATCGATGGCTTCCATCCCCGTGTTTTCACGACCGCCTTTTGCAAAGACCCGGTACACCCCGTCGATCTTGGCAATGTCCACCGACAGCACCACGCACTGATCACCGTAAAGCTTCGCCGCTTCCCCGATGATTCCCGGATTGCGGATGGCGCCTGAGTTGACGCTGACCTTGTCCGCGCCGCATTTGAGCACACGGTCAAAGTCCGCGACCGTTCCAATACCTCCTCCGACAGTCAATGGAATGAACACCTTGCTGGCTGTCTCGCACAAAATATCAGTAAATATCTTTCTCCCTTCGTTGGACGCTGTGATGTCATAGAACACCAGCTCGTCGGCACCGGCTTTCGTGTAGTATTCCGCCAGTTCGACCGGCGACGACACGTCAGCAAGTCCTTTGAAATTGATGCCTTTGACGACTCTGCCATCCTTCACGTCCAAGCATGGAATGATTCGTTTCGTTATCATCTGTCCCCCTCCGCCGCGGCAATTTCTATCGCTTCTCTCAGATCAATGTCTCCCGTGTAATACGCTTTGCCGATGATGGCGCCGTACAGATCCTGCGCCGCCAGCCGCTTCACGTCGTCCATGCTGGACACGCCGCCCGAAGCGACGATCTGCATGTCGAAATCCGCCGCCAGTTCCTCGTACAGCCGGTGGTTCGTTCCCTTCATCGCGCCGTCTTTGGAAATATCCGTCACGATGATGGTCTTCACGCCCAGGTCGCGCATCTTTGCGCAAAACCCTGCAGCGGTCTCCTGGGATTTCTCGGTCCACCCCTTGATGGCCACATACCCGTCTTTCAGGTCGATCCCGATGGCGATCTTCTCGCCGTACTTCTCCACGGCGGCTTTTGCAAAAGCCTCATCGGTAACGGCCGCAGTCCCGAGAATGACCCGGTCCAATCCGGCACCGATGTATTTGTCCACCACGTCCATGCTGCGGATGCCGCCGCCGATCTCACAGAACAGGCCGCTGGCTTCCTTGATGCGGCAAACGGTTTCGAAATTCGGCGTGTTTCCGTCCCGGGCGCCCTGCAGATCCACGATGTGGATGTATTCCGCGCCCTGCGCTGCGAAGTCCCGGCCGATCTGCGGCGGGTCCTCGCTGTAAACGGTCATTTCGTCGTACTTGCCTTTGAACAGGCGCACGGCTTTCCCCTCATAGAGGTCGATTGCCGGAAAGATCTTCATTCCGCAGCCTCCTCTCCGTCCGCCTTTATCTCGCAAAACGCCTTGAGGATCTTCATCCCCACGTCGCCGCTCTTTTCCGGATGGAACTGGCAGCCGTACACGTTGCCGTTTGCAACGGCCGCCGTCAGCGGCGCGCCGTATTCCGTCCGCGCGATGGTCGCTTCGTCACAGCGGCTCGCGTAATAGGAATGCACGAAATACACGTGATCCCCTTCATTGATGTATTTGAACAGCCGGTCCGGCTGCCCGTTTTCGTCTTTCACAAGCTCCAGCGCGTTCCAACCGATGTGCGGGATCTTGTACCCGGCAGGAACATCATCCGCGATGGGAACGACCTGCCCGTTGATCAGCCCGAGCCCTTCGTGCTCTCCGTACTCAAAGCTCTTCTCCAGCAGCAGCTGCATGCCGAGGCAAATGCCCATCAGCGGTTTGCCGGCCTGCGCCTGCTCCACGACGATCTCTGCCATGCCGGAGTCGCGCAGCTTGGCCGCCGCGTCTTCGAACGCACCGACGCCCGGCAAGATGATTCGGTCTGCCGCGCGGATTTTATCCACATCGGCGGTCACCTCGGCGTCCTCGCCGAGATACTTCAGAGAACTTTGCAGGGAGAATAGATTCCCCACACCGTAATCGATGATTGCAATCACTATAACACCCCTTTCGTAGACGGCACTTCATCCGCAAAGGCTTCCTCCACCTTTACGGCGTCGCGGATGCTCCGGGCTGCCGACTTGAACATGCCTTCGATGATGTGGTGCGAGTTCCTGCCGGCCAGCTGGCGGATGTGCAGCGTGCAGTTCGCGTTCCGCGCAAATGCCTGCCAGAATTCTTCTGCCAGCTCTGTATCAAACGTTCCGACTTTCGCCGCCGGGATGTCCGCTTCATACGCCAGAAAACTCCGGCCGGAAAAATCGATGGCGGTCAGGATCAGTGCCTCATCCATCGGCAGGATCGTGCTGCCGTAGCGGCTGATGCCCTTTTTCTCACCGAGGGCTTTGGCAAAGGCCTGCCCCAGCGCGATGCCGATGTCTTCGACGGTGTGGTGGTCGTCCACCTGCGTGTCGCCGCTGGCCTGAATGTTCAAGTCGAACCTTCCGTGCCGGGCAAACAGCGTCAGCATGTGATCCAGAAAACCCACGCCCGTCTCGATGCAGCTCGTTCCGGCGCCGTCCAGCTCCAGGCTGAGCGTGATGCTGGTTTCTCCTGTTATTCGGTTGATTTCTGCCGTTCTCATAGATTACCTCCTCCGCAGATCCGGCGGCTTTCGACGCCCGATCCTATATATCGCCAATCAGCGATTTACTATCTCTTCTAATGTTCTGATAAACACTTCCATCTGCTCGCGGCTTCCGATCGTTACCCTATTATACTGAGCGATACGCTCCTTCGTAAAGTGCCGGACCAGAACGCCTTTTGCTTTGAGCGTTTCGTAGATGTGTCCGCCGTCCACGTCCGGGTGCTTCATGAAGATGAAATTCCCAACGGAATCCGTCAGCTCGAACCCGAGCCTTTGCAGTTCGCGGACGGTGAAGTCCCGGTTCTCCATGACCTTGCGGCAGTTCGCCGCGGTGTATTCCTCGTCCTCGAGGACTCCCTCCGCGGCGGCCATGGTCATGGAATTGATGTTGTACGGGTTCGTAGAATTGCGCAGCGTGTTCATGTCTGTGATCAGCGCTTTGCACGCGATGCCGTAGCCCAGCCGCGCCCCTGCCAGGGAGCGGGATTTGGACATGGTCTGCACCACCAGCACGTTGTCGTATTTCGCCGCCAGGTCGACGCAGGTCTCCGCCCCGAAATCCACGTACGCCTCATCGATGATGACCACGTTGTCCGGGTTGGCGCGCACGATTTCCTCGATGTCCGCTCTCGGCAGCGCCACGCCGGTGTGCGCGTTCGGGTTGGCGAGAAAAATCGTCCCGCCGGCATCGAAATAGTCTTTTTTGTCGACGGAGAAATCCTCCCGCAGCGGCATCTCCACATACGGGATGTGGTGGATCTGCGCGAAGACCGGATAGAATCCGTACGTCACGTCCGGGAACACCGCCGGCGTGTCCTCATCGCAAAACGCCATGAATGCAAAATTCAGGATCTCGTCCGATCCGTTCCCCACCAGAATGTTGCCCGGCTCCACGCCGAACTTGTCCGCCAGTTTTTTCGCCAGGATCCGAACGTCCGGATCGGAATACAGCTGCAGCCGGCCGGCGGCTTGCGCAGCGCGCTCGATGGCTTTTGCAGATGGCGGGAACGGTGATTCGTTGGTATTCAGTTTCACATACGTCTGGTCCTGCGGCTGCTCGCCCGGTTCGTAGGGCGTCAGCTCCGCATACCGTTCGCTGAAAAATCGGCTCATTCTTAGTTCGTTTCCTCTCTTAGTTTGTTTCTTCTCTGTTCTCAAGCTCCCGTGTCAGTGCCGCGAGGATCTTCTCGATCTGCTTGTTCTGGAATTTGAAGCTGGACTTGTTGGCGATGAGACGCGCACTGATGTAATCGATGATCTGTGTCACTTCCAGGTGATTGTCCTTGAGGGTTTTGCCTGTCTCGACCAGGTCGACGATCACGTCGGACAGCCCCAGGATCGGCGCCAGTTCGATGGACCCGTTCAGGTGGATGATGTCGATGTCCCGTCCGGTGGACGCGTAGAACTGCCGCGTCATGTTCGTGAACTTCGTCGCCACGCGCAGTGTCTGCTCCGGATCATCTTCAAATCCCTCCGGGGCCGCCACTGCCAGCCGACACTTTCCGGTGCCCAGATCCAGCAGTTCGTAGACGTCCGGCTTGGATTCCATCAGGATGTCCTTGCCCACCACGCCGATGTCGGCCGCGCCGCGCTCCACGTAGATGGCGACGTCCGACGGCTTGACCCAGAAATATCGGACGCCGGCCTCTTTATTCTCGAAGACGAGCTTGCGGTTCTTTTCCCGGATGGACGGACACTCGAAGCCCGCTTTTTCGAACATATCGTAGACGTTGTCGCCGAGTCTGCCCTTCGGCAGGGCGATGTTAAGCATTCTAGCCACGGATCACGACCTCCTCTCCATCGAATTTGGACAGCTTGCCCAACGCGTCCATGTATACCGCAAAGCCAATGGCTCTGGAATTCCGGTTCATGTTGTCCATCAGCTTGTCGTACTGGCCCCCGGACAGAACGCCGTCCGGCACGCCCTCGACGAAGCCTTTGAAAATGATCCCGTTGTAGTACTTCAGGTCGCTGACCACCGAAAAGTCGATGTTGAGCATGTCCTCCAGCCCGGTTCCTTCGAAGGCCTTCACGATCATCTTCAGCTTCCGGATGCTCTCGTTGTAGACGATCCGCGCCTCCTCATCCATGTCCTCGGAGTATTTCTGCAGGACTTCCTCCAGTTCCGCGATCACCTCTTCCGGATCCCCGTAGAGCGTGATGAGTTTTTTCAAAAGCTCCCGTTTCTGGCCGGCGATCCCGTTTTCCGCACAGATGCGCAAAAGGCCATGGAGGTTCTTCTCCCCGATGCACTTGGTGATCTGCTCTTCGACTTCGCCGGAAACGTCGCAGGATGTGATGATCTGCGACAGGATGTCCAGGTTGGAAATGTCCAGCACCGCGCTGTCCGACAGCACATCCAGACTCTCGGCCGCCATGAGCAGCACTTCGCAGATGCACGCGTCGTCGATCCTGCCCAGACACTCCAGCCCCGTCTGCATGATCTCCTTGAAATAGTGGGTCTTCGGGGACACGCGGTAGATGTTCTCGCAATAATAGACTTTACGGATGTTGTTGCCGATGTGCCGGTTGTTCTTGACCACCGACAGCGTCACGTCCGGCTTGAGTGCCATCAGCATGCCGTCCGTATCCGTAAATGTAATGATCGATGCCGAATCCATGAAATCACGGTTTCTGGCATAGAGATCGAATTCTTCAAATTTACTCATCCTATACAAAGAAAAACCATGACTGCTGTACAACGCACGTAAAGCAAACATGGCCTTTTCCCTGTTATTAAGATCTGCGCCTTCAATAATCATAGGTCTTTACCATTTCCTCCGCTTTCGCTCTTTCTTCTGTTTTATTGTTCCGCAATGATGCAGATGTGTATGATGCAGATGCTTCATTTTACTTTATCCCGTTAAATCGTTAACTCGTTAAATCAAATCCATGTACTACAGTAACACCCCTTGCCGCGAAAGTCAAGGGTTTTATGCAAGAAAAACCCCGCGGTTGCGGGGTTTCTTGCCGGGCTATGCCCGTTCTGTTCGGATTGTTTATTTCCTTCCGGCGCCGCGTTCCAGCCAGCGCTCGCGCGCCCGGCGGGCGGACCCTTCCAAATGGCCGGCGGTCTCGGCCTTTGCACGGTCCGTGTCGCGGTCCCGGATGGCTTCGAAGATGCGCACGTGCTCCTCGTAGACTTCCTCCAGGTTCTCTTCCTTGGAGAGCGTGCTCTTACGGGCCATGTGGACGTAGTCCTGATAGGAGCGGAGGACCTGCACGATAAAGCGGCTTCCGGTCATCTGATAGATCATGTTGTGAAAATCTTCGTTGGCCTGAAGCAGTTTGTCATAGAAACGGTGCTCCGTGTAAAAGTTCATCAAATCCAGATGCTCTTTGAGCTCGCGGATGCTATCCTCGTCGGCATTCTCGATGGCCCAGGTGACCGCCAGTTCTTCGACCGCCTTGCGGACTTCATAGATATCCGCCATGTCTTTCTGGCTGAAACCCTTCGCGAAGCAACCCTTGTTCGGGATGTATTCGATGAGTTGCTCTTTCGTCAGCTGTTTGAACGCGTCCCGGACCGGAGTCCGGCTCACCTTGAGCTCTTTCGCGATCTTGTTCTCAACGAGCTTTTCGCCCATTTCGTATTCGCCTGTGATGATTCTGGTCCGAAGGATCTCTGCTACTTCTTCAGCCAGGGATGCTTCTCCTGTGATTGCCTGCTGCTGCACTTGAAACGCTTCCTTTCTCCCAGTCGATACTGCGGTGCGCAGTTTATTGCGAAATACTGATTGTTATACGGTCTATAACAGGTGGTTCTCGATGACCTGCACGTCCGGATGGAAATCTTCGATCTGCAGATAGTATTCCGCAGCGTCGAAGAACGCCTGCATCGGTGCCAGGCCGATCACTTCCGTACCGATCACGTTGACGCCGTACCGTGCCGCTTCACGCCGGACCAGCTCCAGTACGCGGTGCAGCGGCGTTACGTTGAAGTTCGTCATGTTGATGGATACCTGCGCCACGTTCCGGTCTTCCAGCAAAAGCCCCATCGCCTTGACGCATTTGAATCCGCCCTTTACCTCGCGGATGATGTTCGCGATCTTCTTGGCGATCTCGACATTGTCGGTCGCCAGGTTGATATTGAACGCGATGAGCGGCGGTCTGGCTCCGACCGCGACAACGCCGCCCGTCGGATGGATCCGCTGTCCGCCGAAGTCCGGAATCCACTTGTCTTCCTTGACCTTCTCGGCCATGCCTTCGAACTGGCCCTTACGGATCTTGGCCAGATTCTTCCGGTGCGGCGCGGATGCGGAATCCTCATACAGGAATACCGGCAGGTCCGCTTCAGCCGCGATCCGTTCGCCGACTTTCTTTGACAGTTCTACACAGTCTTCGGTCGTCGCTTCCTTGATCGGAATGAACGGCATAACATCGACGCAACCCATGCGCGGATGTCCGCCTTCGTGCTTCGTCAGGTCGATGAGTTCCACCGCTTTCTTGGCCAGCTTGACGCTTGCTTCTTCGACCGCATCCGGGTCTCCCATGTAGGTGATGACGGAACGGTTATGTGTTTCATCCGATGAATAGTCCAGCAGAGTGCATCCAGGGGTGCTCCGGATCTGATCCACGCACGCTTCGATGATTTCCTGATTTCTGCCTTCACTGATGTTCGGTACGCTTTCAATAATTTTTGCCATGTTCTCCTCCTATATTCCCATCTAACTATTTCAAAGGCTTTACAGGCTGCCTTCGATCTCTCCATAGAGCCGGCGGGCGATCTCTTCGCCCTGTTTGATCATCTTCAAGCCTTCTTCTTCACACTTAGCTGCAAAAACTTCATCTTTAACGCCCGGAAGATTGATCTTTACGTTCAGCCATGCGCCGCGCAGGCACGTCATAAAGTTCAGCACGCCGACGCCGAAGTCGCTGGCACAGTTCGTGTTGAAGTGGCCCTGAAGGCGGTCTGCCAGTTCGAGGCCTTTGTATGCGTATTCCATGACGCTGAACGGAACTTTCGTAGCTTCCAGTGTGCCGTCCGCGATGGCCTTCTTGCGGAGCGCCTTTTCTTCCGGCGTTTCCTTCGGCATCTTGAACGCGGCTGCGATCAGGTTGTACGCGTCGGTGTCACGGTCGATCGAAGCGGCCAGTTCTTTGTACAGGGCCGTCGCTTCTTCCTTGATGGCCGCGCAGTGTTCGTGCACCGCTTCATATTTCTTCTTGGATGTGGTCAGGTCGCAGACCATGGCCATCAGGGCAGCCCCCTGTGCGCCTGCCAGCGCGCTGACAGAACCGCCGCCCGGAGCCGGTGCGTCCGACAGCAGAACATCCAGATATTCATTGAGTTTCAGATCGATCAATTTCATGATTTACATTCTCCTTTTTACACTAATTCGCCTTTTTTGATGACTTTGTCCGCCAGATTGGAGCCGAAACGGTAGCAGACCATTTCGAAATCCGGCGCGTTCCAGATGACCATATCCGCCTGCTTGCCCGATTCGATGGTGCCGACGACGTCGCCGCGGTTGATGGCGCACGCCGGGTTGATCGTTACCGCAGTCAGCACTTCTTCCGGCGTCAACCGGTATTTCAGACATCCCAGGTTGATAGCCAATTGCAGGTTGAGCGATGGGCAAGAACCCGGATTGAAATCGCTGGCGATCGCGACCGGAATCCCCTTCTCAATCATCCTCTTCGCCGGTGCGTAGGTCGCTCCCAGATAGAACGAGGTCGCCGGCAGGCACATCGCGGTCGTTCCGCCTTCTGCCATCGCGTCCATGCCGCTTTCCTTGATGGCGATCAGGTGCTCCGCCGAGGTGGCCTTCATTTCGCCAGCCAGTTCCGTTCCGCCGATGGCTTCGATCTCATCCGCGTGGATCTTCAGATCGAACCCGGTTTCCCGGGCCGCCTGCAGATATGTCCGGCTCTGGCCCGCGTCGAACACGGCTTCCTCGCAGAAGATATCGCAAAATTCCGCCAGACCCTGCTCCTTGACTTCCGGAATGACTTCCTTGCAAAGGAATTCGATGTACTCGTCTCCCCTGCCCTCGTATTCCGGCGGGATGGCGTGGGCGCCCATGAACGTCGGCACGACATCCATCGCGTGTTCCTTCTTCATGCGGTCGATCACTCGAAGCATTTTGAGCTCGCTCTCCTTGGTCAGACCGTAGCCGCTCTTGACCTCGCAGGTCGTGATGCCGAATCCCAGCATCTCATCCAGGAATGCGGCGCTTTTGTTGTAAAGTTCTTCTTCGGAAGCGTCCCGCGTCTTCCGCACGGTGTCCAGGATGCCGCCGCCGGCACGCAAGATGTCCAGATACCCTGCGCCTGCGATCTTCATCGCCAGCTCATGCTGCCGGTAGCCGCCAAAAACCAGGTGCGTGTGCCCGTCCACGAGGCCCGGCGTTACGAGCTTGCCTTCTGCGTCGATCACCTGATCGAACTGCGCAGCGTCGTTTTTGCCGCTGGCGTCGATCCGGCGGATAATGCCGTCTTCGATAACGATTTCCACGTTGCTGTATTTCTCGTTGGCGCCTTGCTTGCTTCCTTTATGGCTGTAACTTCCCACCGGCGTCTGCAGACAGCCGATGTTTTTTACAAGTGTTTTCTTCATCGTATTCTCCTCTCCCAAAGGATCATCTATTTTACGAATTTGTCGACCACGTCGTCTACGAGTTCATCCGCCGCAATGTACGGGATCGTAATGTGTCCCTTGCCGGCATAGTTCGCATTGTACGCAACAGATGTTTCGACCGCGTGCTCGTTTCTCGCCCAGTTTCTTCTGGCTACGCCGCCCATGACGTCCCACATCATCGCGGAGTGCAGAATCTTGTCGACGCGTTCGCTTCCGTCCAGCAGCAGTCCGAATCCGCCGTTGATGGCCTTGCCGATGCCGACGCCGCCGCCGTTATGCAGTGCGCAAAGGCTCATTCCTCTGGCTGCGTTTCCGGCGTAGCACTGTACCGCCATATCAGCCATGACGTTCGATCCGTCCTTGATGTTGGATGTTTCACGGAATGGGGAGTCGGTCCCGGATACGTCGTGGTGGTCTCTTCCCATCATGACTGGGCCGATCTTTCCTTCGCGGACCAGCTTATTGAAGGCCAGACCGATGTCTCTTCTGCCTTCAGCATCCTGATAGAGGATTCTCGCCTGGGTTCCGACGACCAGCTTGTTTTTCTCCGCGTCGCGGATCCAGATCCAGTTGTCTCTGTCCTGACCGCGGCGGTTCGGGTCGATGACGTCCATCGCCGCCTGGTCGGTCGCGCGCAGGTCTTCCGGCTTGCCGGACAGGCAGACCCAGCGGAACGGTCCGTAGCCATAGTCAAAGAGGACCGGTCCCATAATATCTTCTACGTATGACGGCCAGATGAATCCGTCTTTATCGTCGATGCCGTTCTTGGAGATTTCCTTGACGCCGGCATCGTACATGGCCTTCATGAAGGAGTTGCCGTAGTCAAAGAAGTAAGTTCCGCGCTCGGTGAGTGCTTTGATCGCCTTGTAGTGACGGTGCAGCGTCTTGTCGACCTCTTCGCAGAATTTTGCACGGTCTTCGTGGAGCATTTCAGTACGCTCTTCGAAGGTGTAGCCAACCGGGCAGTAGCCGCCGTTGTATACGTTGTGGCAGGAGGTCTGGTCGGAAAGCAGGTCGATGTGGAAATCCCTCTTGACCGCTTCTTCCAGCAGATCGACGATGTTGCCGTGGTACGCGATGGAGATGCCTTCCTTGGCCGCCAATTTCTCTTCCGCCAGCTTGAAGACTTCGTCGAGATCTTCGCAGACGACGTCGACCCAGCCCTGATCGTGTCTCGTTTCGATCCTGGACTTGTCGACTTCCGCAAAGACGCCGACCGCGTTGGCGATGTTAGCTGCCTTTGGCTGCGCGCCGCTCATGCCGCCGAGACCGGAGGATACGAAGGTGTGTCCTGCCAAGTCGCCGTCTTCCGGAACGCCCAGTTCCTTACGCCCGGCGTTGAGAATCGTATTGAATGTTCCGTGGACGATGCCCTGCGGTCCGATGTACATCCAGCCGCCGGCCGTCATCTGTCCGTAGTTGGCGACGCCCATTTCTTCGGCGACTTCCCAGTCTTCCAGATTGTCATACATGCCGATCATGATGGAGTTGGTGATGATGACACGCGGTGCTTCCGGTTTGGACGGGAAGAGTCCGAGCGGATGTCCGGATTCAACGACCAGCGTCTGTTCGTCGGTCATCTCTTCCAGGTATTTCTTGATGAGTCTGTACTGGAGCCAGTTCTGGCAGACCTGTCCGGTCTCGCCGTAGGTGACCAGCTCATATGGATAAAGCGCGACTTCGAAGTCCAGGTTGTTGTCGATCATGACCTGGAACGCTTTGCCGGCCAGGCAGTTGCCTTTGTATTCGTCGATCGGCTTGCCGTAGATCCGGCCTTCCGGACGGTAACGGTATGCATATACTCTGCCCAGCGTGGTGAGTTCTTCCATGAATTCCGGCGCGAGTTTCTCGTGCAGCTCTTCCGGAACGTATCTCAGCGCATTCTTCAGGGCGATCCTGGCCTGCGCCTTTGTCAGTCTGAACCCTCTGTCCGGAGCTCTCCGGATGCCTTCCTGGAAGGCAGGATAGTCTGGGTATTCGTTGTCCAGTTTGATGGTCATCGCGTTTGCGATCGCTTTGTTTTCTAACATGCTTCTCCTCCTCTTATTACAAAGTGGTTCTTGCTGATTATCTGAGTTTGATGATTTTTTCTACCGCGTCGTTGATGGCGAAGCTCTTTACGATCTCGTCGAACTTGGCCAGTTCCGGCAGCATGATGATGTCTTCTTCGATCGGATCCGAAACGGTCCGGATGAAATCGTAAGCGGCCTTGGTCGCCGGCGCCAGATTGTCGATGCCGTGTTCGCCCTGTTCCTGACGGAGCCAGATCGCCTGTGCCGCTGCGGAAAGTTCAATGCCCAAGACTTTCTGCGCGTTGTCCAGTACGAGCGCCGCTGTTCTGGCGGATGTCGTTCCCATGGAAACGTGGTCTTCCTGGTTCGCGGAGGTCGGGATCGAGTCGACGCAGGCCGGATGGTCATAAACCTTGTTTTCGGAAACCATCGACGCGGCTGCGTACTGCGCGATCATGTACCCGGAGTTCAGACCGCCCTTCTTGACCAGGAATGCCGGAAGTCCTTCGGAAAGCTGCGAGTTCACGAGCCGTTCGATTCGGCGTTCGGAAACGTTCGCCAGTTCGGAAATCGCGATCTTTAGGAAGTCAAAGGCCAGTGCCATCGGCTGTCCGTGGAAGTTTCCGCCGGAGATGACTTCGTCGCTGACGGCGAAGACCAGCGGATTGTCGGTAACGGCATTGATCTCGATGGAGACTTTGTCATATACATATTGGATGGCGTCTCTTGATGCGCCGTGGATCTGTGGCATGCAACGCTGCGAATACGGATCCTGCACTTTCGTTTCGTGAAGCCATTTCGCATTGTCGGATCCATCCAGCAGATCCCGCATGTTCGCCGCTTCCGTGATCTGTCCTTCCTGTCCGCGGATGGCGTGGACTTTCGGGTCGTAGGCCTTGCGGATCGCGTGAAGCGCTTCTCCGGTCAGGGCCGCCGCGATGTCGGCCGTCTTCAGAAGCTGCATGGCGTCGTACAGTACGTTGACGCCGACTGCCGTCATCATCTGCGTGCCGTTGTTCAGCGCCAGGCCTTCTTTCGCTGCCAGTTCCACCGGCTGCAGGCCTTCTGCTGCAAAGGCTTCCGGTGCGTCGACGACTTTGCCCTTGTATTCTACTTTGCCCATTCCGATCAGTCCGAGCGCGATGCAGGAAAGCGGTGCCAGGTCGCCGGATGATCCGACGGATCCCTTCTCCGGAACGATCGGAATAATGTCCGCGTTCAGCATGTCGATCATGGTCTGCACGGTTGAAAGCCGGATACCGGAATAGCCGCTCGCCAGCGCGTTGCACCGGAGCAGCATGGCCGCTCTGACATAGTGCTTCGGGTAAGCGTCGCCCATTGCGCAGGTGTGGCTCATGATCAGGTTCTTCTGCAGCTGTGCGGTCTCTTCCTGTGAGATCTTGACGCTGGCGAACCGTCCGAAACCGGTGGTCAGTCCATAGATGACTGCGTCTTTGGCCAGCTTGTCTTCCACGTAGTCGCGTGCTCGCTTGATGTCGATCTTCGCGCCTTCTGTAAGCTCAACTTTCTCTCCGTGTCTGCACACCTTGATGATATCTTCAACAGTCAAGTTGTGTCCATCAATTCGAATCGTCATATACATCCTCTCCTTTTATTTTCTAACGCTTGTACGTATTCGTTACGTGTTGGTTGGTGTTGTATTACGGTGCGCGTTTGCTACATATTATTGATATGCTGTTTCACCGTGTGATTATTATACCCAAACTATTCTGATAATACTATAGTTTTGGCAAAATTTGTCAGCAAGGTAAAGAGATAAAGCTTTGATGCGTTAACGTGATGTGAACGATGGGTTTTGTGCTTGTAACGAGAGAGCCGGAGGCAGGCAGTATACGGCGCGTTGTCCTCGTCGCAGACAATCGCGAACGCTCACTCGTTAAGAATAGAACGCCGGAAAAACTCGCTCCGTTCAAACAGTTTCCGGCGTTTGTCTATTCTTTGCCTCGTCACGCTGGCGATTGTTACTGCTCCTGCGGAGATCGCCGGTTACGGCCCGCCCCGGCTCGAATACGTTGCAAATTTAAAAACTGCCGCGTCGACGTGTTGTCAACGCAGCAGTGAATAAAACGTATTTGTCCGACTTGCAGCTTATTCGCTGGTGTAGTTATCGAAGTAGCCCTGAATGTGGACGATCGGCGTTCCCTTGTCTCCGGAGCCGCTGGTCAGGTCGCACAGGGATCCAATCAAGTCGGTCAGCTGTCTCGGAGTCGTCCCTTCGGATTCCATCTTGCCAACCAGGCTGCCGTCCTTCTCCTTGATCCGGTCCTTGATTGCGTCCTTCAGCGCATCTCCGCTTAGATCTGCAAAATCATTGTCCGCCAGATACTTCAGCTTCAGTTCGTTCGGCGTACCTTCGAGGCCGGCGGTATAAGCGACGCCGACTTTCGGGTCAGCCAGCTCCCAGATCTTGCCGACCGGGTCTTTGAAGGCTCCGTCGCCGTAAATCATGGCTTCGATGTGCTTGCCGGTCTTTTCCTTGATCTGCTTCTGGATGTCCTCCACAACATACTGGCAGTCATCCGGGAACAACTTGATGGAATCTTCGGTCGCCTTGTTGGACCCGAGCAGCCCGAACTTTGAATTGAAGCCGCTTCCGTCGACCGGCGCGTTGAGGATATCATCCATGCCGAGCACGATTTCAGCGCCTTTGGCCTTCAGGATCCTCTTGCTTCTTTCTCTGGTGTGGATGTCGCAAGTGATGACGGTCTTCGTATAGTTGAGGATGTCTTCCGGATGGTTGGCAAAGATGACTTCGACCTCTGCGCCTTCCCCCTTGATGATGTCGCTGTAATACTGGACGTAATCCACGCCGGTGAACTGGTGCTTGTTCTCTCCGAAGAGCTCCCTGTAGCGTTCCAGCGTCAGCACGTCGCTGTACGGATTGACGCCCGCCTCATCGACTTGATCCATTGTGATCAGTGCGTTTCCGACCTCATCACTCGGGTAATTCAGCATCAGAACGATTTTTTTGGCACCTTTGGCAAAACCCTTGAGACAGATCGCGAACCGGTTCCTCGAAAGAATCGGCTGGATGATGCCGATGGTCTCCCCGCCGGTCTTGTCCTTGACGTCCTTGGCGATGGCGTCGATGGACGCGTAATTGCCCTGGGATCTGGCTACAACAGACTCGGTCACGCACACGATGTCCCTGTCGCGGATCTCAAACCCGTCTGTCGAAGCAGCCTTAAGAACGCTTTCAACGACGATGTCCGCAATGTTGTCTCCTTCGCGGATGATCGGCCCGCGAATACCTCTTGATACGGTTCCTACATTTCTTTCCATATTGCTTCTCCTTATATGCTAACTAACATGATTTACAAATTTTTCCAAACGTTTCACGTGGAACATTTGTCAGGCAAGGCCCTCTACCCCAGTGATTTCAACAGTTCTATCAATCGTTCCAGTTCCTCTTTGCTGTAGAACTCGATCTCGATCTTGCCGCGCTTGCCGTTCCTCAGGAGATTGACCCTGGTTCCCAGCGCGTTCTTCAAATCTTCTTCAACGCGTTTCTCATCAGCGCTCTTTCTTTTTTTGCGGGCAGGCTTTCTCTTCGCCGGCGTCTTGGTCTCTTTCGCCAGTGTTTCGATCTGCCGGACTGAAAGTCCTTCGTCGGCTGCCTTTTCAGCCAGTTCCACCTGACGGTCTTCATCTTCGATAGCCGCCAGCGCCCGTGCGTGGCCCATGGAGAGCTTTCCCTCCGCCGTCAGTTCCTGAACGCGGGCCGACAGTTTCAAAAGCCGCAGGCTGTTCGTAATGTACGGACGGCTTTTCCCCACGCTAAGGGAAACCTGCTCCTGCGTCAGTCCGTACATATCGATCATCTGCTTGAGCCCTTCCGCCTCTTCGATCGGATTGAGATCTTCCCGCTGCATGTTCTCAATGATCGAAAGCAGCATATTCTCTTCATCCGTCAGATCCTTAACAATAGAAGGAATCTCCTTCAGCCCGATAAGCCTGGCAGCGCGCCATCTTCGCTCCCCGGCAACGATCTCATACCCTTTGCCGGCTTTTCGAAGCACGATAGGCTGGATCAGTCCGTGCTGCTGGATGGAATCGGCCAACTCCTGTAGTTTTTCCTCATCGAAAACTTTCCTCGGCTGTGATGCGTTTGGCATGATGTTGTTGATATCAACGTAAATGACTCCGCCTTCCGCCGGAGTCATTTCCTTGTCTGCCTTATCCTTTGTGCTGTCTGCTTCCGTTCTTGCTTTCTTTGTAGGTTTTTCCGACGAGACTGGTGTTACTTCCGCATCACCAAATAGCGCGTCCAGGCCCCTGCCCAGACCTCTTGTTTTTTTCTGTGCTGCCATTTACATCTCCCCCTCGGACTCAAGAAATTCCTCTGCAAATTCCATGTATGCTCTGGCTCCAGTCGATCTAGGATCGTACTGGATGACCGGCATGCCATGGCTAGGAGCTTCCGCCAGTCTGACGTTTCTCGGGATAACGGTCGTATATACTTTTTCCTTGAAATACTTCTTGACTTCTTCGACGACCTGGATCGACAGATTCGTCCTGCCGTCGAACATGCTCAGTATAACTCCTTCGATTTCAAGCGATGGATTCAGATTCTTCTTCACGATCTCGATCGTGCTCATGAGCTGACTTACGCCTTCGAGCGCATAGAATTCACACTGGATCGGAATCAGCACAGAATCCACTGCTGTCAGAGAGTTGATGGTCAATATTCCGAGAGATGGCGGGCAGTCGACAAAGATGTAATCATACCTTGGCTTCAAGATATCAATCGCCATCTTCAAGCGTTTTTCTCTACCTGCTTTATTGATAAGTTCTACTTCTGCCCCTGCAAGCTGAACACTGGCAGGCATGATGTCCAGATTCTCTACACACGTTGGAATTACTGCTTCTTCGGGGTGGTGATTGTCTTCGATAAGTATCTCATGCGTCGTAATATCAAGCCCTCGCTTGGCAATTCCCATGCCGCTTGTCGTGTTGCCTTGCGGGTCGATGTCCAGGATCAGGACCTTCTTTCCTTTCAGCGCCAGACAGGCTGCGAGATTGATGTTCGTGGTCGTCTTGCCAACGCCGCCCTTCTGATTAAAAATAGCAATTGCCTTTCCCATGGTTGTATCCTCCTTACCCTTTTCACAAAGAACATTATATACTACCACTTATCTTTTCGCTACCATTTTGGCGCAACTTTTTCTTATAAACTTTTAATAAAAATGACAAAACCGGGAGAATGTTTCACGTGAAACGTTTCCCGGTTTAATTTCCATATATTTCCACATTTCGCAGTCTCGGACCGCCTCTTTAAAGCGGTTTTTTCGACGGTGTTCCTGCCTTTCGCGGATAGGCTTTCGGCGTAGCGTTCTCCTTTTTTATGAGGACCAGTGTGTGTTCAAACGGCACTCCCTCGAAGCGGAGCTCCTTGATCAGCGTATCTGTCCCGCCGAGAATTTCGATCGCTTTTGCCGCCTCTGCTACTTCTTCGTCACAGTCCGGTCCCTTGTACGCGATAAAGGTCCCGCCGATCCGAAGGAACGGCAGGCAGTATTCGGACAGCGTGCGCATATTCGCGACGGCTCTCGAAACGCAAAGGTCGAACTGTTCCCGCATGGTTTTATCTCTCGCCAGTTCTTCCGCCCGGCCGTGGATCGCTTTGACGTTGTGGATCCCCAGCTGTTCGCACAGCCTTTGCAGGATGGTGATCCGCTTTTTCAGTGAATCCACCAGAACGAATTCTTTCTCCGGAAAGACCACTGCCAGCGGTACTCCCGGAAACCCTGCACCCGTTCCAATATCAAGGATCTGCGTCGCTTCTGCCATGGCCTCTTCGCCTGCGCATAGCAGCGAATCCAAATAATGTTTTTCGATGAATTCATCACGGTCAGTGATGGCGGTCAGATTGACGGCTTCGTTGAGAGACAGGATCGCTTTCATGTATTGTTCCAGTGTCTGCAGCGCCGCGTCGGATATTTCAATGCCTTGCAGCGCCAGTATTTCTTTCACCCGGTTCATCGGTCTTCCTGCCTTTCCGCCGCGTCCTGCTCTTCCGCCCTGTCCTTGCGTTCTGATTCGCTTTCGGCTGTTATTTCCGGCTTGCTCCTGTTCGCGCTTCGTCTCTGCTTTTCCAGATAGATCAGGAGCACATTGATGTCCGCCGGTGAAACGCCGGAGATCCTGGATGCCTGTCCGACCGAGATCGGTTTGAACTGACACAGTTTCTGCCGCGCCTCGATGCGGAGCCCGTCGATCGACATGTAATCCAGATCCGGGTCAAGCCGTTTATTTTCAAGGCGTTTGAACTTTTCGATCTGCTGCTTTTGCTTCTCGATATATCCCTCGTACTTGATCTGCACCTCCATCATGGTCTTCTGGTGGCGTGACATTTCCGGCCGCGCGTCATCTATGACGGCTGCTGCATCATACGTGACTTCCGGTCTGCGCAAAAGCTCGATCAGCGGCGTTGCCGCTTTGATCGGTGCGGAACCGCACTGCTCGAGGAACGGGTTCGCCGTTTCCGGCTGGACCACCTTTCTCCGAAGCCGCTCGGTCTCAGCTTCCACGATTCGCTTTTTCTCCATCAGCCGGTCGTAGCGCTCCTGCTTGACCAGCCCGGCTTCGTAGCCTTTCTCGGTCAACCGCAGATCCGCATTGTCCTGCCGGAGCATCAGCCGGTATTCCGCTCGGCTTGTCATGATACGGTACGGCTCATTGGTGCCTTTTGTGACGAGGTCGTCGATGAGCACGCCGATGTACGCTTCGCTGCGGTCGAGCACGAACGGTTCCCGTCCGTCCAGCTTGAACACCGCGTTGATCCCTGCCATAAGACCTTGTGCCGCCGCCTCTTCATAACCGGAGCTTCCGTTGAACTGGCCGGCGCAGAACAGGTTCTCAATGCTGCGGTTCTCCAGACTGGCCTTAAGGTCCAGCGGATCGATGCAGTCGTATTCGATGGCATAGGCCGGACGCACTATTTTCAAGTGTTCCAGGCCTTCGATGGTCTTGTAGAACTGTTCCTGCACGTCTTCCGGCAGGCTCGAAGACATCCCCTGAATGTACATTTCATCGGTGTACAGACCTTCCGGCTCGATGAACAGCTGATGCCGTTTCCGATCCGCGAAACGGTTGACTTTGTCTTCGATAGAAGGGCAGTACCGCGGGCCGACCCCTTCGATCTGGCCACCGAAGAGGGCAGACCGGTGGAAGTTTGCCCGGATGATATCATGTGTCTTTTCGTTTGTATAAGTGAGCCAGCATTTGATCTGGTCTTTGTTGAGATCATCGTTCATGAAAGAGAAGGGGACTACTTCCTCATCCCCGTCCTGCGGGATCATCTTGTCATAATCCAGGCTGTCCGCCAGAGCTCTTGCCGGCGTGCCGGTCTTGAACCGGCGCATCGGCAATCCGTGCTGCCGGAGCTTTTGCGCAAGCTCGCAAGATGGCGCCAACCCGTTCGGGCCGCTTTCGTACACACTGTCGCCGATGAAGATCTTGCCGCCGAGGAACGTTCCGGTAGCGAGGATGACCGCGCTGCACCGGTAGATGGCGCCTGTTTTCATGACGACACCGCACGCTTTTCCGTCTTCGATGATCAGGTCGATTGCTTCGCCTTGTTTCAGATCGAGATTCGCTTCCTTTTCCAGAGTCCGCTTCATCTCTATGTGGTAGCGGTTCTTATCCGCCTGCGCGCGGAGAGAGTGGACGGCAGGGCCCTTAGCCGTGTTCAGCATGCGGCTTTGGATGAACGTCTTGTCGATATTGATTCCCATCTCGCCGCCCAGCGCGTCGATCTCGCGCACTAAATGGCCTTTGCCGGTGCCTCCGATGGACGGATTGCACGGCATCATGGCAACGGCTTCCAGATTGATCGAAAGCATCAGCGTCTTTTTTCCCATTCTGGCCGCAGCAAGACCGGCCTCGCATCCTGCGTGGCCTGCGCCGACAACGATGATGTCATATGTGTCCATCAAAAAGTGTTCCATAGTGTTTCCCGGTTTATTTTCCAAGGCAGAACCGTGAGAAGACTTCGTCGAGTATCTCATCGGTCACCGTATCTCCAATAATTTCTCCCAAGTGATCATACGCGTTCCGGACATCGATTTCAATGATGTCCAGCGCTTCCCGCCGACGTGTCAACGACAGGGCATCGCGGATCGCATCCTTGCCTTTGCGCAAAAGCTCCGCATGCCGCACGTTGCTGACCATGACGCTGCTTTCCTGAACGATCTCTCCGCCGTAAACGAGTGCCTCGATCCGGTCTTCGATCTCCGTGATGCCTTCGCCGGTCAGAAGGGAAGTGTAAAGTATATCGCTATTTGGCGATATATCGGCTATATCCGTTGCAATTACTTGGTTTCCTTTGTCCTGTTTGTTGAGTAAAATCAGCGCTTTTCGCTGTCCGATGTAGTCCAGGATCTGTCGGTCTTCCTCCGATAATTCCTCGCTGGCATCGATGATAAAGATGATATAGTCCGCGCTGTTGAAGGCCTCTTTTGCCTTTTCGATCCCGATTTGTTCGATGACGTCGCCGGTCTCCCGGAGCCCCGCCGTATCGATCAGATAAACCGGTATCCCGCGCACGGTCAGAGCCTCTTCGATGGTGTCTCTTGTCGTTCCTGGGATCTCCGTTACGATCGCCCGCGATTCCCTCAAAAGACAGTTCATCAGAGAGGACTTCCCGACGTTCGGTCGGCCTACGATCGCGATCCGGATCCCTTCGCGGATCATGCGCCCGGTGTCGGCTGTAGACAGCAGTTTTTCAATCATTTCGCCTATTGACGATAAGCTTGCTTCCAGACCCTCATAGGTCATCTCTTCAATGTCTTCATCCGGGTAATCGATGTTCACCGTGATGTCCACCAAAAGGTCCAGAATATGGTGCCGAATCTCGTTGACTTTCCCCGAAAGGGAACCCTCCAGCTGCGCGATCGCGACGTCGAAATTCCGGTCCGTTTTCGCCTTGACGACATCCATCACGGCCTCCGCCTGCGAGAGGTCGATGCGGCCGTTCAGGAAGGCGCGCTTCGTGAACTCGCCCGGTTCGCTGAGCCGCGCGCCGAGACGGAGCACCTGCTCCAGAATTTTGCGCAAAGAAACGACGCTGCCGTGACACTGGATCTCGACGACATCTTCCGCGGTGTACGAAGCAGGGGCTTTCATGTAGATGGCCAGCACCTCGTCGATCACGTTTCCCGTTTCCGGGTCGACGACCTTGCCGTATGTCGCGTGCCGCGGCCGGATCTCTTCTTTTCCGGCATAGACAAACAGGCCTTTCAATATTTCAAAGGCCTTCGGTCCGCTGATGCGGACGATTCCTATTCCGCCTTCGCCATAGGCTGTGGCGATCGCTGCTATTGTGTCTTCCATAATACTGCTGTTTGTTTCGCAAAAATGAACAGGTCCGCGAAAACGCGGACCTTGCTGTTACTTCTTAAGTTCGATGACAACTCTTCTGTATGGCTCTTCGCCTTCGCTTCTCGTCGTGATGTCAGGATTCTTCTGCAGAGTTGCGTGGATCACTTTCCGTTCGTACGGATTCATTGGCTCCAGGCGGACTTGCTTCTTCGTCTTGATGACTTTCGCTGCCAGCCGGTTGGCCAGCTGTTCCAGCGTTCTCTGCCTCTTCGCTCTGTAGTTCTCTGCATCAACAACGACCTTGATGTACTTTTCGCTGTCCTTGTTGACGACCAGGCTGGTCAGGTACTGGATCGCATCCAGCGTCTGGCCGCGCTTGCCGATGACCGTTCTGGAATCCTGTCCGGACATTTCCAGATAGACGAGGTCTTCGCCGACCTTCGCGCTGAAGTCCAGGGAAAGGCCCATCTTTTCTGTGATGTCTTTCAGGAAGGTGAGTGCTTCGTGCTCTTCTACGGTCTGCAGGCTGTCGATATCGACATCGTCCAATGCGATGTTGACGGTCTTGGCCTTTGCTTTATTCTTTTTGTTGCGGTTGTCTGATGATTTCTTGTTGCGCGGTTTCCGCTCCGGTTTCGCTGCCGGTTCCGCTTTCTTGACGGTTTCTGCTTTCTTGGCTGGTTCCGGCTTCTTGACCGGTTCCGGTTTTTCTTCGACGGCCGGCTTGATGCGTTCAACTCTTACTTTCGCCAGCTTTTTCCCAACTCCAAAGAATCCTCTGGATGGCTGTTCTAATACTGTGATCTCAACTTCCTCACGTGTGAGCTTGAGATCTTTAAGGGCCAGTTCGACAGCTTCATCGATGTCTGATCCCCATTTTTCTGAATACTCCATTGAATTGTTTCCTCCAAATTCGAGACTATTTCATCCGATTCATTTTCTCGTACTTTTCTCTGATTCTCTTTTCCTGCTGCTCTCTCTTAATCTTCTTTCTGAGTGACTGCATGTGGATGTTGAAGAAGATCTGGATGATCTGGCTGACCGCCCAATACAGTGCCAGTCCGGATGGGAATGACCGTGCCATCCACAAGATCATGATCGGGAAGATGTACTGCATCATCTTCATCATCGCTTCTGACTGACCTGCCGAGCCGCCTGTCATGCCTGTGCTCGCGAGCGCTCTGTTCAGCGTGAACGAGAAGAAGGTCGCGACGCCTGCAATGATCGGCAGGATCCATGGGTCCGGCTGACTCAGGTCGGCGATCCACAGGAATGGTTCATGGAACGCAAAAATCATGGAATCCTCTGTAACGTAACGGAGAGGATTTCTGAGCAGTGCGAACAGACCCATGATGATAGGCATCTGGATGAGCATAGGAAGGCAGCCGCCCATAGGATTGAATTTCTCTTCCTTGTACAGCTCCTGCATCTTTATATTCATCAGCTCCTGGTCATTCGCGTATTTGTTCTGGATCGCCTTGATCTTCGGCTGCATTTCAGACATCATCGCAGTCGATTTCGTCTGCTTGATGTACAGCGGGTAAAGACAAAGCTTAACAAATACGGTGAATACAATAATGGAGATCCCATAGTTGCCGATGAGATTATAAAGCATATTGAGCAAAAGCCCCATTGGCCTTGCTATTACGCCCAGTATCGTATACATTAATTAATTTCCTCCTATTTTAAAGGATCATAGCCCCCTTCGTGGAACGGATGACATTTCAGTATCCGCCGGATCCCCAGGTAACTTCCTTTAAAAAAACCATACTTTTCAAGTGCTTGAATGCAATAAGTGGAACAAGTAGGATAGAATCTGCACTTTGCCGGGAAAAGAGGGGATATGAATTTCTGATAGAATCGTATGATCAGTATCAATACCTGTTTCATTTCGTTTACCTATTATCCCTTATAAAGGTTTCCCTTTTTTACCGCTCGTTCGAGAGATCTGCGGACATCATCGCACTTTCTGTCAAGGATCGTATTCCTGGCGATAAGAATGATGTCATAACCTTCTTTGATGTCGGTGCATATATGCCGGTAACTTTCCTTCATCAACCGTTTGGCTCTGTTTCTCTGAACGCTGTTTCCTACTTTCTTGCTTGCTAAAAATGAGATTCTGTTATATGGAAGATCATTCTTCTTATAAAAGAGGACGATATACCGTTCCGGAATTGATTTTCCTCTTTTGTATATGTCTGAAAAATCTTCTTTTTTTCTCAGGATTTCCTTTTTTAGCATGTTACTTTCGTAGAGAAGGGGAATCTCATAACAAAAAGACCACATTTGCGGTCTCTATGCTGATAAAACTTTTCTTCCTCTTTGTCTTCTTCTCTTTAATACATTTCTACCGTTCTTTGTTTTCATTCTCTTTCTGAAGCCATGCTCTTTTTTTCTCTGCCTTTTTTTAGGCTGATATGTCATTTTCATGATCTATTTTTCCTCCTTATTTTCTCGCATAAATCTAAATTTCAAATTATGCACATATGCTTTAGTATTATACTCCTACAAAAAATACATGTCAATTCTAAAAAGTTTTGCTCATTTTTTTATCCTTTTACACCATATATAGGTGTTCCTGTGAAATCTTTGCACAATTTTTTCCACAGATAGTGGAAAACCGGCCCAAACCTCATAAAATGAATATTTTATATTTAACTATTGCCTGTGGATAACTTTTTTTGATATGATGTATCTATCTTTTCTGAAGGGAAAAACAATGTCTAAAAAAGTTGAAGAAGCAAAGTGGAGAGATCTCCTGTATGAAATAGAACAGAACGTAACGGAAGTCAGTTATCGAACATGGTTTTTGCCGCTTACTCCAATCGAAGTGGACGAGAAGGCTAAAACCATTTCTTTTGCGTGCAGCGATGTTTTTAAAATCGACGTTTTAAAAAAGCGTTATATTCCTACTTTTGAAAAATGCGTGGAAAAGGTCTATGGAAAACCTTTGAAAGTGTTGCTATTACTCAAATCTGAAGAGGAGATAGAAGCAGCTCTTTCTAATGATACTACCGCGGTTCCTGTTATTTCACAAGATGATACGAACGATTTTAAAGAGGAATTTTATCTGAATCCAAGGCAGAATTTCGAGAATTTTGTAGTCGGTTCTAATAATAACTACGCGCATGCCGTATCCCTGGCTGTAGCAGAAAGTCCTGCTAAAGTATATAATCCGCTGTTCATCTATGGTGGATCCGGTCTTGGAAAAACGCATCTGATGCATGCAATCGGCCATTATATTCTGAAACACAATCCTAATATGAAGGTTCTCTATGTTTCTTCTGAAATGTTCACCAGTGAACTGCTCGACGCAATCAGAGACAAAAGTTCGATTGTTAAATTGAATAAATTCAAACAGAAATACAGAAGTGTTGATGTTTTATTGATCGACGATATCCAATTTATTGAAGGTAAAGAGGCGACGCAGACTGAATTTTTCCATACATTTAATACATTGTATGAAATGAATAAGCAGATCGTTATTTCCAGTGACCGTCCTCCTAATAAGTTGACGAATCTGGACGATCGTCTCAGATCCCGTTTCCAGTGGAATATTGTTGCTGATGTAAAACCTCCTGATTTTGAAACGCGTGTTGCTATTTTAAGAAATAAAGCAGAAGAGCAAAACGTTGTAATGGATGAAGATTTCCTGGAAGTTATTGATTTGATTGCAGAAAAAATCAAATTCAATGTAAGAGAATTGGAAAGCGCTCTTACCAGGATCATCAGTTTTTCAACGGAACTGAATAAGAAAATCACCGTTAAAATGGCCAAAGAAAATTTAACGGATCTTTTTCCTATTCGAGATATCGATATTACTTGTGAAACGGTTAAAAAAGCGGTTTGTAAGAAATACAATATTAAAATTACAGATATTGAATCAGCAAAAAGAAAAAGAGAATTTTCTTATCCAAGACAGATTGCTATGTACCTTTGCCGGGAATTAACAGACCTTTCTCTTCCTAAGATAGGTGATTCTTTTGGAGGAAGAGATCATACGACGGTTCTTCATGCTTATGATAAAATAAGTAGAGAAATGAAAATCAATCAGGACCTGGCTGATGAAATAAAAGAACTAAAAGAAATCATTCAATAGTTATTCACAGGTGCTGTTTGCAGATCAAAACAAATTATCAACACATTTTAAATAATAAAAAAGCGAGTGTTTTCAATTCTGAAAGCATTTATCAACAGTATTCACAGACACTACTACTATTACTACTAAATAATAAATATATTTAAAATAAGGAGATTATAATCATGAAATTCAGATGTTCTCAGCAAGCTTTATCAAAAGCCCTCAATACCGTTTCAAAAGCAGTATCCAACAGAACAACTTTACCTGTATTAAAAGGACTTCTGATCAACGCTACTTTAGATGGTAAGATTTTGATTACTGCATCAGATCTGGAAATCAGTATCAAAAAGGAAATCGATGCAATCGTAGAAGAAGAAGGTTCTGCGGTTGTTATGTCAAAGCTTTTCTGTGACATCATCAGAAAACTGCCGAATGAAGAAATTTTGATTGAAAAAGAAGATATCAATTCTATAAAAATCAAAACCAATTATTCTGAATTTGAAGTGATCTGTCTTCCAGTAGAAGAATTCCCGAAAATAGGGGAAAGAGAAGAAAACAGTGAAAAGCTGATCTTTGACAAAGAAATCTTTAAAGAAATGGTCAGAAAATCTTCCTTCGCTGCAAGTATTGATGAATCAAAAGGTGTATTGACCGGTATTTATACGGAAATCAATGAAGATGATATCAATATGGTTGCATTGGATGGTTTTAGACTGGCTCTTGTAAATGAAAAGATAAAGAGCAATACTTCCAGCAGTTTTATCATTTCTTCAAAAGGAATGAATGAAATCAGTAAGATAGCTGCAGAAGAAGATGAAGAAGAAGATATTGAAATTTATCTTGGATCAAAAAAAGCAGTTTTCATCTTAGGAAAGACAGAAGTGATTCTTCGTATCATGGAAGGAGAATATATTAAATATAGAGATATCATTCCTACTGACAGCCTGACGAATGCTATCATTGGAAAAGATGTATTTATTGAAAGTATTGAAAGAGCATCCTTACTCGCAAAAGAAGGAAAGAACAATCTGATCAAGATGAGTATCAAAGATGATTTATTGACGATAACATCTAGATCAGAAGAAGGTAATGTAAAAGAAGAAATAGCCATCGAAAAGACAGGTAATGATCTTGATATAGGATTCAATTCCAAATTTGTGATCGATGTATTAAAGGCCATCGATGATGAAAAGGTTTCATTGAATTTTAAAACAGGTATTTCACCATGTGTTGTTAAACCGATCGAAGGTGAATCTTATGAATATCTGATTTTACCGGTCAGAATTCCAACGATGTAATCTGAATTATGTATATAAAAAAAATCGAATTATACAATTTCAGAAATTACAAAGAAGAAAAAATATCCTTCAATGAAAAAGTAAATCTTTTCCTGGGTAATAATGCCCAGGGAAAGACCAACTTATTGGAGGGTATTTATTTAAATGCCTTTGGAAAATCGTTTAAAAATGTCAAAGATAAAGAATTGATTCGATTTGGCGAAGAATTTTGCAGGATAAAAACAACGATTCATAAAAATGATGAAGATGAAGTAGTAGAAATATTTATCAATCAGGACGGTAAAAAGGGAATTAAAAGGGAAGGAGTGAAATTAAAAAAAGCTTCAGAACTCCTGGAAGAATATTATATGATCGTTTTTTCTCCGGAAGATATGAAGATAGTAAAAGAAGAACCGGAAAAGAGAAGGCGGTTCATCAACCGGGAACTTTGCCAGATAAGAAAAGGCTATTTAAATGATTTTAATAATTACCGGAAGATTTTAAAACAGAGAAATGCTTATCTAAAAGAACTCTACATAGAAGATGCGGTTCTGGATGTATGGGATCTGGAATTAGCAGAGTACGGAAGCAGGATCATTCAAAAAAGAAAAGAATTTATAGAAATGCTCGGTCCTGTATGCAGCAACATAAATGAAAGTATCACCGGAGGAAAAGAATCGCTGGACATAAAGTATGAATCCAGTATTAATGAAGAAGGAAATATTAAAGAAACATTTTATGATATCCTGCAGCAGAACCGATCCAGTGATAAAAGAAACCGAACGACGGGAAAAGGACCTCATAAAGATGATTTAAAGATATCGTCGAATGGAATTGATCTCCGGAAATTCGGTTCACAAGGCCAGCAAAGAACAGCTGCACTATCCTTAAAGCTATCGGAAATAGAAATCATCGAAAAAGAAACCGGAGAAAAACCGGTTCTACTGTTGGATGATGTTTTATCGGAGCTCGATAATGAACGTCAGATGTATTTGATCAATTCATTGGGAGAAAATCAACTCTTTGTTACGACCACAGATATAGTGGATGCGGTGGCGGAGAAATTACCAAAAGGAAAAATTTTCAAAATAAATAATGGGAAGGTAAGTTTTAATTCGTAAATATAAAGTGATAATACACGATTAGAGCGTTTATTTAATGCCTAGTCGTGTTTTTTATTAAAATAACACAAAATCTTGTAAAATCGGCGATTTTATGCTACAATATACTGTGTTTGTGACCAAATTTATAAAAGGAGATTATTGAATGGCAAAAAACGATAAAATACAGCAATACGATGCCGAACAAATACAGGTATTGGAAGGGTTAGAGGCTGTAAGAAAGCGGCCTGGTATGTACATCGGAAGTACAGGCTCGCCGGGACTGCACCATCTTGTCTATGAAATCGTGGATAACAGTGTGGACGAGGCGCTTGCCGGTTTCTGTTCCAACATCAAAGTAACGATCAATAAGGACAACTCGATTACCGTCGAAGATGACGGAAGAGGAATGCCGGTCGACGAACATCCGAAGATGAAACTCCCGGCGGTAGAGGTCATCCATACAGTGCTTCATGCCGGCGGTAAATTCGGCGGCGGCGGATACAAAGTATCCGGCGGTCTCCACGGCGTAGGCGCCTCTGTCGTCAACGCGCTTTCCACCCGCATGGAAGTCGAAGTCAGACGTAACGGCAAAGTCTACACACAGGCTTACGAACGCGGTAAGACTGTGACCCCGCTTATCGAAACAGGAAACACCAGAAAAACAGGATCAAAGACCACATTCTGGCCGGATCCTGAGATTTTCGATGATGTCGTTTACGATTACGATACGCTTTCAAGACGGTTCCGCGAGATGGCGTTCCTGAACAAGGGCGTAAAGATCACCATCAAAGATGACCGGTATAAGAATGAAGACGTTTTCTATTATGAAGGCGGAATCAAACAGTATGTGGAATACCTGAACCAGTCAAAGAACCCGGTCCACAAGGACATCATATATCTTCAGGTCAGCGAGGAAAACAGAGAAGCCGAGGTGGCCATACAGTACACGGACAGCTACAGAGAAAATGTCGCCTCCTATGCCAACAACATCAAGACGACAGAAGGCGGCTTCCACCTTCAGGGATTCCGCGCGGCCCTCACCAGAACGATCAATACATACGCGAGAAACAACAACATTCTCAAGGAGAAGGATGCACCGTTTGAAGGCGACGATGTCAGAGAAGGCATCACGGCCATCGTTTCAGTCAAGTTGACCGAGCCACAGTTCGAAGGCCAGACAAAAGCTAAGCTGGGCAACTCGGACATGAGGGGATTCGTCGAAACGGCGACAGCCGATTATCTGTCCGCCTTCCTCGAAGAGAACCCGAAGCAGGCAAAACTCATCATGGAGAAATGCCTGAGCGCAGCCAGAGCAAGAATGGCCGCCCAAAAAGCGAAGAAATCCGTACGGAAGTCGTTCCTGGAAGGCAACTCCATGCCGGGCAAGCTTTGGGATTGCTCCGAAAAGGATCCGGCTGTTTCCGAGATCTTCCTCGTAGAGGGTGACTCCGCGGGAGGCAGCGCCAAGAACGGTCGGGATAGCAAGCGCCAGGCGATTCTCCCATTGAGGGGCAAAATTCTCAATGTGGAAAAGGCGCGGATGGACAAAGTTCTCAGTTCGGAAGAAATCAAGAACATGATCACCGCGTTCGGCTGCGGCATCGGCGCGGAATTCGATATCACAAAACTGCGTTATCACAAGATCATCATCATGACCGATGCGGACGTCGACGGAGCGCATATCAGAACGCTGCTCCTTACTTTCCTGTACAGGTACATGACGCCGCTCATCGAGAACGGTTATGTTTACGCGGCCCAGCCGCCGCTCTTCCAGGTCAAGAAAGGCAAGGAAGTCTACTACACCTACTCCGACCGGGAGCAGGAAGAACTCCTGGCATCGCTCAAAGGCAGCCGGTATGACATCCAGCGCTACAAGGGCCTCGGCGAAATGGATGCCGAACAACTTTGGGAAACGACCATGGATTACAGCAAGCGGACGCTCGTGCAGATCACATTGGAAGACGCCAATGCTGCGGACGAGATCTTCACCACGCTGATGGGCGACAAAGTTCCGCCGCGCAAGAAGTTCATTGAAGACCACGCCGTTTATGCGACGCTCGATGTATAAGGAAAGGAGGGCATCTTAAGTGACGAAGAACAACTTACTGGAAGACCAGAGAATGATACAGCACGAGATCCACGATGAGATGAAAAACTCCTACATCGACTACGCCATGAGCGTCATCGTGGGCAGAGCCCTTCCTGATGTCAGGGACGGACTCAAGCCGGTTCACAGAAGAATACTTTATGGAATGAACGGTCTGGGGATCACCCCGGACAAACCGCATAGAAAATCCGCCCGTATCGTCGGCGATGTCATGGGTAAATACCACCCGCACGGCGACAGCTCCATCTATGAGGCCATGGTCAAACTGGCGCAGCCTTTTGCGACCAGATACCCGCTCATCGACGGACACGGCAACTTCGGATCCATCGACGGCGACGGCGCCGCGGCGATGCGTTATACAGAAGCGAGAATGACGCCGTTCGCGCTGCAGATGATCCGTGACATCGAAAAGAATACGGTGGACATGATCCCGAACTTCGACGAAGAAGACGTGGAACCGGTCGTACTGCCGTCACGCGTACCGAACCTTCTTATCAACGGAAGCAACGGTATCGCCGTCGGTATGGCGACATCGATCCCGCCGCACAATCTCGGCGAGACCGTCGATGCCTGCGTCAAGATGATCGAATGCGGGATCAACGATAAAGAATGCACCGTCGAAGATCTGATCAAGATCATCAAGGGACCGGATTTCCCGACGGGCGCGCAGATCCTGGGCAAGAAAGGCTTCCAGGAAGCATACAGAACGGGGCAGGGCAAGTGCGTCATCCGCTCCGTTTGTGAAATAGAAGAGACGAGCCGCGGGAAATCCCAGATCATCATCACCGAAATACCGTACCAGGTCAACAAGGCCAGAATGCTTGAAAAAATCGGCGAACTGGTCCGGGATAAGAAGCTGGATGGTATATCGGCGATACGCGATGAATCAAATAGGGACGGCATCCGCATCGTCATCGAGCTGAAGGCGTCGGTCAATCCGAGGGTCATGCTGAACAAGCTCTACAAACACACTTCCCTCCAGGAAAACTACAGCATGATCATGCTGGCAATCGTCGACGGCAGGCCGAAGGTCCTGAACTTGAAGCAGATCATCGAGGAATACCTGAAGCACCAGAGAGACGTCGTGACCAGACGGACGCAATTCGATCTGGAGAAAGCGGAGGCGAGAGCTCACATCGTGGAAGGTCTGCGGATCGCGCTGGACAACATCGACGCCGTCATCAAAACCATCCGCGAGAGCTACAACGATGCCAAGCAAAAACTCATGAAGCGGTTCAAGCTCACGGATATCCAGGCGCAGGCGATCCTCGACATGAGACTGGCCCGTCTGCAGGGACTGGAACGCGAGAAACTGGAGGCCGAGTACGAAGAACTTTGCAATAAGATCGCGTACTTCAAGAGCCTGCTCGCGGATGAAAAACTTCTCATGGGAGTCATCCGTGACGAGATGCTGGAGATCAAGAAAAAGTGGGCCGATAAGAGAAGGACCAAGATCATCGCCGACGAAGGCGACATGGACGAGGAAGATCTGATCGAAGAGAAGCAGGTCGCCATCACGCTGACCCACCGCGGATACCTGAAGCGGATCCCGGCAGACACCTACAAGACGCAGAAGAGGGGAGGCAAGGGCGTGACCGGGCTGACCACACGGGAGAACGATTTCGTGCGGCAGCTGCTGCTCACCTCGACCCATGACGAGCTCATGTTCTTCACAAACAAGGGCAAAGTTCACAAGATCAAAGCCTACGAGATTCCGGAGGCGACGCGGACGGCCAAAGGCACCAACGCGGCGAACTTCCTGAACATGACGTCGATGGAGAACATCACGACGATCATTCCATTCCGCACCTTCCTGGATGACAAGTATCTGATCGCTGTCACCAAGAACGGAACGATCAAGAAGACCGCGATTTCCCAGTTTGATACGAACCGGAAGACGGGACTCATCGCCATCACACTCAAGGATGGGGACGAGCTGGTCGGGATCCGGCAGACGTCCGGAACGGACAACGTCATCATCATCACCAAGAACGGTAAGTGCATTTGCTTCTCCGAAGAAGATGTGCGGCCGATGGGCAGAGTCGCCGGCGGCGTGAGAGCCATCAAGCTGGAAGGGGACGATGAAGTCGTCGCGATGGAACTGGTGCAGCCGGGCGAAGAGCTCTTCGTCGTGGCCAGCAAGGGCTACGGCAAGCGGACGCCGGTGGAGGAATACAAAGTTCAGGCCAGAGGCGGCAAGGGATTGCTGACCTATGACAAGAGCAAGTTCAAGAAGACCGGGCAGCTCATCGGAGCCTGCGTCGTGGACGATGACGATGAGATCATCCTGATCAATTCCGAAGGCACCGTCATCCGGATCGAAGCCAAGGGCGTATCCAAACTCGGCCGGGCGACGCAGGGCGTCAAGATCATGCGGACAGGAGAAGACATCAACATCATATCCATGGCCAAGGTGATACGGGAAGACGAATATGAAGAAAACGCGATGTTGGCGCAGAAACAGCGGGCACGCAAAAAGGCAGAAGCGGAGGCCGAACGGGCCGAGGCGGAGAAGGCGGAAGCCGAAGCAAAGGCTGAAGCAGGACAACAGATGAAATTAGACGTATAGGAGAGAACAGATGAAACGCGTATTTTCAGGCGTACAGCCGACAGGCAACATACATTTGGGCAACTATCTGGGTGCCCTGAAGCAATTTGTGGAACTGCAGCAGGATCATGAATGCATCTACTGCATCGTGGACGAGCACGCCATCACCGTGCCGCAGGATCCGAAGGAACTGAGAAAGCACATCCTCGATGTGGCCGCTCTTTACTTGGCCATCGGGATCGACCCGAAGAAGTCGATCATTTTCGTGCAGTCGCAGGTCAGCGGACACGCGGAGCTGGGCTGGGTGCTTTGCTGTAATTCTTACACCGGGGAGCTCAGCCGCATGACGCAGTTCAAGGCCAAGAGCGGCGGGCAGGAATCGGTCGGCACGGGGCTGCTGACGTATCCGGTCCTGATGGCGGCGGATATTCTGCTGTACGATACGGATGTGGTGCCGGTCGGGAACGACCAGAAGCAGCACATCGAGCTGGCGCGGGACATCGCGATCCGCGTCAACAACAAGTACGGCAAGACGTTTGTCGTGCCGGATGGCCGGTTTATGAAGGCCGGCGCCCGCATCATGGCGCTGGACGATCCGGAGCAGAAGATGAGCAAAAGCGCGGAAAACGTTCATTCCCGGATCTCGCTGCTCGACGAAGACAGCAAGATCAAGAAGTCGATCATGCGCGCAACGACGGACTGCGACGGCGAGTTCCGGTTCGATCCGGTGAACAAGCCGGGCGTCAGCAATCTGCTGAACATCTACAGCGCCTTGAGCGGCAAGACCGTCGAGGAGATCCTGGCGGAGCAGAACTGGCGTGGATATGGCGACTTAAAGAAAGAACTCGTCGCCGTTACGCAGGAAGCGCTGGCGCCGATTAAGCAGAATTACAATGAGATCCGCGAATCGGATGAGCTCAAGAACATCCTCCGGGATGGAGCAGAACGGGCGAACGCGATTGCGCAGCCGGTCATGAAGAGAGTCAGGGACAAGTTCGGACTCGGGCTGGGATAAACCCAGACGAGGATTTCTCTGGAGCGATGTCCTCGTCGCAGACAATCACATACATTTGCTCGTAAAGAATAGAACGCCGGAAAAACTCGCTTCGCTCAAGCAGTTTCCGGCGTTTTGCTATTCTTTATACTCGCTGCATTTGTGATTGTTGCTGCTCCTGCGGAGACGCTCCGTCGCAATCCTCGTCTGTGCACCAATTATCGTCCTCATCTTTGAAGAGGTGGCCGACGCTGCTCCTGCGGAGACGCTCGTGTGCAGCCCGCTATCGCGTTAAGCCGACGCCTGTTCTTCTGCGACCAGTTTCTCGACGCCGTCCTTGATGATCTGTTCGATCCGTGTTCCAAGACCGCGCTCTTCCTGGCGGGTCAGGCCCTCTGTTTCGATCGGCTCATGGACAATAACGCCGATGCGGGTAGGCGTCACGATGCCGGTCTCTTCAAACATGCGGTAAGTGCCATTGATGGAGACCGGAACGATTGGAACCTTCGGCTTGGTCGCCAGTTTGACCGCGCCGCGCATGAACGGACCCATTTCAGGGCCTTTGCTCCGCGTTCCCTCCGGACAGATCGCCATGGAGAAACCGTCTTCAATGTATTCGATGCCCTTGTTGATCGCCTTGAGCGCCTCGCGAGGATCGTCATTTTCGATGAAGACGCTGCGGATGCGCGGCATCCACGGACCGCAGAGCGGCATCTTGGCGAGATACTGCTTCGCGATGAATCCGAACTGGAACTTGTCAAAGACGGCAAAGCAGACCGGAATATCCGCGTAGCTCTGGTGATTCGCCATGATGACGATCGGACCTTTGTCCGGGATATTTTCCCGTCCCTGCACATGCAGGTCGCAACCTACCTGATCCAGGATCAGCTTCCCGAACGTAGAAGTGCACTCTAAAATCAACCGGCGCTCTTCTTCGAAATCGCCGCGGGCCCGGGCCGCGTCAATGAGTTTTGCATATTTCTTGTAATGGCGGACATCCTTCAGTAAGGTGAGAGCCATTGGAATGTTTGGAAGTATTTTCATATGAACTCCTGTTGATAAAAGAATAAATTACAGCAGCACCGCGCCCGGATCCCGGTCGAAGAAATTGCTCTTTCCATAGGTCGAGAGCGGAATGCCGTAGCAGACCTTGACATCCTCGCCGAAAATGCCCATGCGCAGGGCCGCCTTGCCGGCGGAGAAGAACACGCGCGAATCGATGCGGTTGTCCGCCGCAATGGATACGGCAGAACCGAGGGCGATTCCCAGGTCGGTGATGTTGAACGCGCAGCTGGCGCCGACCTCCCGGTTGGCCGCGCAATCCGGCAATCCGCAGTAACCGCAATTGGCCTGCATATTCGGATCGTCTTTGACTGCCAGCAGCACCACGCAGTGGCTCCCGTCCACGCAACCGGCGTCACGGTTATAGAACGGCTCACCGGTCTCTTTATAAATGTCGCGCATATGTTCGGCCATCCGGTCCTTTTCCTCACCGTCCACGATGGCGGCGCAGATCTTATCAAAACCGTGGCCCTTTGGCGCGGTCACCGCCGCGGCGACCATCGCCTGTGCAACTCTCATCGCAGCTTCCTTCGCTGCGTCTTCTCGTTTCTGAATCATAGGTTCCTCCTCAAAATGTATATTATGGGCGGTCTTTCGCACCCTCAAAAAGAACGCGCTGCCGCTCAAGGTATCGTTCAAACGCCTGCCGCTTTTCGTCGTCACTACCGAAGAACATGAACGCGTGATAGGTGCCGCCCATGGTTCTTGCACGCTCCCACAATTCGTCCGTCGACAGATCTTCCCCGGCGATCACGAGGGTGTTCGCCTGCGCGATCTCCCGGGACATGTCGTCATAAAGCACCCCGTCACCGCATGAGATGACCAGCGCGTCCCGGTCCGGATCCTCGTTGATCTCGTTCAGGATCTCGTACTCCGTGTTCCGGTAGCCATGCTCCCCGTTCATCATGACGAGGCGGTGGATCGACCGGCCGTCACGCCGCACGACCTCTTCATCCAGTGACAGATATGCAAAATTCTCACGTTCCGCGATGCCGCGGGCGGTCTCTTCGATAGGCGCGCCGAAATAGCCGGTCACGAGAATCAACGGCTTACTCATTTGGCGTCTCCTTTGGCGCCTCAACTTCAGCTTCGACCGGAGCGTCAACCTCCGCTTCAGCTGGCGCCTCGGCAGATTCTTCTGCTTCCGGTCTGCCGTCTTCGCCCTTGGTCATTTTGATGAAGAAATCCGGAACACTGTTCCAGGACTTGTCTTTCCGCGCCAGGTTGCTGGTGCTGGTCCCGCCGATGGTGTTGATCGCCTCGATGGTATTCATGCCTTCTCGCTGGCGTTCTCTATTGACCTGTTCATGCAATGATTGACTCGTAACGATTTTATCATCGTCCTCTTTGCCGTTGCCTTTGTCCTTGCGCATCATGGCGGAGCCGATGATGACCATAACGATGACAGCGACGATAACGATCAGGACTGTAATCATAGCAGATTCCCCCTTTATGTTCTGTTTCTGATATTATAGCACACTCCGAACAATGTATTTTCTCGAATCGTACATTTGTGATAGAATAATGACACAAAAGGAACTTCACTTTTCAAGGGAGGAACGACATGGCGAAAAAACCAACACTGATCATCATGGCCGCAGGTATGGGTTCCCGGTACGGCGGATTGAAACAGGTAGATACAGTAACGGATACAGGCGAGATCATTCTCGATTTTTCACTATACGATGCGATGATGGCAGGCTTCGACCGGGCGATCTTCGTGATCCGCAAAGAGCACCGGGACATTTTCCGCGAACTGGTCGATGAGAGGGCCGGCCGATTCATGGAGATCGAATACGCGTACCAGGCGCTGACCGACATCCCGGACTGGGTCGAGATTCCGGAGGGAAGGGAAAAGCCATGGGGAACATCCCACGCGATCCTGGCGTGCCGGGATCTGGTCGACGGGCCTTTTGCAGTCATCAACGCGGATGACTATTACGGGCCGGGCGGATACGTCAGCGTGTACGAATACCTGACCGAACACGAAGACGGCGAGAAATACGAATACTGCATGGCCGGCTACAAACTGGAAAACACCATCACCGAGAACGGGCACGTTTCCCGGGGCGTTTGCGAAATGGACGAGAATGGATTCCTTCAGGGCGTGAAAGAACGGAAGAAAATCATGCAAAGGCCGGAAGGGATCTGCTTCACGGAAGACGACGGCGCGACCTGGAACGTGCTGCCGAACGACACGCTGGTCTCGATGAACTTCTGGGGATTCACCGCCAGCATGATCGATGAGCTCAAAGCAGGGATCGAAGATTTCTTCCGCAACGATGTTCCGGCGAACCCGCTGAAGAGCGAATACCTGCTGCCGCTGACGGTAGACAAGCTGATCAAAGACGGCAAAGCCAACGTCAAGGTCCTGAAATGCAGCGATAAGTGGTGCGGCGTGACGTATAAAGAAGACAAGCAGAGCGTCCACGACGAACTGCAGGCCAAGAAAGACAAAGGCGAATATCCGGAGAAACTCTGGAAATAAAAAAGCGCGTCGGGCGCGCTATTTCAACTTGTTCAGCTGCTCATTATGATGGGCGCTGATCACTTCATAAAAGTATGCAACTTTGCGGGCGACCTTGCTATCCCAAGCCGGGTCGGCCGCATATGTTTTATTGACGGAATCGATGGTGGTTCCTTTGTAGTAAGGACCGGATGGGTTAAGGTAGTTCTTGGCCAGCACGCGTCCGACCTGGTCGAGGCAGGCCTCTTTCGACGGGAACCCGCTGTAGCCGTAGCCGCAGATGTTGTTCGGGTGGAACTGGCTCGTGCCGTAGGCGCTCTCGTGTGAAGCGATGCCGAGAAGGAACAGGCAGTTCAGATCGTAGTCCTGCTCCATCTGATAGAGTTTTTCTTCCAGACCGACAAGGTTGTACCGGGTGACCAGCTTCAGATCCTCGACCGTCACGCCGCTCGGCTTGCTCATGTCCATGCTGCAGACTTCCGCGTAGGAATACGCCGGGATAGATTCTTTCTCCAGCACGCTCTCCACGGTGAGCTCGCGGAGTTCATTGCCTAGATCGACGGGTTCCGCCTGCCGGGCGCTCTCGATCGCATCCTGCTGCGCAGCCGAATCCGATGCGGCATTGAGTTTGAACGCACCCAAAGCCAGCACCGCGAAAAACAGGATCACGGAGAGAGCGAGCGCGGATACGATGATGGAAACGGTCTTCAGATTCATGTTATTTGAGCTTCTCCAGCTGGCTGTTGTGGTATTGACTGATCACGGAATAGTATCGCGCCATGTTGCGGCAGACCTTTTCGTCCCAGGTGGAACTGGCCGCGTACCGCCGGTTGACGTCGGTGATGCGCTTCCCGCTGTAGAGCCCGCCGCCCGGCGTCAGGTAGTTGTACGCCAACGCCCGAGAAACGACATCGATGCATTCCGCCTTTGAGGAAAACCCCCTGTTGCCGAAACCGAACATGTTGTTCGGCTTGAAGCAGATCGTTCCGTTGGCGCTCTCCAGGGATGCAATCCCCATCACGAACAGGCAGTTCACACCATAGTCTTTTTCCGCTTTTACAAAAGCCTCCTCCAGGCCGACAAAGGCGCCGCGGGAGACCTGCCGCAAGTCATCGACGGTGACGCCGCTCGGCTGGCTGACATCCATGTTCCAGATCTGGCTGTAGGAATACGCCGGAATGGACTCCTTCTCATAGACGGCGGTGACCGTCTTTTCGCGGAGGGCATTCGCGATATCGACCGGCTTTGCTTCTTCGGCAACATCTTTCGTGGCCTGAGCTTTTGCAGAGACGGAATGGCTCTGGATCTTCGCCGCGCCGAAAACGATGCACGCAGCAAAAAGCGCCGCCGAGACGACGAGCGTGATCAGGATCAGCAAGCCAGCTTTTAATGAGATGCCTTTCGGAGCGTTTTGCATAATCGATACTTTCCTTGAAAAATGCGCGAGTTTTCTATATATTATAAATACAGTGCCAAAAAATTACAACCACTATAGAAAGGCTGCAGAATGATAGGAATCGTTCGCGCGATCATATCCATTATCGTGGCGGTCATGATCCAGGGCGGCGTGTCCGGCGTTGTTGAGTCGCCGCCGGAGGATGCTGTGACCGAATTCATGACGGCTCTGACCAGCGGAAACGAGCAGGTCCTGGAACGTTACGTGGATAATGAGTACGTCAACTTCTTGTTGAACGTCGAAGGAAAAGAGAAAACTGTCAAACGGATGAACCAGGCTCTGTTCAAGAATCTGGAGTATGAAATCGACAAGAGCGCACAGAAGGGCGGGGTTGCCGTTGTTAAAGTGCGCGTTAAAACCAATGACTTCCGCGACGTCCTTGAAAAATACGAAGAGGCGTCGTATCAATACGTCATGGACAATCTATACGAAGATAAGGTGACAGATAAGAAGAAACTGAACGCGAAGTGCCTGGACATCTACGTCGACCAGATCGAAAAGGATGCCGAGGAAGAGGTGTCTCTCAAGAAGACCCTCTATTTCCCGATGATCGATGACGGGTACGGTGGCTGGAAGCTGCTCATCGACAACAAGATCATGAAAGCGCTCATGGGCAAGCTGGCCATGCCGGATTAACGCCGGAAGAAGAAACACAAACCGTGGAAGGAGCTGAACATGGGTATCGAAAAAGACTACCGGTTGCTTTTGGAAAACATCGCAGGGCTGATGGTGATCGACACCGACGGCAACCTCGTATATATGAATGAGCGGTGCGCGGACTATATCAAGGCGGATCGGAAGAAATCGATCGGCAAATACATCAACGACGTGTTCCCGCCGTCAACGATGACGAACTTGCTGAAAGGGAACAAGCAGTACAATTGCAACTTCTATTTCGTCGACGGGCGTATGAGTGTCAGCTCCCAGATCCAGCTGCGGAAAAACGGCAAAATCGTCGGGGTGCTGGAGTACGACCTCTTCGAAGAAATGGACGAACTGGACGAGTTCCTCAACATGTACACGGAGGAGCTCCGCAACGAGGTGTCCTACTTCAGAGAGCAGGTGCGTAGTTTCCGCGGGACGAAGTATTCAATCGACAATATCATCGGTTCTTCGCAGGTCATGCAGGATCTGCGGCAGCAAATTGAAATCGCGGCCAATTCCACCTCTACCGTGCTAGTGCTTGGGGAGACGGGAACCGGCAAAGAACTGGTTGCCCACTCCATCCACAACCTCAGCACCCGCGCGTTCAACGAGTTCATCAAGGTGAACGCAGCCGGCATGGTCGAGACCCTGATCGAATCGGAGCTATTCGGTTATGTGGACGGCGCGTTCACCGGCGCGCGCAAAGGCGGCAAAAAGGGCAAATTCGAATTGGCCGACCAGGGTACGCTGTTCATCGATGAGATCCATCAGATGCCGATGTCCACACAGGCCAAGCTCCTGAGGGCTTTGCAGGAAGGGGAGATCTCCCCGGTCGGCAGCGAAGAAGACCTGAGCGTAAACGTTCGCGTGATCGCGTCCTCCAACATGGATCTGGAGAAAGCGGTCAGCCGCGGGGAATTCCGCGCGGACCTTTTTTACAGGCTGAACGTGTTCCCAATCGTGATCCCGCCGCTGCGTGAACGGATGGAAGACATCCCGGAACTGGTGCGGCATCACGTGGAAGAGCTGAACAAGGAAATGGGCAAAAGCGTCGAGCGTGTGGACCCAAGCGTGTTCGGCATGCTGATGAGCTACTCTTGGCCGGGGAACATCCGGGAGCTGTACAACCGCGTCGAGGGCGCCATGAACTACGCCGATGGCAATACGCTCCGGGTCGAACACTTCAACGTCCGCAAGGAAGCGATCCACTACGATGCAAAGCGCTTAGAAGAGATGGACAATCCGATCGAGATGACAAAACAGATGGCGGAACGGAACCTGATTCGGGAAGTTCTCGCCAGAAACGGCAACAATAAGACCCGCGCAGCGGAAGTTTTAAAAATTTCCAGGCCTTTGCTGTACCAGAAGATGAAGCGGCTGGGAATCGAAGGGTAGAACCGGGAGAGAGTGTAAGTACAGACTATCTATTGTTAGCGTGCACTTACACCTCAAAAAATCGTTGAAATATAGACATAGTACAGGTTCTTTATAGCGATAAAGCGAAAAACTGTCAAAGAAAACGTAAGTGCAGACTTACGTTTTTTTATGCAAAATCCTCAAAATGGTTGAAATTTCAGACTTTTCAGAATTGGCACAGAACTTGCATTGTAAAATGGGCAACAAGGTATTATCCTTCTATTGCTTAATTTCTATTGTTTGGAGGTGATTTGGATGATTGACTTCATCAAGTCGGACAAAGGTAAAATTCTTTACTGGATCATCGGAATCTTTGTGGCGGTTATCTTCGCATTCGTGCTGTTACCGCCGCTCTACGCGACATGGAACCGGATCGATCCGCTGGTCTGCGGCATTCCGTTCTCGATTTTCATGTGCTTTATTTTCATGTTGGTCCTGGCCATATGTCTGGTGCTTCTGTATCAGATCCAAAGGATAAGGGGGGATCTGTAAATGACTTTAGCAGTAACATTGATCATGCTCCTTATTTACTTTGGCGGTCTGGCATTCTGTATTTTCAGCAACCCGATGCCGAAGAGCAACTTTGAGGAGTATGCTGTAGGCGGCCGTTCCTTCGGCTGGCCATTCATCACCATGACGATCATCGGAACCTGGTATCCGGGCTCTCTGTTGATCGGTTGGGCTCAGATGGGACATGACATGGGTGTCTCCGTTATGTATCTGGGTTTCTACACACTGGGCGGACTGTTCGTATTTCTGCTGATGGCAGGAAGGCTCTGGAAGCTGGGCGTAAAATACGACCTGAAGACCATGGGCCAGTTCTTCCAGCTTCGTTACAAGAGCAGACCTCTGCGTGTGTTCGGCGGAGCGTCCGTCCTGCTGATCGAGTTCCCGTGGGTCATCACGGAACTGCTGGCGGCAGGCTACGCGATGCAGGTCATGACGCAGGGCAGACTGCCGTTCAACGTCGGCATGGCGCTCATCTGCTTCTTCTTCCTGCTGTACATCATGTTCGCCGGAACAAGAGCGGTTATCATCGCCGACTTCTATCAGGGCTGGATGTTCATGATCGGCGGCATCGTCCTGTTCGTCACTGCGATATTCTTCTTCTGGGACAGCCCGGCAGACATGTTTGGGCAGGTACGTAACCTTGGCGAAGAACTGCTGACGATCCCTGGTCCTGACACTTACTGGGGCGAGGCTCCTGGCGGACTGTTCTGGACATCCCTGATCATGATGGGTATCCTGGGCGGATATATGTGGCCGTCCCTGTTCTCCAGAATCTTTGCTGCCGGCTCCACAAAGGACCTGAAAGCATCCCTGAGGATCACGCCGTTCATGGCACCGGTCTTCACCGTTCTCGTTTTCGCAGTGGCGATCGGTTCTTCTTCGCAGACTGCATTTGGACAGGATGACACCGCATACGCTCTGGTTGAGATGATCAGTGCGATGGGTCCGGTCGCAATGGGCATCATCGCATGTATCATTCTGGCTGGCGCGCTGTCCATGATGGACTCCATGATCAGCGCCTGGGCGATCGTCTTCTCAAATGACGTCGTAACGCCATTCAAGCCGGAGATCAGCCCGAAGACACAGGTAACCATGGCCAGAGTCATTGCCGTTATCATCGGCGTTTCCGGACTTCTGATCGCGATGACCGATCTGCCGACCATCGTTCAGATCCTGACCCGTGTATATCAGGCAATCGTTCAGGTATTCCCGGCCGTCTTCCTCGGACTGTTCTGGAAGCGGGGCAACAAGATCGGCGCGTGGGCGAGCATCATCGTTGGATACGGGCTGGTCATCTACTTCGCATGGACGCAGCCTGACTACGTACCGTTCCTTGACGGTATGCAGGGAGGCTTGTTAGCCGTTGGTATCGCCGCGGTCGTTTACATCATCTGCGGACTCATCTTCAAGCCGGATCCAGGCGTTGACAAGCTCTTCGAAGACATGAAACTGCCAGACGATCAGATAGTGCGTGAAGAAATGCCGCCACTACATTAAAAGAACAGGAAAGGAGAGAAATTATGGGTACAACAATCATTCTTTCGATCGCTTTTCTGGGTGCGATCACTATAGGAATCACATCATGCAGACACCTGCTCAAGAAGAGCATGGACGAAGACGCTCCGAAAGATGAATAATCTTAAGGCCTGCGTCGACAAATAAGCTGAATGAGTTAAAGGAAGAGATCCCCGGGTCCATGACCGTCTTTCGGACGCGGATCCGGGGATTATATAAGGAAAGGAGAAATACATGGAATATGCAGATAAAGTCCTGAAGAGCAACGTCATCTTCGACGCTGTCAGCGACGAGCCTTTTGCAGGCGGCGTTGCAATCAAAGGCAACAGGATTCTAGCTGTGTGCAAAGGCGATGAAATCGATCAGTACATTTCTCCGGATACGGAAGTGTTTGAATACGAAAACAAGATGATCATGCCGGGACTGGTGGATGCCCACGACCATTTCTGGTGGGGCGCTGTCGCGGACAGCGCGCATGTTGTCAATCTGACGACATCTTCATCCGAAGAAGAGGCGGTTGAGATGATCCGTGAGTGGGCTCAGGCGCACCCGGAGGAACCGCGTGTCAGAGGTTTCGGATGGTTCCCGGCCAACTGGAACGACGCACCGCTGCCGACGAAGGTCACATTGGACCAGGCAGTTCCGGACAGACCAGCTTATATGAACTGCGCGGACGCGCATACGGCCTGGCTGAATACATTGGCGCTGGAAGAAGCCGGATACAGACCGGATCAGGTTCTGGAGGCCGGATCCATTGGCGTCGATGAAAACGGGGAAATGAACGGTCTCATCTTCGAGCCGGACGCCCTTGAACAGGGATGGGCGAAATTCTATGAATTTCCGGATGATCAGATCGAGGAGATTCTGGACGACTTCATGAAAGGGTTGGCGAAGATGGGCGTCACGTCCATGAGCGAAATGAGCGCAGACGACTATACGGACAGCATCCAACACAGATATGAAGTTTTCAAGAAGATGGCAGACGAAGGTCGGTTCACGACAAGAGTGCATGCCTTCACCAAATTTATGCGCAGAACGGACTTCACAGATGCTGTCGCCTGGACGAAGGAATTCCATTCACCATACTTCGAAGTCCACGGTGTCAAGGGCTTCCTGGATGGCGTGACTTCCACCTATACCGGGTTGCTGCTCGAACCGTATACTGACCGGCCGGATACGATCGGCATCGGCGTGCCGCTTGACAACCAGGAGTCGCTGAACGCCAGCGTCATCGCGGCGAATGCCGCAGGGCTGCCAGTCCGGATCCACTGCATCGCGGAAGGATCCGTACGGATGGCGCTTGATGCCTTCGAGGCATCCCTCAAAGCGAACGGACAGCATGGTCTGGTAAATACCATTGAGCATATCGAAACCATGCATCCGGATGACATCCCTCGTTTCGCGGAGCTCGGCGTCGTTGCATCCATGCAGGGCGAACACCTGCCGCTGGAAATCAACGAGAAGGTCTTCCGTCTGGGCGAAGAACGTTGCAAGTACGAATGGCCGTTCAAGTCACTGGCGGACGCAGGTGCAGTGATTGCCTTTGGAACAGACTTCCCGGTCGTATACTACAACCAGTTCCCAGGCATCTACGCATCCATCGCCAGAAAGAATTACGACGGTTCCATCGCCGGCGTGGACAATGGCGAGAAACTGACCCTTCCGCAGGCCCTGAAGGCGAACACCATCAACGCTGCTTATGTATACGGCAGGGACGACGAACTGGGTTCACTGGAAGCAGGCAAGCTGGCTGACGTCATCGTCATCGACAGGAACCTGTTCGCGGTGCCGGTCGACGACATCAATGACACCAAGGTACTTCTGACGATCATGGACGGAAACATCACGCACCAGGCGTAATTGGTTTTCCACCTTACAGTTGAATTTCCGCTTGCAATTGCGCGCTCATGATGTATAATGTATGAGCGCGCAATTTTTGTGCGCGGCTTATCGACACAGGGTCATAAGCTCCTTGCGATGGCGTGGGCCATCGCCATTTAGTCCACAGGGAGGTGAAAAGAATGACGAATTACGAAGTAATGTTCATCATCGATCCTACATTAGAAGACGAGAAAAAGGATGCCACAGTGGAAGCTGTTAAGGACATCATCGCCGCAGAAGGCGAAGTCGGAAATGTAGACGTATGGGGCATGAGAAAACTCGCATATCCGATCCAGAAGAAGACGGAAGGATATTACGTTGTTATCGAGTTCAAGGCACAGCCGACTTTACCGAAGGAACTCGACAGAAGACTCAAGATCTCGGACAACGTTATGAGACACCTGATCGTCAACAAAGACGAGAAATAAGGAGGTGCAGAATGAATAGTGTTGTTTTAGTCGGGAATCTGACAAGAGATCCTGAATTAAGGTATTCTACCGGCGCGAACCAGACGGCGATCTGCAGATTCACCGTCGCAGTCAACGACGGATACGGTGACAACGAGAGAACGAGCTTTATCAGCATCGTTGTTTTCGGCAAGCAGGCCGAGAATTGTGACCGGTATCTCGCAAAGGGCCGCAAGGTCGCGATCAGCGGCAGGATCCAGACAGGCAGCTACGAGAAAGACGGCCAGAAAGTCTATACCACAGAAGTAGTTGCGAACAGAGTAGAGTTCTTAGGTGGAGGCGGACCGTCCGGCAGCGGACAGGGCGGCTTCGGCGGCGGCCAGAGCAGTTTTGACAGCCAGCCAAGCGCGAACACCGGCGGCAATCAGGGGAATGCCGGTTCCGACGCGGGCCTCCCGGATGGATTCGCTTCGCTGCAGGATGACGACATCCCATTCTAAAGTTAGGAAGGAGAAAAAGCCATGGCATATGATAACAGAAGACGCGGTGGTGGCATGAGAAGAAAAAAGGTTTGCCAGTTCTGCGCTGACAAATCCAAGGAAATAGATTACAAGGACGTTGAGACGCTGAAGAAGTACGTTACCGAGAGAGGTAAGATTCTTCCGAAGAGAATCACAGGCACTTGTGCTATTCACCAGAGAGAAGTCACCAAGGCAATCAAGAGAGCGAGAATCGTAGCTCTGCTGCCATACACTGCTGACTAATCAGACAGACAGAAGAATTGATGAAACACGGGGAGTGATCCGATCGGCATGATGCATTCGGATGGCTCCCTTTTCATTTTGCAACAGTGGGGCTTTGTGGTATAATATACGTTACGAAAATATTGCCAAAACATAGAATCTTTCAGGAGAAGAATATGTACGTAGGAAGAATCGAACGGCTGTTGGCATATTATACACCGCTGCCGATGTGTATCGTGAACAAGCAGGGCAAGGTGACGCGTGCCAGCCAGCGGATCGCAGATGTCTTCAAATACGACGGTATCGTGGATTACGATATCTTCGCGCTGACAGGGATCAAGCTCCAGGAAATCGAAGAAGCCGCGAGAGCAGGAAAGTCGCTGTATATCGAGCGAAACGAGAAGTATTTTAAGATATTCTGTGCGTTCCTTGGCGAGACCGAAGAAGCATCGATCATGATGTACTTCGTGGATATCTCAGCCTATCAGAGGCTAAAAGAAATGTACAACGACGACAAGGTCTGCCTGGCACTGGTCAGCGTCGACAATTACGACGAACTGACCGCCAGTGAAAGCGAGCGGGAAATCGCGATCTCCAACAAGGTCGACCGGCTGATCCGCAGCTGGGTGGCTGACATGAACGCCGCCATCGTCCGCTTCCGGGACCCGCTGTACGAAGTCGTGCTGACACATAAAAACCTGGAGAAATTGATTGAAACAAAATTCCCGGTTCTTGACACGGCGCGCAAGATCGAGACGCAAACCGACTTTCCGGTCACCTTGAGCATCGGAATCGGTGTCGGCGGCAAAACCCTCGCAGAAATGGACGACTACGCACAGGACGCCCTGGACATGGCGAGAGGCCGGGGCGGCGACCAGGTAGTCATCAAGAACGTCCGGAGTTTCGAATATTTCGGCGGCAAAACCCAGAGCTACGAGAAGAGCAACAAGGGCAAGTCGAGGATCATCGCGCACGCGCTGAAGACACTGATGAAACAATCCACGAAGATCTTTATCATGGGACACAAGAACCCGGATATGGACTGCTTCGGCGCTTCGTTGGGCGTGTACCGGATCGCCATGTCGGCGGGTAAAGAACCGTACATCATTCTCGGTGAATACAACGAGACCATGAACGAGATCGTGAAGGACGCGAAAGAGGCCGGAACGTACCAGTTCATTTCCGGCGAACGGGCGTTGGCGATGGCGGATGACAAATCACTGGTCATCGTGCTGGACGCGCATCGTCCGAGCATCGTCGAGTCCATCGATCTGATCAACAAGGTCGAGCGTCTGGCTGTGATCGACCACCACCGGAAAGCGGAAGACGTGCTGCCGAACCAGACGATCTCCTACATGGAATCCTATGCTTCCTCAGCAGCGGAACTCGTAACGGAAATGCTGCAGTACGTTGTTGAGAAGAGAGAAATGAAAAAAATCGAAGCGGACGGACTGCTGGCCGGCATCATGCTGGATACCAACCGATTCGCGGTCAAGGCGGGCGTCCGGACCTTTGAAGCGGCCTCCTGGCTCCGGCGAGCCGGTGCGGATCCGCAGAATGTCCGCCGTTACTTCCAGGCCAATTCCGATACATTCCGGGCGCGGGCGGCCGGCGTCGCGAACGCCAGGATCCTGGACGGCGGGATCGCGATGTCCGTCTGTGAAGGCCAAAACATTAATTCACAGATCATCAACTCCCAGGTCGCGGACGAACTCCTGACCATCAAAGGCATCGAAGCCAGCTTCGTCGCCGGACGGGATGAGTACGGCAAGACCGTTGTCAGCGCCAGATCACTGGGAAACATCAATGTTCAATATGTAATGGAAGCCTTTGGAGGCGGCGGCCACCTGAATACGGCGGGCACGAAAGTCGATGTTCCGCCGGAACAAATTCTGATGGATATCGAAGACTTCTTAAAAACTTCACATTAGGGGGTTACAATCATGATAGTAATACTGACAAAAGACGTGAAAGGTACCGGGAAAGCGGGCGACGTCGTCAAAGTGAGCGACGGTTACGCCAGGAACCAGCTGATTCCGAAGGGTTTTGCGAAAGAAGCGACCCAGGGCAACGTGCGCAACCTCGAGAAGCAAAAGGCTCTCGCGGCGGAGAAGCGCGCCGAGCAGAAGGCCGCGGCCGAGGAACAGGCGGCAAGGCTGGAGAAGGTCACGCTCGAGATCCAGTCCAAGGGCGGCGAGAGCGGCAAGCTCTTTGGATCCATCACGTCCAAGGATATCGCGGAAGCGCTGGAACAGCAGGAAGGCATCAAGGTCGACAGGAAGAAGATCGACATGCCGGGACCGATCAAGCAGGCGGGCAAATCCGAGGTGACGGTCAAACTGTTCCCGGAAGTATCCGCCAAGATGAAAGTGAACGTTACGGTTTAACGCGCAGGAGAAAACCATGGAAGGAAGAACACCTCCGCATAGTTTAGAAGCGGAAAAATCTGTTTTGGGAGCTGCGATGCTCTCGAAAGAAGCCCTGTACGAGATTCTCGAAACCGTCGTGGCTGATGATTTTTATGATGCCAACAACAAGGAGATCTTTAAGGCCATCTACGAGCTGAGCAGGAAGAACGCTCCTGTGGACGCGCTGACCGTCTCCGAAGAACTGAAAAAGAAGAACAGTCTGGAAATGGTCGGCGGGCGCGGATACGTCGCGTCTCTGTCCACCGGGATCCCGACTGTGTCCAACGCGGGCGAATACGCGAAAATCGTCGCCGAGAAATCTTCTATGAGACGGCTGATCGAGGTGGCGGACGACATTATGACCAAAGGGTATGACGACAACATCGACGCCAACCAGATGCTTGATTACGCAGAGAGCGGTATCTTCGAGGTCTCACAGCAAAGACATAAAGGCAAGTATGCCCATATCAAGGACATACTTCTCAGCAATATAGAGAGAATCGATGAGGCGTCGAAACTGGAAGGCGGCCTGACCGGAGTCACTACCGGATTCCGCGAACTGGACAACCTGACGGCCGGGCTCCAGAAATCGAACCTCATCATTCTGGGTGCAAGACCGGCCATGGGCAAGACCTCCTTCGCTCTTTCACTGGCGCTCAACGCAGCCATCAAGGGCAAGGCGTCGGTCATGTTCTTCAGCATGGAAATGGCCAAAGAAGAAATCGGGCAGAGACTCCTGTCCATGGAATCCAAGGTCGACATGCAAAAGCTCAAGACCGGAAGGCTGGACAGAACGGATTGGGACGATGTGAACAACGCTCTGGAGATCCTGTCGGAGACGAACATCAACATCGACGACACGCCGGGCATCAATATCATGGAAATGAAGAGCAAGTGCCGCAGGCTGATGTCCGAAAAGGGCCTTGATCTGGTCATCATCGACTACCTGCAGCTGATGAACCCGGAAGGACGGTCGGAATCGAGAGTACAGGAAGTATCCGTTCTTTCGAGAAACCTGAAGCTGTTGGCGAGGGAACTGAACTGTCCGGTTCTGGTGCTCTCACAACTGTCCCGTGGCCCGGAACAGAGAAACGATCACAGGCCGATGCTTTCGGACCTGCGTGAATCCGGATCCATCGAGCAGGACGCCGACGTGGTCATCTTCCTGTACAGGGACGAGATCTACAATGAGGACACGGCCATTCCGGGCGAGTGCGACGTTATCCTCGCCAAGCAGAGGAGCGGCCCGATCGGAAATATCAAAGTTGCGTGGATCAACAAGATCACCCGATTCGTTGACAGCGCAGGTTCGGTGAATCCACCAACATTTTAATTTGGAGAACCATGAGTTTTAAGAGAGAGAAAGTAAAGGACTATTTTCTGCTGGATACGAACGTGGAAAATATGTTCATCAATGAATATATGATTTCAGCGCCGGGCGAGTACGTCAAGGTCTACCTTTTCGCGCTCATGTACGCGGATCTGGGCGAGCCGGTCACCAACGAGATGATTGCCAAGCACCTCGGCATGGACCACGAAGATGTACTGAAAGCGTGGACCTACTGGGAGAACATGGGGGTCATCCGCAAGAAGTTCGAAGGCTCCGACAGCAAGTTCGATTACGGCGTTGAATTTGTCATGCTCAAAGAGCAGCTGTACGGCACGCAGAACAAGCCGGCGGCGGTGCTGGACAAGGGTATCAGCGCGATGATGGCGGACGAAGACGTCAAGTCGATGTTCTCGGACATCGAGAAGACCGTTGGCCGGATCCTCAGCAGCACGGAAGTGCGGCAGATCAATTCCTGGATCACGGACTACCACGCCACGCCGGAGATCATCGCCTATTGTTTCGAATACTGCGCCGGCAAGAAAAAGACCGGCCTCAAATACGTGGAGGCCGTCATCAAGGGTTGGACGGAAGAGGGCCTGCGGACCGCCGTCGATGCGGAGAAGTACCTGAGCGAGTCCGACAAGAAGCAGTTCCTGTACCGCCGGATCTTCCAGGCGCTGGGCTTCAACCGGAACGCCACCGAGGAAGAGAAACGCCTCATGAACCGCTGGTTCGAAGAGATGGGTTTCGGCATGGACAAAGTGCTTGAAGCTTGCGGCAAGACGTCCGGCATTTCCAGCCCGAACATCAATTACGTGAACAAAGTTCTGGAGAACTGGTACAACGAAGGCGGCGGGGACGGAACCGGCAAGGAGCTCACGACCAGCGACATCATGAATTACTATGAGCGGCTGCGAGAGACCGAGCGCGCCGCGGCGGAAGTCCGCCGAAACGAAGTGTTCCGCAAAATTCCTAGGATCCGCGAGATCGAGGAAGAACGGAACGGTTTGAATTCGGAGATCTCGAGAATCATCATTTCGGATGTGATCGACAAGAAAGCCGCCACAGATAAAATCAAAAAACAACTGGATTCGTTGAATACCGAGCAGGCGTTCCTGCTGACGGACAACGGATTTGAACTGGACTACATGGACGTTCAGTACACCTGCCCTGACTGCAGGGATACCGGCGTACTGGAAACGGGAGAACGGTGTCGATGCTTTGGAGAAGTAACGAAGGAAAAGATCCAGCTTCTAATGGAGAGAACGAACAACTGAATAGCCTGAAGCAAGATCGATCCGATACGGTCCAAAAAGCTTACGACGACGTCAAGACTCTCCGGGAAACGGTGAACCAGCTCCGGGAAAAACGGGACGACCTCAGTCAGATCTCAACAGACCTGACCGAGACGAAGCTACCGGAGAAAACAGTGACGGCAGAACCGAAGGCCTGGGCCGGCCAGGAAGAACTGGAAGCGGCGCAGCAGGCCATCGAGGAGCAGCTCCGCAAGGACGCGCGGGAACAGATGCAGGAACTCGAGAAGCGCCTGCAGCGGGAACAGCAGAAGCTCATGGACCAGAAAGAGATCGAAGAAGCGCAGAAGCGGCTGGCCGAAAAGAAGCGGGAATCGCAGCGGCTCCGGCAAGTGCAGATCGAAGCGGAACGGAAAGCCGCGGCGGTCAGGAGAAAGCAGCGCCTGGCGGATATCGAAGCGAAGAAAAAGGCGGATGACAAAGTCGAGCTGCCGGCCCAGATCCAGGCCCAGCGCGAAGCGGAGATCATGCAGAAGCGCAAGCTCGAACTGGAGAAGAAACGCCAGGAAGAGCATGAGAAGCTCGTGGCGCAGCAGCGGAAACTGCTGGCGCAGCAGCAAAAGCTTTTACAGGAAGAGCAGAGAAAGATCCGGGAGCAGCAGCGAAAGGCCGCCGAGCAGCAGCGAAAGCGGGATCGCCAGCGGCTCATCGAAGAGGAACGGCGGCTCCAGCGGGAGCGGCGCGAGAAAGCGGATGCTGAGATCCGGCAGATCAAGGCGGAACAGGAAGCCCAGCGGAGAGAGCAGCGGCACGAACGCGCCAAGCAGATCAAAGCGGAACGGGCGCGTAAATCGGAGATCCGCAAGCAGAATAAACTGGCGAAGCACTCCGCGGAACTGGGCGGCGGTATCGTCAACGTGCACGGCGTGAAGGTCAAGACGGAGATCGAGCCGGTCGCGGCATATTCCCTGAAGGACATCCTTGGCTTTGTCAGCAAGAAGGAAAAGCGGGCCGTTGAATCGGAAGAAGAGCTCAGAGAACTTCTGGAAGAGCGCGAACGCACTAAGGACGAGGCGAGACAGGTCGCGTCCCGTCTTGCCGAGCTGAGAAGGATCCGCCGGCAGAACAGTACGTGGGGAAGACGTTATCTGGCATTCCGGGATTTTTGCGATGCGAAGAAAAAACCGCTGCTGGTGGGTTTTGCATGCCTGCTGATGGTGCTGGTGGGAATCGCCGGAGTCATCAACTTCTACACGGTGCTGGAATATTCCTATAACGGGAAAGCACTGGGATATGTCAATAACCGGGACAACGTCCTCCAGATCACGAATCTCGTATCGGAGGCGCTGACCGAGGATAAGAATATACGGGTCGTCATCGACGCCAGGGACGATATCAGTTTCCGGCGCGTGGCGGATTTCGGCCGGAACCTGACCGTCGATTCCTCGGATGATGTGCTGAAGCGGCTGACGTACATGGGCAACCTGAACGTCAAGGCCTACGGCATCTACATCGACGGGCAGAAGGTCGGAACGGTGAAGGATAAACAGACCGCGGCCGACGTTCTGCAGGACATCAAGGACCGGTACCAGAGCAACAAGTCCGGGACGGAGCTGGAAGAAGCGGTCATCGTAGAGGATATCCAGGTCCGGAGGATCAACTCGGATCTGGAGGACCTGAGCACGGAAGAGCAGATGGTCGAGACGCTTTGCACCAGCGGCCAGAAGGAGACCGTCCACAAGGTCGTGGTCGGCGAAACGCTGGCGGACATCGCGCTGAACTACGGGACGAACGAGAAACAGCTGCTGGAAGACAACCCGGGCGTCGATCCGAAGAAACTGGAGGTCGGCAGTTCGCTGATCATAAGGACCAGCGGACCAATCATGACGGTTCGTATGACGGAAGTCCGGACCTACGATAAGACCATAAAATACAAGACAGAAAAGAAAAAAGACAAGGAAATGTACGAAGGCTATTCGGAGCTCGAACAGGAAGGTAAGAACGGCCGGATGACATTGACCGACAGGACCATCTCCATCAATGGAGAGGTCGTCGAGACCGAAAACCTGAAGACGGAAGTCACCAAGAAAGCAGTTCCTAAGATCATTCGCGTCGGTACGAAGGAGCGGCCGCCGACGGTTGGCTCCGGCAAATTCATATGGCCGGCGCAGTCGGGTACGTACACGCTCACATCGACCTTCAAGTGGCGTTGGGGGCGGCATCATGACGGCATCGATCTGGGCTGCCACCAGGGCAACATCGTCATGGCGGCGGACGGCGGAACGGTCACCTATGCCGGATACATGGGCGGGTATGGCCTTTTGGTCATCATCGACCACCAGAACGGCATGGAGTCTTACTACGCGCATAATAGCAGCCTGACGGTGGGCGTCGGCAGCAAGGTCTATCAGGGGCAGCAGATCGCGTACTCCGGGAATACCGGCAACAGTACTGGTCCGCACATCCACTTCGGCATCAAGGTGAACGGTGCCTTTGTGGATCCGTTGAGTTATCTGCCATAACAAAAGGGGAATAGGGGATGAAGAAGAAACGTCGAAGCAGAGAATTCAAAAACAACAGCAAAGTCATCGACATGGAACAGGCCCGCCAGGAGCGCCAGGAAAAGCGGCGCGAACAGCGGGAAGAAGAAGAACAGAAGCAAACCCAATCCATGGAGCGTAAGAACAAACGGCTTCGCAATCTGAAGAAAAAGCAGAGCCGGAGGCGCATGATCACCGCCGGCGTCGTTATGGCGCTCATCGTGGTGATGTTCTTCAGTCTGGCCGGCATCATCAAGCTGCAGGTCAAAGAACACGAAATGCAGCAGCAGCAAGCACAGCTCCAGCAGGAAAAAGAAGAGCTGGAAGATGAGATCGAAAACCAGAACGATGAGGAGCGTGTCGAAGAAGAGGCGAGAAGCCGGCTGAAGCTGATCAAACCTGGAGAGACGATCTACATTCCGGAGGACGAGACCTTCGAAGACGAAACGGGCAGTGAAGAAGATGGAGAAGAATAAGATCCGGGAAACGATCGTCGTCGAAGGCCGTGACGACACCGCGGCGATCCGGCGGAGCGTGGACGCGCTCACCATCGAGACCCACGGCTACGGGATCCGCCCGGAAACCTGGGACCTGATCTCGGAAGCGCACGCGCGGACGGGCATCATCGTCTTTACCGACCCCGACCACGCCGGCGAGCAGATCCGTCGCAGGATCCTCGCGCGGTTCCCCGACGCCAAAGAAGCGTTCCTCGACGTGCAAAGCGCCGAGAAGGGCGGGGACATCGGCGTGGAGAACGCCTCGCCGGAAAGCATCGGAGAAGCGCTGGCCAAGGCGCACTGCACGAACGCCGCAGGCAGGGAAACTTTCACGATGCGGGACATGCAGGTTTGGGGGCTCACCGGAACAGGCGGCGCCGCCCGGCGTCGGCAGCAGCTCGGCAAAGCGCTGGGCATCGGCTGCGCCAACAGCAAGACGTTCCTGGCAAGACTGAATAAATTTGGGATAACGAGAGAACAGATAGATGGAGCTTTATTCACCGGTAACGATCCGGGACATCCGGCAGAGATATGATTTTCAGCTGTCCAAGAGTCTCGGGCAAAACTTCATAACGGACCGGAACATCATCGATAAGATCATCGAAGGCGCCGGCATCGGAAGCGGGGATCTGGTCATCGAGATCGGGCCGGGCATCGGCGTTCTGACCGCGGCAGCGGCGGAGAAAGCCGCGAAAGTCGTCGCCATCGAGATCGACAGCAAGCTGATCCCGATCCTGGGCGAAACGCTGTGCGGCTACGAGAACATCGAAGTCATCCACGCGGATGTGCTGAAGACGGACCTGAACGGGATCATCCGATCGCAGCGCGAGGCCGGGAATTTTGCAGGAGCGGTCCGGATCATCGGGAATCTGCCGTACTACATCACGACGCCGATCATCATGCAGATCCTGGAAAACGGCGTCAAGGCGGGCAGCCTGACGGTGATGATGCAGAAGGAAGTCGCGGACCGGATCAAGGCGGGGCCAGGAAGCAAGACCTACGGAGCGATTTCGGTCGCCGCGCAGTATTACTGCGAGATCCGACAGGTGACCACAGTGCCGAAAGAGGTGTTCGTGCCGCAGCCGAAGGTGGACTCTGCGGTGCTCCATTTTGAGATACGAGAAGAGAAACCGGTCGAACTGGCCAGCGAAAAGGTGTTTTTCGCGTGCATCAAAGCCGGTTTCGGAAAACGCAGGAAAACCCTGCTCAATTCCCTGGACGGCGTCTGCGGAATCGGGCGGAAAGAAATAAAAGACATACTGGGAGAAGCCGGTATCGATGCGTCGAGAAGGGCGGAAACGCTAGGCATCGATGAATTCGCGGCCATTGCCAATGCAGTAGCGGAGCGGACGGTCCGGCAGGAGACGACAGAATGAAAAACTGGAAAGATATTCTGATCATATTCATAGGTTCGATCGTTCTGAACCTGATCATTGAGACGCTGGGGCGGCATTCGCTGATCCTTAGCGCCGGCTTTATGGTACAGCACCCGCTGGTCTTCTTCTGCAATACGATGCTGATCTTCATGGTACTGTCCGTGGCGCTGTTCTTCCGGAGAAGGATGTTCGTAGCGCTCATGCTGTCGCTTCTCTGGCTGGCGCTGGGCATCACCAACGGCGTGATCCTGTCCAACCGCATGACCCCGTTCAACGTAAAGGATCTGAGCAACCTGAGCGAGGGCATGTCCATTCTGACGAACTATTTTTCCACGAAGACACTGATCATCCTATGCGCGGGCATCGCGGCGCTGGTCCTGCTCATCATTTTCCTGTACCGGAAGATGAAGCCGACCGGGGAAAAGGTGGATTACCGGAAGACCATCGTGACCTTCGTGCTGATCGTCCTCGTGACCATCGGCTCGATCACCGGCGGAATGCGCATCGGCGTACTGGACACGTTCTTCGGAAACCTGGCCTACGCCTACCGCGACAACGGCGTGCCGTACTCCTTCCTGATCACCTGGCTGAAGACGGGGATCGACAAGCCGCGGGGCTACTCCGAAGAGATGATCACCGGCCTCTTCGACAAGGGCGAACTGGGCAAGGACGGAACCTACACGCCGGGCAAAGACGACGACACGGATGTGGATTTCAAGCCGAACATCATCTTCCTGCAGATGGAATCCTTCGTGGATCCGAAGATCGTAAAGGACGTCAAGTACTCGAAGGATCCGATGCCGAATTACCGGAAACTGATGAAGGAATACTCCTCCGGATACATCACGGTACCGGCGGTCGGTGCCGGCACGGCGAACGTCGAATTCGAGGCCATGACCGGGATCAGTGCAAAATTCTTCGGGCCGGGCGAATACCCGCATAAGAGCGTCTTGACCGAGAAGACCTGCGAGAGCATGGCATACGATCTGAAGCAGTTGGACTATACGGCCCACGCGATCCACAACCACAGGGGCGCCTTCTACAACCGGAACAAAGTCTTCCGGAATCTGGGCTTCGATACGTTCACCTGTCTCGAATACATGAACAACGTCATGAAGACGCCGAAGAACTGGGCGAAAGACTCGCTGCTGACGGAATGCATTTTCGACGCGCTCAAGAGTAGCAAGGGTCCGGACTACATCTATACGATATCTGTCCAGGGCCACGGCAAATATCCGACGGAGCAGATGATCATGGACCCGGAGATCACCGTGACCGAGGCGCCGGATGAAGAAACGCGCTGGGCTTACGAATACTACGCCAACCAGGTCTACGAGATGGACATCTTCGTCAAAGACCTGACCGACGCGCTGGAAGACTATAAAGAAGACGTGATCCTCGTCATGTACGGCGACCACCTGCCGGCGCTAGATATGACCGAAGAACAGCTGAAGACCGGAGATTTGTACAAGACGCAGTACATCGTCTGGAGCAACTTCGGCCTGGCGAAACAGGATAGAGATACGTCCACCTATGAGATCGGGCCGGAAGTCCTGAAGCGGCTCGGGATCAGCGCAGGCATGCTGACGAAGTATCATCAGAACCACCGGAAGGACAAGCACTACAAGGACAACCTGGAAGCCCTCGCCTATGACATGCTGTACGGCAAGGAGTATATCTACGGCGGGATCAATCCGTACGAGCCGAGTGACATGCAGATGGGCGTCAAGGAAATCAAGATCGACGAGGTCGTACAGATCGGCGACAAGTACTATATCAAAGGACAGAACTTCACCGAGTTCAGCAAGATCTCGCTGGACGGCGAGGTCCTGAAGACCGTCTATCTGGGACCGAACATCCTCGCCCTCAACGAAGAAGTGGACCCGGAGGATGTCGAACGGATGAAAGTCAGCCAGGTCGAAAAGAACAAGGAGATCCTCAGCACGACAGAGTAGCGGAATATGAAAAAAGTCAAAGTACCGACACTGGAAACAGACCGATTAATATTGAGAATGTGGGAACGGCGGGATGCGGCGCAGCTCTATGAGTATGCGAAGGATCCGGACGTCGGGCCGAACGCGGGCTGGAAACCCCACGCGAACGTGGGGGAATCCCGCATGATCATTGACACCCTGTTCCGGGTGAACGAGACCTGGGCGATCGTGGAGAAGGAGAGCGGCAAAGTCGTCGGCAGCATCGGGTTCGAACCGGACAAATACCGGCCGGGCGTCTCCAGCCGCGAGATGGGCTATTCCCTCGCCAAAGACTGCTGGGGCAAAGGCTACATGACCGAGGCGGTGGCCCGGCTCATCCAGTACGCCTTTGAGACGCTGAAGCTGCAGGTGCTCATGATCCGCACCAGCGAAACGAATCTCAGGAGCCAGCGCGTCATCGAAAAGAGCGGGTTCAAGTACGAAGGAACATTGCGCCGCGCGTACCGGATGTACGACGGAAGGATCCGGGAAGTCCGCTGCTATTCGATGCTCAAAGAAGAATATTTCAAATCTTGCTAGCCGCTCTAAAATGTGGTAACATTGTTAAGCGTATGAAAAAATATATGGTGGAAGCTTTGAAAGAAGCGGAAATAGCCGCCGCGATGGGGGAGATCCCCGTCGGCGCGGTGATCGTCCGGGACGGCGAGATCATTGCCAGAGGCCACAACCTGACCGAGAGCATGAAGGATCCTACCGCCCACGCGGAGATGCTCGCCATCCGCCAGGCCGCGCAAAGGCTCGGGGGATGGAGACTGACCGGCTGCAGCATGTACGTCACGACAGAACCGTGCAGCATGTGCGCCGGGGCGATCGTCTGGTCCAGGATCGAGAAACTCGTGATCGGAACGATGGACCCCAAGGCCGGCGCCTGTGGATCGGTGTTCAACATCCCGCAGGATGAAAGGCTCAACCATTTCGTAGAGATAGAGACTGGTCTCATGGGAGAGGAATGCGCCGAACTCATGAAGACGTTTTTCAGAAAACTGCGAAGCAACAAAACGAAGTCGGAGGAAGAACAGGAATGAAAAGAATAAGTGCACTGGTGTGCATGATATTGATTGCAGCAGCGATGTGCATGCCGGCCTGCTTTGCGGCGGACAATGATAAAGCCGCGGAAGTAAAGACCGACCTGGAGATCACGCAGACCTCGCCGGAAAACGGGACCGAGGGCGTTGCGGTCGACAACTTCAGTGTGAAGATCTACTTCAATAAGGCAGTCAAGCCGGAAACGAAGGAAGCCAAGAAGGCGAACGCCGCGAAGTTCGCTCTCAAGAGCGCCGATGGCGTAAAGATTCCGATCCAGGTGTACTACAGCGATGACGAAGAAGGCCTGCTGATGGTCGCCGCGGATGTCGTTTCAGCGGACCGGGATCATCAGATCAAGGGTGACCAGACCTATACGCTGACTATCGCCAGAGACTTTCCGGCGGTTGACGGATCGATCCTGGGACAGCAGCGGACGATCTCGCTGACGACGCTGAACCAGCAGCGGTCCACGATGATCTACATGCTCCTGATGGTCCTGATGATGGGTGGTATGGTATTCTTCACCGTACGGAGCACGAAGAAGGCGCAGGAGAAGGAAAAGGAAGAAAAGAAGAAGACCGAAGCGGTCAATCCATATAAGCAGGCGAAGAAGACCGGCAAGTCCGTGGAAGAGATCGTCGCCAAGGAAAACAAGAAAAAGAACAAGAAGGCCGAAGCCGAAGCGAGACAGCGCGAAGCGGAAGCCGCCATCGAAGCCGAGATCATCGAAAAGATTCGGAGAGAACACAACAAGAGAGTTGCCGGACCGAGACCGATCTCCGCAGCCGGAAGCACCTACAAGGTTACCGTCGTAACGGATAAGGGCAAGAAGGTCGAACAGCCGAACGAGAGCAAGGCCAAAACCTCCAAGGGAACGACCAATCCAAAGAACCAGTCCGGAAAGAAAAAGAATGCCAAGGGCAAAAACAAAAAAGGCAAGAAAAAATAACGGATGAATGACAGGTGAGCGGGTTTCCGCTTGCCTGTTTTTTTCCGAAGGAGACGAACCATGGAGAGAATCGAACTGAGATCCTATGCGAAAATCAATCTGTGCCTGGATGTAAAAGGCGTTCTGGAAGGCGGGTTCCACGAGGTGGAAATGGTCATGCAGCAGATCCTGCTGTGCGACGACATCAGCGTCACCTGGAAGCCGGCGCAAAGTTCTGAGATGCCGGCGCAAAGTTCTGAGATGCCGGCGCGTGGCGCCGCAGATGGCGGCTTTTCGATTTCCCTGACCACGAACCGGCATTACCTTCCGGTGGACGAGCGGAATCTGGCATATAAAGCGGCGCTTTTGATGAAGGAAGCGTATGGCGCAGAGCGGTCCGGACAGCTGATCATCCACATCAAGAAACGAATCCCGGTGGCGGCGGGACTGGCCGGTGGCAGTGGAAACGGCGCCGCGATCCTGCACGCGCTGAACCAGTTATGGGGACTGGGGCTCGATATCGCGAGTCTTTGCAAAATAGGCGCACAGCTCGGATCGGACGTGCCGTTCTGTGTCATGGGACAGGCCGCGGAGAACCGGGTGCTGAAGGAAGCGTTCGCAGGCGATCCTCTGGCGTGCCACTGTGCGCTGGCCACGGGACGAGGCACGGAACTGAAGCCGCTGAAGGGGCTGCAGAGCCATCTGGTCCTGTCCAAACCGCCGATCAGCGTATCGACGGCAGAAGTCTATCGGGGCATCGATACCGTGGAGATCCCGGAGCGTCCGGATACGGCCGAAATGATCCGCGGATTAGAAACAAAAGATTTGGACGCCGTCCGAAAAAATATGATCAATGTGCTTGAATATTTCACACTTAAGCGGTATCCTATTGTTGTGTATACAAAGAACAGAATACAAAATGCATGCAAGCCAACCGGCGTTCTTATGAGCGGCAGCGGGCCGACCGTTTTTGGCCTTTGCGACAGTTTGAATCACGCAAAAGCCGTATGCGCGCAGCTGAAGAACGAGAACCGAGAGAGCTTTTGGACGAGAACGACATACTGAGGACGATAGACAGCGAGGAAGAACAATGTTGAATTTTGATATCCACAACCATAAACCGCTGCGGGAAATGGTGTATGAAGAATTAAAAATGCAGATCCTGACCGGCGCAATCATCCCGGGAACGCGGATGATGGAGGTCGAACTGGCGGAAGAGATGGGTGTTTCCAGAACCCCGATCCGCGAGGCGATCCGGAAGCTGGAGAAGGAAGGTCTCGTGACCATCGAGCCGCGCCGCGGCGCGTACGCGTCGATGATCTCGACCGAGGATATGGTGGAGATTCTGGAGGTCCGTCAGGACCTGGAGGGGCTCGCGGCGTTTTTCGCGGCCGACCGTATGCCGGAAGATAAGCTGAAGATCCTCCGTGAGGTCTCGAACCAGTACAACGACGCGGTCAAGCGCGGCAGCATGGAAGACATGATCGCGTTTGATACGAAATTCCACCGGACCATCGTGGATTCCTGTCACAACAAGATCCTGGTCCAGATGATCGAGCAGTTGCAGGAACTGGTCCTCCGCTTCCGTTACATCTACTACGATAACTTCAGAAGAGCGGAAAACATGCCGGAGGAACACGAAGCAATCATCAAAGCCATCGAGAGCGGCGATGCGAAAGAGGCAAGGTATGCAGCCGACATCCACATTGAGCGGCTGAAAGAACTCGTCATGAAGGAAGGCGTGCAACAGAGACACGTATAAGATTGAGAAAGTAACAGAGCCCTGGCGTTTTTCGTCGGGGCTCGCGTTTTCATAGAGGCAAAAGGGTACACAAGGCAACAGGAATGAAAACAGAGGTGAAGCAATGATCAGCAAATACAAGAAACTGCAGAACGGCAGTGACATCCGCGGCGTGGCGATCGAAGGGATTGAAGGAGAAACGCCGAATCTGACGGCAACAGAAGCCAGGTTCATCGGTCAGAGTTTCGCCCAGTGGCTGGGCGAGCGGCTCGGACGGGATCCGGGCGAGCTGAAACTGGCCGTCGGGCGGGATCCCCGCGTTTCCGGGCCGGACCTGCTGGCGGGCCTCGTCCGGGGCTTCGGACGGTGCGGTGCAAAATCCTTTGATTTCGGTCTGGCGTCGACGCCGGCGATGTTCATGGCAACCATCTTCCCGCAGTTCGCCTGCGACGGGACAGTCATGATCACGGCGAGCCATCTGCCGTTCAACCGGAACGGATTCAAATTCTTTACCGCGGAAGGCGGACTGGAGAAACAGGACATCAGCGAGATCCTGTGGCGGGCCGCCCAGCTGCACGAAGCAGCGGAAGCCGCCGGGGCAGAGGGTTTTGCAGATGGTGCTGCGGGGGCAGACGCCATCGACGTGGATACCGCCGATATCATGGGACCGTACAGCGCGCACCTGCGCCAGCTGATTCTGAACGGAACCGGGGGCGAGCAGCCGCTGTTCGGCATGAAGATCGTCGTTGATGCCGGCAACGGTAGCGGTGCGTTTTACGCGAAGGACGTTCTTGCGCCGTTAGGAGCGGACATTTCCGGCAGCCAGTTCCTGGAGCCGGATGGGATGTTCCCGAACCACGCGCCGAATCCGGAGAACAAAGAGGCCATGGAATCCATCTCCCGGCAGGTCGTCGAGACCGGCGCGGATATGGGCCTGATTTTCGATACAGACGTCGACCGCTCCGCGGCAGTGGACAGCAAGGGCCGCGAAATCGCCCGCAACGGCATCATCGCCATGGCGGCGGCGCTGGTGGCGGCCGACCACCCGGGAACGACGGTGGTCACGGACAGCATCACCAGCCGACAGCTGACCGACTATCTGGAAAAGGGCCTGGGACTGAAGCATTTCCGGTACCGCAGAGGCTACCGGAATGTCATCAACAAATCCAAAGAACTGAACCGGCAGGGCATCGATTCGCAGCTGGCCATCGAGACATCCGGCCATGCGGCGCTGAAAGAAAACTACTTCCTGGACGATGGCGCCTATCTAGCGACGAAGATCGTGATCAAAGCGGCACAGCTTTTCCGGGAGGGACTGCCGATCGACAGCGTCATCGCGGATCTGCAGGATCCGGCGGACGAAGAAGAGATCCGCATCCCGATCAAGGGCGAGGACTTCGGGCCATATGGCGACAAAGTGCTGGCGGATCTGGAAGCGTTTGTGCAGGCGAACGCGGATGAAAACGGGACGGCAGGCATGCCGCTTTCCCTGGAAACACCGAACTACGAGGGCGTCCGCATCAACTTCCCAGGCGGCTGGTGCCTGTTGCGGAAGTCGCTGCACGATCCGATTCTGCCGCTGAACATCGCCTCCGATGAAGCGGGGGGCTGCATGAAGATCAAGCAGGTGCTCGGGCAGTTCCTGGTACCGTACGACCAGCTGGATGTGACGAAACTGTATTTCGTCTCCTGCGCCCGGATGAAGGAACTGGAACAGGGCGCTGACGCAGCGGGCCTTTCGTATTATCAGATGATGGAGAACGCCGGAATGAGAGCGTTCGAAGCCATCACCGACCGCATTCCGAACGCTGGTGAAGCCGGCAAAGTGCTGGTCTTCTGCGGCAAAGGCAACAACGGCGGCGACGGGTTCGTCGTGGCCAGAAGAATGTTACAAGTGGGGTATGACGTCACGGTCTTACTGGCTGGCGGGCCGCCGACGACACCGGATGCCATTACCAATTTCGAGCTGATCCACGACCTGATCCCGGTCATCGATCCGGAACAGGATCCGGCCGCGTTGGCGGGATTGCATGAAGCGGCCGACAAACCGGGCGTGATCGTGGACGCCATGTACGGCACGGGCTTCCGCGGACAGCTGCGCGGCAACGGATTGGCCGCTGCACTGTTCATCAATCAAGCCAAAGCAGATGGCGCGAAGGTGTTCGCGCTGGATATTCCGTCCGGTATGGGCGGCGACCTGACTGAGGAGGGCGAGCTGGACGAAAACACCGTCCGGGCGGACTGCACGATCACTTTCCACGCGCGCAAGCTGGTGCACATGCAGAATTTTGCAAAGACTTACTGCGGCGAGATTGTGGTCGCGGACATCGGAATCAGCGCGCTGGGGATCGACTAGCGCAGGGCAGCGCGGGGCACAGAACCATGGAATTGAATGAGAAATTGCAACAACTGAAAGATATACTGAACGGCTACGGGCAGATGATCGTGGCGTTTTCGGGCGGCGTGGACAGTACGTTCCTGCTGGCTTTTGCATACGAACTGTGGGGCGACGACCGGGTCGCGGCGATCACGGCGACCGGGCCGCACTTCGCGCCGGACGAAACGGAGTACGCGAGGGAAGTCTGCGAGCGGCTGGGCATCAGCCACAAGTACATGGACGTCAGCTACGTGCTGGGCATGATCAAGCGCAATCCGGAGGACCGCTGCTATCATTGCAAGCGGGAGATATTCTCCAATCTAAAGGAACGCGCCGACATGGTGGGCAGCGTGTTGGCAGACGGCACCAACGCCGACGACATGGCGGATTACCGGCCGGGCCATAAGGCGGTGCAGGAACTGGGTGTGGCCAGCCCGCTGAAGGACGCGGGCCTGACAAAGGCGGATATCCGGCAGGCTCTGCAGGAGATGGCGGAACGCGATCCGCAGCTCAAGGCTGCGCTGGGCATGGACGCGGCGCCAGAGAACGCGGCACCGGCTGACAGAGCCGTGGCGGAGCAGCCACTCACTATTTGGAAGAAACCGGCCTTTGCCTGTCTGGCATCCCGGATCCCGTATGGCGAGACAATCACCGAGGAGAAGCTGTCGGCCATCTACCGGGGCGAAGTCTTTCTGCGGTCAAAGGGATTCATGCAGGTTCGGGTGCGCTGTCACGAGATCGCCGGCCGGGTCAGCGGGAACAAGAGCCGCTTCATCGCCCGCATCGAGCTGGAGCCGGCCGACATGGCGCGGTTTTGCACGGGCGAACTGTTCGAGGAGACGGAAGCAGCGCTGCGGGAGATCGGCTTCGAGTACGTGACGCTGGATCTGGGCGGTTACTCCAAGGGCAAGCTGAATGGGGCTTTGCAGCAGGCAGCCGAAAACGCGCCGGGAAACGGCGTTCCTGTTTTGGAGCGCGAAACGGACGTGCCGGAACGCATTGCGGTGACGGAGACCGTTCATCGCGGAACGGCCGAGAACGTGGAGACCGCCGATGTCATGGCGGAGATCGACCGGTTCTTGCAGGAAGTCCGAGAGCAGAAATACACCTTTGGGGACTTTGTAGATATCATCGAGAAGCTGCGGCAGCCGGGCGGCTGTCCGTGGGACCGGGCGCAGACCCACGTGAGCCTGAAAAAGCACATGGTCGAGGAGGCCAACGAAGTGCTGGACGCCATCGACGAGAGCAACAGCCAGCATCTGTGCGAAGAACTGGGAGACGTGCTGCTGCAGATCGTGCTGCACGCGCAGATCGCCCGTGAAGAAGGGGACTTCAGCATCGACGACGTGATCCAAAGCGTTTCCGAGAAGATGGTCCGCCGGCACCCGCACGTGTTCGGGAACATCGACGTGCATTCGGTGGACGAAGGGCTCGACCTTTGGGAAGAGATCAAGAAACGGGAAAAACAGAAGAAGTAACGGCCGAAAGCCGAACCCCCGAAATTCCAACCACCACAAACCCCGACCACCACAAAAACAAACAGCGGTCCGCTCCGGGAAACCCGAAGCGAAGCAACCGCTGTTTTTATTATAATAAGGAATTATTCAATCGTTCGATTGACTGCCCGGGATTTACTTCAACTCCTTCTGTGCCGTGCTGCTTGGCAGGTTCGCCACGACGATTGCCGCGAACATGACGACGCAGCCGATGATCTCGCGGATGGACATCATCTCACCGAGGATGATCATGCCCGCGATCAGCGCGAAGACCGATTCGAGACAGAGGATCATGGACGCGATGGCCGGATCGGTGTATTTCTGTCCGATGATCTGGAAGGTGTACGCCACGCCGCAGGACATGATGCCGGCATAGAGGATCGTGAACCAGGATCCGGTCAGCGCGCCGAACGTCGGCAGCTCGAATCCCAGCGCCGGATCCGCGAACGGCATGATGATCAGCGACACCGCCCCCGCGACGAAGAACTGGATGCATGAGAGCTTCACGCCATCCACTTTCGGCGAGAAGTGGTCGATGATCAGGATGTGCACGGCGAAGCAGAAGGCACAGATCAGGATGATGATGTCACCGCCATTGACGTGTCCGAATCCTTCCGGCGGGATGCAGAGCAGGTACAGCCCGACAGCCGATGCGATGACGCAGGCCCACATGATTGGCGTCACGCGCTTCTTCAGAAAAATGCCCATCAGCGGGACCATGACCACGTACAGCGCCGTGATAAAACCGGTGTGAGAAACGGAGGTGTAGTACAGGCCGATCTGCTGCACGTTCCCGGCCGCGCAAAGCGCCAGCCCGCAGAGTATGCCGCCGATGATCAGCGTCTTATCGATCGGTTCCTTTTCTTTTTTTGCCTTGTTCATGATGAGGATGACGGGGATCAAAGCAACCGCTCCGACCAGTGTCCGCACGCCATTAAAAGCAATCGGGCCGATCAATTCCATGCCGGCCTTTTGCGCGACGAACGCGGTACCCCAGATGATCGCCGTCGTCATCAGGAATGCGTTGCCCTTTAATTGATTTTTCATAGCGTACCTCCTTTCTCAAATCAGTGGTTCTTCTTTTAATATACTGTAGATCTTATGCATCTTGGCGAACATGTACAATTGTACGTACGCGTCCGTCGAGAGCGAGATCCCTAAAATCGTCTTTATTTTTTCCAGCCGGTAGCGAATCGTGTTGCCGTGCTGGAACAGGTTCTTCGCCGTCAGCGCCACGTCGCTCTCGCTGTCGATGTAGCAGAGCAGCGTTTCCAGCAGGTGCGCCGAGTGCTTTTCGTCGTAATCCGTGATCGCACGGAGGGTTTTGCGGTAGAACTGCATGTGCGGCCGGCTGTCCAGTGTCGGGATGATCAGCCCGTCGGAGCCGATCTCCGTAAAGAGTTGCAGCCGTTCCCCGCCGATGAAGGCGCTGATCGCCGCGCTGACCGCTTCCGTCACAGCTTCCTGCAAAAGCCCCAGTCCCGCTTTCGCGGAGGAGGCGCCGGTGCAGAACTGCTCCCGGTCGAAATGGAATCCGTCTAGGATCTGCTCGAGGGCCTTTGCATCATCCGGAATCGCGTCCTCAGAAGTGTAGATGATCATGAGGCAGCGGTTGCAGCGGATGAACGCGTCGCCGCTCTTGTAGATGTATAGGTTGTGGGTCAGCGTCTTGCGGTAGTCTTCGAGGGCCCGGTCCAGCGCAGGTTCCGTCTCTTCGGCAGCTGGGATGCAGCAGTAGCAGACCAGGTTGTCGTTGAAGAGGGGGTTGAGTTTCTTCGCGATGGAAGCCGTCATGTCCTCGCTGCTGTCCATGAGAAAGCGGAGGTAGTCCAGCGATACGCGGTTTGCGTCGTTGTAGAATACCGCCGAGCGGATGGCGAAGATCAGGTCTTCCAGGTACGCCTCCGTGTAGGTGAACAGCGGCGTGCGATGGGTGTTGGCCAGATCCACGATCTCCTGCGGGATCGGGAACGTTTCCTGGTCCGGGACCTTGATCCCGATGGCGGCAACGTTCACCTTGAACAGGGCCTTGAAGCGCTCTTCCATATTCTCCGGTTCCTGGCCGATCATGTACAGGGTGATGAAAACGAAGTCATCCTTGTGGAAATCTTTCGCGATTTCCTTTGGCGTTTCCCAGTCCAGAATGCCGGTCCCGGCTACATTGTTATATAGTCCCTTGGAGTCCGAGATCAGTTTGAACGATTCAAATTCGTCCAGGGAAAGAAGGTCGATCACCTTAAGCATGGTTGGATCTCCTTTTTGTAAATCACACAACGTTCGCCCAAATTATAGCAGGGAAATCCTTACAATACAAGTAAAACACAGGGTCATACGCCGCGTCCATTGTAATAATTACAAAAAACGCCATGGGAAATGGTATGCGAAACAAGGTTTCACTGTTGAAATCCACGGCGGGAATGGTACAATTTACACAAGGCGGGAAACCGGACCGAATACGGAGCGAAGACGGGTCGGAACCGCGCCGCCGATCGAACCGCAAACACAACTACCGTTTCTAATAATGACAAGGAGGATCCTCGCATGAAGAAATTCCAATTTGACGTACAGAAATTCCGGAGCCAGTTCCCGGCGTGCTCGCTGGAAGTCGCCGGCGCGCCGATCGCCTATCTGGACGGGCCGGGCGGAACACAGGTGCCGCAGCGCGTACTGGACGCGATCACCGGATACATGATCAACACGAACGCCAACGAGGGCGGCAACTTCGAAGCCAGCTACAAGACGGACATCGTTGAGCAGGAAGCCTTCAAGGCGGCCGCGGATTTCCTGGGCTGCTCGCCGCAGGAAGTCGGATTCAGCGTTGGCTCCACGCAGCACAGCTACAACTTCTCCGTCAACATCGCCAAGACCCTGCAGCCGGGCGATGAGCTGATCATCACTGAGATCGATCACCGCTGCAACGCCCAACCGTGGAGACGGCTCGGCAAGCTGGGCTTTGAGGTGAAGCAGGTCCGCCTGGATACCGAGACGCAGCAGCTGGATTTTGAGGACTATAAATCGAAACTGTCCGACCGCACGAAGGTCGTGGCCGTCAACTGGGCCAGCAACGCCATCGGAACGATCACCGACGTGAAGAAATACATCGACCTGGCGCATGAAGTTGGCGCAGTCACCGTCGTGGACGCCGTTCATTACGCGGCACACCTGCCGATCGACGTCAAAGCCATCGGCACCGACGTGCTGCTTTGCTCCCCATATAAATTCTTCGGGCCGCATATGGGTCTGGCCTATATGAACACCGACCTGCTGGAAAGCCTGGACTTCAACAATGCCGGCGCGGAAGACATCGCCCACGGCAGCCGGAAGTTCCACATGGCGACCCCGCAGTACGAATTCCTGGCCGGCATGACGGAGGCCATCAACCTGATCGCCGACACCGGCGCGGAGTACGCGGAATTCTTCGAGGATGAACTGGCCGGACTGGAAGGACGCAGAAGGAACGTTGTCGCCGGCATGCTGGCCTTCGACGCTTACGAATCGCCGCTTTCCGAGAAGCTGCGGAACGGCCTTCGCCGGCTTCCGGGCGTAACGGTCTACGGACCGGCAGAAGGGGAGCCGCGAACACCGACCGTCGCTTTCACGATGGACGGCTATGCGCCGGAGTTCGTCACGAAGATCCTGGGCGACAAAGGCATCAACTCCTGGCACGGAGACTTCTACGCCATCGAAGTCATCTCTGCATTCGGTCTGACCGAATCCGGCGGACTGATCCGCGTGGGCATGGCGCCTTACTGCACCGAGGCGGACGTCGACCGCACGCTCGCGACGATCACCGCTATCGCATACGGAGAATATGACAAGTAATAAAAGCACTTAATACGCAACATACGCAACGAAAAAACCGGTCATCTCTGACCGGTCTTTTTGTTGTTTTGTCATTACTACATTTTACTATTACTTTTGTGAAGGAGGTGCTCGGGAGCGGGTATTCCCTTGCTGTGACTATATACTATCAGCCGATTATGTAGATTTGCGTATTGGATTGTGAAGGTTGCGTGGAGATTCACCACCATTATTATTTAAAACAGCGGTTTCTCCTTGGTGGCGGTGGAGTGGAGAAGTCTTCCTTAAGACAGTTTCCACCGATTCGATAAGCAAAACCCTCATAGAGAAGATATCGGTGGACAGAGAGCTCCGCAGAATCAAGATTGTTCCACCAATATTAGCCGAAAACGTGATAAAGACAATAAAACGGTGAAAATTCGAAAACAGAGTGAAGAAAAGGTCCACCGCAATCGGGTGAAAACGCGATTAAGACAACAAACCGGTGGACTCGGCTAAATAGGTGAACAAAAGTCCCTCCACGGCGGCCCCGCCCCACTACTTGGAATACCCGCGCCCCTTGTCTTTGCGCGCCGTTTTTGATACTATTATTATGTATACGTATGTGCACCTTGAGAAAGAATAACGACATGACTGAACTCGAGCAAACGCTTCAAAATACAATCGAAACCATCCTTCCGGCAGACCCGGCCGCCATCTCCAAAGCGACGCAGCGGCAAGCCGATCTGGCCAAGCCGCCGGGAAGTCTGGGACTGTTGGAAGAAATCGCGATCCGGATCGCCGGAATGACGGGCAGCGTGATCAACGAAATCGACCGCGGATGCGTGGCGGTGTTCTGCGCCGATAACGGCGTGGTCGCTGAAGATGTTTCGTCAGCGCCGCAGAGCGTGACGATGGCGCAGACCGTGAATTTCACGAGACGGCTGACCGGCGTCGGAGCGCTGGCAGAGTGCTTCGGGAGCGAACTGCTCATCGTCGATATGGGCGTCAAAGACGGCATCCCGCGCGAGCTGTATCTGAGCGAGCCTTTTGAAAACGACGACACGCGGAAGATCCTCGACCGCCGGATCCGCCCGGAGACGGGGGAGACGGACAACATCGCCAGCGGCCCGGCCATGACGAGAGACGAGGCGCTGCGGTGCATCGCGGCCGGCATCGAAGTCGCGGACGCGATCCATGCAAAAGGCTTCGACATGATGGGTGTCGGGGAGATGGGCATCGGAAACACGACCACCAGCGCGGCGCTGCTGTCAGCGATCACGGGGGAGGACGCTGAGACGACCGTCGGCAGAGGCGGCGGCGTCAACGACGAAGGCTTTCTCCGGAAGAAAGAGATCGTCAGCAAAGTCAGCGCCGGGTACCGCAAGCAAGGCGGGATCCTCAAACAAGGGGGAGTCTTCGGGCAGACGAAAGGTTTCCTGATGGATCCGGACGGCGCACCGTCCGAAGAGGAGCGGCTGCGCATGCAGAGAGAGCAGATGCTCCAAGCCCTGACCGAGATGGGCGGCTTCGACATCTGCGCGATGGCGGGGGCCTATCTTGGCGCGGCGGCGAACCGCATGCCGGTCGTCATCGACGGGTACATTTCCGTCGTAGCGGCGCTGGTCGCCTGCGTGCTCGCGCCGGCTGCAAAAGACTACATGATCGCGTCACACAAATCTTTCGAACGGGGATATGAGCTCGCCGTCGAAACGCTGGGCCTCAAGCCGTTCCTGTCGCTGGACATGCGGCTGGGAGAAGGCAGCGGCTGCCCGGTCGCGTTCGAAGTAATCAAAGGCGCCTGCAGCGTGATGGCCAACATGGCGACGTTTGAAGAGGCTGCCATCAATGACGGATACCTGGAAGAGATCCGCAGCAAGAAGGAGTTCCAGCGATGAACGTACTGATCAGCGGCGGATGCAAAAACGGCAAATCCTATTATGCCCAGAAGCTGGCCAGGGACCGGGCCCGCGCATTGAACAAGCCCCTCTATTACATTGCGACTATGATCCCGCGGGATGAGGAAGACCGGGCGCGCATCCGGCGCCACCTTTCCGAGCGCGACGGCTGGGGTTTCGAAACGCTGGAGCAACCGACGGACCTGACGGCGCTGCTGGAGGACCTGAACGTCGACAAGGAAGGCGTGTTCCTGCTGGACAGCGTGACGGCGATCATGGAGAACGAGATGTTCCAGCGGGTGGAAACCGCCGGAAGCCTGAAAGGGAAGTCCAACATCGAGATCGTCTACGACGAGACCGCCAAGGACCGGGTCAAAGCCGACATGGTGGCGTTCGCCAAGGGCACCGGCAATACGGTGTTCGTTTCGGACGGAATTTACGGCGATATGGGTGAATACAGCGAGTCCACGGAAGACTACCGGAAAGCGCTGGCGGCCGCGGACCGCGCGCTGGCGGAGGCCTGCGACGAAGTGATCGAGATCACATACGGGCTAGCAGAACAGTGGAAATAAAAACAAAACAGAAACACATAAAGACAAACACCTTAAGATAAAAAGACAACCGATAACACAGAAACCAACATAGATCGATACACAAACAGACACAAAGAAACTACTATGAAATACGTGAGAGGATTTTTAATGGCATGGGGCATGTTCTGCTGGATCCCGTGTCCATACAAGCAGTGGCGGGAAGAAGACCGCCTGGCGCAGATCGGCATGTTCCCGCTGGTCGGGACTTTTATTGGCCTGATCCTGTGCCTTTGCTGGTGGATCCTCTCGTACATCGGGGCGGGAATGATCATCACCGGCTGCCTCATGACCGGCATCTACTTCCTGCTGACGGGCTTCATCCACATGGACGGCTTCATGGACTGCAGCGACGCCATCATGCCGCGTCATCCGGACATGGAGAAGCGGCGCCGGATTCTGAAGGATTCGCACGTCGGCGCCTTCGCGGTGATCTGCTTGGCGATGATGCTGGCCATCTTCACCGGAGCCATGATCGAGATCGCGGACGGGTTCAGCATCAAAGGCTGCTGCCTGCTGGTGGTGCTCTTCACGACGTCCCGTTTCATGAGCGCCCTCGAGGTGCTCATGAGCGAACCGATGGAGACCAGCCAGTATGCAAAAGCTCCGGCCGGCACCTGGAAGGACGTCATCCCGGCCTTCGTGATCATGCTGGTCGTGCTGGGATGCGCGGAATGGCTGATCAGCGGCGGTTCGTGGTGGTCGCTCATCGCGGAACTGTACAGCAACGCCGTATTCGTCGTGGTCGTCATCGTGGCCCTGGTCACGGCCCGCAACGACATCAAGAAACTCGGCGGGATGAACGGCGATATTTCCGGACACCTGATCACGATGTCAGAACTGTTCGGACTGATCTGCATGGCGCTGATCATGCGTTAAGCAGGACTAAAGGAGACAGACAATGCATCTGATTTTTGGAGGCGCGTACCAGGGGAAGCTGGACTGCGCGAAAGCAAATCATACATACGAGACGATCTGCGACTGCAGCGATGGCAGGGAGCCGGACTTTGACGCCGACATCATCTGCGGCATCGAGGGTTTTGTGATGCAGTGCGCGAAGACGGGCACGGAAGCGCGGAAATATTTCGAAGAACGCGAAGAACTTTGGAAGAATAAGGTCTTCGTGATCACGGACACGTCCCAGGGTGTGGTGCCGATCGACAAGGACGTGCGCGCGTTCCGGGAGATGAACGGCAGGTTGATGCTGTACCTCGCGGATAAAGCGGAAACCGTGACGAGAGTATTTTGCGGCATAGGAAAGAGACTGAAATGAGATCGAAAATCGTACTGATCCGGCACGGGATCACGACCGGAAACGTGCAGCGGCTGTACTACGGGAGCACCGACGTGCCGCTGGCGGAGAAGGGAATCAAACAACTGAAGGAACTGGCCGAGCAGGGGATCTATCCGAAGAGCGAAACGGCCGAGTATTACACCTCGGGCATGCTGCGGACGGAACAGACCCTGGAGCTGCTGTACGGCAAGCAGGAGCACGAAGTCATCGAAGACCTGCGGGAACTGGACTTCGGGATTTTTGAGATGAAACACTATCAGGATCTGGAAGGGAACCCGGACTACGAACGGTGGATCCACGCCGATGACGAGTCCCTGCCGCCGCCGAACGGCGAAAGTATAATGAATTTTAAGAATCGTATTCGGCGCGGATTTAAGGAGCTGGTGGTGAAACACGAGCTGCTGATGCTCAAGCTCAGGAACCGGGATACGGAGGCAATGAGCATCTGCATTTGTCACGGCGGCGTCATTTCAGGCATCCTGAATGAGATCTGGCCGGACCGGTATGATTACTTTTACAGCTGGATCCCAGACCCGGGCCACGGATACATATTGACGATGGAAGACGGCAGAATCATAGGAGACGAGAGGTTTTAAAAAAGATGGATATCAAAGAGACAGTCACCGAACTGATCGGTGGGACGCCGCTGCTGAAACTGCACGGCGAAGGCGGACAGGTCGCCGCTAAGCTGGAGTATTTCAATCCGGCGGGAAGCATCAAGGACCGCGCTGCGGACAGCATGATCCGGGATGCGGAAGAAAAGGGAAGACTGAAAGAAGGCGGCACGATCATTGAGCCGACCAGCGGCAACACGGGCGTCGGGATCGCCATGATCGCGGCGGCCAAAGGCTACCGGGCCATCATGGTCATGCCGGAGAGCATGAGCGTTGAACGGCGGAAGCTCCTGGCGGCGTATGGGGCGGAACTCGTTCTAACGCCTGCGTCTGAGGGAATGCAGGGCAGCGTCGACAAAGCCGAGGAGCTGGCGCGGGAGATCCCGGGCAGCATCATCGCCGGCCAATTCGACAACCCGGCCAATCCGGCGGCGCACGTCGAAACGACGGGACCGGAGATCTGGGCGGACACCGACGGCAAAGTGGACATCCTCGTGGCGACGTTCGGGACCGGCGGGACCGTGAGCGGGACCGGCCGCTACCTCAAGAGCAAAAATCCGGCCATCCAGGTGGTCGCTGTGGAACCGGCCTCTTCGCCTCTGGTGACCGAAGGCAAAGCCGGCCCACATAAGATCCAGGGCATCGGCGCCAACTTCATTCCGGACAATCTGGACCGGGATGTGGTGGACGAATTCGTCACGGTGACGGATGAAGCGGCGCTGGAAACGATGAAAAAACTGGCGGCAGAAGAGGGCATCCTGGTGGGCGTTTCCTCCGGTGCGGCAGTCAGCGCGGCGCGGGAGATCGCAAAGCGTCCGGGCAACGAAAAGAAGCTGATCGTGGTCGTTTTGCCGGACACGGGAGAGCGCTATTTGAGCATTTTGTAGCCGGATCCGACAGCCGGTTACTATAGATTTGTTAAGCATTTTCAGTGAATACAATATGTTATAATTTCATAAGGAGTAACGCAAAATGGAAAACAGAGAGAAGAAGAAAATCATTACGATCAGCCGCGAATACGGAAGCGGCGGAAGAATCATCGGCAAGCGCCTCGCGGAAAAACTGGGCGTTCCTTATTATGACCGCGATTTGCTGGACCGGATCGCGGAAGAATCCGGCTTCTCGAGAGAGATGATCGAGACCGCCGAAAAAAAGGCGAAGAACGGATTTCTGTACAGCCTGGCATCCGCCATGGGAACCGGCGAAGCCGGCCCGGAAAGCCTGAGCCTGAACGAGCGGTTCTTCCTGGCACAGTTCGACACGATTCGCAGAATCGCGGAAGAAGGATCCTGCGTCATCGTAGGACGCTGCGCCGACTACATCCTCCGGGGATATCCTTATGCGACCAACGTCTTCATCTACGCGGAAGAAGCGGACAAGATCAAGCGTGCTGTCGAAGAATACGGCGTGCCGGAAGATCAGGTTCGGAAGGTCATGCGGGAAACAGACAAGGCGAGAGCGAATTACTATGCTTACCACACCGGCAGAAAGTGGGGCGAGCATGTTAACTTCAACCTTTCCATCGACAGCGGCTACCTGGAGATCGAAGACATCGTAGATCTGATCATCGAATACTCCGACAAGCAGATCTGGAGAGAATCGACCCTGGAATGGCGCGAAGACCGATAGGATGAAAACCATACAATGCATGTACTTCAGCGGTACGAAAACGACGAAGAAAGTCGTAGAGTGTATCGCTGATAGGCTATATAAAGAGATGTGTGACGCCGGCGAAGAAGCGGGCGGCGGGGTCTTATGCGCTGCCGGCATCGATTTCACGCCTCCGGAGGCACGGACGCGGGTCTACCGCTTCGGTCCGGACGATGTGGTCGTGTTCGGCGTGCCGGTCATTGCCGGCCGGGTGCCCAACGTTCTGCTCGGATTTCTCGACACGCTGCAAGGCGGCGGCGCCATGGCGGTACCGGTCGTGGTCTACGGAAACCGCGATTTCGACGACGCGCTGATCGAACTGCGCGATATCCTCGAAAGCAAAGGCTTCCACACCATCGCCGCGGGCGCGTTCATCGGGGAGCATTCCTTCTCGCGCAAGCTGGCAGCCGGGAGGCCGGACGCAGACGACTTGATCGTCGCAGAGAATTTTGCAAAAGCCATCGCGGGGAAGCTGCGGAAGATCGCAGAAAGCGCGTGCGCCTGCGAGGAACCGGTCGAAGTCGACGGGCAGGAACCGTTGCGGCCGTACTACAAACCGCGCGACCGACAGGGGAATCACATCAACATTTTAAAAGTAAAACCGAAACTGGATGCGGCGAAATGCGACGGATGCGGCATCTGTGTCGACGTGTGCCCGATGGGCTCCATCAAGGCTGAGGCGCCGGGCATCGTGGACGGGATCTGCATCAAGTGCTGCGGCTGCGAGAAGCTTTGCCCGCAGGGCGCGCTGTATTTCGACGATCCGGGTTATCTTTATCATAAAGAGGAACTGGAACTTGGGTTCGCCGACAGAAAAGAACCCAAAATATTCATATGAAAGGGAGTAGAAACTCATGACAGCAAACAAAGGAACATACTACATCAGCACACCGATCTATTATCCGAGCTCGAATCTGCACATAGGGCACACCTATTGCACCGTCATGGCGGACGCGATGGCGCGGTTCAAAAGACTGCAGGGATATGATGTCATGTTCCTGACAGGAACGGACGAGCACGGTCAGAAGATACTGACATATGCACAGGAAAAAGGCGTCACTCCGCAGCAGTACGTTGACGAGATCGTCGCCGGTATCAAAGAACTTTGGAAGACGATGGAGATCTCTTATGATGACTTCATCCGGACGACCGAGGAACGGCACATCAAGAGAGTCCAGGCGCTGTTCATGAAGATGTACGAGAAGGGCGACATCTACAAGGGCGAATACGAAGGCTGGTACTGCACGCCGTGCGAATCTTTCTGGACCGAGAGCCAGCTGGTGGACGGCAAGTGCCCGGACTGCGGACGCCCTGTCACAAAGGCCAAGGAAGAGGCTTACTTCTTCAAGATGAGCAAGTACGCGGACAAGCTGCTGGAGCTCTTCCGGGAGAATCCGGACTTCCTCGTGCCGGAAACAAGAAGAAATGAAATGGTATCATTCGTTGAGCAGGGGCTGGAGGATCTTTGCATTTCCAGATCCACCTTCGACTGGGGCATTCCGGTTCCGATCGACGAAAAGCATGTAATATACGTATGGCTCGACGCGCTTTCGAACTATATCACAGCGCTGGGATGGCCGGACGATCCGGAGAAGTACGATCACTACTGGCCGGCGGACTGCCATCTGGTCGGCAAGGAGATCGTGCGGTTCCACTCGCTGATCTGGCCGGCGATGCTGATGAGCGCGGACCTACCGCTGCCGAAGCAGGTAAGAGGACACGGATGGCTGCTGCTGGGCGGGGAGAAAGTCTCCAAGTCGAAGGCGGCCAAGGGACAGGATGTCATCGATCCGGTCGTTCTCATCGATCGGTACGGCATCGACGCCCTGAAGTACTTCCTGCTGCGGGAGTACACGTTCGGTCAGGACGGCATGTTCACCAATGAAGTCATGCTGAAGCGGCTGAACTACGATCTGGCCAATGACCTGGGCAACCTGGTCTCCAGAACGGTCAGCATGATCGAGAAATACAACGGCGGATTCGTACCGGATCTGACCGAAGAAGGCAAGTGCGTGCCGGGCGAAGACGGCATCAACTATGACGAGCAGCTCAAGGAGATCGCCATCGGCGCGGCTCCGAAGGTCGAGGCGCGGATGGATGACTTCAAATTCAACATGGCGCTGGAGGAGATCTGGGTGCTCGTAAGAAGAGCCAACAAGTACATCGACGAGACGATGCCGTGGGTACTGGCCAAGGACGAGGCGATGAAGCCGAGATTGGACAACGTGCTCCACAATCTGGCAGAAGCGATCCGGATCATCTCGATTCTGATCCATCCATATATGCACACGACGTCTGATGCGATCCGGAAGCAGCTGGGTCTGTGGTATGCGGACGTGGCCTGGGAAGACGCCCTTACATTTGAGATGATGAGCGGCGAACAGGTCAAGAAGGGGAAGGCGATCTTCCCGAGACTGGACATCGACAAAGAGCTCGACGAGCTGTACGCACTGGGCGCGCAGGCGGCCGAAGCGGAAGAGGATGTCAATATCCCGCTTGAGCTGAAGGATGAGATCGAATACGACGACTTCGACAAGCTCGATCTGCGGGTAGGAACGATCCTCGAGGCCGAGAAGCATCCGAAGGCGGACAAGCTGCTGGTCTTCCAGGTGAAGATGGGGACCGAAAAGCGCCAAATCATCTCCGGCGTTTCGGAATACTTTAAACCGGAAGAATGCATCGGCAAGAAGGTCGTCGTTGTAGCGAACTTAAAGCCACGGAAACTCCGCGGACTGGAGTCAAAGGGAATGATCCTTTACGCGGACAACGAAGTAGATGGAAAGACGAGATACGAATTCGTTACGACGGTTGCTGCAGACGGCAACCCGGTAGAGTAACACCAGACGTGATAGTACTGTTGAGAGGCGGAAAAGTATGAGTAAAAAGACCCAGACACTCCTGAAACACATGCTGTGCTATGCCGTGATCGCGGCCATGGTCATTTCTTTCATGCCTGTAAACGTGTCGCAGGTCTCTGCGGCGTCGTTCCAAAAAGACAGCAAAGTGACAGGTCTTACCGTTACCAGTACCGGTTACGAATACGCCAACCTGAAGTGGGACGCATTTGATGGAGCTGCCGGCTACCAGATCTACAAATCCAACAAGAAGAAAGGGACGTTCAAGCTGCAGGGCAGCACGGAGCTGACCACCTTCAAGGGCACCGGCAAGTTCAACAAGAAATCCTATTTCAAGGTTAGAGCGTACAAGGTCAACAAAAGCGGTGAGAAGATCTACAGCAAATTCAGCAAGAAGAAGGAAGTCCTGATCACGCTGGGCAAACCATCGCTCAGCATCACTCCAGGCCAGACGGAGATCAAGCTCTCCTGGAATGCGATCGAGGATGCGACGGGCTATCAAATCAAGCGGGCCACAAAGAAAAGCGGCATATACCGGTCGGTTAAGGACACGACGCAGCTGTCCTTCACCAATATCGGCGCTTCCGCGGCCCGGATCTACTACTACAAGGCCCGCGCCTACAAAACGGTCGGCAATAAAAAGCACTACGGCCCATACTGCGCGGCTGTTACAGGCGCAACGCTGCGCAGCGCACCGGAGAATCTGACGGCGACCGCTATCAATAACGAGGTCCGGCTCACTTGGAGCAAGTCCACGCTGGCGAGCGGTTACCAGGTTTACCGGTCCACCGCCAAGAACGGATCCTACAGCAGTCTGGGATCCACATCGGACACAAACTTTACGGACAAGAACGTGTCGGTGGGCACGAAATATTTCTATAAGGTCTGTGCATACATCGACCTGAACGAAGTCCGCTACAACGGCGATTGCTGTGACCCGGTATCACGGGCATTTCACTACAGTGCGCCGGTGGTCAAGGTCACTCCACAGGAAGAAGCTGTGAAGCTGTCCTGGGATGAAGTGCCGGGCGTCGCGGGGTATCAGGTCTACCGCGCCGACAAACCAAACGGAAAGTATACGAAGCTGGGAAAAACGGACAAGCTGACCTATAAGAACACGGATCTGACACTGGATAAGGTTTACTATTACCGGGTGCGCGCCTATCAGGTCGTGGATTCAAAGAACCGCTACGGCTCGTTCAGCGGGGAGCTGCACGGGATGACGAAGATCAAGGCGCCGTCCAAAGTAGAGGGCAAATCCAACGAGAACAGCATCAGCCTGACGTGGAAAAAGGCGACTAACGCGACCGCTTATGAGGTCTACCGCTCCACAGAGGCAAACGGCGAATATGAGAAGCTCGGAACCTCGAAAGACACGTCCTACACGGACAAACAGAACCTTGTGAAGAAGCAGGCGTATTTCTATAAAGTCAGAGGCTACGTGAAGTTCGACGGCGTGACCTATTATGGAGAATACAATTCACCGTCGGCCAGCCGGGACGCAGTCATCAAGTGCGCCAAGGCCTGGGACAACTGCAAGGAATCCGACGGATCTTTCAAGAAGATCATCGACGTCTACAATTCCGACCTGGCTCCGGGATGCGGCAAGCTGTCGTATAAAGTCGCATGGTGCGCGGCATTCGTTTCCGCGGTCGGCATCAAAGCAAAGGCCACCGACATCATCGTGCGCCACAGCTACTGCCCGACCATGCTGAACACATATAAGAAGAAGGATCAGTACACTTCAAAGAAGAAGTATTCACCGCAGCCTGGCGATGTCGTCTTCTTTGACTGGAACAGGAACAACGTTCCGGATCATGTGGGACTCGTCTACAGTATTGACGGAAGCACGATCACTTCCATCGAAGGAAACAAGAACGACCGGGTCGACTACCGGAAGTACTCTAAGGGATATACCTATCTGCTCGGTTACGGCCTGCCGGCTTACGATGACAGCTCCGGCGTCGTCTTCACAGCTGGTGACAACACCCTGACGACAGCCAGCGTGATCCAGTCGTCCAGCATCAGCACCGGCGATCCGGACGGATACTCCGAACTGGGAGATGAGTACGGTGTAGCTGAGAAGAAGCTCAGTGTCGGATGCGGCGAAGAAGCGACGGAAATGGAGCAGATGAAGGTCATGCTCAAGGCGGTCAAGGAAGAAGCCAAGACCGAGGATATCGATGAGTGCAGTGAGAGCGAATACTACGCGGCATTCATCTACAGACTCTGTCAGGATGCGGACATCGACGTCTGCCTCGTCACCGAAACGAATGAGGACGGCGGCAACATCGCCTGGGTCGAAGTAACACTGGACGGCGAGCTGTACAAGATCGATCCGACCAAGGAAGACT
>JAFRJI010000011.1 GCA_017432345.1 Bacillota bacterium | reverse complement strand
TGTCCCACGGCATACGCTCCTTTTCCTTCGGTACCGTTGGGGGAGATGTGACGGCATTGTATATTCCGTATCCGATAAACACCAAAACAGGGATATTCGCAATCAGAACAACGATTGCCGTTATAAGTCCGTCTGAAAGGTTCGCTCTTTCGAGAAAATCAAAAAAGTGATATTTTGACAAAACGTAAACCAATATCCACATGAAAGGTATGGATGCCCCGATTACAATGGCTGGTCTATTTTTGTCTTTCATTATGATGTCTCCTTTTGGTTATTCTAACGCGTCAATAGTAGGGCGCACGTGATAGAAGTCTTTCAAAGCCTCGTAATCCTGCGAGGTTTTTTGCATGGCCGCCTCTTTCGGGTCGTAGACGGCCTTGATCATGATGTTCTTTGATGTGTGTTCCAGAGATGTGAACTCGATCATCTTGACGTCATACCCCGCAGCTTCCAGTTTGAGACCGCGCAGGGCATCGGTGAGGAGTTCCGTGAACTTGTCCTTGAGGATGCCGTGCTTGAGCATCGGGTCATTCACAGTCTCGTGGATCTGCGAGAAAAGCTCGTGCTGGCAGCATGGAACGGAAAGGATTACCTTGCTGTTCCACCGCACCGCGTTGATGAGGGCATAGTCCGTCGCCGTATCGCAGGCGTGGAGCGTGACGACCATATCAGCACCGTCGCTCTCATAGTCGGCAATGTCGCCAGTAAGGAAATGCAGGTCGGCATAACCGAGCTTCCGGGCGACGCCGTTGCAAAAGCGGATGACGTCTTCCTTCAGGTCGAGGCCGATGATTTCCACATCGCGGCCGCGTTGGATCTTCAGATAGTGATAGAGTGCAAAAGTGAGATAGCTCTTACCGCATCCGAAATCGATGATGCGCAAAGTTCCCTGCTCCGGAAGATCGCGGAACGAGTCATCAGCGATCTCAAGGAAGCGGTTGATCTGGCGGAACTTTGCATAGTGCTGTTTGCGGACCGTCCCGTCCTCATTCATGACGCCCAGCTCGATGAGAAAGTCGCATGGCGCACCTTCCTCGAGCAAGTAGTGCTTGCGCCGGTCGTGGGAAAGGCTGGCGGCCTGGCGGTCCGCCGGCTTGTGCGTGATCCGCGGGCGGTCCGGCTTAGCAGCGAGAATCTGGATATCTTCGTGTTCCGTCAGGATGTTGACCTGCTTGAAATCCTCGCGAATCAGTTGCTCCGCAAAATCCACTCCCTCGTAATAGGGAATGTTCTTGTGCGTCACTTTGTTGTCGAAATGGAATTCCGCCTGGAACATCAATTCGCTGCGGATGGTGACCGGGCGGAGCGTGACTTTTTTGTATTCCAAAGACTTGCGGCGTTTGTCCGCAAAAACGATTCTGACGAGACTGTCGCCGTTTCTGGCAGCCTCGTCAGTGTTCATGACTGTTAATAGCGTTCTGGTTAGTTCGTTCATGATGGTTCTCCGTAATGCATCGTCCCTGAGATGATCGGTCGGGACACCGCTGTTGGCGGGGCGTTGCTTATTTCGAATCGTTCAGGTGCTTCTTGAAGGCCTCGAACGTCTCATCGCTGATGACGTGCTCCACTTTACAGGCATCGTCGACGGCAGTTTCCTTGCTGACGCCGAGGGATTCGAACATTTCCGAGAGGACCAGATGTCTTTCGTAGATCTTTTCGGCGATGTCGCGGCCGTTTTTCGTCAGGGCGATGTTGCCGCGCTCATCGATGATGATGTAGCCGTCGTTCTTCAGATTGTTGACGGCACGGCTGATGCTCGGCTTGGAATAGTTCATGTATTCTGCGATGTCGATGGAACGGACGGAATTCTGCTGGTTGGACAGAATCAGAATCGTTTCCAGATACATTTCTCCGGATTCGCGCATGGCAGTTCTCCTTTTTTTAATGGTTTTCCCGATAAAAACGGGTGATTCGTATAAGAGATTATAGCACGCTCGGTTATCACAATACAACTTCGAAAATGGCAGATTTCTACAAAAAAAGAGGGAAAATGGGTTGACAAGTTAGCTTGTGCTAACTAAAATATGATTAGAGTTAGCGAAAGCTAACAAAAATTAGCAACTGCTAACATCAGAACAGGAGGACACGAACGATGATGGAGGTAGGACAAATGAATTTATTAGAGGCGGATGCAGGCAAGACCTATACCGTGAAAGAAATCAACACGGATGATCAGGACATGACTTCATTTTTGTTCCGCCTGGGATGCTATTCCGGCGAGCCAGTGACGCTGATTTCCAAGAAGAGGCGAGGCTGCGTCGTAGCGATCAAGGACGGACGATATAGTTTTGATAATTTACTCGCTTCGGCGGTATCGCTGGAAGAGAATTAGAAAATAGCTTTTTGAGGAGGAAAAACAAATGAGAATTGCGTTTGCCGGTAATCCAAACAGCGGCAAGACAACCATGTACAACGCGCTGACCGGCCAGAATGAAAGAGTCGGCAACTGGGGCGGCGTTACGGTCGGCAGGAAAGAAGCGGCGATTTCTCCTGCCTTTGCAAAAACAGCAGATAGCGCCTCAACTGGTGAGGTGATCGCAGTGGACCTGCCGGGAGCTTATTCCATGTCCCCGTTCACACCGGAAGAAAGCATCACCAGTGAGTTCGTACGGGACGAGCACCCGGATGCGATCATCAATATCGTGGATGCGACGAACCTGAGCCGGAGCCTGTTCTTCACGACACAGCTCCTGGAATTGGGGATTCCGGTCGTGGTCGCACTGAACAAGAGTGACATCAATGAAAAGGAAGGAACGGTAATCGATACGGAGCAGCTGGAAGCGAAGCTGGGCTGCCCGGTAGTGAAGACCGTTTCCACAGAAAAAGATAACAACGGATTGACCGAGGTCGTTGACAAAGCGATCGCTTCTTATGGCAAAGGGCAGAAGGCGCCGTATCTGCAGGCTGATATCGATTTGCATGATAAAGCAGCCGTCGACGCCGAAGACCGGAAGCGGTTCGCTTTTGTAAACGACATCGTCAAGGCTGTTGAGACCCGTAAAATTGCATCCAGCGAAACGACAAAAGCCGATAAGCTGGACGATGTACTCACCAACCCGTTTGCAGGAATCATTATCTTTGCAGCTGTCATGTTCCTTGTTTTCAGAATCTCTCAGGCAGAGGGTTTCCTTGGACTAGGCAAGGTCTTTGAAGGCTTGTTCACCGGATGGATAGAAACATTCCAGGGATTTGTTGCAGGCGCAATGGAAAATAGTCCGGCGGTTTTGCAGACTATCATTTGTGATGGTATTATCGGCGGAGTAGGAGCGGTCGTTGGTTTCCTGCCACTGATTATGGTCATGTTCTTCCTGGTTGCACTTCTGGAAGACTGTGGGTACATGGCTCGTGTCAGCACTTTGTTGGACCCAATCTTCAAGCGTGTTGGCCTTTCGGGCAAATCCGTAATTCCGATCATCGTTGGTACAGGATGCGGAGTTCCGGGAATCATGGCCTCCAGAACCATTCGTGATGAAAGAGAACGAAGAGCGACTGCCATGCTCACAACATTCATCCCATGCGGCGCAAAAATTCCGGTCATCGCTCTGTTTGCCGGTGCATTCTTTGCCGGAGCCGGATGGGTTGCTTTCGTCTGCTATTTTTCAGGACTTGTACTGATATTTCTCGGCGCACTTCTGGTAAAGGTTGTTACGGGGGCGAAGTTCAGAAAGTCCTTCTTCATTATGGAACTGCCGAAGTGGAAAGCCCCGAGCCTCAAGCGTGCTTTCTGGTCCATGATGGAACGCGCAAAGGCATATATCATCAAGGCTGCAACGATTATCTTGGTTTGCAACTTGGTGGTTACGCTCATGCAGACATTTAACTGGCACTTCCAGGTTGTCGAAGAAGGCATGGAAGACACTTCAATCTTGGCAACCATTGCGACCCCGTTCGCATTCCTTCTGATCCCGTTGGGATTCGGCGTATGGCAGCTCGCGGCAGCAGCCGTGACCGGGTTCATCGCCAAGGAGAACGTAGTCGGAACATTGGCTGTTGTTTACGGATTGACCAGATTCATCGATACAGATGAGCTGGCTATGACGGGAGATGCCAATACAGTTGCCGTTACGATGGGTCTGACTGGTGTCAGCGCGATCGCGTACCTGTTCTTCAATCTGTTCACACCTCCATGCTTCGCAGCAATCGGTGCTATGAACTCTGAGATGCAGAGCAAAGGCTGGCTGTGGAGTGCGATTGGACTCCAAATGTGCGTTGGTTACACATTGGCATTCCTGATCAATCAAATCGGTACGCTGGTCACGACAGGAAGCTTCGCGGCGGGATTCGTTCCTGGCGCCATCGCCATCTTGGTCATGATTTTCGTGGTCGTCATGATCTCCAGAAAGATCCGGGCACACTTCGAGGAGAAATACCAGCTGCACCAGAACGCGGCAGCGAGCGCGGCGTAAGCTTTTGCAAAAGCCCCGCACTGTGGTAGAATAGCAGCGGGTAGAATAGCTTCAGAGAATTTTGTATCAACAGGAGAAAGGAGGCGGTCAAATGAATCTGGCAACAGCAATCGCAGTCATCGCACTGGCAATCATCGTCTTTTTCGTGATCCGCTACTTGATCCGCGAGAAACGAAAGGGCAACAAATGTATCGGATGCCCGTACGCCGGTGAGTGTCAGAGGTACACAGACTGCGGTAAACAATAACATATAGAATGTCAACCGAACTGCCATGCGGAAGATCCGTGTGGCAGTTTTTTTGTGCGCTCGCTTTTCGGGAGGAAATGGGTTATACTATACGAAGTATTGCACGAAAGGAAGCGGCAGAATGGCAGAAGAACAGAAAATCATCAATATTGCAGTAATCGCGCATGTTGACGCGGGCAAGTCGACGTTGGTGGACGCGTTTCTCAATCAGAGCGGCGTGTTCCGTGAAAACCAGCAGGTCGTCGACTGCGTCATGGACAGCGATGACATCGAGCGCGAGCGGGGCATCACGATTTATTCAAAGAATTGCTCCGTGATGCATGGTGATACGAAGATCAATATCGTCGATACGCCGGGACACGCGGATTTTTCCTCGGAAGTGGAACGGATCATGAAGACCGTCGACACGGTGATTCTGCTGGTGGACTCCAGTGAGGGCCCGATGCCGCAGACCCGGTTCGTGCTGAAGCAATCGCTGGAACAGGGAATCGTCCCGATTTTGCTGATCAATAAGATCGACAAGAAGGACGCCCGGATCGATGAAGTCGTGGATGAGGTCTACGAACTGTTCATGGATCTCGAGGCGAGCGACGCGCAGCTGGATTTCCCGATCCTGTACGGCATCGCGCGGCAGGGGATCGTTGTGCGCGATCCGGAGGAAGTCAAAGGCTTCAGTGTTGAAAGCGGTGCCGGACAGGTGGATAACGACGGGAAACCGATGAAGATCAAAAAGAGCGCCAAAGGAATGAACGGCCTGGACATCACACCGCTGTTCGAAACGATCATCGAGCATTGCCAACCGTATTCGCAGGAACTGGCTCAAGAGCCTTTGCAGCTGCAGATCTCCGCGCTGGCCTATGACGATTACATCGGGCGGCTCGGGATCGGCAGGATCACCAAAGGCGTCATCCGGTCAGCCAGTCAGGTCTCGGTTATCCGGGAAGGCGGAAAGATAGAGCGGCGAAAGATCAATCAGATCTTTGTATACCGCGGCTTGCGGCGCGTTGCGGTGGAAGAAGCGGTGGCAGGCGATATCGTCGTCGTTTCCGGCATCTCCGATATCAGCATCGGGGAGACGGTCTGCGAAGAAGGCAAGGAGGATCCGCTGCCGATGATCGAGATCGAGGAACCGACGCTGTCTATGTATTTCATGGTCAACAAATCGCCGTTTGCAGGCAAGGTCGGGAAGTTCGTTACATCTCGGCACATCCGCGAGCGGCTGCAAAAGGAACTGGAAGTCAACGTGGGGCTGCGCGTCGAAGAGACGGATACCACGGACAGCTTCAAAGTCAGCGGGCGGGGCGAACTGCACCTGTCGATCCTCATCGAGAATATGCGTCGGGAAGGATATGAACTGGCCGTTTCCAAGCCGGAAGTCATCATGCGGAAGGACGAGATCGGAAGAACGCTGGAGCCGATCGAGGAAGTCGTCATCAGCGTTCCGGACGTGTATTCCGGAACGGTCATCAGCAAGCTCAATCTGCGAAAAGGCATGATGCGGGAGATGAAGAGCGAGAACGGCTACACGAGGCTGGAGTATCTGGTCCCAACGAGGGGACTGCTGGGATACCGGAGTGAGTTCATCAACGATACCCATGGCGAGGGGACAATGGTCTGCCGTTTTGACCGGTTCGATGTATTTACTGGGGAGATCCCGGGAAGGACCAACGGTGTCGCCATCGCGCAGGAAATGGGCGTTACCACGCCGTACGCGATCTTCAATATCGCGGAGCGGGTGCAGATGTTCGTGGAACCGGGTACGCGCGTCTATGAAGGAATGATAGTCGGCATGAACGCCCGCGGCGACGACATGATCGTGAACCCTTGCAAGGCCAAAAAGGCCACGAACATGCGCGCGGCCGGAAGCGATGAGAACATCAAGCTTTCACCCGCCAAAGTATTCACGCTGGAAGAGGCACTGGAGTTCATCGATGACGACGAACTGGTGGAAATCGTTCCGGACGACATCCGCCTGCGGAAGAAGATCCTCAGCGAACTGGACCGCAGAAGATACGCGCGGAAAGAACGGTATGTGGAACGGACGTAAAGGAGAAACAGTATGGAAATATTTGAATCGATTTCAGAACTGAACCCGCTTGTGGTCTTTATCATCAATTTTGGATGTGTGTTGCTGGGCGGAATGTTGGCGACGTGGATCATCATAAGGGCGCTGTGCAAGATCCTGAAAAAAAGCGAGCGCATTGACGATGCCATGTCTATATTCATCGTCAATGTCGTGAAGGTGGCATGCATCATCGTCCTGATCGCTATCTTGCTGCAGATGCTTGGCGTCAGCATGTCAACCATTGTGGCCGTCCTGGGCGCTGCCGGCGCAGCCATCGCACTGGCGCTCAAGGATTCCCTGGCGAACATTGCCGGCGGTTTCATGATTTTGGTCACGCATCCATTCGGCAGAGGCGATCTGATCAGCGTGGGTGAGAACCGCGGGTACGTGGAAGAGATCGACCTGTTCCTGACGACGCTCCGGACCCTTGACCGGCGCACCATCACGATCCCGAACGGCGTGATCAACACCTCCGTCGTGTATAACGAGAGCAACCGTGACATCCGCCGGACCGACGCGACATTCAGCGTATCCTACGATACCGATATTGCAAAGGCCAAGGAAGTCATCCGGGAAGTCTGCAGACGGTCGGATCTCATTCTGGATGAGCCGGAACCGATCATCGGTGTGAAATCCCACGGCGACAACGGAATCCTCATCGATGCTTTTGCATATTGTAAAACCGAAGATATCTGGGATGCCGGATACTCGTTCAGAGAAGAAGTTAAGAAGGCATTTCAAGAAGCCGGAATCGAGATTCCGTATCCGCACATGGATGTGAAAATCGAAAAGGAGTAAGTTGCCAGCTATGAGTATGCTAGCAACGAACAGTAGGTAAAGTTTTCCCTGTCAGAAACATAGAAAAATGACGAAAAACAGGGGTAGCAGTCCGTGATAAGACTTGAAAAAGGATATATGAACCACAATAATCCTGTTAAATCACTTTGTTGGATTGATTTGACAGGATTATTTGATTTGGAACAACGACAAAACCCTGCTAGTTGAATAATAGGTGAGGATATAGCAGGGAAAAATATAATTGTAAATAATTACCAATTATGCTAAAATATACAAAGCAATACGATAATATCTTAAAACTACGAGATACTAAAACAAGGGAGGACAAACCAGAGGAGAATCAAACAAAGAAGAATAAACCAAAGGGGGAATCAGAATGGGATTAGTAGAATACATGAAGAAAAGTATTAGGACCGATAAGCTGCAACTTAAGAAATATCGCGAAGAAGCATCGAGATATCCTAATTTGCGTTTGCAGTGCAGAATACGAAAAAGAACGGGATACATGGAATATTATGTAACCGATACGAAAACCCGCAAAAGGAAGTATCTTGGGAAAAAAGATTACAAGTTCTTGGTAGCTTTGCAGCATAAAAAGCTGGCAGAGAGGTATGTGAAAATCCTGAAAAACAATATTGAGTGTAAAGAAAAGTTTTGCAGATCATATATTTCAGATACTCTCGAAGATGTAATCAACGGTCTGCCTTTTGCATATAAACCGAATGAAAAAATCAATGAATCTTTGGCAAGCAGCGCACCGATCGGTCATTCGAAAAGAAGGATACAGCAATCAGAAAATCCCTTCAAAAGGGAGGAGTTAAAGATACAGACCAGTTTTGGGTTATGGGTCAGGACAAAGAGCGAAATGGCCATTGCAGAGATGCTATACAGTTTGGGCATTGAGTTCTATTATGAAAAAGGACTGACTATACGAGTCAAAGTGATTGAGGAAGGTACTGCCTATTGGACCAGAAAAACAGTTTATCCGGACTTTACAATCGTACTTAAGGATGGGAGCCGCATATTTTGGGAACATGAAGGCTTGCTTTCAAAGAAGGACTATAACGAGTCAAATTTCCAAAAACTAAAAACCTACAGTGAGAATGGGATCTACATTCCTCACAATTTGATTCTGACTTCAGAAGGCGCCAATAATGAAATAGATATGAGTGGAATCAAAAGGATAGTTGAAGGATGGCTAATGCCATTAGTAGAATTATAGATCATTTTGAAAGTAGATCTACTTTATCACCTTGCCAACGAACGCTTCCACTTGTTTCCGGACTGATTCATCGCCGCGTTCGTAATACAAAATCTCCCCATCAAAGTCATTGAGGATGGCCTGACGGAGCTGCGCATTGCGCTCGACCAGAGACGCGTCCATGCGCCGGGTACTGGAAGGCAGCTTCAAGACGCCGAGACAAGGAATGTCACCGGCAAGGAGTTCAAGAAGGGCGTTCATAAAAGGCTGGCAGGTCATCTCGTGACCGCCGATCTCATCGAGGAGCATCAGCTTGCGGCCGGTCGTGTCCTTAAGATACTGGACACCAAGTGTTGCAAAGACATCGGTCTCCACGCTGACACTGCGTTCGGGCAGATTTGCAAAAGGCAAAGTTCCGGGCGGCAGATTCCCGAAGAGCTTAAAGATGCCGCGCCGGGCGAGGTCAGAAAGGGAACGGTCCGTTGGCTGAATCACGAGCGGCGCCGTCAGCGGCGTCGAGGCAGCGGGACCGATGCGAAACCCGCACAGAACGGGACCATCCGCGGAAGTCTCTCCACTGCAAAGTTCCGGAGGCAGCGTCAGCCGCTGGCTGGCAAATCCGCCGACCGGAGAAAGCACCATGCCATCATCGGCACGAAAACGAGGCTCTGAATCCATATACGGTTTCAGAGCCTCTCTGATTAACGTTGATTTACCTGTTTGTATTGGACCTTCCAAAAACAAGTGCTTCATGGCTATTTCATAACTGACAGCAGTGCATTGATAAGCGCGGAGCCATCGATGCCGCTCTGCTGAGGTTTGCTGTTGCCGCCGAGAAGGGAACCGAGCAGGTCCATATTGAAACCAGCCTGCTGTGGCGCCTGCTGTGGTTTTGCAGCTCCGCCGAAGAGGCTGAAGATGTCGCCCAGGTCGAGTCCGTCGCTCAGGTTGAATCCGCCGCTCGGAGCTGCCACTGCGTTGTTGCTTGCGTGGTTGGTCGCTGCGGACAGGCCGCTGAGCAGGATCGGAGCCAGGATCGCGAGGATCTTAACAACGGATCCAATGTTCATGCCGGAATTCTGTGCCAGACCGCCCATTACATTCTGGGTATTGTTGCCAAAGATGTGGCCGAGGATCTTTTCACCATCAGCTTCATCGGATTTTGCAATCTGCTGATCGACAGCGCCGGTTTCTTTGTGCTGCGTCAGAGCCTGTGCCAATGAGCCGGCACCTTCCTTCGAGGAAGCATTCTTCGTCATATACAGGATCAGAAGCGGAATCGCGATCGCGAGAAGTTTCTTGATCTGTACCGGGCTTTCGCCGGTCTTCTGAGACAGCGCGTCGACTGACTGATTAGACATCATGGATTGGCTTAACAAATCAAATAAATTCATATTCGTCTCCTTTGGATACAGGAAATAACGGTTCAATCATTCTAACAATAATTATATTCACAAAAAGGCATTTGCGCAATACCATAGGCGCCGTATTTTTTCTTTTCAGCAAAGCGCTAAAGTGCTATAATTTTCTTGTTGAAATTAAAACAAAAAGGAAGTGAAAACAAGTGGAATGGATGACAACGAAAAATGAACCCGGCAAGACGTACCTGATGCAGGGCAATGAAGCCATCGTGAGGGGCGCACTGGAGGGAGGCATTCACTTTGCTTCTTCGTATCCAGGCTCGCCTTCATCGCAGGTACTGGGCATGCTGGGACACATCGCAGAGAAGATGGGATTCCGCGCAGAGTGGTCGACCAATGAGACGACCGCGCTGCAGTCCTGCATGGGCGCATCCTTTGCCAACGCCAGATCCATCTGCATCGTCAAGCAGAACGGACTTCTGGTGCAGAGCGATACGATCCATTGCGGTGCGCTGGGCGGAATCAAAGGCGGTCTGGTCATCGTCAGCTCGGACGACCCGGATTCGCACTCCAGCACGAATGAATTCGATTCAAGGCACCTGGCGATCTCCGCCAATATCCCGCTGCTGGAACCGGCGACCGTACAGGAAACCAAAGACATGATCCCGTACGCGCTGGAACTGTCCGAAGAACTGGAACAGATGATCCTGGTGCGCGTCACCACGAGAATCTGCCACGGCAGAGGTGGCGTGAAACTAGGCGAACTGCCGGAGAAGCGGCCGTTCACACCGATTGGCGAATGGGACCGTATGGTCGGCATCAACTGGTTGCACTCGTTCCTGCTCGAGAAACTGGAACGGGCAAGAGGCGCCTTTGAAGTCAGCGAATTCAACCATTACAACGGTCAGGAAGACGCCAAAAAACTGATCATCACCGGCGGTACGGGAATGAAGTACACATTGGACGCCCTTGAAGACATCGGCATCCAAGACGAAGTGGGCGTTCTGAGTCTGGGCACGCTGTGGCCGCTGCCGGAAAAACTCATCTGCGAGTATCTGCGCAAGGCGGAAAAGGTTCTTGTTGTGGAAGAAGTCGATCCGTTCCTCGAAGAACATATCGCGGCGATCGCCGGCAAGTACCAGATCCCGGTTGAGATCTGCGGAAGAGCTGACATCCTGCCGAAGATCGGCGAACTCAATCCGGAAGTCGTCACCAAGGCGCTGAAGGAATTCGCCGGCGTAGCGGATGATGCAAAGGCTCCGGCCTGCGGCGGCGAAGGATGCCCGGCGGCCGAAGGACTGGCGATTCCGGAACGAGAGTTGACGTTCTGCGCCGGATGTCCGCATAGAGCCTCCTTCTTCATCCTGAAACAGGCGCTGCGGAGAGAAGGAAACCACGGTGTCGTCATGGGCGACATCGGATGCTATACCATGGCCGGCCAGAGAGCGGGCCAGTACGGCTACCACTTCATGAGCTGCATGGGTTCAGGAATCAGTGCGGCGGAAGGTCTCGGACAGCTGACCAACTATGGATTCGATCAGCCGGTCGTCAGCCTTTGCGGTGACTCGACCTTCTTCCATACGGTGGTGCCGGGGCTGATCAACGCCAAGATGAACAACGCCAATATTCTGCACATCGTTCTCGACAACTCGGCCACCGCGATGACGGGCTTCCAGCCGCATCCGGGAACCGGCGAGACGGCGATGGGCTATGAAACTGAGAAGATCTCCATCCAGGCGCTTTGCGAATCGCTGGGATGTAGAGTATGGACGGCCGATCCGTTCGACGTCGAAGAGACGACGCAGCTGATCACCGACCTCATCCGGACAAAGGGCCTGAAGGTTCTCATCCTCCTGCAGCCGTGCGCGACGCTGGCTGCCAAGACCAGAGAAAAGAAGAAGGTCTGGGTCGATACGGACAAGTGCCGCGGCGACAACTGCGGATGCGACCGCTACTGCAGCCGCGTCTGGGGATGCCCGGGCAACGTTTGGGATTTCGAGAAGGACTGCGCGGCGATCGATGAAGTCGTCTGCGTAGGTTGCGGCGTTTGCGCCAAGATCTGTCCGGCAGGCGCGATACAGGTTGAAGAGCCGGATGGCGCAAAAGCTGAGAAAGGAGGCGAGGCATAATGAACGTAAACGTAGTAATTTGCGGAATCGGCGGACAGGGTAACATCCTGGCGTCCGGGCTGATGGGTTCCGCCCTCGTCGAAAAGGGGTATAAGGTGAGCGTCGGCGAAACTTACGGCGCTTCCCAGAGAGGCGGCTCGGTCATGAGCCACTTGAGAGTGTCCGATGAACGGGAACGGGGCGTTTTGATCCCGCACGGACAGGCGGACATCGTCGTTGCATTCGAACCGGTGGAAGCACTCAGGATTTTGCGCGTATACGGAAACGAAAACACGAAAGTGATCTACGATACGAGACCGGCGTATCCGCTGGGCGTTTTGATCGGCGAAGATGAATATCCGGCACTGGAGGATATCGCTGCGGAAATCACTGCCAGCTGCGCGGAGAGCTATCCGCTGCCGGCAACGGAAATGGCCGTCGAAGCCGGCAACGCCAAGGTGGCGAACATCATCATGATGGGCGCGCTCGCGGCGATGGATGAAATGCCGATCGAACCGGAAGAATTCTATAAAGCGTTGGAACAGAACTTTAAGGGCAAAGTCCTGGACATGAACAAGGAAGTTTTCATGACCGGGTACGACGCCATTAAGGAAAGGAGGGGCAAGTAATGGCAGCAACACAGAAAGTCAGATTTTCACACCCTCTGTACAAGACCTTTTTTGAAATGGATGTCCCGGTCGACAAGACGTTCAAGGAGATCGCGGCCATGCTCATCGAAGAAGGCTTCATCGAAGAAAAGAAGGGCGGCTACCAGTTCCTGTTCGAAGACAGGATGTGCAAGCTGGGCGCGACCCTCGAGACATACGTTCCTGAAGGAGTGGAATGTATGGATATCAGAATCCACGGACTCCTTGTCGTGTTGACGTAAGGAGGTGCCGGAATGTTAAGTATTTTAGAACTGGAACGAAAAGTAGTTAAGACGGATCTCTGCACCAACTGCGGCGCTTGCCAGGGCATGTGCCCGTACTGGAGATCCTATGAAGGCCGCACCTTCGTCGATTACGAGTGCGACCGCAAAGAGGGCAGATGCAAATACTTCTGTCCGAGAATGCCGGCCGATTTGGACGCCCTCATGGGCAAGTTCTTTAACGCGGCGGATGTCATTCCGCAGCTCGGCCCGGTGAAAGAGCTGTATCTGACGCGGGCGGCGGATCCTGAGATCCGTGCCAACGCCCAGCACGGCGGTACGGTCACGGCGCTGGTGGAACTGGCGCTGGCAGAAGGATTCATCGACGCGGCGGTCCTGAGCAAAGCAGGCGCAGCCGGTGAGGCGGACGGATCCGGCACGCTGGATCCGGCGGGCTGCCTGGTCACCGATCCGGCGGAAGTCCGGAAGTGCGGCGGCAGCAGCTTCCAGATCCCGCCGACCATGGCGGTGCTCAACGAAGCGCTGAAAGACGACGTCTACAAAAACATCGGCGTAGTCGGAACACCATGCAAAACCCTGGCGGCCTACAAGATGATGGCAAAGCCGTTCGAAGACAACGAGAACAATGCGGACAATATCGGCATGGTATTCGGCCTGTTCTGCGGATGGGGCCTGGACTGGAAGGGCATGGAAGCCTTCGGCGATGGCGCCCACGTGGACATTCTCCCGAGCAAGTACCACCGCATGGATCTGGACGACAAGCAGATCGATCTGGATGAAGTCCTGCCGCTGGTACGCAAGAACTGCAATTACTGCTACGACATGACGGCTGAGTTCGCTGACCTTTCGGTGGGCGGTGCGCGGAGCAGCGAAGGCTGGGACGTCGACAAAGGCTGGAACCAGCTGATCGTCCGGAGCGAAAAAGGACAGAAGCTCGTGGAACTGGCCCGCGAGAAGGGCGTTCTCGAATTCCGTTCCTTCGGCGACGCGGATGCAAAGGCTGCAGCCTTCGACAAGCTGAAGAAGGCCGCTGCTTCCAAGAAAGCAAAAGCCGTCGAGGCTCTGCTGGAGCAGGGCAGCGATCTAGGCTATCTGGAACCGTCCAGAAAAGCCTTTGAAGAGTACATCAAGTAACGTTTTCAGATGAGACTTTTTGAAGCAGAACAATTGAGACAGAATAAAGCAGCCGGCGGGCGGCGTCTTGCCGTGCTGCTTTTGTCGCTGATCCTGGCGTTGGGGCTGCTGACGGCGTGCGGCACGAACGGAGAAATTTCGGACGACGGCACTGCAGAGAGCAATAATGATACAGCAGTCATTACGCTGAAGGACCTTCCGCCGTATGACGGGCAAAGGTACGTCGAATTGAACGGCAACAAGCCCTCGTTTACGGACGCGGAGCTGAAAGAGGCGAAGGAAGCCTATAAGTTCTTCGGGGATCTGGACAAGATGGGGCGCTGCACCGTCGCGCAAGCATCGCTGTGCTATTCGGAGATGCCCGACCAGAAGCGCGAAGAACGCGGTGACATCAGTTCGGTCCATCCGTCGGGATGGCACAGCGGCATGGAGTGGGAGCGCATGCACCTGATCGCATGGGCGCTTTCCGGCGAGAACGCCAATCCGCAGAACCTCATTACGGGGACCCATGACTGCAACTACAACGCGATGCGGATTCTGGAAGGGCGGACAGCGCGCTACCTGGAAGACAATCCCCGCAAGCACGTTCTGTACCGGGTGACGCCGATTTTTTCGGGCAAAGAACTGGTCGCCCGCGGCGTGCAGATGGAAGCGGAATCGGTAGAGGACAAGGGCCGCGGCCTCAGTTTCAATGTGTACTGCTATAACGTCCGGACAGACGGCGCCGTGATCAACTACAAGACGGGCGCGGTGGATTCCACCGCCGTGACCGGACAGGCGCAGAAACCGAACAACAAGAGAGTCTACATTTTGAATACGAATTCAATGAAATTCCATTATCCGAGCTGTTCCGGCGTAGCTGATATCTCCGACTGGAACAAGAAGAAAGTCAAAGCCACAAGGCAGGAACTGATCAAGCAGGGATACGACCCTTGCGGCATGTGCGAACCATAACGAAAGCCTTTGCTTGAAAGAAAAGGAGAAGCGTATGTTAAGAGAAGAAAAAATCTGGCTGGCGAATAATGAAGCGGGGGAACCCGTCTATATGGAACCGAAGATGGTAAACCGTCACGGGCTCATCGCCGGCGCTACAGGAACCGGTAAGACCGTGACCATCAAGGTCATGGCGGAAACATTCAGCGATATGGGCGTACCGGTGTTCATGGCGGATGTCAAGGGCGACATCGCCGGCATGATGGCACCGGGTCAGGACAGCGAAGATATGCAGAAGAGGATCGAGCGGTTCGGTCTGGCGGAGCACGGATTCGAGTATCAGGGATATCCGGTCGTGCTGTGGGATCTGTTCGGAGCCAACGGCATCCAGCTGCGGACGACCGTTTCCGAAATGGGACCGCTGCTTCTGGCGCGGATCCTGGGGCTCAACGATCTGCAGAGTGATATCCTGTCGGTCGTGTTCAAGATCGCGGACGATCAGAATCTGCTGCTCATCGATACGAAAGACTTAAAGGCACTGCTGAATTACGTCGATGATCACTCCGCGGATTTCCAGGCGGATTACGGCAAGATCAGCAGCGCGTCCATCGGCGTCATCACCAGAGCCATCGTTTCACTGGAAACGGTGGGCGGCGATGTGTTCTTCGGCGAACCGGCGCTGAACATCAGCGACTGGCTGGCGCAGGACAACGGCAAGGGCGTCATCAACATTCTCGACAGCTCCAGCCTGATCAACAACAGCAAACTCTATTCCACGTTCCTGCTTTGGATGCTGTCGGAACTGTTCGAAACGCTGCCGGAAGTCGGCGATCTGGATAAGCCGAAGATGGTCTTCTTCTTTGACGAGGCGCATCTGCTCTTTGCGGATGCTTCCAAAACGCTGCTTGAGAAGATTGAGCAGGTCGTGAAACTGATCCGCTCCAAGGGCGTCGGCGTCTACTTCTGCACGCAGAATCCAAAGGACGTTCCGGACAGTATCATCGCGCAGCTGAACAACAAGGTGCAGCACGGACTGCGCGCCTTCACGCCGGCCGACCAGAAGATGGTCCGCGCGGCTGCGGACGCGTTCCGTGAGAATCCGGATTTCGATACATATGACACGATCCTCAATCTGGGGACCGGCGAAGCGGTCATCTCGTTCCTGGGAGCCGACGGGATCCCGGGCGTCGTGCAAAAGGCTTATGTCCTGCCTCCGCGGTCGCTCATGGGAACCGTTAGCGACGAGACGCGGGATGCGAAGATAAAGGGCAGCCTCCTGTACAGCAAGTACGCGACGGCGGTCGACCCGGATTCGGCGTTCGAGTTCTTGCAGAGAAAGGGCATCGAAGACGCGGAAGCGGCTGCTGCCAAGGCAGAGCAGGAAGCGGCTGAGAAAGCGGCTGAAAAGGAAGCTAAGGAAGCCGAAAAGGCGGCTGAGAAAGCGGCGCAGGCCGAGGCAAAGGCTGTCGCGAAGGAAGAGGAAAAGCGTAAGAAAGCGGCCAATCAGGTCGGCAATACGATGGCCGGAACAGTCGGTCGGGAAGTCGGCAAGATGGTCGGTTCGAGCTTCGGCAAGTTCGGCAAGACGCTGGGCGGAAACGTCGGCGCACAGCTGGCCCGCGGCATCTTCGGCACATTCCTTAAAAAGTAAAAAAAAAACGGCGGCAGATGCCGCCGTTTTTTTATACGTTGAACAGGAAGTGGCAGATGTCGCCGTCCTTGACCTCGTACTCTTTGCCTTCGGAACGGAGCCAGCCGTGCTCCTTGGCAGCAGACAACTTGCCGCCGCACTCCATGAGCTTGTCATAAGCGATCGTTTCAGAACGGATGAAGCCTTTCTCGAAGTCCGTATGGATCTTGCCGGCCGCCTGCGGAGCAAGGGTGCCGCGCTTGATCGTCCAAGCCCGCGTCTCATCTTCACCAGTTGTGATAAAGGAAATGAGATCCAGCAGATGATAGGATGACTTGATCAGCTTTTCCAGACCGGACTCCTTGATTCCCAGTTCTTCGAGGAACAGCTCCCGTTCCTCATCGTCCAGTTCTGCCAGTTCCGCTTCCACTTTGGCGCAGATGACGACCACTTCAGAGCCTTCCTCAGCGGCGTATGCCTTGACTGCCTGCACGTAAGGATTGTCCACTCCGGCCGTCTCGTTGTCGCCGGCCGCGTCTTCTTCAGCGACGTTGGCGGCATAGATGACCGGCTTGTAAGTCAGCAGATCCAGACTCTTGACAAAGGCCGCTTCGTCTTCTTCCAGATCCATCATGCGGGCGACTTTGCCTTCGCTGATGAAATCGCTGACGCGCTTCAGTAGGTCGATTTCCTTCTGCAGGGACTTGTCGCCTTTGAGCATTTTGGTTGCCTTCGTGATGCGGCGCTCCAGCACCTCCATGTCGGACAGGATCAGTTCCATGTTAATGGTCTCGATATCGGAGACCGGATCGATCTGCCCGTCCACGTGAACGACGTTGGAATCCTCGAAGCAGCGCACGACGTGCACGATGGCTTCGACTTCCCGGATGTGTCCCAAAAACTTATTGCCCAGACCTTCGCCTTTGCTGGCGCCTTTGACCAGTCCGGCGATGTCGCAGAACTCGATGGTCGTGTAGATCGTCTTTTTTGAGTGGTAGATCTCCGACAGTGTGGTGACTCTCTCATCCGGCACCGTTACGACGCCGACGTTCGGCTCGATGGTGCAGAACGGGTAGTTGGCCGCTTCGGCACCGGCCTTTGTGATTGCATTGAACAGTGTACTTTTGCCTACGTTCGGCAGGCCCACGATTCCAAGTTTCATTTTTATCTAAACTCCTTTAATAGCAATGATTTCAAGTCTTAATATGTGGCGTTTACACCATTCCTACGCCATTATACCATGTTTACAACACAACATGTTCAGAACATTTTTTTACGGTCGCTGCGTTTTTTCAGAACGATATAGCAGATCACGCAGACCACGACGATGCAAAGGTTCAGCACCTGCGCCTGCTTGAATGGCCCGATCATCAGGCTGTCCGTCCGGAGCGCTTCCACGAAGAAGCGTTCCAGGGAGTAGAGGATGCCGTACAGCAGTACCACCTGTCCCTCAAAGGAACGGTGCTGGTCTATATACAGCAGGAACAGGAAGAGCAGGAAGCACCAGATCGATTCATAGAGGAAGGTCGGGTGATAGGTCTGGCCATTGATGATGACAGCCCACGGCAGATCCGTCGGCCCGCCGTGTGCTTCTCCGTTGAAATAGTTTCCCCAGCGGCCGATGGACTGCGCCAGCGCAATGGCCGGAACGCAGAGGTCCATCAGATTCAGAGGACGGACCCTCCAGAAATAGCAGAGCAGGGCAGCAACGGCGAATCCGAGCAAAAGCCCTCCATGCACAGCGAGCCCGCCGCCCCGGAGGTTCAGGATCTTTACGATATCGCCGGAATAGCTCTCCCAGTTGAAGAGTACATAATAAGCCCGTGCGCCGATGATAGCAGCCGGGACGCAGATAATGACAAAACTCAGGATCTGATCACCGGTCAGGCCGTGGCTTGGCGCACGATAATAGCATATGGCCGCCGCGAGAATGATTGCTGCTGTGATCAGAATCGCGTACCACATGATATCCAGTCCGAATATGGAAAATGCAACCGGGTTCGGCGTAGGCATATGCTTGCTCCTTTTCTTCTATCCCGCCCCATTATACATGATACCTGCCGGTTTTGCCATCCCGCAGATGGTCTGATCAGCTTTTGTGAACCGGACGCTGTTCAACTGCTGTTCCAGTGATTCAAAAATGAACTTCATAATCCTCATATCTTGATGCAGAAAATGGGATATGAGGAATTTGCAAATCGAAAACCTTTACAAAGCCCTCATTATCCTCAAATCCAAATGCGGAAGCTTTGATATGTGGAATAACATCTCAGTGTGATGCTATCTAGAGAGCAAAACTCCTCAATGTGGCACGAATAAGCTGAGAAATGAGGATTATAAGATCTTTGTTAAGAGATTGTCCTCATAAACTGCTCATTAGGATGCAAAATGAGGAAAATGTGAAGATGGGGTCTAATATAACATTCGTCGCGCACCCGTACAGCGGGTGTTTGATGTCTCGTGCGTTTTGCGTACTCAACGGGGGAAATAAGACCGTAATAAAAACCCTGTCATGATAACAGGGTCAGGATACAATAATGAGAACCTTGAAAAAAACGTAATGAGAAGCTATCTTGTGGCGTCAACAGCCGCCGGATCGACCGGCAGCATCAGTTCCACAGTGTCGTTCATGTAGTAGACCGTGTAGAGCTGATCCGCATTCTTGGAATTATGCTTCTTGAACGCCTCGATATTTCCGAACACCAATTCGCCGCTTTTGTCGGTATAAACGAACTTCGCGAATCCGCCGACGCCGAAGGTATAGACAGCGTTGGTTTCCGCGATGTAATAGCCGTTCTCGTAGTCGCTGTTGTGAACGACTTCCTTTTCAGTGACCGTAATAACATTGTCACCGTCTTCTTCGGAGACCGCAACTGTGCCGAGCGTGGTATCCGCGCCGTCAGCCATGAGCTGATCCGCGTAATCGCCGCACAAATATTCCACGGTGATATCCGCTTCGTCCACATACATATCTTCGTCGTTTGAGCAGCCGGTCATAGCAAAAGCCAAGGCTACGCAAACGAGCACTGCTGCGATGATGCAAACCTTCTTCTTGTCCATTTCCTAATGTCTCCTTCTACAGCCTAATAGTACACTCCGAAAACCGCTAAATCAAGCCCTTTGGGACGATTGTGGAAGAGATTTGTCAGAATCTTTCATGCATTTGTGCAAAATTCCCATAAATAGGAGAAAAGAGGCGTTTTGGTGGAGTAAAATGGTTGACAATGGGTGCTTAGTGGATTAAAATGGAGTAAACCACACAAAAGTGATACTGCTAATGAAGAAGGGTGTCTCTATGTTCGTAGGAAAATATTACAACTCCATAGACAACAAATCGCGTTTGATTGTCCCTGCGAAATTCAGAGACGAGCTTAGGGGCAAGTGTGTTCTGGCGAAATCGTTAGATAAATGTCTCACTATCTACACCATGGAAGAATGGAAAACCTTCGCAGATGAGCTGGACACACTCCCTAAAAGCAACCCTGAAGCCAGAGTCCTGAAACGGCATTTCAATGCGTCCGCTGCGGAATGCGACGTTGACAAGCAGGGCAGGCTCACGATCCCGCAGGAACTGAAAGATTACGCGGGGATCGACAAAGAACTGGTCACAGTCGGCAGCAACAAAGTCATCGAGGTCTGGAGCAAGGAATACTGGAACGAACAGCTCGATCCGGATTCCGGCGAACTGATCGATGCGAGCGAGGCGGCCAAGGGGCTGGAGATCTATGGATTTTAAGCACAGACCGGTCCTGTACGAAGAGTGCATGGAACATCTCGATATCAAGCCGGACGGCATCTATGTAGATGGCACCGTCGGCGGAGGGGGACATGCATTCGGCATCGGTGAACGCCTGGGTGAAAAGGGCATGCTCATCGGGATCGACCGGGATGAGGACGCGCTGGAGGCGGCCGCGAAGCGGCTGGCACCGCTCAAATGCCGGTGCAAGTTGGTGAAGCGGACCTACGCGGAAATCAAAGATGTGCTCAGCGAGCTGGGCATCAGCGGTATCGATGGAGCGCTGCTGGATATCGGCGTTTCATCCTATCAGCTGGACAATGCGCAAAGAGGCTTTTCGTATCAGCATGATGCACCTCTGGACATGAGAATGGACCGGAGCGATCCGTTCTCCGCATATGAAGTGGTGAACCGGTACAGCCAGAAGGATCTGGCTGAGATCATAAAGAAATACGGGGAAGAACGATGGGCCGCGAGAATCGCGGATTTCATCGTTAAAGAGAGAAAGAACAAGGAGATCGAGACGACCGGAGAACTGGTGAACATCATCAAAGCGGCGATCCCGGCATCAGCGCGAAGGGACGGACCGCATCCGGCGAAACGGACATTCCAGGCGATACGGATCGAAGTCAACCACGAACTCGATCAGCTGACGGAAGCCGTCGACACATTCTGCGATGTGCTGAATCCAGGCGGAAGGCTTTGCATCATCACGTTCCACTCGCTGGAGGACAGGATCGTGAAGGAAGCATTCCACAAGAGGCTGAATCCTTGCACTTGTCCGAAGGAATTCCCGGTCTGCGTCTGCGGCAAGGTCGCGGACGTCGTGAAAGTAACAGGCAAGCCGATCGTGGCAAGCGGAACAGAGTTAGAAGAGAATCCGAGGGCACGCAGTGCGAAACTGCGCGTCATCGAGAAGAAATAGCAATTGAGGACCAACACTAGTAAAGAGGGAATGGCATGATTGCACCGGAACAATGGTATGAGTACCAACAACAATATTTAAAATACGGAATCGACATGAAGCCGAAGTCCGAGCGCGATGAGGCCCGGAGAAAGAGAAAGGAAGCGCAGAAGAACGCGCCGGCTTTCACAAGGATGCTTTCCGTTGCGACGGGGGGCGACCGGAAGCTGCTGCTCTCCATCGTACTTATCGGAGCGCTCGTTCTGATCATGGTCGTCCTGATGTCATCCTACGCGGCTAAGCTCACGTATGATATCAACCGGACACAGCTCGAGAACGACGCCCTGATCGGCGAGATCGAGGATCTGGACGTCAAGATGATGAACTCGACGAACATCACGTATATTGAACAGACGGCCAGGAATGAACTGGGGATGGAGACTGCGGATATAGAGAGCTGCGTCTTTATTTCGGCAGACGATGTTCCGGAGGAGGGATTCGCCGACATCCTTAAGCAAAAGGCATACAAATGATGCAGAATAGAATGATTGCCCGGACAGTCTATGGGTCACAGATGTCCGGGATTCGTTATGTATAGGGGAAAGTGGAAAAGATGCAGGCATCTGGAAGAAGCAGAAGAAATCTAATCATATTGGTCTTGATCGTATTCGCCTTAGTACTCGTGGTAGCAGGAAGAGTCGGGTGGATTCAGATCGTCAAGGGAGAAGAATACGGCGAGCTGGCGCTGCAGCAGCAGACCAAGGATATGCCGATCGAAGCGGCCCGCGGGATCATCTACGACCGGAACGGCGAGATGCTCGCGCGGAGCGTGAATTGCTATACCATCTATCTGTCACCGCCGGAAGTCGGCAAGAATCTGAAACCGGTTGAAAAGATAGCCGAGATGGAGCGCACCGCCAGAGCGCTGTCCATTATACTCGACAAGGACAAAGAAAAACTTCTGAAGTCGATGAACAGCGGCGCGACCCAGATCAAGGTCGCCAGGGAAGTGGACAAGAAAACCGCGGACAGGATCCGCTCGCTCAAGCTTCCGGGCATCACCATCAGCGCGGACACCAAGCGGAGTTATCCGAACGGCACCATGGCAGCCAGTGTTCTGGGTACGGTCAGCGATGACGGTGTCGGCCAGGCTGGTCTGGAATTGAAATACAACAAATATCTCAAGGGCACCGCCGGAAGGTGGGTCAGCTACACGGACAGCAACGGAAAGCAGCTGTCCTATTCGCCGTCCAATGAGAAATATTACCGGGCAGTCGATGGATACAGCATCGTGACGACCATCGATGAAGTCATTCAGAGTTACGCGGAAACCGCTTTGGATTCCGTTATGAAAAAGACCAAATGCAAGCGGGCGTTCGCTATCGTCATGGATCCGGAAACGGGAGACGTTCTGGCCATGGCGCAGAAACCGGACTTCGATCCGAACAGTCCGTATGAACCGGCATCAGAAATCGAAAAAGCCAGATTCGAGAAGATGGACCCGGATGAACAATCAGCGTACCTGAGCAATATGTGGAGAAACTTCCCGATCAACGATACGTACGAACCGGGCTCCGTATTCAAGCTTTTGACGACCTCCATCGCGTTGGAAGAGGGCGTCACTTCGCTGGATAGCCATTATACCTGCGGCGGCTACCTCACGGTCGGCGGCCGGACGATCCACTGCTGGTATTCAGGAGGACACGGGCGTCAGAATCTAAAGGAAGCCGTCGGCAATTCCTGTAACCCGGTGTTCATGACCCTTGCCGGCAAGATCGGCATCGACAAATTCTATGACTATCTGGACAACTTCGGGATCACCGGCACGACGGGAATCGATTTCGTTTCCGAAGGACGCGCGATCCTGCAGGATAAAGAGGCGGCCGGACCGGTCGGCCTGGCAACGATCGGGTTCGGACAAGGCGTCGCGGTCACCCCGATCCAGCTCATAACCGCTATCTGCTCCCTGGGCAACGACGGAAAGCTCATGCGTCCGAGACTCGTCAAAGAGATCCTGGATTCCAAAGGCGAGGTAGTGGAAGAAAACAGCACGGAAGTCATGCGCCAGACGGTATCCAAGGAAACGGCGGACGAGATGAAAGAGATCATGGAATTCGTAGCCACTGACGGCGGAGGCGGAGCGGCTTCCGTTGAGGGATACCGCGTCGGAGCGAAGACCGGAACCGCGAACAAGGCGGTCGCCGGCGGATACAGCAAGGACACCTATTCATCGTGCCTCGGGATGGCGCCGATGAGCGACCCGAAACTGACCGTACTGGTCATCGTGGACAGCCCGAAGGGCATCAAATACGGCAGCGTTACGGCGGCGCCGGCAGTAGGAACGATCCTCGAGAAGTCGATGAAATACATGAATATCACACCGGACGGTGAGGAAGAAGTAAAGTCAGAGGAAAAGGTTGAAGTACCGAATGTCGTCGGAAAGGGCGTGGACGTCGCCATCGGCAAGCTGGCAGGGAAGTCCCTGAACTACGACATGGACAAGTCAGCGGAGAACGACAACTTCATCGTCGTCAAGCAGTACCCGTCCGCCGGGACCAAAGTCAAAAAGGGAACGAAGGTGTATCTGTACAATGAATAGAACAACGATCCGAAACATACTCGACGCCACGGGCGGCACGCTGCTGGTCGGAGCGGAACAGAATTACATCACCGGAATCCGGCATGATTCCAGAGAATGCGGCGAAGGTGACATGTTCGTCGCCATCATCGGAGAGAACCAGGACGGCCACAAGTACATTCCGGGCGTCATCGGCAGCGGATGCCGGACGTTCCTCGTTTCCCACACCGACGGCTGGTTTTCGCAGATCGAGGTTTTTGCAAAAGCTTCGGAGGTGAATATCATCCTGGTCGAAGATACGGTGGAGGCCATGGGAAAACTGGCCCGCTGGTATCTGGGAACGCTGAATGTAAAGAAAGTCGCCGTGACCGGCAGTGTCGGCAAGACGTCGGTCCGCGACATGATCTACTATGTCCTGAACGAAACATACCATTGCGGACGCAACCTGAAAAATTTCAACAATAACATCGGCCTGCCGATTTCGATCTTCCAGTTCGATGACGAAACGGAAGCCGTTGTTCTGGAAATGGGCATGAGCGATTTCGGAGAGATCCGTTACCTCAGCAGTTTGGTGCAGCCGCAGATCGGGGTGATCACCAACATCGGCGTGGCCCACATCGAGCATCTGGGCAGCCGCGACGGGATCTTCCAGGCGAAAATGGAGATCGCCGAGAACCTCCTGCCGGAAACGGAAGGCGGAACTCTGGTCTACGTTCGGGATGAAGAATTCCTGAACGGGGAGAGAACGAAGGGCGATTACGCAGAAGTCTCCGTCGGGATGGACGGGCACAGCACTTACATCATATCCAACATTGACGATTTTGGACTCGCAGGTATAGAATTTACGCTGGAATATCGGCAGGAGACCAGACGGATCAAACTGCCGCTTCCGGGCACGCACAACGCGTTGAACGCAGGCTTGGCCATCGCGGTGGGGAATCTGCTTGGCGTCAGCCTCGATGCAGCGGCCAGAGGTCTTGCAAAAGCTGACCTTACGGGCAGACGGCTCCATAAGGTTCAGGGCAAGACGAGGACCGTTATCGACGATACGTACAACGCGAACCCGGATTCCATGAAAAGCGCGCTGAAGGTTCTGGAAAAGAGCCGTTGCGAAGGAAGAAAAGTCGCCATTCTGGGCGATATGTTCGAACTCGGGGAGGACAGCCCGAAGCTGCACTACAGCATCGGGATCTTCGCCAGAGGATGCGGCATCGACCGGCTGGTCGCCATCGGTGAGAGGGCGGAAGAGATCGCCAGAGGTGCTGCTGGAGGAGATGTGGAGGTCTACTACTTCAAAACGAAAGAGGACTTCTACGAGGAGATGGATCAGATTACAGGAGAAGGAGATATCGTTCTGGTCAAGGCTTCACGAGGGATGACGATGGAAGACGTCGTGGAGAAAGTGGCGGAACTGTAGAGCAGACCAATGAAGACAGCAAGCTTGATCATCATCATCGCGATCGCGTTCGTCATCGCGGTGATTATAACGAAATACGAGATACCGGTCCTTCGCCGGAAAGCCGGACAGAACATCCGTGAGGAAGGACTGAAGTCCCATTATTCCAAAGCCGGAACGCCGAGCATGGGCGGGATCAGCTTCATCATCGCGGCATGCATCGCGACAATCATCGCGACCATCGCGTTCAACGGGAGCGTTTCCCACGCTATTGCGATCCTGATCGTGTTCCTGGGCTTTGGAGCCATCGGCTTTATCGACGATTACCTCAAGGTTATCAAGAAACAGAACGAGGGGCTGAAAGCAAAACAGAAATTCGGCCTGCAGATCATTATCGCGGTCGTTTTCGCGATCCTGTACACGGCGGTCTCCGACTATGGAACGCAGGTGTACATCCCGATCGCGGATGTGTTCGTTAACTTCGGCCCGTTCTACTACCTGTTCATCGTATTTGCCGTCCTGGCCATGACCAACGCCGTCAATCTGACGGACGGACTCGACGGATTGGCATCCGGCGTTACGGCGCTCGTAGCGCTGTTCTTCGCCATTGCGGGAATTTTGTTCTCGTCGGATCACGTTGTAGACAACACGGAGATCTATTTCTTCGCGTCGCTCTGCGGCGGATGTCTGGGATTTTTGGTGTTCAACAAAAATCCGGCAAAGGTGTTCATGGGCGACACCGGTTCGCTGGCGCTGGGCGGAGGGCTGGCGGCAGCCGCGATTGTTATGAAACTGGAACTGCTCCTGCTGGTGGCAGGGCTCCTCTATGTGATCGAGGCGCTGTCGGTCGTGATGCAGGTCAGCTATTTCAAGGCGACCCACGGCAAAAGGATCTTCAAGATGGCACCGATCCACCATCACTTCGAGATGTGCGGATACAGCGAGCGGCAGGTCGTCGTCAGCTTCTGGCTGTTCACATTCCTCTGCTGCATCATCGCGATGTTCATGGTGTGATAACAAGATTTGAGAATTAAGACATAAGGGAGTACAAGAAACAAATGAAAGACAAAAACGTTCTAGTGATCGGAATGGGAAGATCGGGAAAGGCAGCAGTGTACGCGTTGATCGGCGCTGGTGCCGTCGTTGCTGTTCAGGACAGCAAGGAAGGCGCGCTGGACAAGGAGTTTTCGGATTATCTGGATGCGCATGGCGCAGCGAAATATCTGGGGACTGTGCCGGATGATATGAGCGTCTTCGATGTTCTCGTTCTCAGCCCCGGCGTTCCGCCGCAGCTGGAGTTCATCCAGACCGCGCGCAATAGCGGTGCTGAGGTGATCGGCGAACTGGAACTGGCATACAGGCTCGGCAAAGGCAAGTATGTGGCCATTACCGGGACCAACGGCAAAACCACCACCACGACGCTGGTGGGAGAGATCTATAAAGAATCCGGCCGTAAGACCCACGTGGTCGGCAACATCGGCGTGGCCGTCATTTCGAAGGCCGTTTCATCCGATGAGGATACCTGGCTCGTCACGGAGACCAGTAGTTTCCAGCTGGAGACCATCCAAAAGTTCCGGCCGGAGGTATCCGCGATCCTGAACTTGACGCCGGACCACATGGACCGTCATAAGACCATGGGAAATTACGGACGTGCAAAGGCTGCGATCTTCAAGAATCAGACAGAGGACCAGTTCTGCGTCCTGAACTACGATGACGATCTTTGCTTTGCGCTTGCCGCGGAAGAAGACTGCAAGGCGACGGTCGTTCCGTTCAGCCGGGTTGAGAATCTGGTTTTTGGCGCCTTCGTCAAGGACGACAAGATCGTGATCCGTAAACAGGACGGAGAACTTATCGAGATCTGCGGGACTGACGAGCTGCTGATCCCGGGATCGCACAATCTGGAAAACGCGCTGGCCGCGGCGGCGATTGCGTATTTCGGTGGGATCGAACCGGCCGTCATCGCGAAGGTGCTGCGCACATTTGCCGGCGTGGAACACCGGATCGAGGCTTGCGGCGAAGTGAACGGCGTGCGGTTCGTCAATGACTCAAAGGGAACGAACCCGGATGCCGCCATCAAGGCCATCGAGGCAATGAAAGAAAACATCCTGTTGATCGCAGGCGGATACGACAAGGGCTCCACGTACGATACGTTCATTGAAGCCTTTGGAGGACGTGTCAAGAAACTGATCCTGCTGGGAAAGACGGCGCCGAAGATCAAGGCGGCTGCCGAAGAAGCGGGATTTACCGATATCATCATGGCAAGCGACATGGAAGACTGTGTCGCGAAGGCTTACGAAGCCGCCGTCCCGGGCGATGTCGTGCTGCTTTCACCGGCATGCGCGAGCTGGGACATGTACGATAATTTCGAACAAAGAGGGGAACACTTCAAATCATGCGTGCAACGTTTGGCGAAAAATTAGAATCGATCACGCTGAAGTCCGTGGACTTCTTCCTGCTGATGGTCGTTCTGGTGCTGGTGTTCTTCGGACTGATCATGGTCTTCAGCGCCAGCTACTATTATTCCATCAGCCAGGCTGACACGCCGTTTTCCTATCTGATCCGTGATGGGATATGGGTCGTGATCGGTCTGTTTGCGATGCTGCTCGGGCTCCTCTTTGACTATCACATCTACTGCAATAAGTGGGTCGCCATTGGCGCTTTGATTTTTTGTTTCCTGCTTTTGATTCTCGTACTGTCGCCGTTCGGGCAGGAAATCAACGGCGCGCAGAGGTGGATCGCCATCGGGCCGATCACCCTCATGCCGGGAGAAATCGCCAAGATCGGCCTGATCTTCTTTATCGCGTGGTTCTACGGCACGAGGCCGAGGAGAGCGGATTCGCTTCTCTTGGGGCTGTTGCCGGTCTTTGTCATTATGGGCGTCTTCGCGGCGTTGATCTTTAAGCAGCCGAATCTGTCGACAGCGATCACCGTCTGCTGTATCGTCGTTGCGATGCAGCTGGTGGCCGGGATGCACTGGGGATATATCGCATTCCTGGGCGCGCTCGGAGGAGCCGGACTGGCAGCTCTTTTGTCGTTCGCGGCAGACAGCTACTGGGTCACCCGTATCACCAGCTTTCTGGACCCGTTCGCCGACGCGGCGGGCGAGGGGTATCAGGTCGTCCAGTCTCTACTGGCACTTGGCTCCGGCGGGCTGTTCGGAGTCGGTATGGGAAAGAGCGTCCAGAAGAGCCTATACCTGCCGGAACCGCAGAATGACTTTATTCTGGCGATCATCGGCGAAGAACTGGGATTCGTCGGAGTCCTGGCGCTGCTGCTGGTGTACTGCCTGTTTATATGGCGAGGCACCCGGATCGCACTCAGAGCACCGGATCAGTTCGGACTGCTTCTGGCATCGGGCATCGTCCTGATGGTGGCCATCCAGGTCGTCCTGAATGTGGCGGTCGTTACATCCTCCATGCCGCCGACCGGAATCAATCTTCCGTTCGTCAGCTACGGAGGAAACGCGTTGCTGATGTTCATGTTCGCCTCGGGCGTTTTGCTGAACATATCGCGGCAGATACCGAAGGATGAAGACGAGCTGCTGGAATTGGAGAATGAGAAATGAAAGTGATCATGACGGGCGGAGGCACCGGCGGACATCTGTATCCGGCCATCGCCATCGCGGATGAAATAAAAAAGAGAAACCCAGAGGCGGAGATCCTGTTCGTTGGCGCCGAGACCGGTTTGGAAAAGACGTTGGTCCCGGAGCGGGGCTACGAGATCAAGCTGATCACCGTGGCCGGCTTCAACCGCAAGAACCCCTTCAAAAACATCGAGGTCCTGAAGAAGCTCATGAAGGGCAACCGGCAGGCGCGGGACATCATCCGCGAATTCGGCCCGGACTTCGTTGTCGGCACCGGCGGATATGCCAGCGCGCCGCTGGTCAGGGAAGCCCAGAAAGCGGGTATCCCGAGCTATATCCAGGAACAGAACGCCATCCCGGGCATGACCAACAAGCTGCTCGAGAAACACGTGCGCAAGGTGTTTCTGGGCTTTGCAAAAGCCGGGGAACACTTCAAACAGAAGGAGAAACAGGTCGTGGTCGGCAATCCGGTGCGGGATGAATTCATGGCCATGGACAAGCAGGAAGCACGGGAACGGCTCGGTTACAAGGAAGATGATTTCGTCCTGTTCGCGTTTGGCGGAAGCCAGGGCGCGGGACGCATCAATAAGGCGATGCTCCACGTCATCAAAACGATCAGCGGGGAAGAGAACATGCAGATCGTATTGGGCGCGGGAAGCTACTATTACGACGCGATCCTGAGCACTTTGAAAGACGATGGATTCACGCCGGGCGAGAATGTCCGGATCATGGAGTACATCTATGACATGGCCAGTTATCTTAAAGCAGCGGATCTGATCATCAGCCGGAGCGGCGCTCTGTCGGTAGCGGAGGTCACCGTCTGCGGCACGCCGGCAATCTTTATCCCATCGCCGAACGTCACCGGCAACCACCAGTATTACAACGCGCTCGCCATCGCGGAAGAGGGCGGCGCGGAGGTCATCGAAGAAAAGGATCTGGATAACGAGAAGCTGGTCGGGGAGATTCTCCGGCTGAAGAGTGAACCGCAGGTTCTGGCGGATATGGCGGGCAAGAGCGCGGAATGCGGTCCGCGGGAAGCGACGAAAATCATTTGCGATACGATATTAGAGGATATCATCCATGACTGAAACCAGAGTGGAAAAACATAAAATCAGAAAACATAAGAAAAAGAGATATCTTCTGAAGTTCGTCATCTTTCTCGCGCTGTGCGCGGTGGCAGCCGTCGTCATGCATACCCCGTACTTTAATGTGGCGGGAATCGCCGTTATGGGCAATGAGGAGATCACCGACGAGGAAGTGGTCAAGCTCTCCGGCATCGAGCTCGGCGAGAGCATCTTTGACGTACATCCGATCCTGGTGAAGCGTAAAATCAAAGAAAACCTGTACATCAACACCGTCAAGGTGCAACGTCATCTGCCGAAGGAAGTCATCATCACTATTACCGAGAAGACGGCCATGGCACAGGTGAAGATGGGAGACAGGTACGTCGTGATGGACATCGACGGCACGGTCATCGAATTGGCCAAGGAATCGAAGAAGGCCACGCTGATCGAGAACCTTACGGTCGAGTCCGCGGCGCGCAAGGAAAAGGTCGTGGTCAAAGAGAGTGAAGTGCTTGAAAAAGCGCTGGCACTGATCACGGCAACACAGGAGAACGACCTGTATTTCAAGAAGATCAATATCGACGGGAAGAACGTCGATGCGTACATTTATGACAAGCTCGTGTGCAAGGGGAAATACAACGATCTGATGAGCTGTATCGAAACCGGCACACTGAAATCCGTCGTGTATGATCTGTATCAAAAAGATCAGGAAAAAGGTACGATAACAGTGAGCAGTAACAATTATTGTTTCTTTACGCCTAATCAATAATGTGTTATAATTACGATGAATTTTTAGTAGAGAACCAAATGGGAGGTAATTCTGAATGCTACAGTTTGAAGTAACGGAAAATGCATTACAGGAGATCAAGGTCATCGGTGTAGGCGGTGGCGGCTGCAATGCGATCAATAGAATGATTGAAAGCGGCATGAAAGGGGTAACTTTCGTTGCTGTCAATACAGATAAACAGGCACTGGCGAAGAACAGGGCTGAGACGAAAATTCAGATAGGAGAGAAACTGACGAAGGGCCTCGGCGCAGGCGGAAATCCGGAAGTCGGTCAGAAATCCGCGGAAGAGAATCTGGAAGATCTGGAAAAATTCATCGCCGGATCGGACATGATCTTCGTAACCTGCGGAATGGGCGGCGGAACAGGAACCGGAGCAGCTCCGATCATCGCCAAGATCGCGAAGGATATGGGGATCCTGACCGTCGGCGTCGTCACGAAGCCATTCCGGTTTGAAGGAAAGAAGAGAGGCGAACACGCGGAACTGGGAATCAAGTTCCTGAAGAAATACGTTGACTCGTTGGTCGTCGTTCCGAACGACAAGCTGCTGGAAGCGACCACAGCGGAAACATCCCTGCTGGATGCGTTCTCCATGGCGGATGAAGTCCTCAAGCAGGGCGTCCAGTCCATTTCCGATATCATCGTGGACGACGCGCTCATCAATCTGGACTTCGCGGATATCACGACCATCATGAAGGACAGAGGCATCGTACACATGGGCGTTGGATCCGGCAAGGGTGAGAACAAGATCGAAGATGCTGTACGCGGTGCGATCGACAGCCCGCTGCTTGAGACGAAGATCTCCGGCGCGAGAGCCGTCCTGATCAACATCACCGGCGGCAAGGATCTGACGATGTTCGACGTAGACAAGGTTGCTACCCAGATCGACGAAGAAGCGGACAGCAACGCGATCATCATCCTAGGAACCGCCATCAAGGAAGACCTGCAGGATCAGATCGACGTTACCGTTATCGCGGCAGGATTCGAGAATCCGAGAGACTTCAACGTCGTTCAGAATCCGGCGGAACCGGCAGCAAGACCTGTCCAGCCGGAAGCCGTACCGGAACCGGGCATCAGCAGCACTGACGACTTCAAGAACAGCATAGAGATCCCAAGATTCTTAAGATAACAACGATAGATTGAAATAGCCGGTGTTATGCCGGCTATTCGTTTTTATAATTGGAATGAAGCATATCACATCCAGAGAAAACGCCATATACAAGGATGCTCTCAAGTTGCTGCGCAAAAAATACCGCGATCAGAGCGGTCTCTTCCTTCTGGAAGGGACGAAAACGTTGCGGGACGCGGCGGCGGAAGGGGCGGCCATTGAGCGCGTTTTCCTCGATGCGGAAAAATACAACGAGCTGTCAGAGAACGATGGTCTCATTGCGCAGCTGGACGGCAAGATCTGCGTGCTGGACAAAAAGCTGTACGCGCAGCTGTCCGATACGGAGACGTCCCAGGGAATGATCTTCTCCGTAAGGAAGCCCCAGCCGCCGCGCGATCTGAAAACCGAAGTCGCTGACGGCAATCTTGTCGTACTGGATCGATTGCAGGACCCCGGCAACATTGGGACGATCATCCGTACGGCGGAAGCAGCCGGATACAAAGGCATCATCGCCATAAAGGGAACGGCGGATCTCTATTCGCCGAAGGCGGCCAGAGCGGCCGCCGGATCGCTATTGCGGATGCCCGTTTTGACATGTGACGGCGCCCAGCGGGCAGCAGAGCTTTTGCATGAGCTCGGCAAGAAGATCACCGTGACGTGTCTGGGAGATGCGGCGAATTGTTTTGAAACGGACCTGACAAAGGACGTCGCACTCGTCGTTGGCAACGAGGGACAGGGCGTAAGTCAGGATTTTATGGATCTGGCGGACATCCGGGTCACGATACCGATGAACGGGCAGATCGAATCATTAAACGCAGCAGTTGCGGCTGGTATCCTCATGTACCAGTCGGTAGGAGGTAACATTTGATGCAGGAGCAGTTAAACAGGATTAAGGAAGAAGCAAAGGCTCAGCTGGAGAAGGCCCGCACTCAGGCGGAGACAGAAGAGATCCGGGTCAAGCTTCTGGGCAAGAAAGGTGAACTGACGCAGATACTCAGAGGGATGGGGAAACTATCTCCGGAGGAACGTAAAGAAACCGGGCAGATGGCCAACAAGGTTCGAAGCGAAATCGAAGCGATGCTGAGCGAGAAGTTCGAGGCGGCGAAGAAAGCGGCCAAGGAGGCTCAGTTCAAGATAGAAAGAGTCGACGTCACGGAACCGGGGAAAGCGCGGAAACTCGGAGTGAAGCATCCGCTGACCATCACCATGGAGGAAATCTCGAAGGTCTTTATGAACATGGGATTTTCCATCGTGGAAGGTCCGGAAGTCGAGACCGTGTTCAATAACTTTGACGCGCTGAATGCCGGACCGAACCATCCGGCCAGAGACATGACGGATACGTTCTACATCACCGAGGACGTTCTGCTCAGAACGCAGACTTCACCGGTACAGGTACGGACGCTGCTGAAACAGGATCCGCCGATCAAGGTCATTTCGCCGGGACGCTGCTTCCGGTGCGATACGCCAGACGCTACGCACTCGCCGATGTTCCACCAGATCGAAGGTCTGGTCGTCGATGAAGGCATCACCATGGCGGATCTGAAGGGAACGCTGGACAGCTTCGCCAAGCAGCTCTTCGGACCGGAAACCAAGACCAAGTTCCGTCCGCACCACTTCCCGTTCACCGAACCGAGTGCGGAAGTGGACGTGTCCTGCTTCAAGTGCGGCGGCAAAGGATGCCGCGTATGCAAAGGCAGCGGCTGGATCGAGATCCTGGGCTGCGGCATGGTCCACCCGAACGTGCTCAAAGTCGGCGGACTGGACACGGAGAAGTATACGGGCTTTGCCTTTGGGCTGGGCGTCGAGCGAGTCGCGATGCTCAAGTACGGAGTGGATGATATCCGCTTGTTCTACGAAAATGACATGCGTTTTATCGAGCAGTTCAAATAAGGAGTAGGAAATGTTAGTACCAGTAGAATGGATCAATGATTATATAGACCTGAAAGATGTATCAACCGACGAATTCTGTGAAAAGATGATCATGTCCGGTTCCAATCTTGAGACGTGCGAGTATTTCTGCGAGGAAATGGAGAACGTTGTCGTCGGCAGGATCGAGAAGATCGAGCCGCATCCGGACGCGGACAAACTGGTCATCTGCCGCATCAATGTCGGCAATAAGGAAACAGCCGGTATCGGGGAAGACGGACTGCTACAGATCGTGACGGGCGCGCCAAATGTTTTTGAAGGCGCATACGTTCCGGTGGCGCTGCATAAGAGCCTGGTCCCGGGACCTCTGCACGGACAGCCGAAGCAGGAAGGCGGCGTAAAGATTACGAAGGGCAAGCTGAGAGGCGTGGAATCCTTCGGCATGCTTTGTTCCGCCGGTGAGATGGGATTTGAAGACAAGGTCGTTCCGATCGCCCACAGAGACGGGATCTGGAACCTGGATCCGGCCGTCTACGACGGGATCGAGGAACAGTTGGGCAAGGATTTTGCAGATGTCCTGGCGTTGAAGCAGGCGGTCGTCGATTTCGAGATCACGCCGAACCGTCCGGACTGTCTGGCGATGATCGGCATGGCCAGAGAAGCCGCGGCGACCTTTGGAAGAAGCTTTGCATATCCGGATACGGGCATCAAGGACGCGAACGGGGAAGGCAAGTCGGCGGACTATGTTTCCGTAGAGATCCGCAACACCGACGCCTGCCGCCGTTATGTTGCGAGGATCGTAACGGACGTCAAGGTGGAACAGTCACCGTGGTGGCTGCAGAAACGACTGATGTACGCGGGCATGCGTCCGATCAACAATATCGTCGATATCACCAACTTCGTTATGTTGGAATACGGCCAGCCGCTCCACGCATTCGATATCAAGGAAGTGCACGGCGGCAAGATCATCGTTGAGAACGCCGCGTCGGGCGAAAAATTCACGACGTTGGATGAGTCCGAACGGACGATGGACGGCGACATGCTCATGATCAAGGACGCCGAACGCAGCATCGCGATCGCCGGCGTCATGGGCGGTCTGAATTCGGAGATCGAAGAGTCCACGAAGACGATCATCATCGAGTCCGCGAACTTCAACGGCGACAGCGTCCGGGCCACATCCAAAAAGCTGGGGCTCAGGACCGAGGCGTCATCCCGGTTCGAGAAGGGCATCGACCCGAACCTGACCGAGGCGGCTGCGGACCGCGTCTGTCGGCTGATTGAAATGATCGGCGCGGGCAAAGTCTGCGAAGGCAGTGTGGATGTATATCCGAACCCGGCCAGCGCCAAGGTGATCGATGTAAGAGTCGACCGGATCAACCACGTGCTGGGCATCGACCTCTCCAGAGAAGAGATGGTCGGCATGCTGGAAGGCCTGGAGATCGGCGTGGGCGGAAGTGGCAATATCATGACCGTGACGCCGCCGACCGTACGGCAGGACCTGCTGGAGGAAGAAGACTATATCGAAGAAGTCGCCAGAATGTACGGCTACGACAAGCTGCCGGTCACGCTGCCGAAGGGCAACAACGAAGCGGGCATGCCGTATGAAAGAGAGGTCCGGGATCTTTGCAGAGAAGCGCTTTGCGGAATGGGTCTGAATGAGATCCAGACGTACTCCTTCGTCAGCCCGAGCGGTGTGGACAAGATCCGCATCGATGAGGACTCCTGGGAGAGAGCCTTCGTACGGATCATCAATCCGCTGGGCGAAGAAAACTCCGTCATGAGAACCGTTCTGACGCCGAACATGCTGGAAGTTCTGGCGAGGAACTACTCCAGGAACATCGAGAAGGTCGAGGCCTTTGAGATCGGCAACACCTTCATGGAGAACCCGATCAATCTGGACAAGCTGCCGGACGAAGACTATGCGCTTTGCATCGGCATGTACGGTAAGGACGAGGATTTCTTCTCGCTGAAGGGCGTGATCGTGGAGCTGCTCAAAGTTCTGGGAATCAAGAGAACGTTCTTTGTTTCGGAATCCGAGTACGGCGTCTATCATCCGGGACGGTGCGCGCGCATTTTAGTCGAGGCGTCGCCGGAGATGAAGGCCGCCGGGGAAAAATATGAAGAACTGGGGATCATGGGAGAGATTCATCCGGACGTAGCGGAAAACTACGGGATGGACGGCGTCAGGATCTACTGCTGCGAGCTGATGTTCGGAGCGATCCTGCGGAAAGCCAATACAGAAATCGTATACACACCGCTTCCGAAGTTCCCGTCAACATCCAGAGATATCGCTCTGCTGGTTGATGAGGATATGGAAGTCGGACGTATAAAGAAAGTTATCGAGGAATACGGAGAGCCGATTCTGGAAAGTGTGGAACTCTTCGACGTATATCGCGGCAAGCAGGTCGAAGAGGGCAAGAAGAGCGTTGCGTTCAACATCGTGTATCGGGATAAGGAGAAGACGTTGACCGATGAGGAGGTTATCGAAGTACACGGCGGCGTTCTGAATGCACTGAAGGAAAAACTGAACGCAGTTCTAAGAGAGATGTAGGAGAAGTTAGCATGGAAAACAACAAGGTAAAAGTCAAAATCTACGGTCAGGAATACGTTATCGCCGGAGATATGCCAAAAGAAGATATCATTCAGGTGGCTGCCCACGTTGATATGAAGATGCACGAGATCGCTGACGCCGCGCAGGCGGTAGGCGCGACTCCATCCAATGTGGCCATCCTCGCAGCTGCCAACATTACCGGTGAGCAGTTCCAGATGTCGAAGGAGCTTGAGGAAGTGAAGCGCCTCAACGCCCAGCTCGAAAAGGATGCGCAGCACTATGTGCAGCTTTGGGATGAGAGCAAGAAAAACTACGCGGAATACAAAGAAGAGACACAGGCCATGGTGCTCCAGAAGGATGAGCTCATGAGACAGCTGGCAGAGAAGGAAAACGAGATCGCCCGTCTCAAGGAAGCCGCGGAGGCAGCGAAAGCCCAGATGCAGAGCGGAATGGACGATGTCATCAAAGAAGTGGAAGATAAGTGCCGCGAGCTGGAAAACAGTTTCTTCGACCTTCAGATGGAAAACCTCCAGCTGAAGAAGGAACTGGAACGGCAGAAGAGTGAGAACTCCATCGAGCAGATGTCGCTCGGACAGTTTTAAATGACAGATAAGGCTTTACATGTTTTAGAATACAGCAAAATAATTGAAATGCTAAAGCAGCAGGCGGGCTCTGAAATGACGAAAAAAGTCATCTCAGAGCTGAAGCCTGTTTATGATGTCCGCGAAATACGAGAAAGACAGGAAGAAACCACAGAAGCGGTAAGACTCATCAGAGCCAAGGGTCCTTTGCCAGTCGGTGGTTTTTATGATATAGAGGGCATCGTAGGTTTCGCCCGGAAAGGCGGAACGCTGACCATGGCGCAGCTGCTGAAGGTGCTTTACAATCAGAAGACGGCAGACCGAATCCTCACGTTCCTGAAGGGTGACGACGTGCCGGAGCTTCCGATCATCGACGACATAGCGGAGATCCTGGTCGTTCACAAAGACCTGATCAGCGATATCGACCGGTGCATCCTTTCGGAGGACGAAATGTCCGATAACGCCAGCGCGGAACTGCGCCGCATCCGGCGCGCCCAGGTGCGCCAGAGTGACGCGCTGAAGGCGAAGATGAACCAGATCCTCAACGCGGAGAGGACCGTGCTGCAGGATGCCATCGTGACCATCCGGAATGGCCGTTACGTTATCCCGGTCAAACAGGAACACAAAAACCGGGTGCCGGGCATCATCCACGACCAGAGCGGCAGCGGAGCGACCCTGTTCATCGAACCGCAGACCATCGTCAACATGAACAATGAACTGCGGGAGCTGGAACTGGAAGAGCAGACCGAGATCAACCGGATTCTGACAGAGCTTTCGGAGTTCGTATCCGAGTGCTGCCACGACCTGATCAACAACCAGAAACTGCTGCTGCAGCTGGATCTGTTCATGGCGAAAGGGCGGCTGTCGATGGATATGGACGGCGAGGAGCCGGAAATCAACGAAGAGGGAATTTTGGACCTGCGCTGCGCGGCACATCCGCTGATCGACCGCAAGACCGTCGTTCCGGTCAATGTGGCCATCGGCGAGAACTACAAGACGCTGGTCATCACCGGGCCGAATACCGGCGGCAAGACCGTCACCCTGAAGACGGCCGGGCTGCTTTGCCTGATGGCCCAGACGGGGCTGCACATCCCGGTGGCGCCGGGAAGCAAAGTTCCCGTCTATGAGCACATTTTCGCCGACATCGGCGACGAACAGAGCATCGAGCAGAGTCTGAGCACGTTCTCATCCCACATGTCGAACATCGTCGAGATCACGAGGGAAGCGAACGACGCGTGCCTGATCCTGCTGGACGAACTGGGAGCGGGGACCGACCCGACCGAAGGCGCCGCACTGGCCATCTCGATCCTGGAGGAACTGGCCGCCAGAGGCGCCAGCGTCATCGCGACGACGCACTATACCGAACTGAAAAAATACGCGATCTCCACAGAGGGCGTTGAGAACGCCTCGATGGAGTTCGATGTCGATACATTGAGTCCGACCTTCCGTCTGGTGATCGGGCTGCCGGGCAAATCCAACGCCTTTGAGATATCCAAGAAACTGGGGCTGGAGGAGAACATCGTTGCCCGCGCCGCGCGGCTGCTGGACAGCGGCGATCTGGCCTTCGAAGATATCATCTCCACCATCGAGGAGGACAAGAAGAAGGCCGAGGAGGAGCGCGAAGAAGCGACCCGCATCAGTCTGGAACTGAAACGCCAGAAGGAAGAAATGGACAAGCTCATCCAGAAGATGGAGGAGCGCAGGGAGAAAGAGATCGCCAGAGCCAGAGAAGAGGCGAGGGAGATCATCCACGAGGCGAAGGAGACTGCGGACAACTTCCGGGAAGAGCTGAAGGAAATCGCCAAGCTGGAGAGCCTCGGCGAGCGGAACAAGCGCTTTGATGAGGGCAGGCGGCGTCTCAAGAGCGTCGAGAAGAAGAACCGCAGCACGATCAAGCGCGAGACCAACAGCGATCCGGTGGATCCGGACAAACTGAAGCTCGGAGACCGGGTCAAGATCCTGACACTCGGCCAAAACGGCGAAGTCATCGAGCTTCCGGACGAAAAAGGAGAGCTTCAGGTGCAATGCGGGGCCATGAAGATCGTGGTGAACGTAACGGATATTATGTTAATTGACAATCCGATCAAAAGCCCAAAGCAAAAGTCCAAATACGGAAGCATTTATAAGCAAAAATCACAGACCGTATCCACCTCCATCGACGTCCGCGGGAAAAATCTGGACGATGCGCTGATGGATGTGGAGAAATATATCGACGACGCCTTCATGTCGGGCCTGCAGGAAGTCACGATCATCCACGGCCGCGGGGAAGGGATCCTGAGTAAGGGAATCCGTTCCAGACTGCGCAGCCTGAAACACGTCAAGGATTACCGCAGAGGCAGCTTCGGCGAAGGCGGAGACGGCGTAACCGTTGTAAAATTTAAGTAAATTTTATTCATAATACAAGGAGCAGAAACCATGTTGAACTACGTAGAAAAAATAGCAGATTTGATCGCACCGCAGGTAGAAGGGCTGGAACGGGAGGAGATCCTGGACATGATCGAACGGCCGGCCGACAGCAAGATGGGAGACTATGCGTTCCCGTGTTTCAAGCTGGCGAGAGTCCTGAGAAAGGCTCCTCCGATCATCGCGAAGGGCATCGCTGAGGCGATTCAGGATGATCCGATGTTCGAACAAGTCCAGCCGGTCAACGCCTATGTGAACATGTTCATATCGAAAGAGGAATTCGCCCGTGAAGTCGTGACCGAAGTCGTGGCGAAGGACGAAGATTACGGCAAAAGCGAGATTGGAGCAGGTCGTCCGGTCGTCGTGGAATATTCATCCCCGAACATCGCCAAGCCGTTCCACATCGGGCACATCCGGAGCACTGTCATCGGCGCGTCCATCGCAAAGATCTACGATTTCCTCGGTTTCAAGGTGATCCGCATCAACCATCTGGGCGATTACGGAACGCAGTTCGGCAAGATGATCGTTGCCTACCGTCACTGGGGAAACCGCCAGGACGTCATCGACGAGCCGATCAAAACGCTCCTGTCCTATTATACAAAATTCCACGAAGAGGCCGAGAAGGATCCGAGTCTGGAAGACGAAGCCAGAGCGACCTTCACGAAACTGGAGAACGGCGAACCGGAAGAGACGGAACTGTGGCAGTGGTTCCGGGATGAATCCTTGAAGGAATTCAACCGCGTTTACGACATGCTGGACATCACCTACGATTCCTATGCCGGCGAGAGCTTCTACTCCGACAAGATGCCGCGTTTTATCAAAGAACTGGAAGAAAAGGGCCTTATGGAAGATGACGAGGGAGTCAAGCTCGTGCGGTTGGACGAGTACAATCTGCCGCCGGCACTGATCACCAAGTCCGACGGATCGACCCTGTACATCACCCGTGACATCGCAGCGTCCGTCTACCGTAAGGAAACGTATGATTTCTACAAGAACATCTACGTCGTCGCGTCCCAGCAGAATCTGCACTTCCAGCAGTGGATCCAGATCCTGGAGATGATGGGTTACGAATGGGCGAGAGACTGCGTCCACGTTCCGTTCGGCCTGGTCAGCCTGGAAGACGGGACTATGTCCACCAGAGAAGGCCGTGTCGTCTTTCTGGAAGACGTGCTGAACGGCGCGGTCGACAAGACGAGAGAGATCATTTTAGAAAAGAACCCGGATGCGGATCCGGAAAAGGTCGAAGAGATCGCAAAAGCCGTCGGTATCGGCGCGGTCGTATTCAATGAACTTTCCAATTACCGCATCAAGGATTACGTGTTCTCATGGGAGCACGTGCTCAACTTCGAAGGCGAGACTGGTCCGTACGTCCAGTACACCCACGCCAGAGCCTGCAGCATCCTGCGAAACGCGGGCGATGACATTGTCGCAAAGGCCAAGGCCGGATTTGATCCGTCTTACATCACCAGCGAAAGCGCACATGCGCTGACAAAGCTTTTGTACGCCTTCCCAGACGTCGTTCTGGAAGCCGGCGAGAAGTATGAACCGTCCATCGTGACGCGGCACATCGTCGATATCGCACAGGCGTTCAATAAGTTCTATCACGATGAGCACATCCTCACGGATAACGAGGACGAAAAGGTCGCGAAGGTAGCGATGGTGCTGGCAGCGAAAGCAGCGATCCGGAACGGACTGGAGCTGCTTTGCATGAAGGCGCCGGAGAAGATGTAGCATCAGCGGGGTTTTGACATGAGATACGAAGGCAATATTTTCAGGCCGCCAAGCGAAGCATACAGCCTGCTCGTGCAGGTCACGGTCGGCTGTACACATAACAAGTGCACGTTCTGTAGCATGTACAAGGACAAGAAGTTCCATATCCGCAGTCTGGAAGAGGTACTGGAGGACCTGCAATGGGCCCGCGACCATTACCGCAGGGTGGAGCGGATCTTCCTCTGTGACGGCGACGCGCTGGCGCTCAAGAACAGCAAGCTGATGCCGATCCTGGAATTCATCCGGAAGAATTTTCCGGAATGCGAACGGGTGACGACGTACGGCAGAGCGACGGACGTGCTGCGCAAGACCGACGAAGAGATGCGGGAACTGTACGAAGCCGGGCTTACGATGGTCTACATCGGGGCGGAATCCGGCAGCGACAAGGTCCTCGAAGACATCCACAAGGGCGAGACGCGGCAGCAGCTGATCGACGGCGTGAAGAAAATCGAAGCCAGCGGCATGCAGGCGTCAGTCACGTTTATATCCGGTCTGGCGGGCAAAGACGGATGGGAAGATCACGCGATTCAGACGGGCACGATGATCTCCGAGATGGAGCCGTCCTATGTGGGGCTGCTGACGTTGATGATCGACCCGATCGTGCCGATGGCAAAGGACATCGAATCGGGGAAAATGAAGCTGCTTTCGGCGGAAGAAGTCATGGCGGAAACGCTGCTCATGCTGAAGAACACCAACGTCACCAAACGATGCGTGTTCCGCAGCAACCACGCGTCGAACTACGTGTCGCTGCGCGGTGATCTGCCGAGAGATAAAGAGAAAATGATGGCTCTCGTACGGAGAGCGATGGATAATCACGATATGTTTAAGGACGAGCGCTTCCGGGCGCTGTAGGGGGAGTTATGGCAAGAAAAAAGAAACAAGAAAATAAGCCGATGATTCACGGGAAGGAGGACATGTCTTTTTTCCAGGCCATGGGCGTTACAAGGACCGTGATTCGGCCACGTGAAGAAGTGGACATCCAGCTTCGGGAAGACCGCATCGGCAGGTACTTCCGTAAGTACCTCAACAAATTTGTCTTCGTGGAATTTTCGCCGGAATTCATCGCCAGCAACAAAGCGGGCGAATTGATGAAGGGCGTGCCGATTCCGCTCAGAAAAAAAGAAGTCAAGGAATTTGCCGGCGGACACGGCATCGATTTCCTAGTTCTGGCTGAAAATATGGCCTGGGTCATGGGCTGCGATCCGCATTTCAAATACACCGAGAGCTACTGCAAAATTCTGAAGAAGCTGTACAACTACAAGTTGTACGAGGGCATGATGAAGGAAGGCAGAGACTTCGCGGAACGCGGTGAGATGGACAGCGCATGCATCCATTTCCGCGCGGCGCTTTGCATGAAGTACGATTACATGCACGCGATGTATTCTTACGCCAGAGCCTGCCGGGTCATGTATGAGAACAGCCGGAACGAAGAATATATCGGCCGGTTCAAGGCAGAAGCGCTGGACTGGTTCGAAATCTTGACGGAGACCCATCCGCGGTTCGCCATGGGCTACTACTATTTGGGATACACCTATCTGAATATGGGGCTGTATGGCAAGGCGCAGCTAGCCTGGGGCAATTACCTGAAGTTCGGACGCAATGGCAAGGACCGCCGCGAGATCACGAAACGGATCCAGCAGATCGCGCATCCGGTCGCCATTGAGGATGGGTGCCTGAAGATTGGCGCCGGCAGGTACGAAGAGGGGATCGAGATCCTGGAACCGTATCTGAAGAGCCAGTTCAACGACTGGTGGCCTTTGCATTATTATCTGGGGAGAGGCTACGTGCAGGCGGACCGGATCCCGGACGCTGTGGCGGAATTCAAGAAAGTGCTGACGATGAACGGCAGTCATCTGGAGACCATGCGGGAGCTTTTGTCCATCTATGAGATGGAAGAAGACCGCGCAAACATCAAGAAATACAAAGAAAAGATCGCGCTGATCGAAGCGGCGCTGGAGGAAGAGCGGGCGAAGCTTGTCGAGGAGACGCAGAAAGAGAACAAAAAGCTCGAAGAGGAAGAGCCGGCGCCGATCGAAAATCCGGAAAGCTTCGATACCGCCGAAGTGGAAGATTACGAAAAGGATCATCCGGAAGAAGCAGCCGCCGGAGAAGAGGCTGATGACGAAGCGCCTGATGGAGAAGGAACGGGCGCGGATGAAGCGGCAGATCCGGAAGAACCAATCGCTCCGGTCGATTCGGATGGAAGCGGCCTGAGAAAGGGTCTGCGGAAGGTAATGAAGACCAAGAAGAAGTAGGAGGTCTGCGATGAAGAGGAAAATCATTTCGATTCTGACCGTACTGATCATGGGCTTTACAGTCTTTGCGATCACGCCGGGAAAGACATCCGCAGCTTCTGACACGTACTGGCTGAAGGTCAACGTGCAGAGGAATGTCGTCAATGTGTACAAGCTGAAAAACGGCGATTGGGAGCCGTATAGGGTCATGCTCTGTTCCTGCGGCAAGTCGGAGACCCCGACGCCGATCGGAACGTATTCCGTCAAGAAAAAATGGCGCTGGGTACAGTTCAAGAGCGTGGCTGGGCAGTATGTCACCCAGTTCAACGGGAACTACCTGTTCCATTCCGACATCTACTCGAAATACGGGGTCAACAGTTCCTGTATCCGGAGCGCCTACAACAAGCTGGGCAGCGTAGCCTCCCACGGCTGCGTGCGGATGGCAGTCATGGACGCCAAGTGGGTCTATGAGAACTGCTCCTGGGGCACGAAGGTCACCACCTACAAAAGCAGCAAGGCGGGACCGCTCGGAAAACCGAAAAGAGTAAAGATGGCAGGAAGTGGCTCGACCGGATGGGATCCAACGGATCCGCAGGGTGATAGCAAACACTTCAAGCTGAAGGGCCCGACCATCAAGATCAAGAAGAAGGACACCATAAAATACGGGGCCAAATTCAAGATCAAAAAAGGCGTTACCGCGAAGAGCAAATACACGCGTCAGAACCTGACATCGAAGGTGAAGGTGGCGAAGGTAATGTACAAGGCCGAAGGCGCGGAAAAGTTCGTCAAGCTGGAAAAGAAAAAAATCAACACAAAGAAGCCGGGCAAGTACCGTATCAAATACACCTGCTACGACAAGTACTGCGGGCCGAAGAAAGTGAAGACGTTCAAGCTGACCGTATTGCCGCAGCCTGAACCGCCGACGGAACCGACCGATCCGACGGATCCGACCGACCAGACCGATCAGACCGATACGAGCGAGACTACCGGGCCTGTCGAAACGACCGATCCGACTGGTTCGGGCGACCTCGATGGAACGGATGGCTCTGATGTCGTCACGGATCCGACCGAGCCGGCTGGTATGTAACAAAAGTTTCCACCTGGATGGATGAGAAATCACTGTCCAGGTGGTTTTTTTATGCGTTCCGGATATGTGTTTTGAAAGAGTGTCTGAAGTCCTTCAGGGACAGAGTTTTTGCTGGAAAACGTGTTGACAATTTGCGGCAATATATGTATAATACTGCTTGTCGCACGGGACAAAACATAATATTCCGAGGTAGCTCAATGGTAGAGCAACCGGCTGTTAACCGGTAGGTTGTGGGTTCGAGCCCCACCCTCGGAGCCATCTAGAATCTGAAGTCCTGCCATTAGGACTTCAGATTTTATCAAGACGTGCCGGCGTGGCGGAATAGGCAGACGCCCGGGACTTAAAATCCCGTGGGTAGTGATACCCGTACCGGTTCGACCCCGGTCGCCGGTACCAATACCT
>JAFRJI010000010.1 GCA_017432345.1 Bacillota bacterium | reverse complement strand
GCAGCTAATTCGTTCTGATTCATTACGCCTGCACCTCCCCTTTCTTACCAATATATACCTGAGCAATACCTATGATCGCGCAGACCACGAATAGGATCAGAGCTTCCGCCTGGCCCGTACCGAAGTCTTTGTAGATAAATGCCTTGTTGTATACGTGCATCGCAGCGAGAACTGAAGACATGAACGGTTCGCCGTTTGTCAACGACAGGTTGACATCGTACACAACGAAGCATCTGGTGATGCTCAAGAAGATACAAGTTACAAACGATGTCCTCATGAGAGGAATCGTGACGTTGCGCATTGCCTGGGCCGGTGTGCATCCGTCGATCATGGCCGCTTCTTTCAGACTGTCGGAAACGCCCATGAATCCGGCTACATAAATCAACATCATGTACCCGGCATATTGCCATACCGATACGACGATCAGGCAGAACATGGCCCCGCCTGTCGATGACAGCAGCGACGGAACCGTTCCGTCAGCGAACGCTTCACCGATGGCAACAAAGGCACGATTGAAGACGAACTTCCATACATAACCGAGGACGATGCCGCCGATCAGGTTCGGAATGAAGAACCCGGCACGGAAGAAGTTCTGTCCCTTGATGCCGCTGGTCACCAGATACGCCAGTGCAAAGGCAACCGCATTAACGAATATTACAGCAAATGCTGAATAGAAGATGGTCCTGCCCATGGAAGCCCAGAAATAGGCATCCTTAAAAGCAGAAACATAGTTCGCAAATCCTACGAATGGTTTGTCAGGCGATACGCCGTCCCAGCTCGTGAAGGTCAGATACAGACCGTAGATGAACGGAATGATGATGACCATACAGAACAGGATCAGTGCAGGGCCGGCAAACATCAGGAATTGCCTTGATTTATACGACATTGTATTTCGTTCCATATTTTCCTCCTCCCTGCATTAGTTCTCGTGTGGTACAAGCGTCTTGGTCTTCCAGTAGGTCGTTACGTCCTTCGCGAAGCCCTTGCGGTCGCTCTTCCCTGCCAGATACTTCTGGAACTGCGCTCCCAGGATCGCATAGTGATCGTCCGGCAGATAGTTGTAGTTCGGGATCAGTGCGCCGCTGTCCGCATAGGATTTGACGGACTGGCCCAACGGATCTACGACTTCTCTTGTGATGTTGGAAAATGCCGGAACCAGCGCACAGTCATCGACGAGGAACTTCTGTCCATCATCGTTGTACACGAGCCAGTTCAGGAAATCCTTCGCCTGCTGACGCTGTTCATCGGAAGTGTTATCGGATGAATCCAGGAAGATGAACTTGGATCCTCCGCCGACCAGCATTTCATTCATACCGTCCTTCAGATCCTGCGGCACCGGCATGATTCCCATGTTCTCTGTGTAGTCAAATGCGCTGATAACAGACCAGTCCCAGTTGCCGCCGAACAGGAAGGCGATCTCGCCCTCTGCCAGCTTTTGCTCCGTGACCTCTCTCTCCGCAGAAATTGCGCTTCCCTTGGAATAGCTGTTGTTCTTCAGAACATCGAACGTATCCATCAACGCATTGAACTTCTTGTCTTCGATCAGATTCACTGATCCGTCGGAAAGACCTCTAACGAATGCGTCCGGATCATCTCTCTCCTCATATACCTGTGCCAAGTAGTGGGCTCCCAGTGACCAGTCTTCCTTCAAGACTCCCGTTGGGGATTCCATGCCGCCTTTCTTCAACGCCTTGATCAGGCCCTTGAACGCCTTGCATGTCTTGTAGTCCTCCGGTTTGAACTTTTTGCCTGTAGTCTTCTCGATGGCATCCTTATTGTAGATAACGCCTCTCGCCTCGATACAGACCGGGAATCCATACACCTTGTCGCCGATGTTGATGGCGTATTGTGTATCCTTCACCCAATCCTGATCGCTCATGTCGACAGCGTGATCTTCCGCCAATGAATAGACATCCTTTGCATCAACCATGGACAGCGTGTAAGGGTTGCCCGACGCATACCTTGTGGCCAGATGCGCAGATACCGTATCGGAAGAATAATACACTTCTACCGGCACGCCTGTCTCCTCTGTGTAGCGTTCCGCCATCTCCAGCATCTGATCCTGGATCTCCATCTTGGAGTTGAAGATCGTGATGCCGTTGCTGCTTCCGCTCGGTTCGTCTTCCGAAGACGTCTCACCGCAACCGGTCATGAAGCAGAATGCCATGACGAACGCCACCGCCATAGAGAGCAGTTTCATTCTCTTCTTCAAAATGTCACCTCCTTCTTCGTTTTGATGATTATGCCAAATTCTTGCTGCGTATAGTTGTGTAAATTATATCATTGGCATTCCAGGCAATCAATTCAAATGCACTAATAGAACAATAATAACTACATTATATGAAACAAAAAACCTCGGGAATGCATGATTCTCGAGGTTCTGACGGTTCACCAAATGAGTCTTAAATTGTTATTTCATAATCCATTCTCAGCAGTGCTTTCCCGTTTGGCAAGGCTTCCGATGTCCTTAATGTCAAGACGTACCCTATCTCTTCCATGCTTGTTTTGAGCCTTTGCTCGTCCATTTGGTGATGGACTTCGTCCAATCTGTCAAATACGTGGATGTATGGAGAGTCAGAGACCCATTCCGCATCATCTGTATTGATCTGGATCACACAGGATACATATTTGGGCCCGATTGTCCGGATCGCATCTTGAAAGGCTTCATAACCGATATATTCAATCAGAAGGTTTGCAATGACCAACTCGGCATGGGGCAGTTTGTCCGGATCTTTCAGTAGATCTATCCGGAGACATTCCAGCACATCCAACAGTTTCTGATAGCGTTCGGTAACAGCTCGCAGATAATTTTCATTGATGTCGACGCCATAAATGATCCGATATTTATCCCGGCGAACATGTTCCAGCCCGTTTCCTCCGGCTACTCCCAGAACCATAACCGTCGATACCGGATATGCTTCGAACTGATCCTTCATAATGGAGTTCATTCCCTGAAGCTGCCGCACGGAATCAAGCTTCATATGATTCTCATAATCATCCAGTTTTATCTCTTCCCATGGGTTGTTCACATCACTATTCCTCCCCTTATGCAAAGTAGCTATGTATTTATTATGAACCATTAACGTGCATTTTATTCTGTGCTGTCCATCAGATTGCTCATCGTTTTCATGATTTCAGGAATGTCATATGGTTTCGAAAGGTGTCCATTCATCCCCGCCCCCATGGTGATTTTGCGGTCCTCCTCAAAGGCATTAGCCGTCACTGCAACGATTGGTGTTTCTGCTTTACGCGGATCTTCCAGCGCGCGGATCTGCCGTGTCGCTTCATAACCGTCCATAACCGGCATCTGAATGTCCATCAGGATGATATCGTAATACCCTGCTGCTGCGTTCTGCACCTTGTCAACAGCTATCTGCCCGTTCTCCGCAACATCAATGGTCACTCCGGTTTTTTCCAGAATGGCTATTGCGATCATCAAGTTCATCTCATTGTCCTCTACCAGAAGCACTCGTTTCCCAGTGAAATCATACTGCTGTTCTGATTCTGCTGGATGTGCTCCCTTGGACTTTACTTCCGGGGCAGAAATGACTTTGAAAGGAATACAAACAATAAACTCGCTTCCTTCTCCTTCTTCCGAATTAACGGTGATGGATCCGCTCATCTTGTCAATGATATTCTTTGTGATGGCCATGCCCAGACCGGTCCCCTGTATTCCGCTCACTGTGGTTGTGCGTTCGCGTGTGAATGCGTCGAAAATGGTTTCTCGGAATTCTTCGCTCATCCCGATTCCGTTGTCCTTGATCCGGAACTCATATTCCGCCGTTCCTTCAGTATCAGAAGGTTTTTCTCTGCGCTAAAACAGATTTTTCCCCCTTCAGGCGTGAATTTAACAGCATTGGAGAAGATATTGAGCAGCACCTGGCTCAACCGGAGTCTGTCTGTGACAACATTCCAATGCTGCAGCCCTTCAGTATCAAAAGATAACTCCAGATTTTTCGATGCGGCATCCGTCTGTGTGATCGTTCTGAGTTCATTGATCAGTTCCGCAAGATCGACGTTTTCTTCTTCGATATTCAGATTGCCGCTTTCGATCCGGCTCATATCCAGCACATCATTGATCAGAGACAGAAGATGCTGGCTGGACACAGAAATCATATCCAGATAGTTCCTCACCTGCTCACCGTCATCTGCATGTTCCCCTGCGAGATCTGTGAATCCGACGATGGCATTCATCGGCGTTCTCATATCATGGGACATATTATTCAGAAAAGCAGTTTTGGCCCGGTTGGCGGACTCTGCTTCGTCCAATGCATGAGAGAGGGCTTCTCTGCTCTGCGCCAGTTCCTGGTTTTTCTCTTCCAGTATCAGCCGGGCGGATTCCTTTTCCCTGACTTCTTTTTTAGAACGTTTCATGTCCCGAGCAAGGAAAAAGATGATGATTGCAGCAATGGCAAGAATCAACAGCACGAACAGTGCAACATGATCCATAATGATATCTTTGATCGTGTAGGTGTACAGCTCACTGGTATAGCGATGGGCAATGCTCTGGGCAAAATCAGCCCCAACAATATTGATTCCTCTGTTCAGGATCTTCAGCAGCCCTTCGTTGCCGATTTTCACACCGTAACAACGATCATCGTTCCGTCCCAACTGTTGCAGGGACAGTTTACCGTATTTACTGTTTTTCAAGATGTCGTTCGCTCTGAGTCCATTCAGTGTTGTGCATCCCACTTCCCCGGCTAACACCGCTTCCAAGCATTCATCGATCGATGGATACAATGTGATCTCAGCATCAGGGAAATTTGTGAGAACATAATAATACTGCATGCGGTTGTTTTCGTTCACCGCAAAGTGACGGATCGTATCCTCGGAGTATTCATCTCTGTAAACCAGCTGCGTGGAAACTGAGACAACCGGATTCGACTGGTAGATCCCGTTCTCTTCAGAATAGTAAAGCCCGCCGCCCACCGGAAATGCCACATCGATTTTGTCTTCATCGATAGCTGCAATCATTTCATCAAAGCTTTGATAGCCATGGTAATCGACCTTCAAATCATCGATTCTCAGTTGCTTCAGAATTTCTGATGTCATATCCTTCACGATGCCTGTCGCATTCCCCTGTTCGTCGGTATCACTATAAGGCATATAGTTTTCCAGATATCCGACACGCAGTTCAGAATGTTCATCCAGCCATGTTTTTTCTGCTTCAGAAAAAGCCATCGCGGACAATGTCGCCGGATAATATTTCGCCTTCAGCGAATAGATATAATTAGGTTCCTCCACGGAAAGCATTTCCTGGGCATCATTCAGCTCTTTTAAGAGATCCGGGCGTTTCTTTGAAACGCAGAGATAGTAATCCGATTCCCCGAATGGAATCACAACCTCTGCATCTTTTCTGCCATAGGCTCCATCGCCTTCTGCCGCAAGGACATCCAACTTTCCGGAATCAAAATCAGCAAAAAGAGTCTTGTAATCCGGATAAGGCCTTACATCGGCCTCCACATTCCGTTCCTTCAGGAAGCGATTCAGAACATCCTCCATCGCACTGTCCAGCACACCGATCGTTTTTCCGGAAAGGCTTGCCGGATCGGTCGTGATATCCATATCCATACTATGCTTGACCAGGCTGTAGATCTCATTGCCCATGGGCTGCTCCGGATAACTGATCAGATCTTTCCTGTTTTCCTTCCAGGCGAGACCAGCCAGCAGGTCGATCTTACCGTCCAAAAGCATCTGATACAGGTCGCTGAAACTGCCGTAAACATATTCATATTTCCATCCGGTATATTCGGACAGCTTCAGATAATATTCATAGGCATACCCTTTCTTGACCTCCCCTGCCTTTGCACCTTCCTGGAACACCTCGTTCTCATAGTAGCCGATCAGGACGGGGTCCTCATCCGTCTGCGCCGCGCGTGCAAAGTCCGGCTGAATCATCCACAGACCCGCAAGCAGGCAAATAATCACGGCGCTGAGGACAGGCAGTATGCGCTTCTTTTGATTCTTCTTTATTCTCAATTTCATGGCATTAATCCTCCGGCAAAAACTCGAATGTCCCATCTTCTATATGATAGATGGCGCCTACAACCTCCAGTCCCTTCTCATCTTCAATAGGATGGATTTCCAGCTCATGGCGGATCCTCTTTACGCCGTGCTGTACGTTCAGACAGGTCGCTTTGAATTCATCTTTTTCATCGCCGATCGCGAGGGCAATATCCTTCAGGATGTAATCGATGAACCCACCGGAATGTCCGTCAATAACTGCTTTTATGGCGCCGCATCCGGTATGTCCCAACATGACGATCAGTTTCGTTCCCAGATGTTCGGCAGCGTATTCGATGCTTCCCAGTTGATGATTATCCAGTACATTCCCTACGACTCTGATCACAAACAGTTCTCCGATCCCGGCAGAAAAGATGCTTTCCGGGATGACTCTGGAATCTGAGCAGCTAATGATAATTGCGTATGGCTGCTGGCCTTCCTCAGCTGTTTTCTGACGCAAGTGCAGTGAGACATCGCCCTCTCCTGCCTTTGCATTTAGATATCGCTGGTTGCCTTCAATCAGTTTCTTCTTTACTTCTGATGCGGAAATCATATTATTCCTCTCCTCATAGATTGTTCTTTATGTTTTCTATACATATTAATGTATCATAAAACCCGCGTTATCAAAAGAGGTGCATTTATCAAACCAGGCTTCTGCCCTGATGCGGGCGTTCTGCCCGTATTATATCACCAAAACCCTCGAGGACGCGGTGTTCCCGAGGTTTTTTTTCATTCAGACGATGGTCATCTCATAACAATTTCGATGATTTTGTCTACTGCCGGTTTTGCTTCCGGAATCGGGAAAAGTGGACAGACATGGTTCATCTCTTCACCGATAATCAAACCGTTTGATGGATCGTTATCCAGCATCCGGTAGAACTTCGTTATGTCAGGGAAGAATATCTCACTTGTTCCGACAAATACTGTGACATTATGAATTTACATTTCTCATCATTGTGATCGGCGTACTCTACCATAATCACAGTTATAACAAAAGAGCCTGGATCCATATCGTCGCGATGTTTTCCAGGCCCTTGCCTCTTTCGTATTCTCTTTTCCCAGTCCTTCTTACAGTTTTTCACCTATCAATTCTTCCAGCGTCTGATACAGGTGTTCCGGATCCACAGGCTTGGTCAGATGCGCATTCATTCCCGCCTGCAATGAGCGTTGAACATCTTCATCGAAGGCATTTGCTGTAAGCGCTACGATAGGTATTGTCAGTGCGTCAGGTCTGTCGAGCGCCCGAATTGCCATCGTGGCCTCAAGCCCATCCATCTCCGGCATGCGCACGTCCATAAGAATGGCGTCATAATAGTCCACAGGGCTCTTTTCGAACATTTCCAGCACGATCCTGCCGTTTTCGGCGTGATCGATCTCCGCCTCGCGCATTGTAATGATCTGTTTCATTATCTCTGCGTTGATCATCACATCTTCTGCCATGAGGATATGCCTGCCTTTCAGCTCAGCTCTGACTCTATCCTTGTATATGCTCATGCTGTTTTTTCGTGCGGCACGCTCAAACTCGTCGATCACGTTGGATGCAAATAAAGGTTTTGCCAGGAAGCTGTCTACGCCGACATGCATAGCTTCATCCATGATCTCATCCCAGTTGAATGAAGTCAGGATGATCACTGTCGTTTCATTATCATACCTTCCCCTTATCTCCTTCGCGACCTCAATGCCGTCCATTCCTGGCATCTTCCAGTCAAGGAGAACAAGGTTATACGGCTCTTGTTTCATATGCTGGATCTCTAGCATGTGAAGTGCCGTCTGCCCATCAAGGCACGTATCTGCTTTGATACCCACTTCGTCCAATACAATCCGGGCATGTTCTGCCGCGATCTCCTCATCATCAACGACCAGGATACGCATATCCCTCGGATCGATATAATTCGTGACCGATCCCTGATTCTCCGAGTTATTCAGCGTTACTGTTACTGTGATCTCGGTTCCAACACCTTTCTCCGATTCAACGGAAATCGTACCGTTCATCAGTTCAACTATATTCTTAGTTATCGCCATGCCAAGACCTGTGCTGCCGTATTTGCTGCTCCGGCTGCCGTCCTCCTGTGTAAAGGCGTCAAAAATCTTTGGTATGAATGTTTCATCCATTCCTATGCCAGTATCTTTAACTACAAATTTCAGTGTGGAGTGATCTCCATAGACTGCGGTTCTCTCCACCGTCATATAGATACTGCCCGGTGAATCTGTGAACTTGATCGCATTACTGAGAATATTGATCAGAACCTGCTTAAGCTTCATATCGTCTCCGAGATAATAATCGCTGACGCCTCCAAACAGATTACATTCATAATGCAGGCCCTTTTCCTCACACTGGGTCATCACCATTGTGTTGATCTGCTCCAGCATGCTGCTGAATGAAAACTCTTCTTTACGCAACACAAGGCGGCCTGATTCTATACGGCTCATGTCGAGTATGTCATTGATAAGCCCAAGGAGATGCCTTGCACTTCCGTCGATTTTCTCCAGATACTCCCGCGTTTCCTCCGGAATCGATTCATTCCGCAGCGCCAGGCTGTCAAGACCGATGATTGCATTCATAGGAGTACGTATCTCGTGGCTCATGTTTGACAAAAAGACGGTCTTTGCCTTATTCGCTTCCTCGGCCACGATGAGTGCTTCTTTCAGATTGTTCCTGTATTCATCCTTTTCGTCTTCCACAACGAAGACGTGCAGGACGCAGGTGCCGAGCATGTATCCCATGGCATAAAACGGCAGTAGTGGATAACCAATCTGCAGAGCGATGAGTATCACCATGGCCACGCCAAAAAGACTGATTGTCTGATGCCGACGTTTTATCTGCCCCTTTGATTTCGAAGAAACATTAAGTGTATACCCGGATGTGAGCAGGAACAGCAGAATCTGTATCGAAAGAGTAGCGTATCTGACGCTTCCTGCATGATATCCGCCGCTTTCGTCAAACCAGAACATAATCGGATAGAAGCAGTTCACTATAACAGCGATTACTTCAAGGAAAAAGAACGTTCTGCCTGCATGATAAAGAATCTTGCCAAAAACATTCTCGTTCTCAAGATATTCAACGACATATCTTGTCCACATCCATACAGCAGCTGCCATTGCGACAAAATATACTGCTGTATCTGCAAACTGCAAGGTGGTCAGCCCGTTTGCATCCAGTATTCCCCACAAAGCGTCAGTAATGTAGTAAGACAGAACACACAGCAAAAAACTGCGATAGTATCGCTGCGTCCTTGTGAATTCCCTACCGGCGTGAAGCCACAGTAAGTCTCTATTAATGATGAAAAGGATTATTGTCGCCAATATCCCAATGACTGAGTACATCATAATTCTTATTCGATTGTGGTTATTTCAATCGACTGCGCACCCTCGTACAGAATCTTTCGACCGAAGTCGTACAGATCATCCAGTCCCTCTGTAATCGTCAGAAAGTGATTCCCCGAAAGCTGTCCATGCATGCTGGAAAAACAGCATCGGCCATAGGCGAGAATGATTTCCATTTCACTGATGCCTCCCGGGTACAGCAGCATCTCTCCCTTTGATGGATGTGATGTGTGATTCTCATAATCAAGGCCCAGACGCAGATCGCCATATGGGATCCAGACGCCTTCCCCGCTCCATCTTACATGAATCATTTCGCTTTTGAGAGGCAGCATTTTCTTGAATGCTTCACATGTTTTTGGCGCTTCCTCTTCTAGAAGCTCCGCAGTGAAACTGTATTCTCCGGAGGTGATTTTAACTCTTGTCATATTGAATTCTCCTCTCTAGCTTACTTCGTTCCTCGCCCTTATTATGAATGACAGCCGTGAGATCCACAACCGCCATGGTGACATTCGCGTCCCTCACTATGTTCGTGGTTGTGATGGCTGCAGGCAGTGTCAGGATCATATTCCAGCGTTCCTTCCAGATAGCTTCTGACGACTTCATCTGCATTCCCCGCTGCCCCCGGCAAAAGCTCCACACCTGCTTCTTCCAGTGCCATTCTGGCGCCCATGCCGATGCCACCGCAGATCAGCACCTCAACTTCGGCAGCGCGGAGGAATCCTGCCAATGCGCCATGCCCCATACCGCCTGCGTCAATGATCTGAGATGATGTAATTTGTCCGTCCTGAACATCGTAGAGCTTGAACTGCTCCGTTCTCCCGAAGTGCTGACCTATCATGTCCTGTTCATACGTAGCTGCAATTCTCATGATACCGTCTCCTTTTTCTTTGATCTGAGCGCTTGCCGGAATGGAATCGATCCGATATGTACCCCCTGTAATGCGAATACGCTTTCCGTTCAGCATTGCATCTGCTATTTTGTAGCGTGCCTGTTCATAGATACTCGTCACTGTCGCTCTGGAAACTTCCATCGCATCCGCACATTCTTCCTGCGTCATTCTCTGATAGTCGATCAGTCGAATAGTCTCTAACTCATCCAGTTTGAACGCTATCGTCTCGGTGATTTCTGATCCTTCCGGCAGAAAACTCCAGTAGTCCGGATATCCGCATATTCTCCTGCATCTCTTTGGCCTGGACATAACGATTCCTTTCTGGCATATACCACTAACTACAATCAGTATACACCATTGTTGGCATATGTCAATAACCCGTCTGCATTCTCCGAAGACAAGCAAAAATCCCTGAGAATGCAGTATTTCCAAGGCTTTCAAGGGTTTCCAAACTAAATGCTCAGAAAAAGTTTACTTTTTCATCTGTACTGCGACATTTTAACAATAATAGGATATGTCTCCGAAGTACTCGATCCATTTCGCAATGACCTCATCGCTTCTTGCTTCAATGATACGTATGATATTTCTCAGTACATGCTTAGGGATATGCGAGTTGTTTTGACATATCAGGCAGTTGCCGACTGCGTGATCTATACCTTTGTTGCATTTTCGGTTGGTTTCCCCTCGGAAATATGCACATGGATCGGCTCGAGAGGTTTGTTCTCGTTTGTCCAGAAATAGAGCCAGTACGAGCCAATTTTAAAGACCCGAGGCATTTTCAAACCCTCCCTGCTGTGAGAACTGCATAATAAGATGTGGGGTGGACCTGATTATCTTCTGGTATTCATTGATTTCATCTTGGGTGAATTCATAGATATCATCCAACTTGTAATCAGGAAGGTAGCACGCCGCATTCAAGCCATGAAACGGTGGCTTTCGCCACCGTCCGACTGTTATCATGCTAAACAATAGTTTTTGCCGCCCGAAAAAGCAACATGTCTTGTAATTCACACGTGATTGTGATATATTAACCGAGTAAAAAAAGCAATAGGAATACAATTATATGCGAACACCAAATCAGTACATTAAAGATCTGGGCAAACACGTCAAAGACCAGAAAGGCGTGTTTATCCTGTACTCAATCCTCAGACTGCTGGTCGTTCTGATCATGATCAGAACGATCATCCTCGGTAATTATGAGGCAACCGTTACGTGCCTGTTGGTTCTGGCCTTGTTTTTCATACCGAGTCTGCTGGAAGAGACGCTGAAGATCAAGATTCCGCCATTGCTTGAAGGAATCATGTACTGCTTCATCTTCGCGGCGGAGATCCTGGGTGAGCTGGGACACTTCTATACGCAGTTCCCAATCTGGGATACTATGCTGCACACGCTGAACGGATTCCTGTTCGCAGCCGTGGGATTCTCAACGATTGACATATTGAACAGAACGAGTAAGAACATCGAACTGTCGCCACTTTATCTGACCATGGTTGCGTTCTGCTTCTCCATGACCATCGGCGTGCTCTGGGAGTTCTTCGAATGCGGCGCTGATATTTTCCTACATCAGGACATGCAGAAGGACTTCATCGTGGATCACTTCCAGTCCGTAACGCTTGATGAGACACACAGTCAGGAAGTTGTACGCGTTGAAGACATTACAGGAACTGTAATACATACCGGTTCGGGAGATATCACAATAGACGGAGGATATCTGGATATCGGAATACTGGATACGATGAAGGATCTGCTTGTAAACTTCATCGGAGCGATCGTTTTCTGCTCCGCTGGATATGCGTTCCTGAAGCATGGCGAAAGCAAGAAGGCGGCGGCAAAACTCGTTGGCGGTCTGACGCTGCAGCCGGAGATGCCTGCCGAGGAAGAGTCTGAAACAGAAGTCACAGAAGAGTAATTGCTCTTTGTCACAAGTGAGTTTATAATTATTCTAACACTATTGCCACCATTAATAATTGTTGGACTAAGTCATCTATTAAACCAATTAAGAATAACAATAATATCAAAGAAAAGATCATAAAAAAGTTCAGGTGTTTCGTCATAATACTCATAACAGAGGTCCAGGAATCGCACACTTTTCTTCCTGCTTGTCCGGTGGTAAGGTATCGTATAGATTCAGACAGGCTGAAAATGTGAACAGGCCGCAGGACGCCATAAGTTATCACATCGTTTCAGAGCTTATCACAGGCCACCGGGAAGAATGAGGCGAAGTTCGCCTCCGAGTTGACAAATGAACCCTGCTGTCAACTTTCCCTCCGAACCGTAAAATCAACAAAGTTCGCAGCAGAGTTTCTTTTTGGTTTTGGCCCGGGCAAAAAGGCCAAATGCTGGCCAAAAAAAAGCCAAAAATGCCGGTAAGATACGATAATTTACGATAACTTGCGGAAACTGCCCGGAAACACAAAAAAGCCTCAGGAATGCGATATTCCCAAGGCTTTCAAGGTTTTTTCAAACGATATAGTTACTTCTTCATCTGTGCTGCAACTTCCGCTGCAAAGTCTTCCTGCTTCTTTTCGATGCCTTCGCCGACTTCGTATCTGATGACCTTCGTCAGTTTCAGATCCTTGTCAACGGATCCCAGATACTGAGCAACCGTCTGCTTGCCGTCTTCCGCTCTTACATAGACCTGATCAAGCAGGCAGATTTCCTTCAGCTGCTTGGAGATACGGCCTTCAACCAGACCCTTGAAGATCTTGTTGTCGGAGATCTCAGCCTTTGCAGCAACAGCCAGACCAGCCAGCTTGGATTTTGCTTCTTCGGAAAGGAAGTTTGGCAGATAGTTGAAGTTGAAACCTCTGTCCGCTCTCTTCTCAGCCAGGACTGAAGTATCTTCTTCACCCCATACTCCATCAACAGCCTTGTCAAGAAGTCCGTTCAGAATCGGCTTCGGAAGTGAGAACGGATCGTTCAGCGCGCTTTCCAAAGTGATCTTTCTCAGGCTGACCATTTCTTCGTCTGAGATCTCATCTCTGCTTACATACTGAGGGTTCATTGCTGCAACCTGCATTGCAATGTTCTTCAGTGCAGCCTTGTTGTCGTCATTGTCTGCACCATCAGCAGCAACGATAACGCCGATGTTTCCGCCACCGTGAATGTATGAAGCCAGTACTTCTCCGGAAGCCTTGTCGATTCTTCTTACGGACATATTTTCACCGATCTTTGCGATGAGAGCCGTCAGAGCTTCGCCAACTGTGGAACCTTCAAAAGCCATAGCCTTGAATGCTTCGATGTCATTGCTTTCCGCATCTACAGCCAACTTTGCAAGTCCGTCAACGAATCCGATGAACTCATCGTTCTTGGCGACGAAGTCTGTTTCAGAGTTGACTTCTACGATTGCAGCTGTCTTGCCGTCTTCTGAAAAAGCAGTCTTTACAAGACCCATTGCTGCGATTCTGCCGGCTTTCTTGGCTGCCTTGGACAGTCCCTTTTCTCTCAGGACTTCAACGGCCTTATCGAGGTCGCCATCGGTCTCGACCAGCGCCTTCTTGCAATCCATCATGCCTGCGCCTGTCATGTCACGCAGTTCTTTTACCAATTTTGCAGTTACAGCCATTATTCTTCCTCCTTCGCATCTTCTTCAGCCTTAGCTTCTGCTTCCTCTTCTACAGGAACTTCTTCCTCAGCAGCTTCGGAAGGTTCGCCTTCGTCAAAGCTTTCGCCCTGGTTCGCTTCGATGATCGCGTCTGCCATGCATCCTGCGATGAGCTTGACTGCTCTGATCGCGTCATCGTTCGCAGGGATTACGAAATCGACATCATCCGGGTCGCAGTTCGTGTCAACGATACCGATGACCGGGATATCCAGGATCCGCGCTTCCTTGACGGCGATCTTTTCTTTCTTAGGGTCAACGACGAACAGTGCGCCCGGCATGCCCTTCATTTCTTTGATTCCGCCCAGGAACTTCTCCAGCTTCGCTTCTTCCAGCTTCAGCTTGATGACTTCTTTCTTGGCCAGTTTGTCGAACGTTCCGTCTTCTTCCATTGCCTGGATTTCGTACAGTCTCTTGATTCTCTGTGAGATCGTCTTGTAGTTGGTCAGCATGCCGCCCAGCCATCTCTGGTTGACGTAGAACATGCCGCATCTCTTCGCCTCATCAGCGATTGCTGCCTGCGCCTGCTTCTTGGTTCCTACGAACAGAACCGGCTTGCCGCTAGCTGCGACTTCCTTCATGAAATCGTACGCTTCGTCGATCTTCTTGACGGTCTTCTGAAGGTCAATGATGTAGATCCCGTTACGTTCGGTGAAGATGTACGGAGCCATCTTAGGGTTCCATCTTCTGGTCTGGTGTCCGAAGTGAACACCTGCTTCCAGCAACTGTTTCATTGAGATTACTGACATTTTTTCTTTCTCCTCTCGGTTTTTTCCTTCCACCGCAGTCCATCGGAAAGCAACCTTCTGCACGCTTCGGGCCCTTTGCAAAACCCTTCGCGCGACAGCATGTTTTTCTCATGACCGTTAAGGCACCGGCCTCCCTGAAACTGCCGTGTGTTAAATTGATTTTTCAGCGCCGCCATGTCAAGACGGCACCGAAGATAAATATACTACAAAAACCCTATGGTTGCAAGGGTTTTCTGCATTTAAATGCACATTCGTTTTTCAACCTTTTTGGCTAATCGACACGTTCTGTTTCTGCGCCCAATGTATTCTTCTTCACCGCTGGTTTCATATTGCCAACAATGGCATCAGCCAACCGTCAATCATGCGCGTGATTCCATCCATATCAATCATGTTGTTAGGGCCTTCTCCCGTCACAATCAGATTGTGTGCCTGAAAGATACCGTTCTGGTTATAATCGACTTCTTTCTGTGCACTTCGATAGGCATAATTCGGATCCGCGGAAAGCCCTTGATGTTCCCAATAAACTGCTGTTCCATCCCTCAACGGAATCGTAAAATCCGGATAATATGTATGTCTCGCCCTATACGGAACGCCCGTCTCCTCCCGCCTCTGCACCTGCAGAGCCAATGCTTTCTCATAATAAAACCGAATGTCCATGCCATGAAGGACCTCAGCAATGGCCAGCTCCCCCTTCGACCGCACGAACAACCCAAAGCTTGTCCGGATCTTCAGGTTCTCTGGCTTGAAAGGATTCTCCGATTGTTTGACCTCGCTCGCCGCTTTGCTTCTGGTCGTTTGCCCAGCGGCCACCAAAGCTTTTGCATATGCCTCTTCTAGTTTCTCGTTCGGCCGATAGGCACGCGGCAGGCTTGCCAGAACGCTCTCCATGTCATCATCCAAAAGCAATCCGCAAAGTTCTGCCTTGGTGTTGATGTTGCATTCCAGTATCTCGAGTTTCTGTTCCGCGAACTTCTGCCTCTGCAACGCAGTGATTTTTTTGTAGTCTTTGATTCCAAGATATCGTTCCTCGCCCGTTTCCACGTTCCTGACATAGTATTCCAAAGTTCCCTTTCTTGATCGATACCTGCATTTTAGGACCAAGGGTTGCTTCGGCCCGGCGACCGTACGGTAATACTTCGCAAGCCGCTGGTCGGCAGCTATGCTCCTCTGCACATAATCTCTGAAATCCATCATGCTTATTCCTTTCTCCACCGATTTTCCCGTTTATCACATATTGCGGACTATGTCGGTGGACGATTCTTCATTGCAAAATACTATGTTCCACTGATTTGATGGCCCAATCAGCTTTCCAGCGTTTGTCGGTGGACGATTCTCCATTAGCAGGATTTGTGTTCCACCGATTTGACTGTCTAGTCAGCTTTTCAGTCCATATAGGTGGACGATTCTTGTATAATCAAATGATTCGTCCACCGTGACCCTTGTCAAAGGCTATTATTAAATCAAATCGGTGGGACAATCACCTTGGCAGACCTTTGACCGTCCACCAACGCACCATGCAAATGCACAAAACTGTATAAATCGGTGGACATCTGCGTTAAATTACAATCTGCCTGTTGTAGAAGTCGCGCCCCTCCTATGCTCTGACTGCGTCGGATGAACTAGAATCCACACCAAATCAATTAAGATCCGCGCCGGATGTATCTGGAGCTACATCGGATGCACCCGATTCAGTAACAGATTCGTCAAGGAAAGCATCGAAGGCGTTGATCAGCCGCTTGTAGCAGCTCTTGCAAAACCGGAAGCGCGTTTCGTCGGACAGGACAACTTCCTCCGGGCTGATGATGGATATCTCGCGCATATTCAGGACATAGCTCCGATGGCACCAGGCGAAGCGCTCGTCGAGCTGCGGCATTACATCACAGTAGCGGCCGTAGAATTCCAATTCTCCTTTCTTCGTGTGCAGAATGATCTTTCTCAAGTTCTTTTCAAAATAGACGATGTCTTCGTACGGGACAGAATAGCGTTTCCCTGAGATCTTGATTTCGATTCGGTTTGTCATGGTTTTTCTCCTCCTCTTCAAACGAACTACTGTAGTTTTTCGGATAAAGCCATAAAAAAATGACCTATGAAAAGTATTTCATAAGTCAAGAGATGAATCTGTCCCCAAACTGTCCCATACTGGGGTCAATAAGTTCCAAATTGTAACCTTTTGGTTACATTTCGCTTAGCCTTCTCTGTATGTGATCAGGTCCTCTGCGATTTCGTTGGCCGCGATGGATACCGGTTTTGTGACATCTTCTTCGGTCAGTTTCGGCATGCCCTCGATGATGTCGCGGGAACGCTTGGCAGCTAAAATGACCAGCGTGTAACGGCTGTCCGCTTTGGTTCTGATTTTATTGATTGATGGATATAACATATTCTTCCTCCTTATGCATAATCTCCCGCACGCGCTCCACTGCCGCGTCGAGATCATCATTTACAACGATATAGTCATATTGGTCAGACTGCGCGATCTCGCCCAATGCTTCCTGCAGGCGCTTTTGCTTGGCCTCATCGGACTCTGTGCCGCGGCCCGTGATCCTCGCCTCCAGTTCCTCGATGGACGGCGGCATGATGAAGATCAAAACGCAGTCCGGGTAAGAGTCCCGCACCTGAAACGCGCCGTGGTAGTCGATCTCCAGGATGATGTTGTATCCTTCCCGGAGCCACTGCACGATCTGCGCTCTCGGCGTGCCGTAATAGTTTTCACAGTACTGGTTGTGTTCCAGCAGACCCCCTTCCTGCAAAAGCCTTTCAAACGCTTCGCGTTCCACAAAGAAGTAATCGACGCTTTCCACTTCACCCTCGCGCGGCTGCCGGGTCGTCATGGACACAGAAAGCCGTATGTTCTCATCCGATTCCAGCAATCTCTTGCAGATCGTACCTTTTCCGGCGCCGGATGGGCCGGATATGACAAACAACTTTCCTTCGGTCATGTAACATTCCTCACTGGCCAACCATCTGTTTTCATCAAAAAAGTATTATATCATTCCACGTCCTGATGTCAATAGGCGGAGACGCCTTCCCAACTGGTGATACACAATGATTTCGGCACTGCTGGACGCGCTTCTATTCGATGTTCTGCACCTGCTCGCGGATCTTCTCGATCTCGGCCTTTGCCTCCAGCATGCAGGACGTGATCTCCAGGTCGTTGGACTTGGATCCGATGGTGTTGGCTTCCCGGTTCATTTCCTGGATCAGGAAGTCTAGTTTTTTGCCGACCGGATCGCCTTCGCCCTGCAAAAACCTTCCAAGCTGCTCGATGTGGCTGCGCAGCCGGACGAGTTCCTCCGTGATGTTGGACTTGTCCGCAAAGATTGCTGCCTCCGTCAGGATCCGCTCTTCCGGAATGTCGATCTTGTCTTCGACGATTTCTTTGATCCGGGCATATAGTTTCTCCGTGTATTCCTTTGCGACCAGTGGCGCGCGCGCTTCGATCCCGTCCACGATGTCTTGGAACAGATCTTTCCGCATCAGCAGATCTTCCGCCAGCTTGGCGCCCTCGCGGATCCGCATCTCGTCCAGATTCTCCGCCGCCAGTTCGCAGGCTTTGCAGATGACCGCGGCCACTTCTTCCTCGTCTTCCACGTCCGGGATTGCCTTGAGCACATCCGGCATGGACGATACCAGCGCGATGTCGATGTCACCGGCCAGATCGTATTCCTTCTTCAGTTCCTGCAGATTCGCGATGTACTGCGTCGCGACCGGCACGTTCAGCTTGACCGTGATGTCGCCTTCCGTGATGTTTTCCACGATTACAGACACATCGGCCTTGCCGCGCTTGATGATTCCTTTAAGGATGCCTTTGATCCTCTCCTCTGCGAAAGAGTAGCGTTTCGGCATCTTCACGATGATGTCCGTGTATCTGTGATTGACCGTTTTGATCTCGCAGATCACGTTGCGTTTCCCGTCCGAAAACTCTCCTCTTCCAAACCCTGTCATGCTTTTTATCATACAATACTCTCCATTCTTCTGTTGATTTATGATACTATTGGTATTGTAGATGATTTTGAATGAAATGACAAGGCAGGTGCGCTATGTCCTACGACGGTGTCGTCACGCGGGCCATGGTCCGGGAACTCAGCGAAGCCCTCACCCTGGGCAAAATCGAAAAGATCTATCAGCCGCAGCCGGAGCAGCTGCTTTTTGTCATACACACACAGCGCGGCAAGCGGCGGCTCTTTCTGTCCGCCAGCGGCAACCATTCCGCTGCGTATCTAGTCAGCGAAACGCCGGAAAACCCGGCCAAGCCGCCGGTCTTCTGCATGGTGCTCCGCAAGCATCTGAACGCGGCGCGCATCACCTCGGTCACGCAGCATGAAAACGACCGGATCATCGAGATCCTGCTGGAGACCACGAACGAGCTGGGCTTCGCGGAAAACCGGAAGCTGATCGTCGAGATCATGGGCAAGCACAGCAACGTGCTGCTGATCAACATGGAGACGGGCCGCATCATCGACAGCATCAAGCACGTCAGCATCGATGTGAACCGGGCGCGCCAGATCCTTCCGGGCAAGGCGTACGAGTATCCGCCTGCCCAGAGCAAAATTCCATTCACGGAAGTGACGCGCGAGCAGATGACCGCACTGACAGACGGCCAGCTCCAGCCAGAACGCAGCCTTCTCGCCGGGATCCAGGGCATCTCCCCGGTCCTCGCGCAGGCGATCGCTTCGGGCGGCGACGCATACACCTTCCTCCGGCATCTCATCGACACGATCGACCAGGGCACCATCACCCCGCTGGTCTACCTCGACGAGGATGACAAACCGGTGGACTTTCACATCCTGCCGCTGTCCGTCTACGAAGAAGACCCGCGCTACAGGGCTTTGCACTTCGACACGCTCAGCGAAGCGGCCGGTTTCTACTTCGCCGGCCGGGAATCGTCCAACACCGTCAAGCAAAAGTCCAATGACCTGCAGCGGGTCGTCAAGACGCATCTCGACAAACTGAAACTCAAGATGCAAAGGCTCGAGGAGGATCTCTTCAAAGCGGAGAACTCCGACAAGTACCGGCTCTACGGGGAGCTGCTGACCGCGAATCTACACCTGGTCAATCCGGGCATGAAAGAGGTAACCGTCACCAGTTACTATGATGGCGCCGATGTGAAGATCCCGCTCGACCCGAAATACACGCCGGCAAAGAACGCGCAGCATTATTTCAAGCGCTACGCCAAGGCCAAGACCGCTATCAAAGAAAAAAAGCTCCAGATCGAAGAGACGACCGCGGACATCGAATATCTGGAATCCGTCGCTTCCTTCGTGGATCTCGCCAAGACCATCGAAGAGATCGACCTGCTCCGTCGGGAGCTGGTTGATTCCGGCTACATCCGTTACCGCAAGCCGCCGAAGAACGGGGCGCAAAAAAAATACAAACCGCAGCCGTACACGTATAAACTGACGTCCGGCAAGATCGTTATGGCCGGACGGAACAACAACGAAAACGACTGGCTCACCATGAAAAAAGCATCCGGGCAGGACCTTTGGTTCCACACCAAGGACATACCCGGATCTCATGTCATATTATTCTTAAATGGAAACGAACCGACCGAAGAGGACCTGTGCGAAACGGCTGCCATCGCAGCCTATCACAGCAAGTTCTCGTCTTCGGGCAACGTTCCCGTGGACTACACGAAAGTCCGTTACGTGAAGAAACCGTCCGGCGCCAAGCCGGGGTTCGTGATCTTTACGCACAACCGTACGCTGTACGTAGATCCCCGCCTGCCCGCCGGTGATTAAACCTGCGGATCCAGCACGAACTGCACGATACGATCGATGACCTCATCGCCGGTGAATTCGCCGCCGCCATTATGGATCTCATGGCAGTAGCCTTCCCACTCCACAAAGCCGACCTCTTCGCCGGCTTTTTGCATGCGCGCGAACATGTCTCTGGATCCCTGCGGATCGCAGATCTTATCGTCGGAACCGATCATGAGCAGCGTCGGGATGCTCCAGGCAAGACCTTTGTCTTTGAGAGTTCCGTCACGGAGGGCAAAGCCAATGTCGTAGCAGTCCGCCGCGCATCCCATGGAGATTTTGTTGTCCACCAGAGGATCTTCATTGTACGGCAGTACGAATTCCGGATTTCCGAGCACTTCCTCGTCCACATTAGAGTGGATCGCCAGCGTCGGCTTTATCTTGGCCATCAGCTTGACCACCGCCAGAAGCGGCTTCGGAATCGAGCGGACCAACGTGATCCACGGCGAAGAAATCACATACGCCTTCGGCAGATCGCAACGTTCTCCCCGGCTGCGGTAATCCATCGTAATGTTGCCGCCCATGCTGTGCCCGTACATCACGATGTCCTTGTCCGGATACTTGTCTTCGATGTACTGCAGCAGCACCGTAATGTCATCCAGCACTTTCTGGCGCGGCGCGCAGTGGCCGCGCGGGCCTTCCGTCAGGCCATGTCCGCGCTCGTCCATCGATACGACAGCAACGCCGTTTTCCTGCAGGCGCTGCGCGACGCGGTCATACCGGCCGGCGTATTCGCCGAGACCGTGGATGATGCAGACGACTTTTTTCGGATCCGGCACATGCCAGAGATACGCTTTGATCGTTCCGTATTCCGTCTTGGTCAGTTTGAAAGTTTCATACATGGTTCCATACCTCACAAAGTTCTTCGTTCCAATTCAACGTTTTTGTTCTTACAAAAAATGGGTTTTATGTTACAAATATACATTTAATGATTGCATTCCCTATTTGCTGCGTTTATAGTTGTCTTACAAGTCCAGGCGAGCAATCAAGAATGGAGGCGCACAATGAGAGAGAAATGCAGCATTTGCGGTAGTACATATGATACCTTTGCATTCAAGGGCGGTTATGTCTGCGAAGAATGCTTGAAGTATCTGAAGGACTCGTTTCAGCTCGATACCAATGTGCGTAGCACCAGATAGTCGACTGAATCAGTCATGCATCTTTATTCTCGCCTGGCTCTCTCTAACACCTTTATAAAATCATCCGGCAGCGAACTCACAAACTCCAAATACTCCTTCCTCACCGGGTGTACAAAGCCGAGTGTTTTGGCGTGAAGCATCTGGCGCTTCGCGCCAGCTTTGTTTTTTGCAGGCCCATACAGTTCGTCGCCCAGCAGCGGGTGGCCGATGTAAGCCATGTGCACGCGGATCTGATGGGTCCGGCCCGTTTCCAGCTTCGCCTCGATCAGCGTGTATCTACCCATACGCTCCAGGACGTGGTAATGGGTGATGGCTTCTTTCGCAGAGTCTGAGCCTTTTGCACCCGGAAGAATCACCGCGTTGCGGAGGCGGTTCTTCGGGTCTCTGCCGATTGGTGCGTCGATGGTGCCCTCGTCTTCTTTGAAATTGTTGTAGACGATGGCGACGTAGCGGCGGTTGATCGTGTGTTCCGCCAGCTGCTGCGACAGCGACAAATGCGCCCGGTCCGTCTTGGCGATCATCAGCAGGCCGCTGGTGTCCTTGTCGATCCGGTGGACGATGCCCGGCCGGATCACGCCGTTGATGGAGGACAGGTTGCCTGCGCAGTGATACATGAGCGCGTTGACTAGCGTCCCGGACCAGTTGCCGTTGGCCGGATGGACCACCATGCCCGCCGGCTTGTCCACCACGATTATATCGTCATCTTCGTAGACAATGTCGAGCGGGATGTCCTCCGGGAGCACTTCCAGTTTCTCCGGGTCCGGAATCTCGATGGCGAGCACGTCGCCGTCCTTGACCTTTTGCTTTTTCTCACAGCAAAAATCTCCATTGATGGTTACGCTTCCGCCTTCGATGAGTTTTTGCACGTAACTTCTGGAGAGATCTTCGAGGCATGCGGATAAGGCAACGTCGAGCCGCTTCCCGGCCATGTCGCTATTGACTTGTAATTCGATTCGCTCCATGGATCATTTCCTTGTAGCATTTTTATTTTCATAGACGATCAAATAGATCATGAGCAGGCCGCATCCGGTGCAGACGCAGATGTCCGCCACGTTGAAGACCGGGAACCAGCCGAAGTCGAACATGTCGACCACATACCCATAGGTGATCCGGTCAGTGAGATTCCCCAGGCCTCCGCCGCACATCAGCGCCAGTGCCCACAGAAAAACGGGCTTGTACTTTTTCGTTCCGGCGCAGATGACGATGATCCCGATGCCGATCACGACGGCCGGCAAAATGATCAGGATCGTTGGGTGGTTTTGCAGCATGCTGAATGCCGCCCCTGTATTCTGGACGTACGTGATGTGAAAGAAATCGCCTAAGACAGCTATGCTGTCGCCAACGTTCATTGAGCCGGCGACAGCAGTCTTTACAATGCGATCCAATATGATGACTCCTACGATAACGATAATGTATAGCATATGGATCTTAGTATTTCAGGTTACGATAGGTCTTGTCGAGGGAATCCGGATCCAATGGATCTTCTTCTTTCTCGACCGTTTCCGGTTCTTCGCTCTGAGGCAGGTCGTCAAAGTCGTCGACGCCGAGCTCCGGCAAAAGTTCTCCGCTGAGCGATTCGAATCTCTGGAGTTCTGATTCCAGAAGGTTCTTATAGCTATTCCGGAAGTTGATGAAGCGTTCCTTCATGGCGATGCTTTCCTTGGCCAGCGCTTCCGCGTCTTCCCGGGCGCTCTTTCTCATGAGCTCCGCATCCAGTTCGGCGTTCTTGAGCAGCACTTCCGCGCGCTTATCCGCACTGGCTGAGATGTCCGCCATCAGGGACTTGGCCGCGGTCAGCGTTTCGACCAGGGAACCTTCGGATTCGCGGATCCGCTCCAATTCCTGAACGAGACGGTTGTTCTCTTCACGAGTCTCCTTGAGTTCGTTCAGCAGCTCGTCCATGTCGACCGTGATCTGATCGAGGAATTCGTTGACTTCCTCTTCTTTGTATCCGCGCATGGCACGGGTGAATTCTTTTTCCTGAATATCAGCAGGTTTGATCATGCTCTGCCTCCTTTACTTCCACGGATTCTCTTCGCTGCCGGAGAAACTGTACGGTTTGTTCTCGCCCTCTGCGAAAATCGCAACGTTTTCCGGTGCAAATACGAAGATGTTGTTGGCGACTTTCTGAACGTTTCCATTCAGTGCGTAAGTGGCGCCGCCCAGGAAGTCAAAAATCTTTCTCGCCGTATCGGATTCCAGTTTTTCGAGGTTGACAATGATCGGCTTTCTGCTTTTTAGGCTGTCGACCAGCTTGGAACATTCGTCGAATCCGGTCGGTTCGATCACGACCAGCTTGAACGCGTTCGTGATGGACTTGACCGTTTTGTTCTGCATTGGCACAACGTTTGCCGTGTTGTATCTCGGTGATACCGGCCTCGGCTGCGGCTGCTGTGGCTGCGGCGGCTTGTAAGTTTCCTCTTCGTATTCCATCTCTTCCTCCTCGTATTCTTCTAATCCTACCAGATCTTTGAACTTGTTAAATACTCCCATTACTTGTTACCCTCCTGTTCTTTCGCCTGTTCTCTCGCCTTTTTTTCCGCTTGTTGCTGCCGGTACAGCTCGTAGTCTCTTTCTCCGAAGATCGCGCTGCCGACACGGACGAGGTTGGAACCCGACTCGATCGCCACCGGGAAGTCGTGGGACATCCCCATGGAGAGATACTTGAAATCGAGGTTCGGATGCTCGATCTTTGCCAGCTCGTCATACTTTTCTTTGACTCCGTCGAAGTACGGCTTTACGTCTCTCGGATCTTCCGCGATCGGCGCTACGCTCATGAGGCCTTTGATCCGGATGTTCTCGCAATTATCCAGGATCTCCCTTACCAGATCGCCCGCTTCATCGATGCTGACGCCGAACTTGCTTTCTTCCAGCGCCGGGTTGATCTGGACGAGGACGTCCATGATCTTGTCGTGGGCCTTTGCACGCTTATCGATCTCCTTGGCCAGTTTCATGGAATCGACGGAGTGGATCATGTCCACTTTGTCGATGATGTACTTGACCTTGTTCGTCTGCAGATGCCCGATCAGGTGCCACCGGACCGGTTTGATCGCATCAAACTTATCCATGATTTCCTGAACTTTGTTTTCCCCTATATCTGTAACGCCCGCATCGATGGCGATATTGATCTCTTCCGGTGTGCGCGTCTTGCTGACGGCGACCAACACGATGTCGTCCGCGTCACGTCCGCACGCGGCTGCCGCCTCGCCGATTTTGCCATTGACTGTCTCCAAATTCTTCTTGATGTCCTCCATGTCTATTTCTTATCCTCCATTTCCAAGGCCTTTTGCGGATCCCGCAGCACTTCGTCGTGCACGATGACCGTTTCGACCAGCTCATATTTGTCGTTCGTAAATGTCTTTTCGGAAAGCACGGACTGTTTCCCGTCCGAGGCTGTGATGTTGACCGGTTTGAAGACGTAGTCGCCGTCCTTGTCAACCACGTAGACGCCCTTGACACCGTCCACTTCGATGATGCACTCGTTGTCCACGATCAGGCCCGTATTGTTGCTCCTGACGACGGACATTTCCGCCCGTCTGGTTTCCGCAAGCGGTTCATAATATCCGCTCGTGTGAAAGACGACTTTTTGCTCCTTGCCTTCTTTCTTCACGGAATAGACTTCCGCCGCCACGTTTCCGCCCGGCATCTCCAGCCTGACTTCCGTTCCTACGTCGTAGTCCTTTGCTTCCTTCTTGGAAAGCCAGCAGACGACGTACCATTTGTTATCGCTGGAGACCTTGAAGATCGGCTCGCCTTTGATGGCTTTGCTGCGTTCCAGATCGATCTTGCCGTAATCCAGCTTGCTGACGCCGTCCTTGGTGATATTGTCCAGATTCTCAATCCGGAAATACTTCTCGTTGCCGTCCATGGTCAGCGTCAGTGTTCCGCTGATCTGGGACTTGGCCCCCGGCTGCACGCCCTTGTAGCCCTGCAGATTCTCCAGCGCCCTGGCGTATTTGCCGTGGATGTTTTTGTCTTCCTCTACCTCGCCTTCTTCAGACTTGATCGATACGATTTTGGTATGTCTTTTGACGACGGTCCCCGGCTCGACTTCGTAGCGGATCAGACCCGATTTATAGGCCAGATTGATGGCCTCATCCTTGACGATATACCCCTCCGTTTCACACGAAATGACCAGCGTCCCGTTCTCCAGGATCTGCGTCGTTTCGAAGAGGTCCGTCACCCTTGGGACCACATATATCACAACATATAGTAGGATCAACGCGGCCAGATAACAAGCCACGATTTTTCTCGTCTTCTTCGGGATGTTTATTGGAATGTGTATTGGGATGTTCATTTTCATCACTTTATTTTACACCAACGCACCGTGACTTTCAATCTGTGTCCTTTACTTCTTCGATGATCTTTTTCTGCGCTTTGGTGAATTCCCCGGTGTCCTTGATGAACGCCTCGAAGAGGTCCGGCCTCCGGGCTTTTGTAAGAAGAAGTGACTCGCGGAACTTCCATTCTTCGATGAGTCGGTGATGGCCGTTCAGCAGCACTTCCGGCACTTCCATGCCCGCGTATTCCCGGGGCTGCGTGTACTGCGGGTACTCTAAAAGCCCCGAATAGATCGATTCTTCATTGGCCGAATTGGCGTTCCCTAAAACGCCGGGCAAAAGCCGCGCCACGGAATCGATGAGCACCATCGCCGGCAGTTCCCCGCCGGTCAGAACGTAATCGCCGATGGAGATCTCCTCCGCTTCCCAGTAATCCAGCACGCGCTGGTCCACGCCCTCGTAGTGCCCGCAAAGAATGACCAGTTCATCCAGTTCAGCCAGTTCCCGCACTTTCGCTTCGTCCAGCACTTTCCCCCGCGGGGACATGTAGATGAGCTTTTTGCCTTTGGCGCCGATGTGTTCGAGCGCGCCGAAGATCGGGTCCGGCATCATGACCATGCCGCCGCCTCCGCCGAACGGATAATCGTCCGTCTTCTTGTGTTTGTTGTTGCTGAAATCGCGGATGTCGGTGATGTCGATCTGCAAAATCCCCTTCTCCTCCGCTTTTCCGAGCATGCTTGTCTGGACCGGAACGAACATTTCCGGAAACAATGTCAGTACATCGATCTTCATGGCAGCATCCCCTCGATCAGTTTGACCTTTATTACGCGCGTTTCGCTATCGATTTCTATAATAAACTCCGGGACCTTCGGTATGAGAACCTGTTTCCCGTCCGGTGTTTTCACATCAAAAATATCCTGAGCCGTGTTCTGGATCACGTCCCGGACGGTGCCGACCGCATCGCCGGTCTCCGCGTCGACGACGTCCATGCCGATCAGGTCACGGATATAGAACTGCCCCTCCGGCAGTTCCGGCAGATCCGCTTCCGTTATGCAAAGCACTTCACCGCGCGCCCGTTCTGCCGCATTCCGGTCATCGATCCCTTCCAGCTTGAGGATGACCATGCTTTTCTGCGTCCGCACGTTCTGGATCTTTCGCCGTTTTTCGCCGACAAAGATTTCTTCCGTCGTTCGGTATATGTCCGCGCTGTCGGAATAATTGTAGACTTTGACTTCGCCCTTCAGTCCGACAGCACTCGTGATTTTTCCTATTTCAATCTTTTCCATCATGAAAATGTTTCTTCGCCGTTATAAAAAATGGGTGACCTGTCAGCAGCGGTTATCCGCCGCTGACCTGTTACCCGAAATTGCGTCTGTCTTTATTGAACGATTTCAACCACAACTTTCGCATTCGCTTTCGTTGCGGCCGCTTTGACAACTGTTCTGATGGCTTTCGCGATCCTTCCCTGCTTGCCAATTACCTTGCCCATATCGTCGTCTGCGACTTTGAGCTGTATGATCGTAGTGCCATTGGATTCCGATTCGGAAACAACGACCGATTCCGGATGTTCAACGAGTGACTTAGCAATTGCACTAACTAATTCTGTCATAGGACCACCGCTTTCTTAAATGATACCGACCTGCTTGAACAGCTTCTTGACTGTTTCTGTAGGCTGAGCTCCCGTTTCGAGCCACTTCTTAGCTGATTCTTCATTGATCTTGATGTCGACAGGATCTTTCAGAGGATTGTAGTATCCCAGTTCCTCGATGAATCTGCCGTCTCTCGGTGCTCTTGAATCCGCAACGACGACTCTGTAAAAAGGCTTCTTGTGTGCTCCCATTCTCTTCAATCTGATCTTTACCATTCTTTCTTTTCCTCCTAATGTATTAAATATGGTTATTGATTCAAAATATTGAACTTGATTTATCTGCCAAAGGCTATCTGAGGCCTCCGAACATTCTGTTTAATTTGGCGCTGCCGCGCGGACTCATCATCGATTTCATCATCTTTCTCGATTCTTCGTACCGCTTGACCAGCTGATTGATCTTCTGGACCGGCTGGCCGGAACCGGCTGCGATCCTGCGGCGCCGGCTGGCGTTGAGGATCTGTGGGTTCTCCCGCTCCGCCTTGGTCATGGACTGGATGATCGCTTCGAACGCGACGAATTCCCGCTCGCTCTGATCCAGGTCCACGTTCTTGTTGTTGCTCACGCCCGGCAGCATGTCCAGCATCTTGCCGATGCCGCCCACCTTCCGGATCTGTCCCATCTGCTCCAGAAAGTCCTCAAGCGTGAACTTGTTCTTGCGGATCTTCCGCTCCATCTCGATGGCTTTTTGCTCATCGTAGTCTTCCTGCGCCTTCTCGATGAGGGAGAGCATGTCGCCCATGCCCAGGATACGGCTGGCCATACGCTCCGGATGGAACTCGTCCAGCTCATCCATCTTCTCGCCCATACCGACGAACTTGACCGGGCGTCCGGTGACTTTCTTGGTGCTGAGCGCCGCGCCGCCTCTGGAGTCGCCGTCCATCTTGGTCATGATGATGCCGTCGATGCCGAGCGCTTCGTTGAAGCCTTCGGCCGCGTTGACGGCGTCCTGACCGGTCAGCGCGTCCACAACGAGCAGGATCTCATGCGGCTTGATCTCTTTCTTGAGAACTTTGAGCTCGTCCATCAGCTCTTCGTCGATCTGCAGACGTCCGGCTGTGTCGACGATCAGGACGTTGTAGCCCTTGATCTCGGCTTCCCGCATCGCGGCCTTCGCAATCTTTGCGGGGTCTTTGCTGTCGCGCATGGTGAAGACCGGTACGTCGACGCTCTCGCCGACGATCTCCAGCTGGTCGATTGCCGCCGGCCGGTAGATGTCGCACGCACAAAGCATCGGCTTCTTGCCGTTCTTCTTGAGCCACAGGGCCAGCTTGCCGCAGGTGGTCGTTTTACCGGTACCTTGCAGGCCGACCATGAGGTACGTCGTGAAGCCCTTCGGCGAATAGGTCAGCTTGCTGCTGGTTCCGCCCATCAGCTCGACGAGCTCGTCGTTTACGATTTTGATTACCTGCTGGGCCGGCGTCAGGCTCGCCATGACCTCTTCGCCAAGCGCTTTTTCCTTGACATTGGCGACGAACTCTTTGACGACTTTAAAGTTGACGTCCGCCTCGAGGAGTGCCAGCTTGACTTCCCGCATCGCTGCGTTGATGTCCGCCTCCGTCAGGCTGCCTTTGCCCTTGAGTCCCTTAAAGACTCCCTGCAGTTTATCCGATAATCCTTCAAAAGCCATAGGATCGCTCCTTTATCTTTGGTTCGGTTTCTACGTTTCTATCTGGTCGATGATCGCCTTGATGGCGGTCAGCTCGCCGGCGATGGAATCCTGTTCCTGCCCGGAATCCGCTTTCCCGGTAAGGCCGCCGATCAGACCCTCGATGCGCCGGTCGATCTCGTTGATCGATCCGCTCGTCTTCTGAAATTTGTCCACGAGCCCGAGCTTTTGCTCATACCCCTTCAGCGCGCGCTCCGCCTTCTTCAAAGCATCGTGAACGCCCTGCCGGCTGATGCGCATCTCGTCCGCGATCTCAGCCAGGCTCAGATTCTCTTCGTGGTACAATTCCATGACTTCCCGCTGACGCTCCGTCAGCAGCGCGCCATAGTAATCATACAACAGGCTCTGTCTCGCTATTTCATCAATCTTCATTGCATCGACTCCGGATTTCATCCATTCTGACAAGCACTTCGACTTGACACCCTGACAGTATACGGCACCACGACCTGCCTGTCAAGTAGTTTTGCTTGGCAGACGCATCAAAAAACCCCACCGACTGAATCGGTGGAGCCATGGTCTTTCGCTGATCGTGTTTCTATTTGCCGACGATGATCTCGCCTTCGCTGCTGATGCCGATGACTTTGTCGCCGATCTGGCGGAGGTACTTGATGTACTGGATCTCCTCCGCGCCGATTTCCTCGCCCGGGCAGATCAAAGGAATTCCCGGCGGATACGGGATGATGGAGGATGCGCAGATACGGCCGGCGCATTCCTCCAACGGCAGCGATTCTTTCTCTGCCGGAAGTTCATGCAAAATTCTCCGCTTCGACCAGAGTGCCGCGCTCTTCGCGGCGAAGGAGCCGCCGCCGGCGTTCTTCTTCGGACCATCGTCCGATGGTGAAGGATCGGTACCGGACGAACCGGTGCCGGTTTCCTCTTCCGGTGCTTCCAGCTGCTGCACCGGTTTGTACTCGATCCGGTCGTCGTGCGACAGCTTCACCAGTGAGCCGCGGTTCCGGAAGGCGATTTCCGCCAGCGCCTTGTAGAGGCGCTTGTAATCCTTGCGCTTGTTGCCGATTCCGGTCATGCACATGACGATGTTGCCTGTGACCAGTTCCGGGAAGATGCCCTGCTCGTTCAGCATTTCTTCCAGACGGTTACCGTCGATCCCGTAAGCACTCATGTCGATGTTGATCTTGGTGTTGTCGAGGCTGCCGGTCTGCCGCCGGGGCGCGTCGTTCTTTGCAAAATTCTTGTCACGCAGTCCCGGCACTTTCTTCAAAATGCCGAGAGACTTTTCCGCGGCTTCCGCCACGACGGATTTCTCATCCGCTTCCACGGTCATGACGCGCAGCTCCGGTATGGTCGCTGCTTTCCGGAAGAACCAGACGATGTTCCGCCGCCATTCCGTGAACAATTTCTTTCCGTGCTTTTCGATGATGTCCGCATTGACATCCAGCGACGCCATCAGAAGATACGACGGGCTGGTGCTCTGGATCGCCTGCAGGCGGTCTTCCAGAAGCGCGATGTCCACGCGGCATTTGGTATGGTCTTTCGCGAACGGGCTGTCCGGGTCTTCCACGAGATAGCCGGCATCGACTTCCGCGATATGCCCGCCCGCTTCTTTGAACGCTTCGCCCATAACGTTGAGTACAGCGCTTTGCGTGAAGGAACCAAGGGTTTTGTGCGTGCTGTTGACGACGATGTCGGCGCCGCACTCTTCGGCCGGCAACGGCATGCTCCACTTCCAGCCCTTCTCACCGAGGCTCTGCCCGGTACCGTGGTTTTTGTAGTATTCCGCCTGGGCCTCGGCACCTTTGCGGACATCGATCGCGGTGACTTTGCCGCCGCCCGGACGGCTGATCAGCGGTCGCCTCAGACCGTAGCTGCTGAAGAATTTCAGGTGTGCGCCGTGCGCCTGATCGACAATCAGAACTTTGCCGAAGTTGTGAACGACTTTCGCAATCGCCTTGATGTCGCTGCAGATGCCGTAGTAGTTCGGGCTCGGCAGGATCACGGCCGACGCGTCCGGGTGCTCCTGCAAAAGGCTTTCGATTTCTTCCGGTGACACCGCCCCGGAAATGCCGTACTGGAAAATGACATCCGGGTACGCATAGATCGGTGTGATCTCGCCCAGCGTCAGCGCGTTGAATACGGACTTGTGACAGGTTCTGGCCATGATGAGTTTGCCGCCCTTCGGGACGGTTGCCAGAATAGATGCAATGAGACCTGTGCTGGTCCCATTGATCAGAAGATATGATTGTTCCGCCTCGTAGAGAGAGGCGTATTTGTTCGCGGTTTCTTCGATGATTCCTTCGGTCTGGAACAGATTGTCCGCGCCGGGGATCTCGGTAATATCGTAATCGGCGATGTTCTTCATGAACTTGCCGAATCCATTGCTTTTATAGAACTTCGCGCCTTTGTGCCCCGGCATGTGGAACGATGCCGGTTTTTTCGCCGCGTGGGCAAAAAGGAAATTCGTAATGCCAACGTTATTCATAAGATTCTCCTTAGCGGTTCGTTAGAACTGCGCGTAGATCAGACACCAGATCGGCGGGATGAACAGGCCCGGCAGGAAGTTCAGGGTCTTGCAGTCCTTGATTTCCAAAATTCCCAGGCCGGACATGGCGATGAGAAATCCGCCAACGATGCCCATTTCGCACATCATCGTGTCCGTAATAAAATTGCCAATCAGAAGCGTCAGTCCGTAAATGCTCCCCTGCCAGCAGAACAGGATGATCGAGGAAAGCACCATCCCGACGCCGTACGTGGACGCCAGCACCATCGATGTGACCAGGTCGAGTGTCGCGTTCGTGAACAGGAACGTGTGATCCTGATACAAAGCGCTTTGCACCGGTCCGAGGATGGAAAGCGTTCCGACGCAGAACAGCAGGCTGCCGGTGACGATGCCCTGTCCCAGTTTGCCGCCATCGGTGCGTTTCGAAGTTAGACGCGATACGCGCCCGTCCAGATCGAGCAAAGTTCCTATGGCACCGCCCAGCGCCAGGCTCACAACGAAGAGCACCGGAAACTGGCTGTTCGGCATATTCTGTACGACGGCATTGATGCCAAGCCCGAATGCCGCCATTCCCATGGCGATGAACAGCGCCTTGTTGACGCGCTCGCTCATGATCTTTTTGAACAGGCCGCCGATCAGGCTGCCTACGATGATCGTTCCCGTGTTTACAAGTGTTCCGATCATTTGTCTTTCCTCCCGGTTTCTGAAGAATCTCTCTGTTTCTTTCTTTGATGATTCTATTATAAAGTCTCCAGTAACTGGAAGGTCAACACTTTTTTTATTATTTATTTCGCTGCTTCCGGATCGGAATCTGGATCTCCGTCACGTACTGGCTTTCGTCGGTCGTGAAACCGGCGTCGATCAGCGTGATCTCCAGAGAATTGCCGCAGGCTTCAAAGCCCTCTTTGCGGATAAAGCGCATCAGTTTCTTGTAATTCTTCTCCGCATCCCGGTGTGTTCCGCGGAAGCGGATGACGGCATACCGGCCGCCCTTAAGCTGCACGCTTTCGGTATTGGGCTGCTTTCCTGCCGTCTTCACTGCGCCGACGGTGTCCTCGTCCGGGTCCAGCAGCAGGAATATATAATCGTATGTTTCGAACTTCCCTGCATCGATGTTCGCCGCATCGATGGAAAGCCCGATTTTCCCCAAAAAGACCGATGCCTTCGGAATGTCCTTTGCCAGCAGGCGGATCGGATATTCCAGGTCGCTGTCCGGCTGCATCGAATACTTCAGCAGCAGCGCGCGTCTGGCCGGAATGCGTTTGATCTCCGCGACGTTGCGGTTCCCGGTCTTCGCGTCATTGATCTGGCGGATCCGGCTGTTGAGTTTCTTTTTGACGATCTCGAGATCGCGCTGTTTCTCCTCCACCTGCTGGATCTGCGTGCGGAGGATCTTTTCCATTTTGTCAGTCTCGCGGTTGCTGAGGAACTCCCGGATTTCGTTGAGCGGCACATCCAGCTCCCTCAGATACCGGATGGTATTGAGCTGCTCGAACTGTGCCGTGCTGTAGTAACGGTATCCCGTATCCGGGTCCACGACTTCCGGCTTGACCAGATCGATCTCATCATAGAAACGAAGGGTTTTGATATTCAGATGGAACAGTTCCGCTATTTCACCGATTTTGAACAGAGTCTTCATCGTCACTCAACCTCACTCATATATCTCCGGATCACGATTCCTTTCCGGATCTCCACACCCGGATGCGTTTGTAGATCACGCAGGCCGCAAACACCAATCCTACGTATCCGAGGACCGTGTAGATCTTTCCGACCAACTGCGCGAACGGCAAAAGCCCCAGCAGGAACGCCACCACACATGCGCAGGCAGCGAAGATGTAACTCTTTCGTGTGCCCTGCTTGACAAACTTCTCGCTGACCGTCCAAAGCATCGCGCTGCACGAGGAGAATATTCCCATGATCAGGATGATGCTGAAAACGGCGCCCAGCGAATACGATATCTTTTTCGTCAGGAACAGCGTCGGCACCTGCTGCACGGCCGTGTTCCCGATGTCCGTGAGCATCGCACTGTTCATCAGCAGAATCGACGCGATCAGTGCGATGCTGCCGACGACCGCGCCCAGAACGGCTTCCCGCTTCGTCGCCGCGGTGCCGCCCAGCGCCGTATAATACTTCGATCCGCCGGACAGATTGTACGCGATGTACAAAAGCCCCGACATCCATGCCCACGGAACCGGTTGTTTTGCTTCCATCTGCTGCGGGTAGTTATTGACGTCATATAAACCGTCAAAGTCACGCACCAGTGTGATGATTCCGACGAACAGCATGAACGCGATGATGGTCGGACCGATGAACGACACGACTTTGACGAACCGCTGGAACCCGACGATATACGCGGCCAGCGCGGCGGACGCCATGATCAGCGCGCCGACGTAATGGTTCAATCCATAGTACTCTTCCAGCGTCGCGCCAGACCCGGAAATGAGAATGACCATGCCGGCAAACATGCTGACCGGCAAAAACCAATCATAAAAGACCCCCAGTTTTTTCCCGCAGAAATACTGGAAGTGGCTGTATCCTTCTAAGCCTTTGTGCGCGAATCCCGCCTCCAGGATCATCGGACCGATGATGAGGAATCCTGCCAGATTCATTGCCACCAGCGCGAAGCTGTGATAGCCGTAACTGGTGAAGAACTGCAGGATCTCTTGTCCCGTCGCGAAGCCGGAGCCCATGACCCAGGCGACGTACGCACCGGCGATTCTGATTACGGTTTTTCTGTTAATGCTGTCTGCCATTTACCTCAAAAACATTTTCAGCAATTTCTCGTTAACAGGGTTGTACGGCTGGTAGCGCATCGGCAGATCGAGCCAGGTCTTCTTATCTACGATGCTTTTGCGTGATGAGAACTCGTCGAATCCGACTTTGCCGTGATACGCGCCCATACCGCTTTCGCCGTTGCCGCCGAAGCCCATGTTGCTGGTGGCCAGATGGATGATCGTGTCGTTGATGCATCCGCCGCCGAAGGCACACCGGGTGGTGATCTCCTTCGCGAATTCCTTTTCATCGGTGAACACGTACAACGCCAGCGGACGCGGACGGGAATTGATCGTATCGATCACGTCCTTGCGATTCTTGTATTCCAGAATCGGCAGCACCGGCCCGAAAATCTCCTCCTGCATGACCGGGTCATTCCAGGTCACGCCGTCCATGATCGTCGGTTCGATCTGCAGCGTCGCTTCATTGCTGCCGCCGCCGTACACCGTTTTGCCGGCGTCGATGAGTCTGTTGATGCGGTCGAAATGCTTCTTTGTAACGATCTTGCCGTAATCCTCGTTCTCCAGATAATTCTCGCCGTACTGGGTTTTGATCTCCGCGATGAGCCCTTCGATGAGTTCCTGTTTCACTTCCGGGTGGCAGAGAACGTAATCCGGCGCCACGCAGGTCTGCCCGCAATTCAGCAGTTTGCCGAAGACGATCCTTTTGGCCGCGAGCGGAATGTCCGCCGTCTTGCCGACGATGCACGGGCTCTTGCCGCCCAGTTCCAACGTCACCGGGCACAGATGCTTCGACGCCTTTGCCATCACGGTGCGGCCGACTTCCTTGCTCCCCGTAAAGAAGACGTGGTCGAATTTTTCATCCAGTAGATATGTATTCTCCTCCCTTCCGCCGGTAACGACCGCCACGTATTCCGGATCGAACGTCTCCTCGATCAGCTCTTTGAGAACGTCACTGGTGTACGGCGAATAAGCGCTCGGCTTGACGATCGCCGTATTGCCCGCCGCGAGAGCGTCCACCAAAGGTTCCAGCGTCAGCAGGACCGGATAATTCCACGGGCTCATGATCAGCGTCACGCCATGCGGCATCGGCTTCACGAAACTGGTCGCGTGGAATTGGGCCAGCGGCGTCAGAACGTACTTGTCCCTGGCAAACCAGCGTGCCCACCGCCTCATGTACGTGATCTCACTGTACGTGATGCCGATTTCACACATGTAGCTTTCCGTGAAGGACTTCCCCAGATCCGCCTTGAGCGCGGCTGCCAGCCGGTCTTCGTGCTTGTTGACTGCTTTGTTCAGTTTTTTCAGCGCGGCCATCCGGTAAGATACGTCGAGCGTTTTGCCGGTGTTAAAAAAGGCACGCTGCTTTTCTACGATTTCGTGTATTCTTTCTTTTTCCATGGTTCTATTCTAACACATTTTCCCCATTGAGAAAGCATCGTGTTTTTGTTACTATATTAATATGTCAAGCGCAATTATTTACCCATGCATCTGCTTAATAGGCTATCTGGCGGCGATTCCGCTGCGCAGATTCAAAACGAAACTGGGCTGGTTCGGTACGGCACAAACCGTATCGGTACTCTGCCTTGTTTTTGCGATGGGTGTGCGCGTTGGCGCCAACGAGGAAGTCGTCCGCAACCTCGACACTTATGGGCTCTACTCCCTGCTGTTCACGATTGTGGTCCTGGTCTGTTCGATCGTCGCGATCCACTTCGCGCGCAAGCTCATCGGTCTCGACCGTGAAGGTCTTGCAAAAAGCTCTGCGCCCGCTTCCGCGGAAACCATCTCCGCTGCGGAACAGGAAATCGAAGCTGCTGCAGAAAAAGAACCGACCAGTGCCTTCGCAGCGATTTTCGATAAGATGACCGCGATGATTCTCGTCAGCGTTGCCGGCGGCATATCCAGCGGTTACTTTTTCTTTCTAAAACGGTACGGATTTGAACAGGTCTCGGCCGGCAGCAGTCTGGCCATTTCGATCGGCCTGGTCGTCCTGCTGATCTTTGTTGGCCTCGATTTGGGGCTCGAAGGGCAGGTCTTTTCGAATATCCGGCGGGTCGGATTCAAGATCCTGATCCTGCCTCTTTCGGTCGCCATCGGTACCTTTGTCGGCGCGCTGCTCTGCACGCTGGTGCTGCCGCTGGCCGCGAACGAAGGTCTGGCCATCGGCGCGGGCTTTGCCTGGTACTCGCTGGGCGCCGGGATCATCATGGATGCCGGATTCGAAGTGGCGGGAGCCATCTCGTTCCTGCACAACGTCATGCGCGAACTGTTCGCGATCGTTTTCGTTCCGTTCGTCGCCAAGAAATTCGGATACGTTGAATGCCTCGGTATGCCGGCCTCCGTCAGCATGGACGTCTGCCTTCCGATCGTTGAACATTCCACCAACGGCTCCACGACGGTCTATTCCTTTATCACCGGCTTCTCGCTCTCCATGTCGGTACCGTTCTTGGTGCCATTCTTCCTGGCTCTGTAGCAATCATCTCATGAAAAAACAGGCAGTGATTACTGCCTGTTCGTTATGCTTTTTCGCTGTTATTTCTGCAACAGTATTTTCGCAATTTCCTGCCCCAGTTTTTCGTGCGCGTCCGGCATCAAATGCAGGGAATCGATCTCCGACGGATCGATGATCTTCGAGGAGTCGAGGAACGCGCATTGTATGCCCTTTCCATCGTCCGCAAAGGCTTCTGCTTCGGCTTCGTACAACTCAGCCAGTTTCATTGACTTCTCGATCGCGTCTTCCGAGAACCGGTCCGCGAACGGCGATTCTTCGATTCCCTTGCCGACGAGCGGCGGCGATACGAGCAAAACTTTCGGGCAATACCCCTGTTTGTCTAACAGGAACTCCTCGATGGTCTGCAGGATCCAGCGGATCCCGCCGGCAATGTCTTGGGGTTTTGCATGAAACTGGTGCTTCAGATCGTTGCTGCCGAGCATGAGCACGACCCACTCGATCGGTTTGTGGCTGTTGAGGCAGGCCTTCAGGTACGGCCGGCCGTCTTTCCACGGTTCGTCTTCCGGCAACACGGAAGCCGTCCGCCCATTGCAGCCCTCTTCGATCACGACGTACCGTTCACCGCCCTGTTGCGTTTCTTCGTCGAGCAGTTTCCGCAGCACGCCCGGCCAGCGTACGTTTTCCGGGTAACGCAGCCCTGTTGAGGGAACGTATCCGTAGGTGTTGGAATCCCCGTAGCAGAGAATCGTTTTCGGTTCACACATTTTCTTATTTCTCCATTCGCTTCAGTACTTCCGTCGTGGCAATCTCATCGATGACCGCCTTAACCGCCTTCTCGAGTGCGGAGCCTTTGCTGTAGTTCGCTTTGAAAGCGAAATTGGCGCGGTTCTCGTTGATCAGGCGCTCGGCTTCTTCTTTATCTTTCTGATAGACGACGATGGAATGCCCGCCGTTCAGTTTCGTCAGTTTCATGCACGGGACGTCGGTGTCTCCGTCACCGAAGTACACCATGTTCCGGAACGGCACGCGGCGCTCGTCATCCGGAACGAACCGGTTGAGTTCCTTTTGTTCCGTGACGTCCAGGATACCCTTGTTGATCCGGTAGAGGAACTGCGTCTTGCTGGTGTAATTGACCGCCATGGCCGGCCAGATCGCGACGCCTTTTTCGTCATACAAAAACTCCGCCGCGTAGATTTCTTTGAATTTGCCCGCGATCTCGGTGCCCTCAATGATCTCCTTCAGGCCGGATGACAGGAGATAATGCTCGCAGACGAGCCCCTTTTCTTCGCAGTATTCGTTCATGCGGTCGAACCAGGTGGTGACGCCCGGGAACAGCTTCACGCTCCTTCCCAGCTTCTGGAATTCTTCCCGCCGCAGCAGGAACTTGCCGCGGCCCTTCTCCAGCATCAGGTACATATACGCCAAGATGCTGTCCATCTGGTTCTCCTTGGTCATCTTCGTGCAGGTCTCCCAAAATTCCCCGCTGGTGACGCCGAGGCCTTTCATGAATCCGTAGTCCTGCATGTTCTTCGGAGACAGGGTCTTATCAAAATCATACATCAATGCGACGATCGGTTTTTTCATGCGTTCATCCTTTTCCTTGCAAAGTTCTTCAGAGTGCCCAGCGGCGGATCTCTTCCTCATCCAGGCTCTTGATGTTCTTCATGCGCAGGCCCTGGTGCACGTTCTGGCCTGTGTATTTGGCGATATCCGTTTCCCCGGCCTTGATACCGGTGGACGTACTGGTACAGAACGGATAGATGTCCTTGCCGCTCCAGTCGTACTGCTCCAGAAAACTGACGATTGCCATCGGACAGGTCCCGAACCACACCGGGAATCCGATGAATACGCGATCGTATTCGTCAAAGTTTGGCACGCTCCCTACAAGGGCCGGCCGTTCCCCGCTGTTCATTTCCTTGCGGCAGACCTTGATGGTCTTGATAAAGCCCGGCGGATACTGTTTCTCCGTTTTGATTTCGAAGGTGTCGGCGCCCAGGATCTCCGCGATCTTCTTCGCGCATTCGCCGGTCACCCCTGATTTAGAAAAATACGCTACTAATGTTTTCATTTCTATTACTCCCTTTCTGGTACGATCTCCAGCCAGTACCCATCCGGATCTTTGATGAAGTACAATCCCATGGCCGGATTCTCGAAGCAGATGCATCCCATCTCTTCGTGCAGTGCGTGTGCCGCGTCGTAATCGTCCGTGCGGAAGGCCAGATGAAACTCTTCTTCTCCCAGATCGTAGTTCTGCTGATGGCCTGCCAGCCAGGTCAGTTCCAGTTCGAAATCCGCCTCTTCATTGCTCACATAGACGATGATGAACGAACCGTCTTCGGCAGTCTTGCGCCGGACCTCATGGAGACCGAGAGCCTTCTCATAAAACTCCAGCGACGCGTCCAGATCTTTGACGTTGTAATTTTCATGTATCATTTTGAATTTCATCGTTTTACCCTCCTTCGGTACATCTGTATTTTACCACGTTGAAAAAGCAGAATACAAGCCATACTGGCTCGTGTTATAATATCGATATTAAAGGAGGTTTCACCATGAACGACATGAACTATAAATGCATGAATCCGTTCGAATTCACGTTGCCGACCAAAGTTATTTTCGGACCGGGCTGCGTCAGTCAGCTTGCAGAAGAGATCCAGAACGTGGGCGGTCGGAAGCCGCTGGTCATCACCGACCCGGGCATCCGCAAAGCCGGCATCGACCGCATCGTGACCGACCTGCTGGACAAAGCGGGCGTTGAGTACTCGCTTTTTGACGGAGTCGAGGCGAATCCGAAGGATGTGAACGCGGAGGCCGGTGCAAAAGCTGCGCGCGCCGCTAGCGCTGATTTCCTGATCGCCGTTGGCGGCGGCAGTCCGATCGACTGCGCGAAGGCCGTCGGCGTGCTTCTGGCACACGACGCGGAATTCATCAAACCGTACGAGGGCAAGACGGCAGCCACTCTGCCGAATCCGCCGCTCATCACGATTCCGACCACGTCAGGAACCGGAAGCGAGCTGACCTTCTCGTCGGTCATCACGGACACAAAGAACCATTACAAGATGACGGTCAAGAGCCCGTATACCGCAGCTACGACAGCCCTTTGCGATCCGAAGCTGACGGTTTCCGTGCCACCGGCTTTTACGGCGGCGACCGGTGTGGACGCGCTGACCCATTCCATCGAGGGTTTCACGGCGACCTGCTCCGAACCGATTGGTGACGCTGCGGCACTCTATTCCATCGAGCTGATTGCAAAAAGCCTCGTCCGCGCGTTCAAGGACGGCTCGGATCTGGAAGCCCGCAGCAATATGCTGATGGCCAGCATGCTGGGCGGGATATCGTTCAGCCACTCCGATGTGGCGAGCGTTCACTGCATCGCGGAAGCGCTCGGCAGCATGTACGACCTGCCGCACGGAACGTGCAACGCCATCTTCCTTCCATTCGTCATGGAGTACAATATGGACTACTGCATCGACCGGTACGCCCGTGTCGCGGAAGCGATGGGATTGCCGTTCGATTCCAATGAGGAAGGTGCTGCAAAGGCCGTGGAATACGTCAAACAGCTGACGGTCGATGTCGAACTACCGACGTTCGCCTCGCTGAATCCGGATCCGAAGGACTTCCGTACGCTGGCGGAAATGGCTTACAACAACGGTTCCAACGGCAGCAATCCGCGGCCGATGGAAATCGCCGATTACGAAGCGCTTCTGGATAACGTGTATAAGGCCGGGATCTGATAACCGCACAAAAACGGGGCTGCCGCACTCAATGCGGCAACCCCGTTTTTATTTGTCTTTTTTGCTATTGCTGTCTTATTTATTCTCGTTAATGATATTGTACGCCGGGAGTGGTCCGCCAACGCCGACTTCGCCGAGAGCGGTTGGGATCGCTTCCATAAGTCCGAAGTAAACATCCCAGTAGTCCGCTGTCTTCGTCCAGGCTCTGGCCGTGAATGACATACCGCCCGGGATTCCTTCCAGTGGCTCCGCCATTGGTGGTTCCGGAGTATCCAGCACCTTTTCGTTGGCCTTCATCTGCTCCACCATGACCTTGCGCGCGCCTGCGATGTCCGCGCCGCTGATATTGAAGGTCAGGTCCACACGACGAACGTCTTCTTTGGTCACGTTGGTGATGTTGCCTCCCATCAGTCCGCCGTTCGGGATCGTGATTACCTGATTGTCCAGCGTGTTCACAACGGTGTAGAACAGATTCATTTCCTTAACGACGCCCGTTGCATCGCCTGCCACGATCAAGTCACCGATGTTGAACGGTCGGAAAACCAGCAGCATGATGCCGCCGGCCAGATTGGCCAGGGCTCCCTGCAGTGCCATGCCAACGGCCAGTCCGCAGGTCGCCAGAACGGTAATAACGGAAGCCATCGGAACGCCCAGTACGCTGATGATCGAAATGACCAGAACGACATACAGCGCGATCTTGAAGAAGTTCATCAGGAATGAACGCACTGCCGGATCGATCTTCTCCATCGCCTTGATCTTGCCGATCGTAGACAGGATCTTTTTGATTACGATGCGTCCGATGATGAAGATCAACAACGCCAGAATGATCTTAACGCCGACTGCTGACGCCAGGTCGATCAGTTTCGCTCCCCATGCGCTAATAGTACCAGTATCCATATTAGTCCTCCTTTTGTATTAATAATTTCTTTGCTTCCTTGATGCCGATTCTCTTTTTCGTCGCGCGGTCATACTTCCAGATCACGAAATCGCAACCCGTTCCGTCTGCTTTCCAGCCGCTGCAGCCAAAGCCTTTCTTGTTTTCGTAGACCGGCTTGCCGCATTTCGGGCAGTTTCCGATGGAAACCTTCTCTTCACGTGGTGGAAATTCGAATGCAACGCTGCCGTCTTCCTTCGGAATCAGATACGCGCTGAACGATTTGCCGCTTCTGCCTTTGAATCCTTTGAGCAAAGGCGTCTTTTCACCCTTTATTATAGACTTGATCGTAGCTTCGTCCAAACGCTTTTTGGCGACGGTCTTCCAGATCGTATAGCCGCAGTCGCATTCCAGTTTGCTGAGCGAATCCTTCAAATGTTTTCCGCAGCGCGGACAGATCAGATCCGACTCAGTCGCCTCGCCCAGTGAGGCGCCGCTGCCGATGATTTCTTCGATTTCCTGCCGGACTTCCGTCAGGACTTCTTCCGATGTCCGCTCTCCTCTGGACACGGCTTTTGTATTCTTACCCATCTCCGCCGTTTTGACGCTGGACATGTCGATTCCCAGTGCACGGCACGTTTCCACGAGGAACCGTCCGTTCGGTTCGATGGTGTAGGTATTTTTCGTCAATTTGATATAGTCTTTGGCGATGGCCTTATCGATGATGGCGGCGCGTGTCGCTTCGGTTCCGATTTCCATTCCGGACAACATCTTCGCATAGTCGATCTCATCCTCGTCGGATTTGCGGAACGGGTTCTGCATCCATTTGCCGAGCGATGTTACGGTGTGGTGCGCCGGCGGTTTCGTCTGTGCCGCCACCGGCTGGAAATCGTGGTCGACCGCATCGCCCACATTCAGTTCCGGCAGCACAGTGGTCTGCTCAGATACCGGCTCATATTTTTTCCATCCTGGCGTCAGCGGCACTTCCCCGCTGACCTTGAACGTTTCGATGATGTCACTGCCGTTTTCGATGCAGTCGATAGTCATTGCCGTCTTCAGAACGGTGCACGGTTCTTTACAGAAAACAGCTTTGAACCGGTCCAGCACCATCTGGTAGATCTTCAACTCATCCCCGGTCACTTCCCGGTACGATCCCGTCGGCGTGATGGCTGAGTGGCCGTCGACCTTACTGTTATCGAAGACCGGCTTCATCTCGAACTCCGGTCCCAGTTTTTTCAAAGTTCCCGCAATCATTCCCCGGTCACCTTCCGCCATATAGCTGGTGTTGGTTCGCGGATAGGTGATCAGTCCCTTTTCGTACAGGCTTTGGGCAGCTTTGAGCGTGCGCTTCGGAGCGAAACCGAACCGCTTGTTCGCCGCGCCTTGCAAATCAGTCTGCGAGAACAATCTCGGCGATCTCTTGGTCTGGTTCGATTTCTTGACATCCTTCACGATGGCGTCTGCCGCGTTGAGCCGCGCCGCGTATGCGGCGGCCTCAGCCTTTGCACGATCCGGTTCTTTGGCATCGACGTTGAACTCCTCTTTTGAGGTGAGCTTGATTTCCAGATCCGATTCGACCTTGAAATAGTCGCGCGGCACGAACTGCTCGATCGCCAGATCGCGGTTATAGATTTCCGTCACGATAGCGCCGATGACCCGGCCGACATTCAGACCTTCTTTCGTGCCGGTCCGTTTCGTGGCGTAGCGCGACAGGTTGATTCCGAAATCAAAATCCACATATGATCGTGTCTTACCCTCTGCGTTGACGTTGATGTACTCTTCGTTCGGTTTGCGCTCCGCGAAAGCCTTTTGCAGTCCTTCCGGCGTGGTGGATTTGATGAACGGCCGCGTGACCGGCTTGGTGTTGCCCAGTTTTTCGAGAACCAGATCGACGATAATCTGCCCCTCCCGGTCTGCGTCGCCGCAATGGATGACTTCCGTGACTTCATCTTTTTTCAGGAGCTTTTTGATAGTGTCGTAGATCTTCTTATTGCCGCGCGAGATCTTGTACTCGTAGGTCTGCGGGAAGAACGGCAGGTTTTTGACACTCCACATGTACTTCCCTTCGTTCTCCGGGTACTCCTCGAAGTCTTTTAGTTCCAGAATGTGCCCATGCAAAGGCACGACGTAGTAGTTCTCAGATTCGTAATACTCGTCTTGTTTCGTGAATTTCTCGCCGAGGGACTTCATAATCGCCCGACCCAGCGACGGTTTTTCAGAAATGATCAGTTTCATTAGCCAATTACCCCTCTCTAATTCCAACAGATCATGGTTATCATTTATTCAGCCAGCGCCCGGTCGTAAGCGGCTTTGGTCCGTTCGTCGAACAGTATCCACTTGATTAGATCCAGCGCATCCGGGTGCTCCGCCACGAACGCGCGGGCGGTTCTCACCGCGATGCCTGCCGCCTGCTCCAATGGGAAGCGATAGACGCCCGTGGAAATGGACGGGAACGCAACGCTGCGGACGCCGTTTTCGACAGCGACCTCCAGGCACCTCCGATAGCAGGATGCCAGCAGTTCCGGCTCGTTGCGGTTTCCTCCGTACCAAATCGGACCCGGCGTATGAATCACGTATTTACACGGCAGATTATAGGCACCTGTGATTTTCGCATCACCGGTGTCGCAGCCGTGAAGTGTCCGACACTCTTTTAAAAGATCCGGACCAGCAGCCCGATGGATCGCACCATCGACTCCCCCGCCGCCGAGCAGCGAGGTGTTAGCCGCGTTGGCGATCGCTTCCACATCCGTTATTTTTGTGATATCTCCAAGCTGTGCTTCGATTCGTGTCGTCATTGTTCTACCTCCCCTATTTCAGCTTCTCGCCGTCTGCAAAGGCTTTGCCGACGACTCCGCCGAGGACGTTGTAGTTGTGGTTCAGGCCGTCATAGACGATTGGCTGCACTTTCGCCAGGTCGATGGCGCCGTCCGTGAGCACGCTTTCTTCCGCGCAGACATTGACGATCTTGCCGATCATGATGTGCGTATCTGGGTCGTAACTGACCATCTCGCATTCGATCGCAACCGGATACTGGTCAACGATCGGCGCGTCGACGAATTCGCTCTTTGTAGCTGTGAAACCTGCGCGGGCGAACTTGTCCGGCACATCATTCGCGGATACGATTCCGACATAATCCGATTCGGTGACTTTGTCCGCTGTCGCGAAACTGACCGTGAACGCCTTCTTGATGAGAATGTTCTTGACGGTCTTGTGTCCCGGACTGATGCACATGGAAATCTGGTTCGTTCCGGAAACGCCGCCCCATGCGGCATTCATGATATCCGGCGTGCCGTCTTCATCATAGGCGGCGATCATCAGCACCGGTTCCGGTGTAATAAATGAATTGGCTCCAAAATTCTTTCTTGTCATGGTAATCACTACTCCTTATCTATTGCGTACTCCGCGAGGATGGTGTCATACAGCGCGGTCACGATTTCTTCTTCCCAGATCCAGTTCTCGGAATACTGGCCGTAAGCCGGTTCCGCTTCCAGATCGCACTCGGCGCCGCTGCAAATGTAAACGAATCCGCAATCGTTGTCACGGTCGATGAAGAAAATGCTGAACATGCCATAGGCGTCGCCATAGTGGCCGCCAAGGTTCTCGATCTTCTTGCCGTCCAGGAACGTGTCACCGTAGTCACCATTCATGCCGTTGGTGATGAGCTGGATTCCGAGGCCCCACTGCTGGAACAGCCCATACAGAGGATCGCCGTTTCCGCCCTCTTCTTTACCATCCCAGGTCCACTGCGGCGTGAACATCAAATCAATGGTTTTCTTCTTCAAGATCCGGTTGCCGTTTGCTTTACCGTCATTGGCGAACATCAGCGCCCAATCCGCCAGCTCGTCGGCAGAGATCCTGAGTCCACCCTGCGGGCTCATGCAAGTCGCGTTCGTGCCCGGCTCGTAATCCTTCAGTGAGAAGAATTCATAACCAGCCGCGGTATCCGGATTCGATACCATGCACGTATCCGCCTCGACCTCATTGTTGACGTAATCGTCAATGACCGCATACCAGTTGCTGCCTTCTTTCGGGTTGCCGTCGTCATCCCATTCCTTCTTGTAGACTGCCGCGACTTTTCCCAGCGTATCTTCATCGAAATCTCCCGGGGTGAAGCTGGCGGTCATGCCCATCGGCTCCAGGATGTGCTTGGTCATGTATTTGTCGAACCGTTCTCCGGAAACGGCTTCGATGATCGTTCCCAAAACGCCGAATCCCAGATTGGAATATTCAAAATATGTTCCCGGTTTATGTTTTTTATCAAAATGGCCGGCTTCTTCATACACGTTCCCGCCTTCCACGAAGAACTCCTTCAGGGAATACTCCGGCGCGATCGCGTAGGTCTCGCCGTCCAGGATCGAGCTCGTGTGGCTCAGCAGCATCCGGCAAGTGATCGCTGTATCCGGATATTTCGGATTGCGCAGCTTGAATCCCAGATACTTGGAAACATCTTTATCCAGATCGATCAGACCCTGTTCATACAGCTGCATGATGCCAACGGCAACAAAGGTCTTTGAAACGGATGCGATACGCACCTTGGATTCTGTCGTGAATGGTACATTCGCCGTTTCATCTTCCGGATCGATATACTGGTATCCCACCGCTGTCTTATAGGCGACTTCTCCGTCTTTGATCGCCTCAACGGCAAGGCCGGCCAGGGATTTCCCGTCATCGCGGTCAGCAATGGCCGTAATCGTTTTGTCCAGCTGTGCGGATTCTCCGCCGCACCCTGTCATCGATACACAGGCCATCCCAAGGCCAAGAATCATTGCCAAAATGACTAACAACAATCTCTTCATGCTGTTTCCTCCTTACATATACGTCATAAATTTCATATTTGATTTTATTATATCAAGATTATACCAAAAAACTTGCACCTCTGTCGGGTTCCTTCTCTAATTTGTAATGGAAATATTTGTAAACCAAAACGCAGCGGCAATGCGTCTATTGATTTGCGCTGACAATTGCAATATAATATGGATATATCAATACGCGATTCGAAAGGAGATTTTCAAATGAGTTTAAAAGACAAGCTGGATGGTCTGAAAGACGCAGTAGACGGCGCTCTGGAAAAGACTGATATCGACGATAAAATCAAGGCAAAGGCGAAAGAGGCTCTGGACAAGACCGACATCGATGACAAGATCATTGGCGCAGCAAAGGGCCTGAAGGACAAGGCTGACGACGCACTCGAAAAGACCGACATCGACGACAAGCTGATCGACAAGGCCAAGGATCTCAAGGACAAGGCCGGCGATGCCATTGACGATGTACTCGAAAAGACTGATATCGACGACAAAATCAAGGATAAGATTGACGACCTGAAAGACTGATCCAACGGAAACAGACAATAAAAAACCGTCTCCACGCGAGACGGTTTTTTTCATTCTTTTATCTAACTATTTTTTGACTTTGACGATAAACGCGACATCCTTAGTTAAAGTATGTCCGGAGAAAGAATCCGTAACAGCGACCTTGACCGTATACTTTTTACCCTTCTTAAGGCCTTTCTTAACGGTTACGTTTCCGTTCTTGGCAACAGTAATCTTCTTGTTGCCTTTGAGTTTCTTATAGGTCACAGTTCCTTTCGCATTCATGACAAGGAATACCTTGCTGGCTTTGACTTTGGTCGTCTTCTTTGCCTTCGCGGTTATCATCTTCGCTTTCACATCGAAGGCGCCATTATCATCGTCTGTGACCGTGATGGTGAATTGGTATGCGCCATACAGGCTGTCGACGATATTCTGATCGACCAGTTCCTGAGGATTCGTATACCCCACCTCGATGGTGACTTCTCCGACTTTCGCAGACTGAAGGCCAAAGGCATGCTCATTTCTCGTGATATTCATGACCTCCGGATCGCCACTGACGACATTTACGGTGTTGACGCTATAATCATAGTTCGACGTGCCGTCCGGTCCTTTGACCGTAAGGAGATTGGTGTAACTGATGCCGGTCGTCCATCCAACGCCCCAATTCTCATCGTACATCTGATGATAATCGAGGGAATATAAGGATGATGAATTATCATCTTCCACTACCGTGATCGTAAAATCATGGACGTCATACTGAGGAACTTCATACTCCTCAATCAAATCATCCGGATTGGTATATCCGACCTCAACCGTTGCAGAGCCGACCTTTCCGGTCTGAAGATGCCATCCGTGTTCGGTTGGATTGATATTCATTACACCATCATCACTCTGTTCCTTTACCGTCACACTATTAACCGTATAATCGTAAAATTTGTTGCCATCCACTGTGACCATGCCGTGCATGGAAATACCGGTTTGGTCCCCAACATCCCACTCTTCATCATCTGGCAAATGGTAATCAAAGGAATGATCGTTTGCGACCGCTCCATCATCCGCATACGCGAACTGCGCCGGTACGGTACCAACAGTAATTGCCAATACCATCGTTACGATCACTGCCAATATACCTGCCGACAGTTTTTTTCTGATTTGTAGCATAATTAACCTCCGTTTACCCCTTTAGGGAATTCTTGCATACTTCCTCATATTAATGCTTTATTATACCATAATATGCGCAATAATCAATCAAAATCGCAACAAGCCTCTCCTGCTTCTTTCACGAGATCCAGCGTCATCATCGTCGCGCCGTAGCCCGAACCCTCGTAGACTGCGCCGCCGCTCTCATAGCCATCCATGGACAGCACCGATTCGGCCGCGGTATTGCTCCCGAAATACGGCGTGTCCTCTCCAGACAGCGCGTATTTCAGATAGATGGTGCTTCCGGCCGTCAGGCGTACACGTTTCTTCACAGCCTGCCACGTCTGTCCGTCCACGCTGCTTTCCTGAAGCGCCGCATCAAACACCGCGCTCACATCCTGTTTCGTTTCCGGATCGGTATAGCGGACCTGGTACTGCGCCGCTTCATCCGTAAAGAGCGTCGTCCCGTTGTACGCATCGCTGCTGACGCGAATCACAAAAGCCTTTGCAAAGCCCTCCTCCGTCATGGCCTGCACGTCGTAACGCGCATCAAAATTCACAGCCGGGATCCGGATTGCAGTTGACTTTGGCGACTGATAGGATTTCTCTTTATCCTCCGCTGTCGTGCGGATCTTGTATCTGTATGTCACGCCAGGCGTCACGGTATCGTCCAAAATCTCGCAGCCGCTGCTGAATCCTTCTTTACTCAAAAGCTTGTAGTCGATCACACGGTATTTATCTTCATCGGAACCTTTGCGGTAGAGGATCCCGCCAGTCGGCTCGACGCCGGTGTAACACTGGACGTAGAGATAGATTTTGTCCTTGCTGTTCGTGTGGTTCTCGCCCTCGCCGTTATTCAGCAGCGCCGGTCTGCCGAGCCCAGCCGTTTCATATTCGATCGAACCGTCTTCATAAGTCGTGCAGACGCACTTTAAGTGACCGAAGCTTTTCTTATAGCCTTCGACTACATACGCGTAGGTATGTCCAGTTTCCACATCGCGGTCCGTATAGCGCCGCTTGTCTCCCGCCACGGTCTTGACCGGTTCATATGCATCCCGCGGAAGAGTGACGGCCTCCCCTTCGGCATCGAAGGTCACCTCCGCCCGGCTGATCTCGTAATAGTGGACGTCGTCCCGCTGCTTCCACTTCATCTGAATAGAATCGAACGACGGCTGCGTCGAGAATCCGATATATTCGCCGCCTTTATCGCCACTGAAGCCTCCTGCAAAAAACACGATGCCCGCCAATACGACGATGAGTGCTGTAATGAGTGTTCCGATACGTTTATTTTTCTTCATTTTTTCGCTCTTATTTTTGGGTTGCCAAATCAAAAAAATACGTTATAATAGTAGTGCAGCAATTTCATAGGCACGATCCATTAGCTCAGCTGGGAGAGCGCTTGGGTGACAACCAAGAGGTCACTGGTTCAAGTCCAGTATGGGTCACCAATAAAGGAAACCCTCTGAATCCAATGATTCAGGGGGTTTTGCTTTATGCGTTCGGGTGGCTACAGACTCTCGGTGAGGATCTGCACCAGATCATCCCTCGTTAGCCGTTTGTAGCCGCCGCGCAGATTGCGCGTGCCGTTGATAATGTCGCCGAACATGTCTTCCGTGACGCCAAGTTCCGAGAGGTGCATCGTTACGCCGAGTTTCTTCATCCAGTCTTCCAGCGCCGCCAGCCCTTCGTTCGCGACCTGTTCGTCGGTCTTCCCCTCCGCGCTGATTCCCCAGACTTCTTCTGCAAAACGCTTAAACTTCGGAAGTCCGTTAGGCAGGATGACGCGGTAGTACGCAAGGACCACTGCCGAAAGAGTCATGCCGTGGGTGGCGTTGGTAAGCGCTCCGACAGACTGCCCGATCATATGCGTCATCCAGTCGGTCGTCTTGCCCTTGGCGATTAGCGTGTTCAGTGCCCACGTCGCGGTCCACATGAGGTTGGAGCGGGCTTCGTAGTCCTCCGGATGATCGAGGGCGATCAGCGAGCTGTGGATGACTGAACGCATCAGCCCTTCCGAAATGTAGTCGCTGGTATTGTCGTCTTCACCGGAGAAATACTGTTCGCAGATGTGGCAGAAAATATCGTAAATGCCGGATACCATCTGTTCCCGCGGGAGCGTCATCGTATAGACCGGGTTCAGGATCGAAAACTTCGGCATGACTTCCGGTCCGAAGATATGGCCGAGCTTGCGTTTTGCTTCATGGTTGGTGATGACCGCTCCGCCGTTCATCTCGGAGCCGGTGCCGACCATCGTCAGAATGCAGCCCACCGGAATGATCTCGCAATCCGGTTCTTCAAAACGGACGTAATATTTTTGCCATGGATCCTCGTCGCAATGCGCGGAAACGGATACTGCCTTCGCATAGTCACAGCAAGAACCGCCGCCAACCGCCAGCAGCAGATCCACGTTATTCTTCTTTGCGATCCGGACCCCTTCGCGGAGTTTTTCAATCGTAGGATTTGGCATGACGCCGCCGTCTTCGATGACATTTTTGCCATTATCCTTCAGTATTTTCATAACGTCATCGTAGATGCCGTTCTTCTTGATCGAACCGCCGCCGTATACGAGCTGCACGTTGCTGCCGTATTTCGGCAGTTCGTCGTTCAGATACTTTAAGGAGTCATCTCCAAAATATAACTTGGTCGGTATATGGTAACTAAAATTTCCTAACATGCGTTTCTCCCCTTCTTCTTTGAATGCTTTATTTCCTGTTTAATGTTATTGTATTCTACTGCTTCCCGCATTTCAAGTTTCCGTTAGTGACCTTGATTGAAATTGTCTGACAATTCTGTTATACTCGGTATAGAAAGCACCATGGAATTTTGCATGAATCAACGCCAGTTTATAGATGTATGAAGGTGTGATGATATGAAAGCGATATTACGAAAGCGAACCGTTCTTCTGACCTGCCTTTGCCTTTGCATAGCCGGGCTAATGATGACGGTGCAGGCCGCGGGAACCGATGAAGAGAGCGTGTATCTCGATCCGCTGACCTTCGAACAGGGCGAACAGATCCTGCCGGTGACGATCGACCCGGCGGATGGAACAGCCGTCGTTGACGGAGGCGCCAGCAAAGAGGCAATCAAGGACGTCTATGCCCTTTCCAAGAAAGAGAGCCGCCAGCTGACAAGCGGCAGCAAAGCGCAAAACAAAGAGGCTATCCTGGAATACCTGCTGCAGGATCCATGCATCGTTCATGAACAGAAAGACGGAACATTGCGAGCCGCCTATCCGTTTGCTATGAAGACCTTGATCGTGCTTCTGGAAGAAGGACAGCTGGAAGACACGTTCGGCGCGGTGGATGTCATCTATGACAGCGATGACGGGACTTACTATCTGCAGTACGCGTCCCAGGAAGATACCGCTGCAGCCTATGCGGCGCTGGCAGAAGTCTGGGGAAAAGAAAACGTGCTGATCGATCTGCCTGCTTCCCCGAATGCAGATAAATATGACCCTTCGACCGGCGATCAGACATTTTCCAGTTATACGACCAACAAGTCCCTGTCCTGGGGCGTGGATGTCATGTACATGGACAAACTCCGGGATTGGTGTGCGCAGAACCCTGCCTCCGGGACATTGAAGGTGGCGGTCATCGATACCGGGATCCGTGTAGATGAAACGACTGAAAAAATCATTGACGGGTACGGAATCGATGCCAGCAGGATCCTCACCGGTTCCTGCGCGTCGATTTCGTCTTCCATATACAACTATTCTGCGCTCCTGGACCAATCGGATAGCGGATGGCAGCCCAAGACCTGCCAGTATGCTGATCTGAAAGGCCACGGCACCCATGTGATGAGTACAGTTATGGACGGGACTCCTTCCCAGGTGAAAGTTTTCGCGCTCCGTAGCAATTCCAAAAACCGTAAGGTCGACAGCCCGAGTTATTATTCGAATCTCGATATCGTCTCCATTGTCAAGGCTGTAGAGCAGGCTGGCGCACGCGGGGCGAAAGTTGCAAACATCAGTCTGGCAGTCAACTGCTATGATTATGCGACCGGCGATACGAGAGGCTATTACGGCAAAGGCATTACCAGTCTGGATGACATCACGGAGGACACTTTCTTCTATTACAGCAATGAGCTCTCCAAAGCGATTGCGAAATATGATCTGTGCCTTGTGGCTTCCGCCGGAAATGACGGGGATGACTCCACGAAACGCTGGCACTTCCCAAGCAGTATCAGCAGTGTCATCGAGGTCAGCAACTTGAAACTCAGCAGCGGTAACTTCGGTTTGAGCAGTTCCTCCAATTACGGGAGCAACGTCAGTTTCTGTGCGCCGGGAACAAATATCGTCGGCGCGGGATATGATTGGGATACCCACAAAGCCTGCTACACCACTATGTCCGGGACATCCATGGCATCACCGCACATCACAGCGGCCCTGGCGACTCTGCGGCTCTACTATCCGGATCTGGACAATAAGGGCGCTGTAGACCTGCTGAAAAAAGTCTGCAAGGATCTCGGGGATACGGGATGGGACGAAAAGTTCGGTTATGGAATGCCTCAATTCAAGACCCAGTGCAATATGGTCTTCAACTACAACAATTCCGTAACTCCGAATCTGACGGTCACCGTACCAAAAGGCATGCCGTTGAAAAAACCGGCGACCCCTTCCAAAGAAGGCCATGAGTTTGGCGGATGGTATCAGGATAAGAATCTCACGCAGCCGTATGAATTCGGCAAGCCCGTGCTGGGTTCGAGCAATCTTTATGCGAAGTGGGACAAGATCCACTATCAAATCAAGTTCGACTATCAGGGGCATGGATATACAAACGATTATACATTCGTCGCCTGGAACGAATATCTTCTTCCGCCAATGTTGCCGACCGATTTCGGGTGGAAGTTCTGCGGTTGGTATCTGGAGTCTTCCTGCGTCACACGTTACTATTTCGATGAACCGGTCAAGTCCGCTTTCACACTGTATGGCAAGTGGGAAAAAATCAACATTGACGACATTACGCCTACCGACGAGGCCGCGGATGACGCCCCTTATCTTTCCCTTGTGGGCGACATAACCGACCTCTACACGTACCCGGACACGAGCACTAATACGATGACCATCACCTGGACGGATGTGGGCGCTGTTAATTACAGGGTCCTGTACCGCAACGCCGTCGATTATGACTGGATCTATGACTGGACCGCCGGTTATAGTTACTATGAGTTGAACGGCCTGAAGCTGAACTCGTGCTATGACTTCCGAATCTGTGCTTTCGCATACGATTCCTATAACCAGTGGATCCGGGGCGACTACACGCCGATCCAGCGTGTCTGGTTTAAGCCAGCCAAATCATTCAAAGTCAAAGCCAAGAAAAAAGCCATCCGCGTCACATGGAAAAAGATATCCGGTGCGAACGGCTATCAGGTCCTCTATTCGACCTCCCCTTACATGGATAATGCAAAGGTCGTCAATGTCAAAGGCGGATCCAAAAAAGCGAAAACGATCAAAAAGCTGAAAAAGAACAAGCGCTACTATGTGCAGGTTCGCGGCTATAAAAACAAATACGGGAGTAAGTACCTCGGCAACCAAAGCAAAATCAAATCCGCAAAGGTCAAGTAATAACAATCATGAAAACGGCATTGGAGAGAGACTGTGACTATCTATTAGAGAAACGACTGCAAACACTGGATTCTGATCTGCACAGCAGATTCACGGATACAGTGTTTGTGCTTCCGTATGCTCTGGATCAATACCAGCGGCTGTTTCCGGAATACACCGATCATTCGGTACTGCACTGCATGAATGTGGTCAACTTCTGCAATATCCTGATCGGGCCGGAACAGATCGAAAAAATGAACGCTTATGAAATCTATGTGCTGCTCATGAGCTGTTACCTGCACGATATCGGAATGGCAATCACTGCCAAAGATTATCAGGAATTCAAAGATGAGCTCGGCGCGAAAGATTATTTCCAGAAATGGCCGAACCGCAACGTGCCCGACTTTGTGCGGGATTATCACAACGAGTTCAGCGGGCTGTTCATCAAAAAGTATGCCGAGTTTCTGGAGATACCGTCACCCGAGCTGACCTTCGCGATCGTGCAGGTCGCAAGGGGTCATCGGCGCGTGAACCTGTTCGACCACGAGGAATACCCGGAACAACTGCAGCTCGCCGATGGAAACACAGTCAGCCTGCCATACCTTGCCGCATTGATTCGTCTGGCGGACGAAATCGATGTCGTTGCTGACCGGAATCCCAAGCTGCTGTATGATATCGAAGCTCTGACCGACAGCAATCAGATCTTCCACCACCGCATGCATGAGGCGGTGCCGGACATCCAAATCTTCCCGGATGGATTTTTGCTGGAAGTCAAGACGGATGATGAGGCTCTGCAAATCTCCATCGAAAAAATGGCGGCCAAAATGCGGGCCACGCTGGATATCTGCCGGGCCGTTGCGGAAGAGAGGTCGTCCTATCACATCTCTCAAAAATGGGTGGAGCTAAACGTGCAGCCATAATATAACAACAAAGCCCATCGTGATCCGATTGTGATCCGATGGGCCTTTTTTTGTTAGCTTTTTGTTAGTTTATCAGTCGACCGTCTTCAGGAAGTCCGCGAACAGATCCAGTCCCTTCTTCAGAACTTTGGAATCGAACGCGTATCCGATGCGGACGGAGCCTTCCATCTCGAAGCACTCGCCCGGGGTGAAGAGCACGCCCGTCTCCTTGATGAGCTTATCGCAAAGTTCTCTGGACGGCATGTCCTTCTTGTAATATACGAGGGCGGTCGTTCCGGCGACCGGTCTCTGGTAATAGACCTCCGGTGTCGCGTTGACCCAATCATCCAGGATCTGACGGTTCGTGTTCAGGATCGCGCGGTTTCTCTCGATGATCTTATCTTTGTTGGCCAGTGCCAGTGCAGCCAGCTTGTCGTCGATGACCGGACAGCTGATCGTGTCGTAGTCTCTGCGCTCATGACAGCGGTGGATCAGATCCATATCCTGCGTGACGATCCAGCCGAGACGGACGCCGGCCATGGACCATGACTTGGACATGCTGCCGACGGAGATGCCCTTCTCATAGAGGTCTGCAATGGAGTACATATAACTACCGTCTTCTGAAATGCCGCGGTACACCTCGTCGCAGAGGACGTGGGCGTCAACACTTCTGGCCACCTCGATGACCTGTTCCTTCACATCCTT
>JAFRJI010000009.1 GCA_017432345.1 Bacillota bacterium | reverse complement strand
GGCCAGCGCGCCGGCAAGTCTTTTGTGCTTGGAGCCGTGGCTCATAGGGCCTCTGTGGTGTCCGTGCCTCTTGATGTTGCCCTGGGTTCCTTTACCCTTTGAAGTCCCAGTCACGTCAAGCTTCTTTCCTTCTTCGAATTCAGCGACTGTGATCTGCTGTCCGACTTCGTACGTTTCGCCCTCTTCCGGACGGAACTCAACCAGCTTTCTCATCGGCTTCAGGCTGTGCTTTGCAAACTGCCCGGTCTTCGGCTTGTTGACTCTCTGCGGCTTAGCCTCTTCGACTCCAACCTGTACTCCATCATAACCGTCTGTGTCAACTGTCTTGATCTGAGTAACTGTCATAGGGCCTGCTTCTACTACCGTTACAGGAACGACCTGTCCTGCTTCGGTAAAGATCTGAGTCATGCCCAGTTTTCTTCCTAAAATTGCTTTCATGTGTTTATCTTTCCTCTCTTTCTTAACAGCGGGGCACCCACCATCAATCCGTTCGGCTGCAACTCATCGGTGACCTTATGCCCGATCAACCGGCGGACCATGCTATGGAATGTCCATTCTTAAGGGGAGTGTTCCCTCTCGCCTTCTCTTAGAGCTTGATCTCGATGTCAACGCCAGCCGGCAGATCCAGCTTCGTCAGCGCATCCGTCGTCTTCGCCGTCGCGCTCGTGATGTCGATCAGTCTCTTGTGTGTTCTCTGCTCGAACTGTTCTCTGGAGTCCTTATACTTGTGAACAGCTCTCAGAATAGTGATAACTTCTTTTTCCGTTGGAAGCGGAATCGGGCCGGAAACTTCGGCGCCAGTGTTCTTCGCAGTCTCGACGATCTTTGATGCGGATGCGTCCAGAAGTGCGTGATCGTAAGCCTTAAGCTTGATTCTGATTTTCTGTAATTCGCTCATTGTTTTCCTCCTATAACGTGCTTTTGTACAGTTTTCGCTATGCTTGTACAAGGGGTTCTAATGCTGTAATTTCAACGTGTACAGTGGTTTCGCCTGCTTTGTGCCAGCGATTTGCTTGTTACGTACACGCTTCCGTGTGTTTCCTATCCGTAACGCACAATAAAAATTCAGCGAATCCCTTCGCCCCCGATCAACGTGGGGACAATTCTCGGTGGAAATTCTCCTATAGCAAGGTAACTTCCCACTTCATCGCCTTACACAAGCTCTATCATTGTACCAAAGGTCATTCCCTAAATCAACCCTTTTTTTGATTTATTTTTATGCCCTTTTGAAACCCATAAATCCAGTATTTGCAAAGGCTTCAGCCTCCCAACATCGCACACTCTTTCCTGCGTTTCTTTTTTGCCCCTCTGCCACCATCCCAACCACAAGATATAGCGTTTTTTCCATAATAAAAGGCGCGCACCCACAATTGTGGTGCGCGGTTGATGCTCTGTTACGTGTGCTTTTGCTTATCCGATCAGGCCCCAGCTCTGGAAGATCGGTACACATACTAATATCGATATCATCGATGCGCCGAAATAGATCAGCGAGTACCGGAACAGATGCCCCGCCGTCCAGGATCGCTCTTTCGCGACCCGCTCACTCATGATTGCCCACTGGTTCTGATACGCCATAAAGAAGGCGCAGCAGGCCAGGCACAGAATCGGCACGAACACCAGCGGATCCACTCCATAGGCTTTGCTGATGGCAGGCAGGATCGGCGGTAATATGATAAAGGTAGGGAAATAACAGGCGATGTCGACCAGGTGCCAGACGAACAGGAATGCCGTGACGGTTCCAACGAACAGATACGGATTGCCAGAAACCGGCGCCAATGCCGGTACGACCAGCGAAGAAAGCCAGTCGATGATGCCCGTACTCTGACAGATATTCCCCAGGGCCAGTGCCATTCCGAGGAACACGATCAGATCCCAGCTGATTCCTGTGCCTACCTCAGTCGGCTTGATGATGCCAAACGCGAAGAACAGGAACGTTGCTCCGAGGCAAACGATGAGCGAAGATATTCCCAGCGTTTCCCCAAAGAAGAACAGCAGGAAGCAGATGATCAGAATAACCGCCGTCACGACCTCGTCCCGCGAGATCCTTCCCAGCTTTTCCTCTCGGATCGCCTTCGCCGCTTCAGCGGACAACTTCTCCTCCGGCCGGAAGAAAATCAGTGACCCAACCAGCACCAACACCGTTGTCAGTTCCAGCGGAATGATACACATCTTCAGATAACTATTGGATGTCAGCACGCCCTGCAAAGCTTCCACGCTTTCGAACGAACCTTGGATCACCGGTCCCGTCAGGGAACCGGTCAGCCAGCCTTCACCTGGTATCAGCGCCATAATGAACGCCGTCAGCAGGATCAGGGAATTTCCCTTCGATCCCGGTTTCAGCCCGCAGAGTTCACAGCAGTTCACCGCGATCGGCATCATAATCGCCACACGCACCGTCATGGACGGTGTCAGCAGCGACAGTGCCACCCCGATCAGCGTCCACGCGATGATCATAGACACGTATGTCGGCTTGAACAGTTTCAGTATCATAAATGCGACCCGATGTCCGAGTCCGGTCTTCTGTAATACAAAACCAAAGAACAGCGCCGCGACAAGTGTCCAGATCGCCGAGTGCGTATACCCCGAAAAGACCGTCGCCGCCGGCAGACCGATGGCCAGCATATATGCTGCAAAGAAAAAGGCCCCTGCGGAAAACGGCAGGCCGAACGGTCTGAAGATCCATATTCCAAGTGTAAGAACGATTCCCACCAGAGCCAACTGCCCCTGATCTCCCAATTGGTCTTCCAGCGGTCTTGCGAGCAACAACAAAATGCTCCCAATCAAAATCACTGCACTTCCAATGTACGAGATTTTTGTGTTCATTTTTATACCCTCTTTTCTGCCCACCTTATGATGCCGGGTACTTATGTCTCAACTATTTCGTTTTCACTGCTTTTATCTCAGACCACTCGGAGTAGTATGTCACGCCGTCTTTGATCGTGAACGTTCTTGCCTGTACGTAATACTTTTTCTTGGCTTTCAGCTTTTTGACCTTCAGGGATGCGGAAGAGTTCGCGGCTTTCTTGTATTTTGCCTTGGACATGTCCGCTTTCTGTGAATAGCGGATCTGATATCCATCGAACAGTTCCTGGTTCTCAGGGCTTTGCTTCATCCACTTGGCTGTGAACGACTTCTTGCCTTTCGCCACCTTGAAGGATTCTACGTAGCTCTCTGCATAAGGCTTTGCAATCGCTTTTGTCACAGCTTTCACACGCGCTGCGCATTGAGGCTCATCCTTTTTATCGTTATCCTTCCTCGACAGATCATGCCACTTTGCGTTTTTAGTGTTCTTTTCGAAAGACTGTTTTGACAGAACTTTGCTTTCAAACCGCACCCAGTTGAAAGTATTGTGACTGGATGCATCTACATCGTATTTTACTTTTTTCCCATTATCATGCGAGAGTGTCAATACGACCGAATACGTGCTTCCCACTTCTAACGGGATCTTTTTATTCAGATCGATGGTATAGATCCCCTGATAGCTTGTCTTGCCGGTTTGCGGCGAAGCCAGTGCCGCATCCCCGCTTGTTGGTTTGCCGTTTTTACAGTTCGTATAAATCTGCAGGGAGTAATTGACCTCCGTGTCTGCCAGCGACGTAAAGCTGACCGACTGCAACTCCTCATCCTGGCCGTCCGCACCATTTACCTCAAACATATTCGCGATGCTTCCACCCGACTTGATGTAGTTGAAGTAATCGCCGGTCGAACCGTCATACTGATACAGTATCTCGCTATTATCAGCGGGTTTCATGTCATACGCGTACGCGATCGCATATTCATTGTTGACTAAATAAGCATCTTCATAGGACAGCCAGTAATATCCGTCGTTGCCCCAATATTTACCCCAGCTGTTCTTAACAAGCCATGCGCCATTATTCTCTGGAATACATCTGTCTGAATCATAGGAATCTCTGAATTTTTCCTTGCTGAAGTTATCATTCCAGCCAACGATGAGAACTTCATGATTGGCATAGTCGTCGTAACCGTAGTTATAATATGCACAATACTGGGTATTCCAGGAAATATCTTCATCCCAATCGATCTCCCCACCGTCATAACCGGTCTCCAGATATGTTTTGGTCGCAACTCCGCCATAATCCATAACGGCCTGCTTGACAAGGTCCATTTGCTTCATGTCTATTCTTTTAGCAGCGGACAGGGTCCATACATTGGCGTCTCTCGCAAGTTCCGGGGAGAGTTTGGTCATTTTATTGAAACCCTTTGACCAGTACCAGCCCTCTTCATCCCACAGTTCTACCAGTTCGTCCGTCGAAACGATATCATCGCTGGTAACACCAATGCCGGATGCCATTATATTCGTGGTCAGCAATTGATTGCCGCCATTCAGAATATAGTTGTTAAGCTTCGATCCATTAAAGTCCCGGCCCCTTGTTGTCGGGACGGTTTTATCACCGGCTGTATTTCCGAGCCGGTCCGCCACTGTATTAAAGGTAAAATACGCCAGCTGTCGCTCGGACAGATTCAGATTATTCGCCGAAGCTACCTGCTTATGGGCCAGCAGCGATGATTCTACCGCTCCAATCGTGGCAAAGGACCAACACAATCCCGTTCCTCCTTGATCCCGGACGGGCGTCACATAGCCATTCGTCCTTGAATCATATTTGCTTGGCAGCGCGGCATGGGACTGTACACCGCTTTCATCGATGCTCATCGCAGGTATGTTCTCATCGATACCGCCTGTGCCATGGTATCCTGCCATCCTCTCATCCGCGGCATAGACCGCATTGTCCTGTGCACTAAAAAATGGCATATATGCAAATGCCATTATGACGCTTAACGCTACTCCGGCGAAGCATCTTAAATAATCATTTCGTTTTCGCATAGTACCTATCTCTTTCTTGATTCAACTATAGCTGCTGTACTTTCGTTAAGTGTATCATCGGACGACCGAAGCGTCAATTGGTCACGACCGTTGGTCGCTATTTGACTCTGACCTTTACCGTCACTACCTTCTTAGCGGCTTTGTATTTGCCTTTCTTACATGCGGTCACTTTGACCCTGATCTTATACAGGCCCTTTTTGGTGTCCTTCTTGACGATAATCTTCCCGTTCTTTGCATTCACGGACAGTTTGGTGCTACCTCTCTGCTTTTTATACTTTACCTTTCCTTTTGCTCCTTTGACTTTGATGACAGAAAGCACACGCTCCTTCTTCGCTACGGTGGAACGTTTGACGACTTTTGCTTTGTATGGAACTTTGACTTCTATGTCTTGGAGCTTCGCCGTTCTCGCGCACATCCAGGCCACATAAGTTTCACAATTATGCGCTGGAACCAGCATATTAATATTACTTGCAAAAGTGCAGGCATTCGACAGAGCCGACTCGATACTGCTGCTATCGTCAGGTGAATAGAGCAGCAGATATGAGATAATATGTCTTACCTTTGTAATATTATCCAGTAATATATTGATATGTCTGCACACATCGGCGTAGTAATCCGGGGAATTGGCACCGTACAATTCCTGTGCTTTTTCTGCAGCTTTATAAAAGATGTTTCCCAGCGTTTCTGCAAGTTCTGCATCGGCCACTTCTCCCAGACTCATTCTTACGATATTTCCATATTCATCTGAGCGTGTCGCAAGTGTGGCGATGAGTGCTGATGCGATATTCGTCAAGCTTCCATTCCCATTATCGATAGCGGCAGCCAGTTCCGGATATTGACCCAACATACTCGAAAGAGGGCCGTAAACTCTTTGTCTGACGGCAGCGGCATCCTTAAGTACCAGCCTCGCAGGAGTGGCTTTGCCCGGTCCCCGTGCACAAGCAATCAAGGCATTCTTTACTGCCTCTTCGTTGGACGTCGTGCTCCATTTTGACATTGGGGTCAATGTGAGTATTATGGTTCTATCGCTATCCGAAAGATTCCCGGCTAGCTGCTCGACAACTCTATTGACCAGTTCTGAATCCGGATTCTGCGCAATAAACTCGGTTGCTGCCAATACCATGAAGTCAGCCGTCGGGTTCTGCGGTACATCAAGCCCGGAAATATAATTTGCAAAATTCCCAAGCCAAAGGGCTAATGCTTCCGCTTCGCTGATGGAAACCCCATTCGCAGCATATTCATCTTGAATGCGCTCCGAAACAAACGCCAAATAAGTCAGAATCATTGGCCTGACAAACAACGAAGTGTTGATATCCTGATCCCCAAACTCATAATCCAAATTGATCGATAACAGCATTCCATTGATACCGCCAAACGCGAATAAGGCTTCCTGGTACCCTGAATCCACGTAGTAACCGTTGGACGGTATCAATTCGCTCAACGCACTGATTCTCTCATCAAGGAAATCGCCTAACTTTTCATCCTGTTTTTTCTGATCCTTTACAAGTTGCAACGACGGAAGATCGAATGTATAACGCGCAAAACCTGCAGGGTCTGCGCCATTAGAGTATTCTTCGTAAAACTTCGGCTGAATTTTTTTAAGCTGCGCCATCATTTGATTCCATGAGGCTTTGCCGGTAATCATCTTCGTGGTTCCGTAATAGGTAAGATTCCACTGTGAGCATGGTAATTTGGTTACAAAATCTTCATGCTGCATATACACTTTTATCCCATTGTATTGACTTGCCCTCGGATCGACAATTCCGCCTTCAGAATATATGAATGCTTCTCCTTCCGTATCGCTTGCATATCTGCCGCCTCTTGCACCAGCAACGCTGAGCTCATCGTTCTTCGATGCTCCCTCTCTGATCAGATACGGTGCGGCAAAACAATAGCAGTATATATCTATCGGTTTGATGCGGACCTTCTTGCCCAGATAAGCGTTTCCACCTCCAGCTAGAAAACCACCCACCATATTAGCGATTGCTGCCCCTCTGCTGTGCCCGGTAATCCATACTTTCAGATTTCCGGTAATGTGGTTATCTTGAATGTACTGCTTGACAAATCGCAGGACCTCGTCTCTGCCTGCCTTGAATCCGTTGTGGATATCTCCATTTCCAACTTCGAAATTTCCAGCCCACTCCTGTCCGTAACCTACACTTCTTGGAATAACGGCAAGGAGCGTGTATTTTTTGCCTTTCTGTTTTATGGTCATGCGTCCGACCGCGACGCCAATTGAATTTTCGATTTTTTCAATTGAATAGTATTGATTGGCTTTCACATTACGGAACCCTTTATCGGTCAGCATATTGATAATATTATACGCGCCTGTAGACGGATCTGTTTGCCGCGGGTCATGGCCGGGATCAAAATAGCTCGCAGATGCTAAAGCGGTTTGCGCTGACAATTTAGCAAGGAAAATGTTCTTCGAAAAGGAAGATTGTTGGAAATATGATTTTTTAAAAGTGATGGTATTGCTCTTTTCATAGAGGGCTCCTTGAGAATCAACTGCTGTATCTGCAGCATAAGCTCCAATAGGCGCCCCAGTAATCATGAGCATCACTGCCAGAATCACGCTGATTAATCTGAAATGCTTTCTAGACATAGAACCACCCTCCGCGTATAATACTTACCTATATCAATAGTTTACTGGCGCAGGAAACGCATGTCAATTGCTGTATTGTCCCTTGCCTCAGACACCAAAACAGGAGGTCCGATTTCAGACCTCCTGTCATTTTACTTTGTGTTGTCTGCTGACTTAAATCAGCCTACTTAACTTTTACCTTCTTGGCCTTGGACCAAGCGCCATAGTACGGAGTATCATACAGCGTCTGGTATGCACGTACTTTGACGGTGTACTTCTTGCTCTTCAGTTTCTTCACTTTCTGTGAGAGCTTCGCAGGATCTGCGACATTCTTGTACTTAGCTTTTTTGCCTTTCGCCTTGTAGTAGATCTGATATCCATCTGCATTGGCAACGGCCTTCCACTTCGCAGTGAACGCCTTCTTGGCAGGCTTAACCTTCTTGAGAGCGACCTTCTTCAGTGTTACCTGAGGAACTACCGTCTGTTGGAAGGTCTTACCGTATACGAACTTGCCATCGGATGAAATTACATACGGAGTGACTTCGAACTGGTATACTTCTCCAATCTGTGCATTCTCTAAAGCGTAAGAGATGAGCACTCCATCTTCACTTTCTTCAAAGTCAGCCTCTTCTCCATTCACCGCCAGCTTATATCCCGCTGCGTCTTCATCGATTTCCCAAACAACATTGATCGTTACAGTATTCTGTGGGAATGTGAGATCTGAATAGAGATCCACATCGATGGACTTCGCAGTCAGCTTATCGATTTGTGCTTCCAGTGCGGAGACTCTGCCTTCGAGTCCTGCAATTGCTATATTGCTTGACTCAACATAGGCATCCATTGCATCCTGATATTCAGGCAGTCCTGCAACGGCTTCACCAATCTTCAGCAGCTTAGCGCCAATCGGCATCAGTTCTTCAATGATTTCACTAAAGTCATTCTCGTCGATTGCCTTCTTCAGCTTCTGGTTGATCTCACGGATCTGTGCCATAATATCATCGGACAGGATTCCTGCCGCCTTCTCTTCCAGGATCTTCTGGGCTTCATCCAGCTTTTCCTGAAGCAATGCAACCAGTTCTTCCCGTGATGTCGGCATCATCCCGATGGCTTCCTTGATCCACTGGATCGCCTGAGCGACCTGCTGCAGATCGACTGCATCCTTGATTGCCAGTGCCTCTGCGATCACATCGTCCATCGTGATTCCAAGGGCATCCAGTACTTCATTCATATAGGCTTCCAGATCTCTCTTCATCTGGAACAGTTCTCTCAGTTGCTCTGCTGTAAGTCCTTCTTCGTCGATGACTGCCAGAACGGCACTGATCTGCTCGTATCTCGCGATGTATTCCTTGATCTTTTCCGGTGTCGCATTTTCGTCGAGCGCTGCCATTAGTTCGTCCATCGTAATGCCCAGAGCTTCTAAGGTCTCGTTCATACGAGCTTCCAGATTTCTCTTCAACTGGAGGGCTTCCTTCAGCTGATCCACCGTCAGACCCTCTTCATCTATGAGAGCGAGCAGTGCCTGCATCTGATTAACTCTTGCAACGAGCGCCTGCAGCTTCACCGGATCATTGGCTGTCTCGTCCATCATCGCCGTAAGCTCGTCAACCGTCATACCAAAGGCTTCGAGTATCTTGGTCATTTGTTCTTCATACTTTGCCTTCAATTCGAAGAACTCGTTCAGCTGATCAGCCGTTAAATTATTCTCATCGATTACGGCCATGAGTGCTTTGATCTCATCCATTCTCTCGAGCAATGGGGCAGCTTCCTCTTTCATCTGAAGAAGTTCCTTAAGCTCATCGCCAGCTGGTGTGCCGTCAAGCAGTGACAAAAGGGCTTCCTTAAAATCTTCATATGCCGTATTGCCGCCAGCCGCTAACTTTCCATAAGCTGCAATGACATCCTCTGACATCGCCCTACAACCTTTCAAGCTTGGATGTTGACCAACACCCTGATACAGAATAAATCTGTCAACAATCTGGAGAAGTTCCATTGTTGGCTCGCTTGGATTTTCTCCACTTGAAAGTGCCGCTACTATTTCGTCTGTCATATTATCCATATTCTGCAGGTTATCCATCAATTCATCTAAATGAATATCCGTAACCTTACCCGCATTGTAGAGCAGCCTCTGCACGCGCTCTTTTATAGTATCAGCAACAAATTGCTTAAACAAATTCTGTGTGAGATAAGTAACTCCCTCATCATTATCCTCTGCGATAGGTGCAAACATATCTGCCGCAGCTTCTGCTTCAGCATTAAATGTAACATACGTTGTTCCGTAAATAACATCTGTATCGCTAATAGTATCAAGATCAACAAGCGCAATTCCATTGCTGCTTAATATGCTGCTCAAAATGCCATAGAACGCTGTGCCCGAATCTGCATTATTAATTGCGTCCTGTACATTCTGTGGCAACTGATCTCCCAGTTCATTAATTACGCCGTCTTTCCATTTCTGAAGAAGTGTGGTTTCCTGGTAAGGGATGTTTGCCGCATTTACAACCACCTGCTTTGTCATTGCAGCTTCTCCACTAGGTGCTTCAGTATTACGGGAAAGATTCGATCCCAGATATGTAGTTCCAACAACCTTTTCATCTGATGGATGCCAATCTGGCAACTTTATGCCTTGTCCAGCATATGACGCTTTCAGCTGATCGTCGTAGTTCCCCTGACTCTGCTGATCGATCATGGCGTTCAAATTTGCTGTTTTAACAAAGCTCTCGATAAAGCTTGTACTATAACCGGAATACATGCTATCCATCAAGAATTTGCCACTCTCATCTGACATTAATGATTCGAATGATTCTTTATTCCTGATTTGATTCATGAACGTTTCAATTCCTCCGGAAACATCTGCAAAATAGTAGTTATTGCTGTTCTTATCCAATCCTTTGATATGGGCATTAACAAGATCGAAACCCTTTGCTGCAACATCACCGAAATCGATTTTCTTGCCATCGAGAATCAAGTTGATTCCATCAAGCGTATTGTAAACACCGACTGCAATAATCTTTGCATCTGGATTGATGTCTCTAATCAATTCAATATCTGCACTGAAGTTCGTGATACAGTCTGCATAGCAGTAGATAAACAAATCAAGGAATTCCTGCGCATTCTCGCTACTCAATGCGCTAACCATTAATGTCATTGTCTTTTTCAGTTTATCTGCAAGTTCGAGCGTTTTAGGTGAAACCCCAACGATATCTTCTTTATCTTGTTTCCAGTAGTTCTCTGCATATTCTTTACTCGGAACATTATGCTTTCCAGCAAGACGCTCTGCCATATAGGTACCAAAGTTATTCATACAGATGTCGACAACGATGATATCGGCGTTCTCGATTTCTTTCTTTACATATTCAGATGCCCGCTTATAGTTTTCGGTTCCTGGCAGGCCCACTGACCATGCTGGCCAACTACCATCAGCAATACCATCTCCGTTAGGGTCAGAAGAATTAGAAACGGCTTGTCCGTTTACTTCTGCGCCTCCCCATCCAAGATGTCTGACGAAACTTCTGATGTGGTTTGTCAGAAAGCCAATATCATCATTAGGATCTGCGCCTCCCAAATTATAACTAGGAGCGGTCTTTGACTTTTCCAACTCGTAAACTTCTTCATAATACTCTTCATCCAGCAGTGCATGAAGTTCATTTGTACGCATACCATTCAGACACATGGATGATAAGTCGACGTCAACTCCCTCAGTCCTCTGAATGTACTGTTTCAACTGCCATGGATATGAATCTTCTGAAATTCTTCCTCTATCAGCTCTTTTTGCTTTTTCAACAGTCCAGTTCTCAAGATCATTATTTTGAACCGCAAATCCAGCATTAGTATTGTAGAAATTCGACAACCCATAACCCATCGACGTCGAAGCGCCAAACACGAGCAGGTTTTTAGTCTGATCTGTGCTTGAATTGTGGTCCGCGAACGATATCGTGGTGGTCATAGTGAAGCACATCACGACTGCGAGGAACACTGCTAGCGCTCTACTCATTTTACTTTTTTTCATCTTTTGTCCCCCTTGCTAATGAAGTAAGAGTTAATAACGATTGTATTATCAAACGATGTGTGTCTCGTTCACATCGAATCATAATCAGTTTTCTTCTAAATAGTTATATTTTTTATACTCCTCCGATAATGCTTTAACGTCCACCTTACCAAAGTCGGTCAGCGGAATCTTGTCCACGATGACGACGCCGACCGGTTGGCTCCGTTCTTCGATGCCTTCCGCACAAAGTTCCAGAATCTCCTCACGGAGTTCCTTTGGATCACCGTCGAATTCCTCCGGCGGTTCTGCGATGACCAGCGGCCATTCGCCCTGGTCATGCGTCCTGTCCTGTATCGCAACGACACAGCAGTTCTTGACGTCAGGGTGCTTTTGGACGACTGCTTCGATCTGAACCGGATAGGATTTGTGTCCGTCAAAACGAACGACGGAACGCTTCATCCTGCCTTTGAGAAAGAGGAATCCATCTTCATCGATATAACCAACATCGCCACTGTGGATCCATTTCTGCCCATCCGGATGCTCCCACATGACGTGCGCCGTCTCTTCCGGCTCATCCAGATACTCCTTCATGAGCGTCGGCCCGGTGATGCAGACCTCGCCGGCTTCCCCGATGTCCAGTTCTTCGGTCGTGCCCGGTTTGAATACGCTGATTGTTGTATGCACGCACGGGATCCCGGCACTGCCGTCCTTGTGAATGTCAAATACTCCAAAAGCGACTGCCGATGATCCTTCCGACATGCCGTAGCCCTGCGCCAACGGGTATTTCGCGTGGCGGTCACTCGTGAACTTCCGGAGTCGTCTCTCGAACCCGATGTTGGCCGAGTCTCCGCCGGCTGCCATCGCCTTAATGAAAGAAAGATCAAAGTCTTTCATCTTCGGGCTGTGAATCAGATTCTCATAGAAGATCGGCACACCGATGATATAATTCGGCTTATGCTCATAGATCAGATCCGCGAATTCATCCGGCGAAAACTTCGGAATCAGGATATCGATGACGTTCATGCAAAGCCCCATGTGGATGCCGCACGCAATTCCGTAGGACGCAGCGAGCGGAAGGAAGTTCAGGAAGCTGTCCCCCAGTCCGGTTCCTACCACATCGCGGAAATTTGCATAGACCGCATTGAGACTGTCGTTGGTGAGAATTACACCCTTCGACACACCGGTCGTTCCTCCAGTTCTCGTGACGATTGCCGGTCGATCCTCTTCGTATGGGATCTCATCGACGCTTTTGCCAACGCCCATTGCCGCCAGATCCTTGTCGCGGATGATCCGCTTGCCGTCGAACGGCACTTTGACATCGACCTTGCGCTTGATCGCCATTCTCTTAAAGAATGATAGGGAGTCGCCGGCTGACTGGACGATGACCTTGCGGATGCCCAGTTCATCAAGGGAATCCTTGACCTTCGGCCATGCAATGTCGAGAATGATCAACACATCGGATTTTGCCTTTGCAATAAATCCCTTCGTGTGGTCTTTATCCGTCCGGATGTCGATCAGATTGCAGACGGCGCCGATTTTATTTAAACCATATATAGAATAAATCGTCTCCGGAAGAGAAACGGTAAAGAAGGAAACATAGTCGCCTTCTTTTACTCCCAGTTCTTTGTATGCGGCAGCGTACTGATCGATCATCTTGATCATCTCAAGATAGGAGACCTCGGTGCCGTAGTAGCTGAGAGCCGTCTGATCCGGACAGTTGCCGCTACTTTCCTTCAGCTGACTGTACAGGCTGCGTTTCGGCAGCGGCCGATCGATCCATTCCGGATTGTAATGTTTTAACCAAGGCTTTACGACACTTGGTTTGTTACAACTGTCCAATTTTTTTCCCTCACTAGTAATATCTTCTTTGTCTGTCAATTCTTAAAGTGTCATTATTTGGTCTTCACGGACTTAGCGGCACTCCACTTGGAATAATAATTCTTTCCCTCGAAGGTCTTATAAGTCCGAATCTGTATGAAGTACTTTTTCTTTGCTTTAAGTTTCTTGACGGTCGTGGATACGGTCTTGTTCTTCTTGATTACCACCGTCTTGGCGTTTGCCATTTTCTTAGACGTGTCATAGCGAAGTTCGTAACCGGTCGTCTTCTTCAGGTTCGCCTTGGACGGCTTCTTCCACTTGGCAGTGAATGACTTCTTGCCGGCCTTCGGCTTCAGCAACTTTGTGTTCTTAGGACCGAGTCCGTCAAGAACGACTTTTTCAACTGTATGGCACTTGCTGCATTCATGCGAACCGACTCCATCCTTACAGAATTCGGCCGGGGTAATGACCGTAATCTCTCCGAATTCATGTCCGGTCGCCGGAATGATGAGGTCCGCCCATACGACTTCCTGCGTGTGCGCTGCGTCCGCATAGCACTTACCCGTTACAACATTCAGCCAGCATTCTGACTTGCTGCCGGCGTGCGTACAAGTCGGATCCTGCTGTCCGAAGTGGATGTCCTTATCCTTATATGCGTTCAGAACTTTGTCCTTGATTTGAGAATGTCCTAATGCGGAAGGATGCTGGAAGAATCCGTCGCCCATCTGCGTACGGATGCCGACGGCCATGATGATATTGCCAATTGGACGATCCGTATCTTTGTCTGTTCCATACATTGGTCCCTGGGTATCAACAAAGAGTGCCAGTGTTCCCTGATATCCGTTCGTGCTGTTGGTTCTTGCCGCTGTTGCAGCATTCTCCAGGCATTTGGCTTTAATGCCTGCCATCAGTTTCGCCGGCATGGCTTTAATGGTCTCAATGTTGTCCATCGCCCAAGTCAAATTATCGGTTGTAATTGTCACTTTGCTCAGATTCGCCACGCTGCGCAAAGCTTGCTCCGCTGTGTCATAAGCACCGTTCATGCCCATCTTTTTTCTCGTACCGGTGTAGCCCTTCAGCGTATCTTTCAACGATGCTTCGAGCAGGAAGTCATCCTCCAGGACATCGCAGTAGTACTTGAATTGATCGGTTATTGAATCCGGATTTCCGTCATATGCTGCAACTTCACCCAAGAATGTCTGGACATCTGCTGTATCAATGAAGCCGTAGATGCCAGCCACACTCTGCATATGCGCATTGGCTTTTTCAATCAGCTGCGTGTTATATAATGCTCCGATCGCGAATTCAGCGCCAAATGCCTTGAGAGTAAGATTCCCCAGCATATTGTGCAGTTTCAGCACGAGAATATCTGCGTTCGGGTTTTGTTCTTTGATTAGGCGGATCGATTCATCGAAGCTCGTGCAGAACGAATAGTAAACGTACGCTGCTGCTGCGATATAATCGTCGCTGTATTCGTTGATCATCTCGTCGATGTCATAGCCCATAGCCTGCGCCGCGCTGCGAGCCGCACTGTTGATCTTAGCGGCCTCGTCTGTTAGAGCTTGTTTCAAAGATGCTTTGATGCCCTCAGCATCCGCATCTGCCAAAGCCTTGATTGCATTGTCGTTGCAGCTGCCTTCAATATCTTTAGCCGCATAGATGATAAACGATCCAAAGTCCACCGCGCCAAGTCCGTAGGTGATCAGATCGGCATCCGCGATGCTCGCTCTGTAATCTGGCCTCAGCGTCGACAATCCTTCGAAGTTGTCTGCAAGATATGCATCTCCGTTATAGCTGTCGTCGAGAAGGTATCTCAACTCCTCCACGCGCATTCCATTCATGGCCATCTGGTCCAGCGTCACGTCGAACTGGTTCTCCGTAAGCGCATCACGGATCAGATCCGGATACGATCCTTCCGCAACCTGCTGGTAGCCGATTTCCTCTGCCATGCCGAAGCCTGCTGCTGATGCGTCACCCAACGCCACGTAATGGAACGGGGTCGTCTGTGCATCCGGGGTGCTGGTCAGTGCAAAGGCGTACGTTGGCATGAATGCCACGGCCATAACGATGCATGTAATAATTGCTGCCAGTTTTTTTCTCATCCCTTACCTCCTGGTCGGAAATAGTTAAGAAACAGTTAGAACGGGCGGGTATCCGCCGTAACAGATACCCGCCCGATACTCACTTTAACCCATGGGGTTTCTTGTCAAGAATTGCGGTTTTTCAATCGCTTATTTTACCTTGACCTTCTTGGCCTTTGACCACTTGCTGTTGAATGTGTAAGTCTGTCCATCAAAGTCGAATTCGAAGACGGCTCTTACCTTAACGGTAACCTTCTTACCCTTCTTGAACTTTTTCTTGATCTTCAGGCTCAGCTGATCGTTTGCTACGTCAACAACTTTAGCCTTTTTCTTGCCAACCTTGTAGCTTACCTGGAACTTGGAAATAGCCATGTCTTCTCCCAGGCCAGCCCACTTGACCGTTACTTTTCTCTTCTTAGCCTTGGTAGCCTTCTTAGCGAGCTTTACTTTCGCCTGGCTCAGTGCATAGCCGTTCTGGAAGTTCGCCAGATCGATACCAGCCATCAGCAGTTCTTCTTCAGCTACGAACAGGTCTTCTTTCAGAGTCTGAACTTCATCCTGCAGGTCACGATAGCCTTCGCCGTTCAAGTAACCTTCAGCATAAGCCATGACGTCTTCGATCAGATCACGAAGCGCTTCTCCATCAATGCCGTACTCTGCCAGAATCTCATCGAACTGACCGGTTACCCACATTTCGGAAAGCATCTCATACTGTTCTGCAATGATAGCAGCGATGTCGTCAACCAGTGCCTGTGGATCGTCTGCATATTCCTTTGCCTTAGCGATGCTGTCTTCTGCTGCCTCGATTGCATCCAGAAGTGCTGCCTTTACATCCTCATCCATATCCGGGTTGTTTTCAATAAAGTCCTTTGCAGCTGCAATCGCTTCTTCCAGATATTCGAAGACCTCATCAACCGTCGCTTCTGCAATTGCTTCCTGCAGAGCAGCCATTGCTTCTTCTACTTTCGCCTGTGCTGCTGCAATTGCATCTTCCGTGGTTTCCGGATTTTCCAGAAGCTCATTCAATGCTTCCAGTGCATCATAAACGCCTGCTAATGCGATCTTTACTTCCGGCATATCCAGATATGCGATCGCATCCTGATATGCATCGAACTCTTCCAGAATTCCAGCAATGTAATCCTCAAGACCCTTTAGTATTTCCTCTTTTGCTGCAGTATCATCTCCTGCTTCGGCAAGTAAAGCCCATGCCTTAAGAGCGGTTTCAATATATTCACCATACTCTGCGAGGAATTCCTTTGTTGCATTCATTGCGGCAGCATAGTCCAAAGATGCCAGCTGAGCGATCAGGAAGTCGTTCAGAACATCCAGATTAGCCAACAATTCAGCACTCTTGCCATCAACTTCTGCAATGATCTCTTCTTCAGAGAGTCCATCGCCAGGGCCACCAGGGTTAGGTGCTGCGAAAGCAAATGTCGGCATGAATGCTACTGCCATTGCCAGTGACATAACAATTGCCAATACCTTTTTCTTCATGTTACCCTCCTATCAAAAAAAATAGCTTAATAATAGTATGTAAGAATTTTAACATTCAAGCCTCAGTTAGTCAATGTTTATTAAGGTTTTCCTTATTCAATGTTTATTAAGAATGACCGTATTTATCTGCCATTTTTGCTTACAATTTTGCTCTATCAATGAATATAAATTTTGAGGTATTATCATTACCTTGAGTCACCCTCCAAATTCAGGGTTTTGCATTGTTATGCGGCTTGGTGACCACGTACCGGTCGAAGATGTAGAGCAGGCCCGGCAGAACCAGAAATACGATGAGCAGCGAGCAGATGGCGCCCCGGCCGATGAAGATGCCGAGCTGCGCCAGGATTCCGTGGGATGACAGGAAGCCCATCAGGAAACCGACGATGATCAGCGCGCTGCCGGATGTGCAGATCGACGCGGTCACGTTGCGGATGGTTTCGATGACCGCCTCCTGCTTCTCCATCGTCAGCCGGTTCTCCCGGTAGCGGTTGGTCAGCAGGATGGCGTAGTCCACGGTCGCGCCCAGCTGTACGGAACTGATGATCAGGTATGCGATATAAAAGACGGGATGCCCGATGACGCACGGAATCGCCACGTTGATCCAGATCGCGGATTCGATACTCGCCACCAGAAGAAGCGGCAACAGCAATTTCCGGAACATGATCATGAGGATCAGGAATACGGCCAGCACTGCGGCCAGGTTGATCTTCAGCATGTCGGAGGTGACGGTATCCATCAGATCGTACGTGCTGACGCCTTCGCCGGCGAGGTAATAGTCGTTGCCGTAGACATCGTGACAGATCTCGCGCAGTTCCTGAACCAGAGCAAATGTATCTTCACCTTCGTACTCCGCTTCCACGGTCAGTACGATCCGCGAATATTTGTCAGATATGAGAAGTTCGCCGATGCTGTTCGGCATGACATTGCTCGGAATGACCGAACTGAGCGTCTCCCCATAGGATTTGATTTCTTTGATCTCCGGGACGGCTTTGAGCTGTTGGATCAGTTCTTTTTCTTGGTGGTGATGACCTTTTGGGACCAGAATCGCATAGGTGTCTTTCGTTCCAAAGACTTCGCTGATTTCTTCTTTGTCGTCACCGACCTGCGTCCCCGGCCCGAAGATGTGCGATGCCCCGAAGTAATAGTCATTGTGATTGGCCAGCACGAACGCCGGCACGATGGCCACCGCAAAAACGACCACGGCCGGGATCATGACTTTCTTCACGAGCCGCCCGAATATACTGAAGTCCGGCAGGAAGCGCTTGTGCCGCGTCTTGTCCGTCCACTTGCTGAGCATCAGGATCATCGCCGGGGTGAACGTGAACACCGTGATCAGGCTGATGACGACGCCCTTCGCCAGCGCGAGCCCCATATCCGGTCCGATCTGGAACCGCATGAGGATCAGCGCCATGAAACCGATGACGGTCGTCAGGCCGCTGGACGCGATGGAACTGGTGCTTTTGCAAAGTGCTTCGACCATGGCCTCTTCCAGCGGTTTGTTCTGGCGGCATTCCTCGAACCGGTGGATGAGAAACACGGAATAGTCCAGCGACACCGCCAACTGCAGGATGCTTCCGGAAGCGTTGGTAACGAACGAGACTTCCCCGAAGATCAGATTCGTTCCGTTATTGATGATGATCGCCACGCCGATCCCGGCCAGAATGATAATCGGTTCCAGCCATGACATGGTCGTCAGTACGAGGATCAGCAGAACCAGCAGCACCGATACGGCGGCTGTCTTGGCGATTTCTTTGACGGTCGATTCGGTGGCGACGGCGGTGGATACGGCGTCGCCGGTCATGCAGTTGTCGTCGCCGACGATTTCACGGATCTGCGCAACGGCGGACAGCCGCTTGTTTTTATCGATGGTGACGATCATGAGGGCACTGCCCGTTTTCCCGTCTTCGTTCCAAATGAAATAGTTGCTCAGCGTGTCGTTGTCGGTGAAGGACATCGGCATGTTCGCCAGAAGGTTGGCGTCATCCACCCATGATACTTCCTCGACGCCATCCACGTTTTCGATTTTCTCTTTATACTGCCTCGCCTCGCGAACGGTCACGTCCTTGACCATGACGCGGGCGTTCGGCATGCTCCCGCCGAACTCGTCCGTCATGACCTTCATGGCCTGTGTCGACGGAGTTTCTTCCGGCAGGTAATCCTTCATATCGTAGTTCACGCCAACAAGGGGCTTCATCAAAGCCCCTGCGATCGCTGCCGCGATAAATATGAGAAAGATGATCTTCCTGTATTTGATGACGCCGGAATAGAAACTGCTGAGCATAGATCAGATTGTTAGAATCCCAGATTCTCGTTGACGAAGATGACGTGGACGCGGTCTTCGACAGAATTGAAGCGCGTTACGACCGTGTGGCAGCATACCGTATTGCCCGGTGACAGGCAATTGCCGCATTTGCCCGTTGCGGCGCAAGGCGTCTTCTTGGCCAGGCGGATGCAGTTCGGCGGACAGGCATCGGACTTGATCCGGGCTTCCGCTTCATCCAGCGATCCGACCAGCTTGTTGGCGCCGACCACATAGAGGACTTTGTCCGGTCCCCAAATCACGGCCGCCATACGGTTGCCCGTGCCGTCGATGTTGACGATCTCACCGTCCATCGTCACGGCGTTGGCGCTGGTCAGCATGAAGTCCGCGGAAAAAATCGCGCGGCGGATCTGCTTGCCCTTGACCGGATCCGGTTCTTTGAATGGCTCATAACAAGTGTAATTGCCTTCATGCAGCGCTTCAAAAACGCCGATCTGGTTCAACGTTTCGGAGCCGCCCCGGCCGACAGACGAGCCTTCCGGGATCATGGCGAGGATCTGCGCGAGGGCGTCTTCGCCGTCCTCAGCATAATAACCCTTCATTCCTCTTCTCTCGAGCGCCTTGATGACGGTCTCGATCTTGACTTTATTCGCTTTCTTTACGTTATCTGGTAACATCGCTGTTCCTCCTTTATGCGTTCGTTTAGATTCCACTTATCTATTTAGTACGGCCGCTCATCCGGCAGTTCGGCAAGGAACTCTGCCGCTGCCGCCATGGCCGCTTCAACGGCGCCTCTCAGATCGGCGCCCTCCAGCATCTCGTGGATCACGGTCGCGGACACGACATCGCCCGCGCCGGTGGTCTCCGCGAAACGGAGCACCCGGTTCGGACGGACGGATTTGCCTTCTTCATCGTCGGCATCCATGTAATAGATACCGCCGCCTTTGATCGTAATGATCGATTTCCGCACGCCGCATTCCGCGAAATAGTTGGCGGCCGCTTGCAGCTGATCCGGTCCGAGGATGATCATGTGAGCCATCTTCTCGGCCTCCACCCGTCCCGGAAGGACGCAATAGAGCTTTTGCAGGATGGCGCGTCCGGTCTCGTCCTCGCCGCACACCTTCGCGCCGCCCGCACGTGACGCCGGGTCGAAGAAGATCTTGGTCTTGTCACCGTACTTCTCGGTGATGTACTGCATGGTCTCCTGCGGAAGGCTGCCGTCGATCAGGATGGCGTCGGCTTTTGCGAGGGTCTCCCCGGCAGCGTCGATCTGCTGTGGGGAAAGTTCTTTGTGGAGTGCTTCGCCGGCCCGTGCGAATTCGACTTCGCCTGCAAAATTCTTAACCTCAAAATGCACCGGGGTCTGCCCGTCGATCCGGCGAACCAACGCGGTATCGATGCCGTGGGCACGGATCTCTTCGCGGACCGCCAGGCCAAGAGGATCCGTTCCTATCACGGTGATCAGACGCACTTCATCACCCATGCCGGCAAGGTGCTTGGCGACATTGAGCGCGCAGCCGCTGCTGGTGACGGTGATTTCGTCCTCATCGCCGTTGGTCATGGAGACCTGCCCCATTATCCCGGTCTGCTGGTTATTCCCGTCGCCTTGCCAGAACCGCTGCTGCTCGGCGCGCATCTGCGCCTGCATGGCTTCAAAGGCATCCTCCTGCTGGAGTTCCTTCTCCAGCTGCGCCGCCCAGTTGTCCTGTTTCGGCGCCTCCGGCAGTTTCATCTTGATCTCGATTTTTATCTTTATTCCGCCAATAACTGCTATCATGTGTTTCTCCGTTGATTTTTTATTCCGTGAATACGCTGCCACCGATGAACTCCCGCATGATCGAATTGTTCGGCACGTACTGTTCTTCTTCGATCACCTCATAGAACTTGAGGAACTCCAAAAGCCTTTGCGCTTCGCTGTACTGCGGGGAGCCCGGGTTGATCTGTTTGAGAAGCGGCTCGGCGTACTTCTTCAGGAGCGCTGTCTCGTAGCAAAGGTTGGAATTGAACAGCACGTTCGCTTCGTTGGTGTACGGGAATATATTTTCGTTCTCGCCCGCGCGGACCTTTGGCCAAAGCTCGATGGTCTCGGCGGCACTGTGGTTCCGGTATTTGAAATCGCGAACCATCCGGCGCAGCATCCGGCCGTCGGTGGACGGGACGCGGTTGTGGATGTCGATGTTCATCTGCGTCAGCGGGCTGATGTAGATCTTGTATTTGTGTTCGTCCGCGATTTGCTCGGTCAGTTTGTTGTTGAGCGCGTGGATCCCTTCGATGACGATCGGCTGGTTGTCCTTGATGGACGTGATGCGTCGGCCGAAATGCTTGACGCCTTTGATGAAGTCGAATTCCGGCAGGTCTACCTGTTTGCCGGCAAGCAGGTCGTTCATGTTGCTGTTGAACAGGTCGATGTCGATTGCGTCCAGCCCTTCGTAATTGTAGTTGCCTTCTTCGTCCTTCGGCGTATCGACCCGCTCGACGAAGTAGTCATCGGTACCCATGTAAAGCGGCTGCAGTCCGTTGACCCGCAACTGAATGCAGAGCCGTCTTGCGAAGGTCGTCTTCCCGGAGGATGACGGACCTGCGATCAGCACGATCCGCTTGCCCCTTCTCGTGATCTCGTCGGCGATCTCGGCGACCTTTTTCTCATGCAAAGCTTCCGAGAGCAGAATCAGCTCTTTGACGCCGCCGTTCTTGACGATCTTGTTGAAATCATCCAGGTACTGCGACTTGAGCAGTGCCAGCCAGTCGTGGGTCTCCCGGAACGCTTCGTAGATCAGCCGGTCGTTGACGTATTCCGGCAGTTCATCCGGCTTGCCGTGGTACGGGAAGCGGAGCAGCAGGCCGCGCTCGTCGTATTTCTTCAGTTCGAACACTTCGATGTATCCAGTGGATGGAACCATCGGACCGAAGAAGTAGTTGGTGTATCCATCCAGTTCGTAGAACACCGGCCGGAACTGTTCGTCCATGATGTTTTCCAGCATGCCCGCCTTGCGCTCGTAGCCTTCTTCTTTCCAGCACTGGATGCCGTCTTTCTTTGACATGTATATGCGCTTGATCGGCAGGTCGTCCGCTACGATCTGGCGCATGCGCGCTTCGATTTTCTCCACGTCCTCATCGCTCAGATCACGGCCGAGACGGACTTTCGTGTAGAAGCCTTTGTTCAGCGTGTTGTCGATGACGGCTTCCGCGTCGAACAGGTCCCGGACGGCCTTCAGATAGATCATGGAAAGACCGCGCTGGTACATGATATCCGCACTGTGTGTCCGCATGTCGAGGAAGTCGACGAACAGCTCGTCGCCCGGGGTATCCCAGACGACCTGCTCGACCGTGTCGATCAGTTCCCGGTCATCGCCGTTGACCCTGGCCAGCAGGATCCGGTATGGACGATCCTTCTGGAATTCTTTTGCGATTTCTTCCAGCGTTGTCTTCGGATCCACGTCGATTCTTTTATAACGGTTCTTCTCTATTTTTACTTTTAATAACATAGTGTGTTACCTCTTTGTTGTGGATTTTTTACAGTACTTTAAAGTATACCATAGAGCCGCAATATTCGCCAATAAAACGGCACGGCTTTAATATACTGTAAGCCGTGCCGTTTCTATTGTTTCGTGCGGTGTACATATGCCCTTTGCGTAAGGGCGTTCGCTTTAAAATCTTTCTTCCGTTTCTTCTGCTTCATCGACTTCGTCGGCACAGAGATCCTCTGCATCAGACAGATGCTCGGCGACCGACATGTCGCCGCTTCCCGCCTGCATCGGATCGGTTTCCAACGGAGCGGTGTTTTCCGGATCTGCTTCCAACGGAGCGGAGCTTTCCGCATCTGCTTCCAGTGGGGCGTTTACCGTACGCTCCGGCGGTCTGTTTGCCATATGTCCCAGCGGCGCCTCCTGTGGACGCGGCGGTGTGGCTTGCGGCGCTCTGGATGAATGTGCCCCATTGCGACGTCTCCTCAAGCTGTCGACCAGCGTGCGCATCTCCTGTTCCTGAAGGGTGATGCCTCTGGACATCCGCCTGTGCTGGGGATCCCAATCTCTGATATCGTAGCGTGGCTGTCCCCCATTCCAACTGACTAGATTGAGTTCTTTCGCCCATCCGGTCGAATACGTGCTGAGCACTCCGATCTCTTCTAAGATTTCGAAGCTGACTGGCCTGTCATCATAATTTGTTGGCATTTCATTGATCTCCTTTCCGCGCATGTACTGCGCATTACCTCTTTCAGGAGTCATTATACCAAAAACTGGAAAATATTGTCAACCAATATTTTCCAGTTTGTTCTGCCCAGTTTATGAAATTGCCTCTATTTTTCCATCGCGTGTTTGATGATCGCCGGCAGGGTCCGGCACTTGTCTTCCGACACCGAGGCGACCGAGATACGGAGGCCCTTTGCCAGCGGCACGAGGAAGACGTCTTCGGCTTCGAGAATTTTGCTGTACTTGTCCGGATCGTCGCACGGAACGCTGATGAAGAATCCCGCGTCGTACGGAACGATCTCCAGACCGCACTCTTTGGCCGCTTCGCTGAAGGCTTTGCCTCTGGCGAGCAGCATGTTCCGGTATTTCGCGCGCTCTTCGTCTACCAGCCGCAAAAGCTCCGGATCGCTGTAGATCTTCGACAGGATGACCTGTGCGATTCTGGCGGTGTTCGACCAGGATCCACGGGACGAGTATTCGCAGACGCGTCTGAATTCATCGGCGATTTCCTGTGTTTTAGCGACACAGATCATCGCGCCGCAGCGCGTTCCATACAGTGTGAAGGTCTTGCTCAGCGAGTACGCTACGATGCTGATCACGTTCTCCGGCAGCCGCTCGAGCAGCGGAAGGAATCTCCGGTACTCGTCTTCGTCGCCCGCGAAATCGATGTACGCCACGTCGATGAGCAGCGAGATGGTTTTCCCGCATTCCGCTTCCTCGCAAAGCGCTTCGATGACGTTCTCCCAGTCTTCCACCGTCAGCGAGTATCCCGTCGGGTTGTGGGCCGGCGTGTTCAGGATGATGACCAGACTCTCCTGCTTCGCGAGAAGCTCAGAGGATTTTGCGCGGAACGACGCGATGTTGAACTTGCCGTCTTCTGTGAACAGTTCGAAGGTCGCGACGCTACGGCCGATTTCTCCCGCGATGGTGTTGTACGGGGCCCAGTGCCAGTCGCTGGTCAGGATCTGATCGCCGACATCGGAATAGTTGGCGACGGTGTTCCGCAGCGATCCGGTGCCGCCCGGTGTCGCAACGGCTTCCTTGAAGCCCTTTGGCGCGCGGTTCCCGAACGCCGCTTTTTGGACGTATTCACGAAACGGCTTGATGCCGCCGATCGGCGCGTACTCTGCATAGTCCGTCGGGGCCAGTTCCTTGAATACCTTGTCGACGGACTCCAGCACGACCAGATTTCCATCGTTATCGAGCAAAGCCCCGATGGTACCGTTGACGACTTTATCGTAGCCTTTTTCGGCGATGGCCGCCTTGGCCCGGTTGCTGATCCCGAAGATCTTGTCTTCCTGCGGAATGTGTCTGCCATTTCCTCTGGCTAAAATGAATTCTCCCACTGTTCTCTCCTCTGCATTCTTCACATTATCCGGAAGGTCTCACTTCCGGACGATAACTTTGACGTAATTGATGTTCTTGCCGGTGGCGGCGAACTTCTCTTCGTATTCGGTCATGAAATGTTTCGATTCGAAGTCGCTGTTGTGGAGGTCGCGCGTCTGCTCCGCGATTTCCAGATTGACGGCCTCAATCTCTTCCAGCGTGAAGTCGAAGAGCCCGTCGTTGTCGGTCTTGATCTCGATGAATCCGCCGTCCCGCAGCGCCCACGCGTAATCCAGCAATCGTTCCCGGTAGGTCAGGCGGCGTTTCGCGTGCCGCGCCTTCGGCCATGGATCGCTGAAGTTCAGGTAGATCCCGGAAAGCTGGTTCTCCCGGAACAGCTCCGCCATGTTTTCCACGAAGGTGCAGGCGAATTTCAGATTCGGGATCTCCCGCTCTGTCTCCGCAATCGCGAGCTTGTCGTTGATCACCGGCTGTCCGGTGGCGGCCCGCGTTTTTTCCAGTGCCCGCAGGATCACGGTCTCCTGCCCTTCTATGGCGAGGTAGTCGCTGCCCGGATCGGCGATCGCTTTCTCTATGATGAACTGGCCTTTGCCGCAACCGATCTCGAGATAGAGGTCGCGCGGTGCATCGTTGTTGGCCGCGCGTCCGAAAGCGGCGTCCCACGCGTCCGGTGACGGGCCTGCCACCAGCAGGTCGCTCAAGCTGGCCAGCCGCGCTTCCATATCTTTTGCTTTTCGCTGTCTCATGCCGTTTCCCTCACGTTCCGCTTCTTCCGCCTCATATCAGCACGCGTTCTAACACGATGATGGCCAGGAACGCGACGAGCAAAATTCCTCCAACCAGATCGCGTTTCGCGAATTTCATTGCGTTCATGCGCGTCCGCTTGATGCCGCTGCCGTAGCACCTGGCCTCCATGGCCATCGCCAGATCCTGCGCGATCCGGAAGGCACTGATGAACAAAGGCACCAGGATCGGAATGAGCGCTTTGGCCCGGCGGAGAATGTTCCCGCTTTCGAAGTCCGCGCCGCGGGCCTGCTGGGCTTTGATGATCTTGTCCGTCTCTTCGAGCAGCGTCGGGATGAAACGGAGCGCGATGGTCATCATCATCGCCAGTTCGTGGGCCGGCACGCCGATCTTTTTGAATGGGGACAGCAGCGCTTCGATGCCGTCGGTCAGCCCAATCGGCCGGGTCGTCAGCGTCAGCACGGACGAGCCGATGATGAGCAATACCAGACGGATGCCCATGAAGGCAGCCATCCGCAGCCCCTGTCTCGTGATGTGAAAGATCCAGAACTGCACCAGGATGTCGCCCTTGACCATGAACAGGTTGACCATCAAGGTGAACACGATGATGATGAACACCGGCTTCAGGCCTTTGAGAATGAACTTCAAAGGCACTCTGGAAATGGCGATCACCACCGCCAGTGCCAGGAAGGCAATCGCGAATCCGATGAAATCGTGCACCACAAACAGCGCCACTATGTACAGCAGCGTTGCGATGATCTTGAGGCGCGGGTCGAGTTTATGTACCCACGAATTCCCCGGATAGTATTGTCCCAGTGTGATGTCCCGAATCATGCCTTGTCGTTATCCCCGGAGCTGCGCGATGGCGTCGGCCAGTGCGCTGATCTCCAGGCAGTTCTGCTCTATATTCATGCCCTTTCGGCGGAGCCGCATGGTGAGTTCCATGGCGTCCGGAAGGGCCAGTCCCATCTGTTTCAGTTCCTCTTCCCGGGTGAAGACTTCTTCCGGCGTGCCGTTCATGGCCAGCCTTCCGTGATCCATGACCAGGATTCGGTCGGACATCCGGGCGATGTCGTTCATGTTGTGGGAAACAAAGAGGATGATGTTGCTTTCGGTCCGGTGGATCGTGTTGACCATATCGAGGATGTCGGCGTGGGCCTTTGGATTGAGGCCCGCCGTCGGTTCGTCCAGGATCAGTGCCTGCGGCTTCATGGCGATAACGCCGGCGATGGCGACACGCCGCTTTTGCCCGCCGGACAGTTCGAACGGCGAAACGTCTTTGAGCCGCTCGTAGTCGAGGCCGACCAGCCGGATCGCTTCTTCGACGCGGGCGTCTATCTCTTCCTGTGAAAGGCCCAGGTTGGACGGTCCGAAAGCCACGTCCTTGGCCACGGTCTCTTCAAAGAGCTGGTACTCCGGATACTGGAACACCAGACCCACCTTGCAGCGGATCTCGCGCATGGAAACACCCGGCGACGTGATGTCCGTGCCGTCAATGATAATGGATCCGGACTTCGGTTTGAGCAGCCCGTTCAGGTGCTGCAGCAGCGTCGACTTGCCGCTCCCGGTGTGTCCGATGATGCCGACGAACTCGCCGTCTTCGACCCGGAAACTGATATCGTCCAGGGCGAGCGACTCGTGCGGCATTCCCTCGCTATATACATGTGTCAGGTTGCGTACTTCTATTGACATAGATAATCCACCATTTCATCGATCGTCATGATGTCGTCCGGAGCGTCGATGCCCCGCTCTTTCAACTCCAGTCCCAGTTCCACGGCTGGCGGCACGCCAAGGGACAGCGCCTTCAGTTCATCTGCCCGGCGGAACACCTCGACCGGAGTTCCTTCCATCTGGATCCTGCCGCCGTCAAGGACGATGATCTTGTCCGCCAGAGCCGCTTCCTCCATAAAGTGCGTGATCAGGACCGTCGTGATGCCCTTGGCATTGAGCTGGCCGATGACCTTCAGGACTTCCTGGCGGCCTTTCGGGTCCAGCATCGCGGTCGGTTCGTCAAAGACGATGCACTCCGGCTGCATGGCGACGGCGCCGGCAATGGCGATCCGCTGCTTTTGCCCGCCGGAAAGCAGGTGCGGCGCTTTCTTCTTGTAGTCGATCATCTCAACGCCCATGAGCGCTTCGTCGACCCGCACGCGGATCTCGTCCGGATCGATGCCGAGGGTCTCCGGTCCGAAGGCCACGTCGTCTTCAACGATGGCGGAGACGATCTGGTTGTCCGGATTCTGGAAGACCATCGCGACGCGCTGGCGCACCTTCCAGGTATTTTCCGCATCACAAGTATCCATGCCGTCCACCAGCATGGTTCCCTCCGTCGGCACCAGCAGCGCGTTCATGTTCTTGGCAAGAGTGGACTTGCCGGAACCGTTCTGCCCGATGATCGCTGTGAACTTGCCCTTTTCGATGACGAAGTTCAAGCCATCCAGTGCCCTGTTTGTGGTGACGAGACCGTTCTCATCACTTTTTACGTAGTCGAATACCAGATTTTTTGCTTCGAAATAGTTCATGCCGTATAGTATTCATCCAACAGACGATGGACGGTCTTGACATCCATCTGTCCATGTGCGGTCGTTTCTTCCAGCGACGCGAACGTGATCGCCGATCCGTACTGGCCGCCGATGATCCGCGTCAGCAGACCATTCTTGCCCATACCGATCAGGATGACCGGATCCTTGTCGCCCTGTGTCAGCGTATTGGAACATTTGATCATGTTCACGGCGTCTTTCTTGTTGTGCGCAAAGGCCACGACCTTCGCGATGTCGGCGCCGAAACTGCGCATGACATCCACGATATTGAGAATCTCTTCGCTCTTCGGCATCGACTTGAAATCATGGAACGACATGATGACTTTGCAGCCGAAACTGTGGATGTCATCCACATGCCCGACGATGACGTCGCGGACCACCTTGTTGTGGTCATCGAACAGTTCCACATCGACGAACTTGACGAGCTGCGACTGCGCCGCCAGGCTGTTCAGGTCATAGACCTGCTCTTTGTTCAGCGTGCAGCGACCGCCCTGGCTTTTGCTTCGGACGGTGAAGATCACCGGCATGCTGCCCGTGATGTAATCGATGTCGTCCAGGATGCGGATCACTTCCGCATGCACTTCATCGATGGCGAGTTTGCGCTCGAGGTCCTCGATATTATCCAGAAAAAAGTCCACGCGCCATTCAATAATGTCGCACGGCAAATCGAGCAGCTTTTTACACTGCTCGATGATTTCTTCATGTGTTTTCCCGGTGAGCGGAACGGCGACCTTTGGTCTGCCCATATCCAGCTCCAGGTTTCCTACCACTAGTTTTTTCATTTAACCAACTCGTTTCCTGTAGATAAAGTATTTCCGGAATGCGGTCTTCTTGAGTGCCTCGGTCAGGACCAGCGCCAGCATGATGCCGACGGCGAACTGACAGAGATTCCACGGCACGCCCAGCGCGGCGACGACCCAGTTGCCGTACATGATGCCTTCGCCGACAAAGTAACCGGCCGTCATGAACAGGCCTCCCGCGACCATCGCCAGGATCTCCAGCGCTACGAACGCGCGATCCGACAGGTGCTCTTTCTTGCAAAGGCTGCAGATCAGGAGTCCCGCTATGATCGCCATGCCGCCTTTGATCGCAAAGGTCCACGGCGCCCACATGGCAAAGCCGCCCAGAATATCGCCCAGCATGCTGCCGAGCGCCGCAGCGGCCGCTCCGTATTTCCAGCCTAAAACCATTATTCCGATAAAGATGATGGCGTCACTCAGATTCACATATCCCTGCGTAAACGGAATCGGGACACGGAACAGAAATATCGCCACCATGATCATGCACATAGTCATGGCAGTCATCACTAGTTTTGATGTTTTCGAGGTTTCAAAATTTGTCTGCATAATTAAACCTCCTTTTCAAGTGATTCTGTTTGCTGTATACTATGTTAAACGATTATTGTATATAATTAAATAGACAAAAATATTTTTTTTAATAAGTACAGTAAGGAGATCACGTTATGAAAGCCCTCGTTCCGGTGTTCGATGAGCAGAGAAAACAGCCCTACTACATGCAGTTATATGATTACATCAAGGCGGCGATCCTCGCCGGTGAAATCCAGGAAGGTGAAAAGCTCCCATCCCTCAGAAACCTTGCAAAATCAACGGGTTTGAGCATTACGACCATTGAGCAGTCCTACAATCAGCTTCTTGTGGAGGGCTATATATACAGCAAAGCCAATTCCGGCTATTACGTCAGCCGCGTTTTTTCCGGCGGCCGTCAAACTGTACCCGAAACACAGGAGGTTTTGTCGCAAAAATTGTCCACGCTGGAAGACGCCATCGAATCGGAGGTCCCGGAACTGCAGTATGACCCGGAATGCTTTGATTTCAACAAGTGGAAGAAATGCATGAACAAAATTCTCAACGAATTCTCCCCGGCGCTTCTCGTCGAGGGCGATCCCCAGGGGGAAGCCGGGCTGCGCACGGAGATCTCCAAATACCTCTATCTGTCCCGCGGCGTTTCCTGCCGGCCGGACCAGATCGTCATCGGCGCCGGCACCCAGCAGATCACCGGACAGCTGGCGACGCTTCTCCGGAAACTGTCCATCGACCACGTCGCTTTGGAGGATCCGGGGTATCTCCCAGTCCGCAACACCTTCCGCGACCGGGGCTTCGCGATCACGCCGGTCAAAGTCGCCTCGGACGGACTGGCCATCGAAAAACTTCCGGCCAACATCCGCGCCGCCGCTTACGTCAGCCCGTCGAACAACGCCTTCACCGGTTCGGTCATGCCGATCGGCCGGCGCTACGAGCTGCTGCACTGGGCCGAAGCCAACGACAGCGTCATCATCGAGGACGACTATGACAGCGAGCTCCGCTATTTCGGCCGCCCGATTCCTCCGCTCAAAAGCCTCGACGAGCATGAGCGCGTTATCTATCTGGGGTCGTTTTCGAGTACCCTGTTCGCCGCCGTCCGAATCAGCTACATGGTCCTCCCCGAAGCCTTTGCAAAAGTCTTCGCCGCGATTGTGAAGGATTACTCGCAGACCTGCTCGAAAATGGAGCAGTTGACGCTGGCGATGTTCATGGAGACGGGATATTACCAGACGCATATCAAGAAGATCCGCAAGCTGTATTCGCAGAAGCTGACCCGGGTCACGGAAGCGTTCCGTAAGTATGCGCCGGATTTCGTGGAAACGACGGACACCGCGTCGGGCATCAACATCCCGCTGCGCGTCCGCTCGAAAAAGACCGGGCTGCAATTGAAAAAGGAAGCCCTGTCGACAGGACTTCCTCTGGTGGTTCTGAATAGTTCCTCCGTGAAGGATGGGTATGTGTCGAATCTGATCTTCTATTACAATCAGATTCCGTTAGGGCAGATCGAAGACGTCATTGAGCGGCTCGTCCTCCTCTGGCGCGGCTGAATCTGCCGCGTCGATTCGCGCTCTGCGCCGGCGGAACAGCAGCTCCAGCGCCGCGAGCAGCAGAATCGAGACGATTGAAATCAGGATGCCTGCTTTCAATCCCGGCGGCAGGAAGACCAGTTCGATCTCGTGGCTTCCCCTCGTCAGATCCGTCGTGATCCACACATCACCGATCTGTTCAGAGATGGTCCTTCCCTTGCCGTCCACTTTTAGCGTCCAGCCCTGTTCATACGGTATCGACAGAACGAGGATCCCGTCTTTGGTCGCGTCGATATGGCCGGTGATACTGCGGTCGGTGTACTGCGTGATGTTCAGCATGTCGCTGGACATCATCCCGTAAGCTTTGTCCCAAACGCGCTGGTTCAGCGTGCGGACGTAGCTGTAGATCGTGCCGTCCTTACCCGGCTCGAAAACGATGTGAATCTTGAACTTCTCCCCTTTCTTCACCTTCCCGATGTTGATGATGGAACCACTGTCTTCGCGGACATCGATATCGTTCGCGGAGTTTTTGCGTTCAACTGTAATGGACTCCGCGTTGTCCACTTCCACGTATACGTAGTGTTTGCAGGTCCGGTCCGCCCGGTACCGCAGAGTGATTTCGCCCGTCGCGGAAAGGCTCTTGACTTCCGCGTTCACCTGCCCGTATTTCTCGTCCGTAAAGATCATGTCGGATGCGGTGACTTTGTACCCGTTGACCGCGTGGAACAGTCTATTGCACTCGCCGTTTGTAGCGGTCCGCACGTAATCCTCGAGGTTGTTGAACGGATTGGTGCTGTACACATCCCACAGGCGGATGCTGTCCGGAAGCAGATATCCCACAGACAGCGGGTAGTTGTTCTCGTAGAGCCGCGAGCTGCCCGATTTGGCGATCTGTGTGAAGTCGCTGTCGCGCAGCGGCCCGCTCTTGGCAATCAGATATTTCACGCCGAACAGCGCGTTGGACACCGGATCTTTCGGATTGTAATTGGTCCGGTTCTTCGCCGGCGATCCTTCGAAGCCCATGTCCTCCATAAAGCTCGTCAAGTTGGAATTGATCGACGAGGAGAACTGCGACAGCCCTTTGTAATGATACAGCGCCGGGCTGTTCAGCGTATTGTTTTTATTCAGTTCGGTCCGCGCGAAGGCTTCCCCGTTCACCCTTCCCACGAGCGTTTCGATGTCCTCGGCATTCTCAAAGAACAGCGACCGCGTCGTGTTCCCGGTCTTTTCAAACGAGAGGATCGTGTTCACTGACAGTTCTCCCGTCACGAACACCAGCAGCATCAGGGTAAAGGCCAGCGCGCCAATCTTCTTGTTGCGCCAGAGAACCAGCAAAATGCCATAGGCGGCCAGTGCCGCGATCCCGAAATAGAAGAACACGTTCGTGTCGTCCAGCTTGTCCGTCAGGATCTTGTTCGCAATCAGATAGTAACCGGTTCCCACCGCGATGATGGCCAGAATGACCTTCGGCCGGATCGCGTCGATCAGTGACAGGCTCCTGCCGGCGATGGCGACGAGCAGGAAGCATGCGACAAAGGAATATCGGAACGGCAACTGATTCGGGAAATGGCACCCATGCCAGAAGTAGTCCAGATAGTTGACGTTCAGACTGAAAAACAGGAATACCAGAAACGCGCCGTTGAGGATCTTCTCCCGCAAAGGCACCCTGTTGTTGACCAGGAACAGCACGAACAGGATGACCGTTGCCATGCCGCAGTAGAGGTTCGGCAGACCTTCCCGGAACGTCAGCTGTGTCGCCGGAAGTACCTGGTTCACCACATCCAGCGGATCGTTCAGGAACGTCCAGTGATCCGGCAGATCCGAGGAGATGTAATAGGTGTTCTGCATGGTGAAATACGTCGGCAGCAGCATGAACGCCGAGATTCCGGCGGCGATCACCGAGTAGGCGGCTGCTTTCACCGTCGTCTTGACGCAGAATTTTGCACCAGCGCCCTTGTGGTGGATGAAGTACATCACCGGGTAATACAGGGCGATGAAGATGCACACCATGATCCCGATGTAATAGTTGCAGACGATGATCAGCGCCAGCGTGACGGTGTAGAGAACGGGGCTTTTGCCGTCGATGAGCTGCGAAAGGCCCAGCATGCAGAGCGGCAGCAGCATGATGGCGTCCATCCACATGATGCACCAGAAGTAGCCCATGACATAGGCGCTCAACGCATACAGACTGGAGAGTGCTGTGAACTGCCAGCGCGCCGCTTCGGACAGACCGGCGGGCGGACATGTCGTGGACGGAACGATCAGTGAAGTCGTTTCCAGATCCAGGGCAAGCTGTTCGCCCGCACCGGATTCTGCCTTCGGGGCGTTGGTCTTGGTGAGAAAATAGCACATGAAGCTGCCGGCCAGTCCCATCTTGATCAGGAGCACGCTGGTGATCCCTTCCATAATCAGTTTGGCCGGGAACAGCACAAGCAGCAGGTTCAGCGGGCTCGCGCAGTAGTACGCCAGCAGGCACCAGAAGTTGCACCCGCCGGCGCCGTTCCATGTGTAGAGCAGGCTTCCGCCGTGCTGCAACTTGTTCTGCAGTTCGCTCAGGAACGGCACGTACTGGTGGTACATATCGATGATCGCGATCTGGCTGTCGCCGAATGGATAAATGCCGGTAACAGCAAAAGCCAGTACCACGATCAGTACCGGCAGGAAAAAAGCGGCATAGACATGCCTGTTATTCAGAAATAGATTCTTCGGTTTCGTCTTCATTGTCTGCGGCGTTGTTCTCCAGAGCGATCTCGGTGTCCGCACCGATTCCGATATCCGGAGAAAAGGTTCTCTTTGGAGCGCCCTTGATTTCCGGGACGATCTTGCCCTCGGAATCGATGTTGCTCTCCCGTTTTATATAGACCGGCCGCCGCTTCGTCTCCATGTACATGCGGCCGATGTATTCTCCAATGACGCCCAGGATCAGGATGATCATGCCACCGAAGAACAGGATCAGGCAGATGGTCGACGCGTAACCCGGCGTGTCCTTGCCCATCACGAGGACCTTGACGACCTCCACGATCAGATAGATCGCTGATCCCACGGCAATGACGCCTCCAAACGCACCGACGAATTTCAGCGGAGAATCCGCAAAATCAATAAACCCGTCGATGGCGTATTTCGTCAGCCTCCACACGGACCACTTGCTTTCTCCTGCGATCCGCTTCACGTTCTCGAACTCGACCCATTCGGTGTTGAATCCGACCCATGCAAAAAGCCCTTTGCTGAAGCGCTGGGTTTCCGGCATGTCCGCGATGGCCTGCACCATCGCGTGGTTCATCAGACGGAAGTCCACCGCGCCGTCTGCGATCTCGATGTCGCAGTACCGGTTCATGATCTTGTAGAAGCATCGCGCGAAAGCACTCCGCAGTTTCGGTTCGCCTTTGCGGTTGACGCGTCTGGCGGCAACGGTATCGCAGCCCGTTTCCTCCATCTTGTGGAGCATTTCCGCAATCAGCTGCGGCGGGTGCTGCAAGTCCGCGTCGATGATGACCGCCAGATCACTCGGGCTGCCGCCCTCAGGGCCTTTTGCAGAAGCCTTGATGCCGGCGTACATGGCCGCTTCTTTGCCGAAGTTGCGGCTGAAAGAAATGTACTTGACGGCAGTCAGGTCCTCAACTCCTCGGTCGGCCAACAGCTTGATCTGCTCGAGCGTCCCGTCTGTGCTCCCGTCATCGATAAAAATGTAACTAAAATCATAGCTGTTCGCGAAGTCTCCGCTCTCGTTGATCTGCTTCGCTACAGCCTGTACGTTCTCGAAAAATTCTTCTATGATCGGTTCCTCGTTATAGCAGGGAACGATGATATCGATGCGTTTGCTGTCCATGCTGTTATTGTAATTCCATTCAATTTAGGTGTCAATAAATTGCAGTTCAGCTGCTACAGCCGTTTTAGTATAATGTGGCGGATATAAAAATTGATTTCTTCCATGTCAATACCCCCATCATCCTTGTCATATGTGACAATGAGATTCTTCCATGGAACGATGCCCGCATACTGATACTTGCTCATTTTGAGGGTGTGGTTTCTCACATATTTTGGATCATCCATCATTCCAGCGTGTTCCCAATAAATCAATGCGAACTCTCTGTCTTGAATCGTAAAATCAGGAGCATACCATTGCCCGTCTATCTGAATCAATTGCTCATACCGAAAAGGAATGCCGTAATCAAACAGTTTTTCTGCAATTAATACCTCTGATTTGGATCTGACCCAAATACCAGATGAAGTCAAATGTTTCTTATCCTCTGGCCGAAAGGTGTTCTGCTGATAATTGGCCTGTGCCCATTTCCGATGTTGTTTCATGCGTTGATCGATATTCGTATCCGTATCAATCATCCCCTGAAGAATCTGTTGGACGGGAACAGTTTTCCCTGCTGGACTCATTTGTTGAAGCAGACTCTCCGGATCCAATGGCCAGTAATTCATTAACATCCGGTTCAATAAAGTCAAATTCTTTGATACTGCATTTTGAGTCTTGATTAGATAATCCTTCCTTGCCAACTTTGCAACCAACTCGGGTTCTTTGTTGATTCCTCTTCTTATCAGTTTTCCGTCTTGATGCACCCCTTGAAGATAATATGTCGCATCTCCCCTGACGCGATGAGTTAAATTGCCTTTCGGCAATATGCTCAATTCTCTTTCACATTGATCACTTAAGCGCATCATCTCTAATTTGACTTTTTCCATCTGTTCCCTATAGATATCCATTTACCCTACCAGTTTCCTAATTCCCTTTTAGTATCTTGTGTTTGGCTTCTTGTTTATCTTTTTTGATTATCGCTACCTGCTTTACTCATTTATTATTCCAACAAGTCGTTTGTGAGGAATAACCATGCTGTCTCTCTGAATCTAGGTTTCATATTCCACATTTCACAACTAACTTGAATTGTTTTGAGGCTTTTGGCTCCCCCAACGCCTCTCTATCGAGCCAATACTCCGCATTATTTACTTAATCGCATGTGATTTGAGGATTATGAACGATTTCCAAAGGTTCAGGCTACGCAAATCCCTCATTTTTCAACCTTATTGTTCAGATATGAGGATTTCGTTCTTTCTCCTTTATTGTTCATGTCTTCCTTGTCCAATATTCTACCATAAACTCTTCGGTGATTGTTAAATTATGTCATTATTGTAATATAATACCTCGCACCTGAAGGGAGGATTGTAATATCCTTACTGAAACGGTGGCATTACGTTTGGTTAGCAACTAAAGTTGCACCCTTTTGGTCATCGCCGGCTCATATTGATGAATCACGTGGGTAGCTCAATACGAAGAAAAGGGCCGCCATATGGAATCAAAGTTGCCTGCATAAAGTTGCCTGCATAATAATAAAAGAGACTGCCGCAACAAGCGGCAGTCTCTTTACTGCTTTTACATTTGTACTATCCGATTAGGCCCTGCCTAATTATCTTCGGATTTGTTTGCGTTTATTTGCTGACTGCTTCCAGGAACGCCTTTTCGGACAGCTCGTCAGCATATTCGGAATCCATTTCCTTGATTCCAGCCGGGAATTCATACTTAGCCAGTCTTTCGACGAATGGATCTGGATCGAAGTGTTCCGGACCCCAAGCGCCTGGTTCGCTCCAGATGCCCTTCGCGATCAGTTCCATCATGATGACAGGACCTACTGCAGTCTGAGCAACGACGGAGTTCGTGGTGTACTTCTTGATGCATTCCTGGTTGTCTGCTACCTGATACAGGTATACGGATCTATACTTGCCATCCTTCCAGCCGGTTACCCAAGTACCTGCGCAGCCTTTACCGGTCATTTCGTCTGTTGCGCCAACCGGTGAAGGGATGACCTTGCAGACAAAGTCTCTCGGTGTGATCTCGCTGTCGCCGACCTTGATCTTGTCTCTCTTGTTGTCGAGGCCCCATCCGTGGAGGGTCAGCAGCTTCGCTCTGAATTCTCTAGGTACGCCATACTTGAATGTAACTCTGTTGCAGTCGATTTCTCTCGGAACGAGGAGTACTTCTTCGTGCTCTACGTTTACAACTTCTACGTCGCCGATGCCGCCAGGGAAGTTGAAGATCTCAGGCTCTGAGAATGGCTCGGTGCAGAACCAGTGCCCTTCTGGGAATTCTTCGTTCTTTTCCCAGATGACCGGTGGCTGCAGGCATTCTTCGATGGTCGTCCATACGGAGAATCCGAAGTCGGAATCTGTGTTGCCATAGTTGTCGCCGTCACGTACGTCTACTCTGTCGATCTTGTCGAAGAGGTGTACTGCTGCATACTTTGCGAATACGTCAGCCATACCTGGCTCTACGCCGGATCCGCAAACAGCGATCTTGCCGGAAGCTTCCCATTCCTTCTGCTTCGCGAACTGATAGTCGCCCAGTTTGATGTAGGACAGTTCATAAGGCTTCTCAGGGTGCTCTGTACCCAGAGTCATTGCACAGTCAAGATATCCGATTTTCAGCGCCAGGCATGTGTCGAAGATCGTCTCGTTCATTCTTGGATCGCAAGCGTTCATTGCGAAGTCGCATCCGTGTTCTTCAACGACTGCCTTGATGCTTTCAGGATCCATCGCGTTGATCTGCGCAGGAACGAACTTGCCGCCGCCGCAGATTTCGTTGGCTACTTTTTCAGCTCTGGCCAGGTCATAGTCCGCTACTACGACTTTTTCTGCCCAGTCGCCGTCTGCTCCGGCTCTCTCGATGATCTTTGCAGCTGAAGTTCCTACTCCGCCAGCTCCGATGATAAGTAATTTCATAGTGTTACCTCCATATCAAAATATTCACCAAATATTTTTTGCAATTATCTGCAAATTTATTTTATGCTTTTTGGGTTGCCTTTGCAATGAGCGTTTTGCTTAAAAAAAGTACTTATTTGCTGTCTATGAGGATGAGTTCCGCGCCGATGCCTTTGAATATGGTGCGGATGCTCATGGCGTCGGAGCTGGTTTGGGTGGCGGTGCTGATGATCGGCTCTGTAAGAATTTTGCTGATCATCGCGTCCCGGGTCGGCATATCGTCCGCGGCGCCGCTCTTTTCCTCGATCCGGCGGAGGATGATGTCGCTCTCCAGCCGGTAACGGAGAATCCGGAACTCCCCGGACATGCCCGTGCAGCGGATGAGAAATTCCGCCTCTCCTTCATAGCTTTTTACCAGCTTCTGAAGGTCGCTGTCGGTTCCGCCCCGCTTCAGCGCTTTGAAAATGTTGTCGTCAAAATTGTACACGAGGATGCTCAGGCTGTTCAGCTCGCTCGGGAACGGACACTTGGTCGTTACGACATATTTGCTGCCGGATGCGATGAGGTTCTCCTTCATGCTCATGAGCATTTTGTAAGGCCGCGCCAGCACGCTGTTGACGTCGCGGTCCATGATTTCCGCAAGTTCCGGTTCGCCCTTCTTGACTTCCGCGTAATCATCGTACACGTCCACGTCGACGATGATCGGTTTGGTCCGGAGCTTGTCCGCGTAATCCGCGTAGACGCCCTTGACCTGGTGGCGGATGGCTTCTTCGATTTTCGCCGGACTGCAGAGCGTGTATTTGGCCTCGATTTCCCGGCTGATGATCTTGCCGATGTATTTCTTGCGGTATTCCAGCGGGTGCATGCCGAACCAGTGCTCGAAGTGCTTGATGTAGTACCGGACTGCCGAGAATCCCGTTTCGTCGGCGATCGCGCCGATTTTCTTATTGGTGCCGAGCAAAAGCTTTTCGGATTCTTCCACCCGGATGTAGCTCAGCAGATCCTGGAAGCTGAGTCCGGTCGCTTCCTTTATTATATGGGACAGGTAATAGATGCTCAGGTGCTCGCGCTCGGCAATCTCGCTCAGCGTAAGCTTCCTGCTGTAGTTGTCGTACATGTAGTCGGTGATCCGGTTGAGCCGGCCTGCGAGAATTTTGTTGCCCTTGTTCTTGGATTCGTTCTTGAACTTGCCGTCCTCCATGACGAAGTACTGGAAGTTGGACATGAGGCACGCGATGAGATTGTGAGTGCTCTCGATGACTTTGTGCTCGTAGCCGTAGCCCTTCTGCAGGACTTCCATCATGATCCTCGCCAGGATGTTCTTCAGTACATCGATGCTCTCGTCACTGTCGTCCTCCATGTCGGTCACGAAAAAGTTGTTCCGCAGGTTGTCGTAGTAGCGCGAGAAATAAGACAGGTCCAGCTGGAGCATCATGATCATGTTGTCCTCATCGGTGCTCTCGAAGCTGTGCATCTCACGGTCGTTGATGATGTAGATGTCGCCCTGCTTCAGATTGTAGGTGTAATACCCGTTGCGCAGGGTGATGTTGCCCTCCAGCACATAGACGACTTCCATGTCATCGTGAAAATGGATCGGATATTCGGTTATATTTGCTGTTGTCACGTTGATTGGCAGCTCATCTTTGTAGAGGATTTTTTCTTTTAACATTTTTTTCGCGCTCCGTTGAGAATGTCTGTGTTTTTTTGGTTTTATGTCAACCGATGTTCTTTTTTGTAAATATTTGGTTCAACAATCCAAAATGCCGTATTTTTTGGGCATTTGAGGGTTTATCCACAGAAAATCTGAGATTGTATACAATCTTATCCAACACCCTCTGTGGATAACCAAATTTTTACTATTGTTGAAATTTCAACGCTTGTACTTGTCAAGTTTTATTTTTGATACTTGATTATCCACAGGTTTGACGAACATTATTATCAATTATTAAGCAAAATGCCTCAAACCCATGAATTTCCGCGGTTTTCCCTGTTTTTCACACGTTCTTGCCCAAGATTGTTATTTTTTTATTCTTTACCAAATTAGACCGCAAACTAATACGTGCACAGCTATTATACTCCTCATTACATGGGTTTCACAACGATAAATTTGACTTTTTTGCTTATCAGACTTAAACTTCTACTCATAGACTTGCTATTATCACGAGGTGACGAAAAAATGAAGACAACAAAATTATATCAAACCGACGTATATGTAAAAAATTGGCAGACAACCGTCGATCGCGTGGAAAATGACCTGGTTTTTCTGAAAGAAAGTGCCTTCTTCCCGGAAGGCGGTGGTCAGAGCTGCGACATTGGGCGGATCACTTTGGTTGATCCTGCTGACGGGGCACCTGTTTCGGCGCTCGTCGTCGATGTGCAGGAAAGCGGCGATGAAGTGGCCCATACGATCCGTGTTGAAGGCGGCGAGGGTTCCGGCATTGACGTTTTCAAGGCCGGCGATCAGGTCGAATGCGAACTCGACTGGCCGCGGCGCTTTGACAACATGCAGCGCCACTGCGGCGAACACATCCTCTCTGGCATCTTCTATCAGGAATGCGGCGGCGTGAACCGCGGCTTCCACATGGGCGAGGATTACATGACCATCGACATCAGTCTCGAGGATGAACCGACGAACCCGGAAGCGGCACGTCCTTCCGAGATCACCATGGAGACGGCCCTGCACTGCGAGCTTCTAGCCAACCAGGTCGTCTGGTCCAACGCGCCGGTCACAGTCATGCGTTTCGATTCCCGCGAAGAAGCGGAAAAACTGCCTTTGCGTAAAAAACTGGCATTCGACGAAGACATCTCGATCGTCTGCGTCGGCTCCATCGAAAACGCCGCGGACTGCGTGGCCTGCTGCGGAACGCACCCGAACACCGCCGGCCAGGTCGGCCTGATCAAGATTTTCAAAGTCGAGAAATACAAAGAAATGTTCCGGATCTACTTTGAAGCGGGACAGCGCGCTTTGCTGGACTACGATTTCAAGCACGATATGCTGACGGATCTGTCCAACCGCTACTCCTGCTCCGTCGAGGATTTCCCGAAAAAAATATCGTCCCAGGAAGAGACGATCGCATCGTTAAAGAACGATCTGTTCCACTTGAAGAAGGCCTTCACGGATATCGAGTGTGCCGGCCTCGACGCCGCGCTTGCAAAAGCTTCGGACGCTTCCGGCGCAAACGAGCCGGTCGTCGTACACCGGCTGGAGCACTTCTCCATGGACGACGCCTTCCACATGGCCAAAGCATACATGGGCAGCGAGCGGACATGCGGCAAACTGATCCTGCTCTACTCCGTGCCGGCAACATCCTTCATTCTCGTTTCCGACGGAGCTATCAAGTGCGGCCAGCTCGTGCGGGAGTACGCCAACTTCTACAAAGGCAAAGGCGGCGGCAACGACGTCAGCGCCCGCGCCATCTTCACCTCGGAAGAAGACGCCATGCTCTTCGCGGATCTGCTGGCCAAGCACCTTCAATGAAGAATGCAATATAGAGCGCCATCAAAAAACCCCGCTCACTGCGGGGTTTTTGCTTGAATAATAAAGTCTTTGCTCGAACGATAAGCTTCTATTTGATATACAGCAGCACGGTCCGGCGGCCCCATGAGATCGCCTGCCCTCTCGTTTCGAAGAACAGATCGATCCGGTTGCCCCGGATGGCGCCGCCCGTATCCTCCGCGTGCACCGCGCCGTAGCCCGGCACATACCCGTAGGATCCCATCGCGATGACGCCCCGGTCGACCGCCATGGTCCCCCGGTGCGGGTAGGTTCCGGTCGCCGTCCTGTGTCCGGTGTGCGTATAGCCCGTGGCAACGACCGTGAGCACCCTGCTGTACTTCTCGCCGTTGTAAGCGACAGCTGTGCCCAGCTCGACCTCTTCGGTGACCGGCTCCTTGATGGTCTTGCGCGCGATTTCCTTGCGGCTCTGCTCCTCACCGCCAAGGTACGTCACCTTGTAGGTCACCTCGTCGATGCCCTTCTTGCCCTTCTTTACGACACGCGATTCGCCCTCCATGATCTCAGAAGTGTACGACTCGGTCGTATCGAACTTGGTCTTCTCCTCGACCGTTTCTTTCTGCACCTCAAAGAGCTTGATGTTGACATCCATGCCGTCTTCCAGCTTCGCCTTCTTGCCCGGGTCGACCACGTCCTTTTTGTCCAGATCGACTTGCCAGCCATTCAGCATCTTGTCGACCGACTGCTTCGTGGTCTTGTACTGGGCGGTCTTGCCGTTGACGGTGACCGTGATGTCTTTGACACTGATTTCAACAAACACCAGCGCTCCGACCAGCAGCAAGTTGAACGCGATCGCGCAGGACAGTACCTTGATAAATGTTCTTCTGCTGTTATACTTCGACTTTAGATAATTCATAGGCCGCTTCAGCGTAAATCTTCGCCAGTTTCATCAGCTCATCCACGGAAATGCGCTCGTTCTTCTGGTGCCCCAGTTCCTCCTGATCCGGGAACCGCGCCCCGAAAGCTACGATGTTGTCCATCGCCCTGGCGTACGTCCCGCCGCCGATCACCAGCGGCTGGCTTTCCGTATCGCCCGTGTGCTTGCGGTAGATCTCCATCAGCACCGAAATCAGGTGACTGTCTTTTGCCACATGCAAAGGCCACTGATGCTTGCCTTTCACGATCCCCATGTTGTACCGGGTCATCACCGGCAGCATCTTCTCATACACGTCTTCCCCTTCGCAGGTCACCGGATAGCGCACGTTCACCGTGATCTTCGCCGTCTGGCGGTCCACTTCGATCATGCCCACGTTCAGGACCAGTCCGCCGGAAAGCTCGTCTTCCATGTAGCATCCGAGATTCTTTCCATGCAGGTCGTACCCGATGCAGCGGTTGTAGAAATCGATGAAATCCGCCACGCCGTCGTTCAGGAAATTCAGATCCCCGAGGAAATCCATCAGGATGCTGATCGCGTTTACCCCGCGCTCCGGATGCGCGCCGTGAGCAGACACGCCGGCGACCGAGATCTCAAAACTCTTGCCGACGCCTTTGCCGTTGATCTTCCAGCCCTTCTCCTTGCGGGCGTTCGCGATCATTTCCTTGACGAACCCGTACCCGGTGCCCGTCGTATCGTTGATGACCGCGCGTGCGTGATCCGCAACGGAATTCGCCGCCGTTCCGCCTTTGATGGAACTCAGTTCAATGCCCTTGCCCCTGGCTGACGGCAGCTTCTTGACGATGTCAAAAACGAGGATCCCCATCTCCGCGTGAATGACCGGGAAATCGCCGTCCGGCGTGAAGCCGCAGTCCGGCAGGTCTTTCACACGCGAAAGATAGTACTGCATGCCTTCCCAGTTGGTCTCTTCGTCCAGACCGAGAATCAGGCGGATAGTCTTCGCCGGTTCGTAGCCACACTCCTTGAGCGCTTTCATCGCATAATACGACGCCATCACCGGCCCCTTGTCATCCACCGTTCCGCGTCCGCAGACATAGCCATCGATCACGTCGCCGCCATAAGGTGCAAAATTCCAGCCTTCCCCTTCGGGGACAACGTCCAGATGGCCGACGATCCCGACGATGCCGTCGCCACTGCCCGGAAAATCGATGTGCCCGCCGAACCGGTCGGCGTCGAACACTTCGAATCCGTCTGCCCGCGCCATCGCGAGCATCTGCTCGTAAGCATTTTGCACGAGCTCGCCAAACGGCCGCACACCTTTCTCGTCGGTGGCGACGCTCGGTATGGATATAAGCTTAGACAGAGATGAAATCATCTCTGCCTTGTTTGTTTCGATTTGATGGTTCAGTTGTTCTAAAAAATTCATGTCTGTTTCCCGTCCGCTTGATTACATAACGGCTTCTACTCCTGCTACTTCCGGATAGCTTTCCTTGAGGATCCTTTCAACGACACCCTTGATGGTCATCTGCGCGCCCGGACATCCGGCACAGTGGCCCTGCAGCCGGACTTTCACGATGTGATCTTCCGTGTATTCGACGAATTCGATGTCGCCGCCGTCTCTCTGCAGGAAAGGTCTGATCTGATCCAATGCATCTTTGATTTTCTGTTCCATTATTTTTCTCCTTTTATGTTTTCTTTCATGTATTGATGATTTGACTATCTCTATTTATTCGACCGGTTCGATCGTATAAATCGTACTGATGGTCCCTCCGACCCATGTGCTGATATATGCCGTCGCAATCGGGTCACCGATGCTGCTGAAGTTGATCAGTCCGGACGCGCCTTCAAACTGGTACTGCGGTCCCGTCATCAGGTCGATCATGTCCTTGGAATTCGCGCCCTCCGGCATTTTGCTGATCACGTCCAGCGCCAGGCAGTATGCGTCGTATCCCAGCGCGACCGCGTCTTTCGGTTCCGCGTCCTGCCCGTGCTTTTCCTTATAGGCGTTCAGGAACGTTTCTTTCTCCTTGCTGACGGTCACCGTCGCGTCCTCTCCATCCGAAGCAAAGAACTGCACGAATGCGATCCGGTCCGAAGTCGTCGTAACGGCCAATGCGTCCCGGAATTCTTCCGTGCCCCAATCCGTCGTGCCGAGGAACTGTACGTCCAGATTCATCTCCACCGCCTGGTTGATGATGTTCACCGCATCGAGCGTGTCGCCCGCGATGATGACGTGCTTGACGCCTGCCCTCTGGATCTTCCGGAGTTGCTTCGAGAAATCCTGGCTGCCCGCTTCAAAATCCTCATACACGGTGATCGCGTCATCGTTTCCCGTATCCGCACGCATCCGGTCCGTGAACGATGTGGCCAGAGCCAGCGCCGCGTCGTCGTCCTTTGGAACAAGGACACCGGCCGTCTTCTCTTTCTGGTCGTTCAGGACATACTGCGCCAGCAGGTCGCCCTGGTTCGAATCCACGTAGCAGACCCGGGTGTAATACTTGTAGTTCCGGGTGACCAGCGGATTGGAATTGGTGATGGCGATCGTCGGGATCTTTGCCTCGTTGATGTAATTGCTGGCCGTCAGCGAGTATACGTTCCCGTAGCTTCCCAGAATGAACACCGGTTCACGTGAGATCAGTGTCTGGATGGCCGTTTCCGCCGCGTCGATGTCGGATTTATTGTCGGCATAGACCAGTTCGATGGCGTTGCCGCCGACTGATGGATACATTTCGTGGGCCAGTTCGATGCCCTCGACTTCGTGGGACGCGGCTTCGCGGTCCGCGCCGGACATCGGCTCGAATACGCCGATCTGGATCGTCGCCGTCTGCTCCTGCGGTTTGTCGATGAACGCTTTTTTGAAATTATCAAAGGTCGTACAGCCGCAAAGACTGAGCGCTGTAAGCGCGGCGATCAATGAAATTGTAACGATTTTTTTAATGTTCAAATCCCTTACCTCGTTATGCTGCATACATAGTTATTATACCTTTATTACCCAGAAAGGTAAAGACAGAAAAACCGCCGTCCCCGTTGGAGGGAATCGGCGGTTTCATGTTCAGTTTCTATAATTATTTCACCGAATATCCATTCTCTCTGAGCCAACCGCGTGTGTTCTTAGCGGTCTTTGGAATCGGGAGTTCCAGCACTTCTAAACGGTATTCCCCGGCGGCTTCCTCCATCAGCGGCGTGCTTTTGCGTGATACGCTGATTTCACCGCTGTATTGCATAGCTTTATCGTAACCCAGCTTCTGGAAGTCCTTTTCCATGGCTGCCTTCAATTCTTTTGCGTCCTCGTTCGAGATGGCAAATTGCTCGCCTTCTCCGAAAGGATCATCATAGAACTGTATGCTGCCTTTCTCGAAATATTCCGGTTTCAGATTGTTGAGACTGTATACTGTCCTGAACTCCTTTGAATCGTACAGCGCGGCTGCGGCTTCGCGGATTTTCGGGTCGAGGTCGGTGGCCATTTCGTTGCTGTCCGGCGTGACATAAATGTCGTAGCTTCTCCTGACCGTCTTGCCGTTTTTCAGTTCGTAGATGATCCTGACGCCATCGTAATAGTCCATGCCCTCTCTCTTTTGATCGATCAGCGTTTGCTGCAGTGCGGTAATCGCCTCGATGCTTTCCTCACTGCTGAAACCTGGATAATTCTCGTCGTTTATTTCCCGCACATCTTTTACGTCCTTATAATAACCGGCGTTGCCGCGGAACGCGCTTCCCCAGCCTTCGTCATCGTAAACTGTGAACAGCACAGAATTTGTGGCGTCCATATAGACCGACTTGACATCTCCCGCATCCGGAACGTATTTGCAGTAGCCGAATACGTCTGCGTTGACGGCTCCTGATACTGCGAAGGCCAACGCCAGCGCGATCGCTGCCGGCAGCAGGTTCCTCTTCGTGAAGATCCTGGCCGACCGGTCGATCAGGATGCTTCCTATGACGAAGACCGCCAGCGCGCCGATGACCATCCCGATGATCATGTTGTGATCAAATTTGATGGAATTGCCCGACATGATCGTTGCGTTGAACAGGCCTGCCAGCATCGATCCGCTGAATACACAGATCAGGAAAAGCAGGGCTCTGGTCCATGAGAAGATCACGGAATCCCCGGTCCTCTCGATCGGACGCTTCCGGTAGATTGCCCATGCGATGAGAAGTGCGGCGATCGTGACCGCCAGATATACCGCGCAGATCAGCACCCTTGACGATTCGCCGATGGACGCCGTAAGCGCGTTGGATCTGAGTAAGAATGTCATGATTGCGTCCGGTGTTTCGTATCCGAGCAGCATCGCATCGCTTAAGTCAATGAAGACCATCAGCAACAGCGCCAGCACTCCGTTGAAGAAACACGCATTGAACAGATGCATGAGCGTATTCCCACTGATCATTGCTGCAAAGACTGTGATTGCGAAGATCGCTGCGCAGCATACGAATGTAACGACCATCCATTTCACGAACATCAGATTGCCGGCACAGATGGTCATGATGATCCCGTTCACTACGATTGGCGCGGCGATCATCAAAAGCCCGCTGAGTACGTTCGCCCCGAACAGTTTCCCGCGGCTGAGCGGCAAGCTGTGCATGTAATTTGCGGAGCTAGGGTTTTGCAGGAATGAGAACACCGTCATGCCGCTGATGAGCGGTACGAACAGGATGGCGATCGGATAGCCGATGTTCGTATTGGAAGCGAGCGCCGCCAGATCATCCATCATGCCCTCTGAAGAGCCCAGCAGGACCGGGATCAGTCCCCACACCAGGAACCAGAACAGGCCAAAAGCAGGCACGGTCCAGAACTTTTTGAAATTGTCTCTTACAATCGTCTTGATCTCGCTAGATGATGCCTGTGATCTCATGGCTGTCACCTCCTAACTCATAAACGAATATTTCTTCCAGCGTAAGCGGCAGCAGGTCCAAGACCGGAGTCTCATATCCCTGCAGCGTCTGCTGGATCTTCTCCGCGGATTCACGCACGATGGCAATGTGCACGGAACCGCGCTTTTCATGATGCATCACCTTCATCGACTCGAAAGCCTTTGCAAAGGTATCGTCCGCTTCGTCACGGAACGCCACCTGCACTTTGTGAACGTCGGACTTGAGGTCTTCCAGGTCTCTCTCGATGACCATGCGGCCCTCGGAGATGATGCCGATGTGGTCGCAGTAGCCTTCCATCTCACGCAGGTTGTGAGAGGAAACGAGGACTGTCATTTCCCGTTCCGCCACGTCGTCGATGATGTACTTCCAGGTCTTTCTTCTGACCAGCGGATCGAGTCCGTCGATCGGCTCGTCCAGGATCAGGTACTCCGGCATGACGGACATCGCCAGGATGAATGCCGCCTGCTTTCGCATGCCTTTGGAAAAGGATGAAAGCTTGGCCTTGCCGTTCAGATTATAGTCGCTGATCATGGTCTGGAATCTCTCTTCGTTCCAGTACTCGAAGATTCCCGCATTATACGCGCCCATTTCGTTCAGCGTGTAGCCGCGGAAAGCAAATGGATCGTCCGATACGTATCCGAGCTTTTGCTTTACCAGCTCGTTGTCGTAGACCGATTCGCCGCCAACCGTGATCTCACCGGCATCCAGCTTGAGAATCCCCATAATGCTTTTGATTACCGTGGTCTTGCCGGCGCCGTTGGTGCCGACCAGTCCGTATATAGATCCCCTTTCAACATTTATGCAAAGACCGTCCAAAGCCTTTGCCCCTTTTTCGTAACTTTTATCCGCATTCTGCACACGAATCATTTCCAGTCACCCCTTTCTTCAACGATTTTGTCGATAATCTCTTTTGCCCGTTCTTTGCTGATCCCCAGGTAGTACAGCTTGTTGATGCTGTCCCGGATGTGGGTCTCCGCTTCTTTGAGTTCTCTGCTGTCGACAGGCATTGACTGGGTGTCTGCCACAAAGGTTCCCCTGCCCTTAACGGTAAAAATGTATCCCTGCGCTTCTAATATCCGATAGGCCTTCGCCACCGTGTTCGGATTGACCAGCAGCTGCCCGGCCAGTTCCCGCACTGACGGGATCCGGTCGTCCGGCTTCAGTACGCCGGAAACGATCAGCTCTTTCATGTTCTCGATGATTTGGTCGCTGATGGCCTTTCGGCTTTTCATATCCAGTTCAAACATAGCGCAACCTCCTTTCGTGCACAAGTGTACTACTACACATAGTACACTGTCAAGCATTTTTTCTTGATTATTTTGTCCTTAGAGATTATTTCCGCGTTTCGCGGTGCTAAGGGCTTTGCAACGCTGAAACTTCTGGAAATATTACCTTGCAACTGGGCAATTTTGTAACGAAAGATCCTCCAAACATGAAAAAAAGAGACTTTGGTTACAATATCCAAAGCCTCTTGCCCTTATTTTGGATTGTCAAAGGAAGATTGATTCTTCACTTTCAGCGGCACGATCTCTGAAACCATTGAAATGGAGAGACGCACGCGGAAAAAATTTTAAATAACAAATATTTCCAGCTCTGATATTATTGTCCCGCCTCGTCATTCGCGTCTGCTTCTGCGGCCTCTTCTTTCACAGTATTGCTATGATTCCCGGAGGCCGGGACTTTTGCAAGGGGTGCCGGAGAATCGGCTGCTGGTGCCGGAGGATCGGCTGCTGGCTCAACTGCCGGAGTGTCAGCAACTGGCTCCGGAGTGTCGGTCGTTGGCTCAACTACCGGAGTGTCAGCAACTGGCTCCAAAGTGTCGGCTGTTGGTTCCGAAACGACCGTTGCATCCAGCGTACAATTCGGCTCCAGAGTATCAGCGGTTGGCACAAGAGTGTCGACGATTAGCTCCGGAGTGTCAGCGGTTGCTTCCGGAGTCTCGGTGGTTTCCTGCTTACTTGTCGTAGTCGGGGCGGCCGGTTCAGGTTCGGTCACCTGCACTTCAGTTGATCCCTGTACGCCAGAAGTCCCCGGCGTTTCAGCAGTTGCCGGGGTATCTGCGGTATCCTGTTTTTGTGGCGCGGCCGGTGTGGCCGGCTCAGTGCTTGCTGGAGACTGCTCTATGTAGAACGGCACTTCAGCAGTGGTCGGTGTTTCAGAAGCAACCGGTATTTCAGGCAAGACCGGAGTGTTCGAAGCCTGCTCGGCTGCCGGCGCCGCAGCGGATCCCTGCGAGCCACTAGTGGATGAACTGTTGTCTCCCGCTTCATTCTTGATGATCTCGATCTCATCGGTTATCTTCAGCTCCTGAGATTCGATGAATGTCTCAATGTCCGCGATGGATCCTTCCGCCAACTTCTTCTTTGCCTTTTCGCTCAAATGGTTGGCCTCCGCCAACTTCTTGAGGAACATGTGCTTCCCAAGCGACAGGTGCTTCTTGTTCGCTACTTCTTCCAGCGCCGCTTCTTCCTCAAACCGGTGCAGGATCACGACGGCTTCCAGATTTTCATCATCCATGAAATCGTTCACCGATTCCGCGATCGGATCCAGAACCTTCTGCCGTTCTTCGTCCGAATACTGCAGCGAAAGCAGCACGTCCGCCTTGTCGTTCTTGAAATATCCCTCGTTCTTGATTTCTTTCAGGAGCGCGATCACGGTCGACGAAAGATCATCTGCCTCGCTAAGCTCCTGTTCCGCCTGTTCTATGACCATCGCCCCGTCGTCGTTTTCATCGTCGACTTTGACCACTTCCCCGTCCTTGTTCAGGCTGATGGAAATGGATGGGTTCACGTCTAGATACAGCGTTTCAGTAATGTGATTCTGATTATATAAAACCCCTGAGAAGACGCATACAAAGGCAGCCGCCACAGCCGCGAACGCAATCAGTCCCTTCGACTTCGGTGTCGCTTTAAAAGCGCTCTTCGTCCCGGACTTTGCGGAAGGCTCCGAGGCGGCCTTCGGGACAAACTTCGGCACGAAGACTTCCTCTTCGATGCATACCGGCTCCCTGGCCATGATCTCGTCAAATATGTCAGGTGTGATCTCGTCAAACCCTCTTCTAATTATTTCGGTTGTACTATCGAACATCCGAACCTCCTGACATGGATTTCTTCGCCGCCGCTTCCAGCTTTTTCATCGCGCGGTTGTACTTTGAAAGGACCGTTCCAAGCGGCATATCAAGGAACTCCGCAATTTCCCTGTGACGGAATCCCGCAGCCGAATGCAAAACAACAATGGTCCGTTCTTCTTCTGTGAGGATAGTGAACAATTCTTCTAGATAGAGCTTCGATTCAACGTTGGTGATGTTGTCAAAGGAAAGTTCCTTCTGCATCTGGATCGTATCGGTATCGATCGGGATCGCGGTCTTTTTTCTCTTCTCCATGAGAAACAGGTTCCGCCCGATCTTCATGATCCAGGCCATCGGATTGCCCTGCTCCCGATACAGATGCGCCGATCCGTGGACACGGATATACGTCTCCTGCAACAGGTCTTTCGCATCATCCTGATTCATGGTTAAGGACAGCAAAAAAGAGTACACTTGGCGATAGGTCGCTCGGTACAGTCGCTCAAATGCACCTTCATCTCCTGCAGCAATCTGCGGCAGCAGCTCTGGAGGGATTGCTGTTCTTTCCACGGGGCAGTTTTTCCTCTACAACAGTATAGATATGACTTGTCCCCTATATTATACCTCTATTGCGCCTCGCTTTCTATTAGGAAAATGCAGGTTTCCGTTTTTTTATTGCTAACTTTTTCACGAATTCATTTCTTCGTGATCAGCAGGATCTCCGGCGGATGATTCCGCTGGTTCGGCATACTGACATACGCAACATGATATAGATGGGGATCGAGCTCTGACGCAAATGCCATCAGGGCTTCCTTTTCTCTGGCGCCAGCTTCGTGACCGCTGTATATGGTGATCGACAGGATTCCGTTTTCCTGCAAAGCCCCCAGTGCCGCTTCCGCGGCTTTGACCGTTGTCTCCGCTGTCGTCGTGATCGTCTTGTCGCTGCCCGGGAGATAACCCAGATTAAAGATTATGGCGGCAGCCTCTGCATCGGAAGGGAAGAAGTCCGTCAGGTCCGCATGGGAACCGCAAATCAAAGAGATGCGGCCATCCGCCACTTCTCCGGAAAAACCCGCTTCGCAAAGAAGCGCTTCCGTTTGGGCGATGGCCTCCGGCTGGATGTCAATGGCAAGCAGGCGTGCCGGGGTATGCTGCACAACGCCGGTATTTGATCCGAACAGCATTTTTGCAAGTGCCAGCGTGTCGTGCCCATTGCCGCAAGTCGCATCGATGATGAAGGCTGGCGCAGGTGCGTTTTTAATATATGGCTGGATCAAATGCAGCGCCAACTCAGTTGTCTTTGTAATCAAATTATCCATTGAAATGCTCCTATTGCTATTATCAATGGCACGCCGTTTCACGTCAAGGAAAAAGCATCTTGCGTTGACCACGAGGCTTTATCTTGATAAAATGTTAGTGCATTAAAATAAATGCAAGGATATTAAAATGATTTGAACTGAGGGGAGGATTATGGTGAGCGGATTAAAATCATTGATTAAAGGAAAGAGGCTGTTTTTGCCTGCATTGCTTTTGCTCGTGTTCATGGCGGTGGGCATTGCAGGTGCGGACAAGGTGCACGCGGATTCGTTGGTTTGGCACGAGGTGGATATGAAACCTGGCGACACCTATGATGTCACCGACGCGAAATGGAATACCACGGTATATATTACAGAAGCCGGCGACTACACCTTAAAAGGACAGAGTGAGCATGTGCGTGTCCTTGTAGAGCACGGAGGCGCCAACGTTTATCTCGCGGACGGATTAAATATCAACTGCGGCATCCATTCCTATACCGGATCGCGCACCGCGCCGATCTGGGTCAAGGATGTGGACGGCACGATCACGATCATTTCTAAAAAAAATGCCAATATATATCTTGAAGGCTATTTGGCTCCCGCGATCCGAAAAGAGGGAACGAAGTCTAAGCTCGTATTTGATACAGAAGATCCGGATGCTCCGGGAACGATCACGGCCACGGCCGGAACGAAAAGCGCTGCCATTGGTACCGTCACATATTATGTTGATAACACCATGGGAAACATCACATTTAATGGAGGAAACATCATCGCCACGGGCACACACCACGGAGCCGCAATAGGAGGTTCAGATAACTCAAGTGTCTGTAACATTACCATCAACGGCGGAAACATACAAGCTTACGTTAAGGGAGACTACTCGGCTGCTATAGGCAGCGGTTGGTATGGCACTGTAGATGGCATCGTTATCAATGGCGGTACGGTCTATGCCGAGAGTAAAAAAAATGATCAGGGTGAGGTTGGATCAAAAGAACCGGCCTGTATCGGTTCCGGTATCGGTGAAGAGGCTACCACAAGCAACATCATCATCAATGGCGGTGAAGTCACTGCCATCAATGAACATGAAGGCGCTGCCATTGGTTCCAATCAAAATTGCAGTATGAGTAATCTGCAGATCAATGGTGGCACCGTTCTGGCGAAGAACAAAGGCGGAGGTGCCGGTATTGGAACCGGGCTCTATGGAACGTTCTGCACGATTTCGATCACCGGTGGTTTCGTACAAGCGGAAAGCGAGTGGGGAAGCCCCGGAATCGGTGTGGGGGCCAAATCGACAGCACACAGCAAGATCTCCATCAGCGGGGGTACGATCGTTGCAAGTGGCAAAAATAAAGATATCGGAAATAATGGAGACGGAACTGTTGTGATAACCGGAGGTTCGGTGTATGCGAATCGCATCCCGGGAACGGTCGTGAATGACAAAAATGAGGCCGTGCACAAAGTTGATGTGACTTGCAAAAACCTCTCAAAAGACGGAATAACTTTTGCACTCAAGGATCCTGTTTTTTCCGATCGGTATACGTATGGAATGAAAGACGTTGTTTTGTTTAACAATGATCCGTCGAGCCAAACAGGTATGTTCTATCCGTGGTTTACGGATACCGACGAAAAGCTCTTGCAGGTTACGATGGAGATTGCCGAACAGTCTGTGACAAAAGAGGCTGCTTATTACGGCGATTTTAAATTCAGCGACACAGAAGGATCTATGGAACCTTCGACAGCTGTCACTCTGACCAATGGAAATAACAAGAGGGGATCTGCGGAGGGCACTGCAGGCCAGGATCATCTGTTAAATCTGATAGCACCGGTCGCGGAAAGTGGAACGTTGATCACGGGTTACAATAATTCGGATAACAAACAAGTAGCTGACGCAGATGGAAAGTTGAGCAAGGGTGTGGATGGTTATACGGATGAAGACGGGAATTGGAACTTCGACGGCGCAGAGACTACGCTGACAGCCGTGACCCGCCCATGCAAGTACACCGTACATTTCGACAGCAACCAGCCGCGTGGCGCGTCTACAAAGGTCACCGGGGAAATGACCGACATGACGGGGTGCGAATGCAATACCGGATTTACTCTCTCCGATAACCGGTTCGCCCTGCCCGGATACGAATTTGACGGTTGGAACACCAAAGCCAACGGATTGGGAGACCCATATGCGGATAAGGCGGAAGTGAAAAACCTGACGGTAAAGGATGGTGATACGGTCACCCTCTTCGCACAGTGGAAACCGAAGACGTATTATATTACTCTAACCGGCACAGTCGAGACAGGCGGTATTTCCAAGGATTATTCCTATAACCAGAAGGCGGAATTCGATCAGCCGGGAAAACTCATTACGATTGAAAAGCTGAAGAACCTGAAGAGTCCGAACATTCCATGGATACTCGAAGGCGGCACTACACTGAAGGGCTGGAGAGGTTACGGATTTGGTTCCTTCTATGATGATGGCGAAGATTTCACCAATCTTTGCGATCTGGATGGAAGTGGAGATCCGCAGGGAAAAGCCTTGAATGCGGAATGGCTCGAAACAGTTCAGATCATCGCTACGGTGACAAAGGACAGCGAGCCGGTAAAAGGTCTGGGCGATTATTTCTACCTTGTGAGCAAGGAGGGCGGCGACATCTACACTATGCCGGCACAGGAGCTGACCGATGGTTCCTATGTATTTGATCCGTCCGCGGCAACAACTTCAGGCATTGCGGGATCGCTCCCGGAGGGAGACTATGAATTTTGGTTTGACACCAGCGATGGTCCGGATGATCTGAATATCTATGCGCCATGGTCGCGGGACATCACGTATGGGAGCGACGCCATCAACATCATATTTGATTACTATACCATCAGTGCCGTGAAAGATCCGGTCTATGAGGAAGACTGCTCTGTCATGCTCTCCGGAGAGAAAATTAGGCCGCTCACCAAAACGGGCCCTGTCGATCTCGTGCCGGATGACGCGGAAGTGACAGTCAATACGGTAGTGAGCAACAAAGGATACCACTTTGATGGCTATTCCACTTGCGGAACCACTCCGATATGGACAACAACCACGGGGGCCAAGCAATCATTCCTGGTACAGGGTGCCGTGGAACTGATGACACACCTTGACGCCAATGTATATACGGTGCACTTTGACGCGAACGCGGACGGCGTAACGGGCCAGATGAACGATCAGGACATGGTCTATGATGAACCGCAGAACCTGTTCGCCAACCAGTTCGAATTCGTCGGCGCGACCTTCAAAGGTTGGGATACGGAGGCGGATGGCAGCGGAACGACCTTTGATGATGGGGCACAGTTCAATACGGATACATGGCAAAGTCTTGGCTATCCGGAAAACGGAAGCACCATCACCCTCTACGCCCAGTGGGACATCACGAAGTATGATATTGCGTATGACCTTGCCGGAGGCGCCCTTCCGGCTGGAAAAGAGAATCCGGACAAGTACACCGTTTTTGATACGGTTACTCTGAATGATCCGGAAAAGATCGACTACGACTTCACAGGATGGCTCGGGACAGACCTGAGCACGCCGACGAAGGAAGTCACCATCGAAAAGGGCTCCACCGGAAACAGAGCGTATAATGCGGTCTGGTCAATCAAGCAATACAAAGTGACCTTTGTGGACAACGGCGGCACCGGAACCGATCCGCAGATCGTACCGATCCACAAGAAGGCGCAAAGACCTGAGGATCCGACCCGCGACGGCTACGACTTCGATGGCTGGTATGCCGACGAGGCCCTCACCACGCCGTTCGATTTCGATCAGGAGATCACTCAGGATACCGATGTCTACGCGAAGTGGTCCGTGGCGGGAACGCTCATGGCCAAGATGAAGGCCAAGGGCAAGAAAAAGATGATCATCTCCTGGACCAAGATACCGGCCGCTGACGGCTACGATGTCTTCTTCAAGGGAAAGCTGGTCAAGACCTTCGAAGGCAGCGACACCGTCAAGTGGACCAAGGGCAAGCTGAAGAAGGGTAAATCCTACAATGCTTCTGTCAAAGCCTACATCATGCAAGACAGTGAGAAACTGTACGTCAAGGAAAGCCCTGATGTACGCGCGTATGCGGGCAACGGAACGAAGAAGTTCACCAACGCCAAAAAAGTGACGGTGAAGAAGACAAGCGTCACCCTTGCGGCGGGACAGACCTTCAAGATCAAAGCCAGCGTTAAGCCTATGAAGAAAGGCAAGAAGCTGATGCCGAAGAAACTCATGCCGAAGCTGCGTTATCTGAGCACGGATGCCAATATCGCGACGGTAACGAATAGCGGCACGATCAATGCTGTTGCAGCCGGCACCTGCGACGTATACGTCTACGCGCATAACGGCGTATCCAAGAAGATCACCGTCACTGTGGAATGATCCCAGATAAGGAGGAGGAACAATGACTTCTTTCAAAGTAAAGATCCTGATACTGGTTTTAAGTATTGCAGCGGTGATGATACCGCTCACAGTATTTGCTGATGATGCTGATACTAATGATCATCAGCATTCTCCGAAACTGATCGATGTAACGACAGGAAACATTGGAGCCGACATCCCATACTGCGGCAGATTCTTTTGCAAAGACTGCCATAGCTTCTATTATGATTCGCTTACGCCGGATGATCTCGGTATGCCGATCATGGATATTTCCGGGTCATTGGATGGAGTGTCAAAGACCGTGAAGAAAACGGTCAGCATTTCGTATATGTCTGGCGATGGGAACTTTGAAAGCGACGCAACTATAAAATGGCAAGGTGGTTCGTCCATTTATTATCCTAAGAAGAACTTTACGATCCAGTTCATCAAGTCGTCGGGAAGCAAAAACAAAGTGGCCATCGTCGATGCCTGGGGAAAGCAGAGCAAGTACTGTCTGAAGGCAAATTATATTGACTATTCCCAAAGCCGAAACGTCGTCTCCGGGCGCATCTTCAATGAGATCGTTCATTCCAGAGGCATAGACGATGAGCTGAACGCGCTGCCAAACGGCGGCGTCGTCGACGGCTATCCGGTCGCACTCTATTTGAACGGAAAGTATCTGGGACTCTATACCCTGAACATTCCAAAGGATAAGTGGATGTTCGGGATGAAAGACGAAACGCTTCGACAGGCTTTGATGTTCGGAGACGACTGGAAAGATTCAGTCTTCCTGAGGCAGCCCATCACCGATGTCAACAATGTGGAAAGCAGCGGCTGGGAACTGGAGTACTGCTCCACCGAAGACGACCCTGCTGTCGGTACGGCATGGGTGGCTGAAAGCATGAATGAGTTCATCGCGTTCCTGAACGCCAATGACGGCGAAGCATTTAAGGCAGGAATCAGTCAATATACGGATGTCGACCGGGCGATCGACGTGATGCTGTACACCTATTTCATCCACGCCAATGACAATGTGGCGAAGAATATTGTCTGGGCGACCTATGACGGTGTCCGCTGGATCCCTTCCGTCTACGACATGGATGGGACCTGGGGAATGTACTGGGATGGAAGCCTTACCCTTCCTGCGAATGACTTCACTCCTGCCGCGGACAATTTGCTGTTCAAGAGACTCCTCGACAATTGCTCTGATGAAATTCTGGCGAGATATGTTCAGCTGCGCGAGACGGTCCTGTCCAGAGACAACCTCAGGAATCATTTCGAAGCATTCTTTGACAGTGTCTCCAGCCAGATGTATAAAGCAGAGAGAATCAAGTGGAAGGATGTGCCGAACAATGATGTGGATCAGCAGCAGCAGATCCTCGATTACATTGACGCGAGAACCGAATTTATGGATAGCTATTATGGCGTGACCATACCGGATCCAAACGCGCCACCGGAAAAGCCGGCCATCGCCAAAGTGAAAGTCGGCAAGAAGAAATTGACGGTCAATATGAACGCGGATCCTGCCTCTGTCGGCGCCATGTCTTATCAGATCGCTTACAGAGTCAAGGGCACGTCCAAGTGGAAAACCGTTTCCACGGATCAGCAGTCGCTCGTCATCAAGAACCTGAAGTCGGGTAAGAAGTACCAGGTCCGGGCACGCTCCTGCAAAACCACCGCAGAGCGCACGCTCAACAGCAAGTGGACCAAGATAACGATCAGCAAGAAGATCAAATAAGCGTTGTGCATTAGCAATTCTTATCCTGTGCCCCGCCGGGGCGGGAGCACAAGAAAAGAACCGCCAAATGAATGACGGTTCTTTGTTTTTGCTTCTATTCAGGCTTTTGCTTAGAAGTATCTCTTCAGCAGTCCTTCAAATGCCTTGCCGTGTCTTGCCTCGTCTCTTGCCATTTCGTGTACTGTGTCATGGATTGCATCCAAGCCCAGTTCCTTCGCTCTCTTAGCCAGAGCTGTCTTGCCAGCCGTTGCGCCGCACTCAGCGTCAACTCTCATTTCGAGATTCTTCTTCGTGGAATCGGTAACAACTTCACCCAGAAGTTCTGCGAACTTTGCAGCGTGTTCTGCTTCTTCAAAAGCAGCCTTTTCCCAGTACAGGCCGATTTCCGGATAGCCTTCTCTGTGAGCTACTCTTGACATGGCCAGATACATACCAACCTCGGAGCATTCGCCGTTGAAGTTGTCTCTCAGGCCCTGAATGATTTCTTCATCAACGCCAGCTGCAACGCCTACAACGTGCTCTGCCGCCCATTCTCTTTCGCCTTCTTCTACCTTGTTGAATTTCTCTGCAGGAACACCGCACTGTGGGCATCTTTCCGGTGCCGCATCGCCTTCATGAGTGTATCCGCATACTGAACATGTCCATTTCATAATATATTTCCTCCTTGCTAATTAATACTCTTGATTGATTGTCTATATTATACTATTTTAGTCAAGATTAGTCAACCTGCTTTTTTCTATATAAAAGCATACTTTGCCAGCCGCCGGAATGCCTCCTGCACCCTCGCATGCGGCAGCGCCAGATTCATGCGTATGGAATCCGGCCGGTTGAACTGTCTGCCGTCCTGCCACAGAACGCCGACCTCAACACCCCGCAGCAAAAGCTCGTCAATGCTCAGCCCTTGCTCCTTGAGCCACTGCCCGCAATCCAAAAGCAGCATATATGTGCCCTCCGGGAGCGACACATCGACGCCTTTGAAGTTCGCTTTGATGAAATCGCAGGCAAAGTGCAGGTTCTCCGACAACACGATCCGTAGCTCTTCCAGCCATTCTTCGCTCTCCTCTTTATACGCACCAATGAGGGCATACATCGAGAGAACGTTCGGTGCATTGTACACAGTCAGGGACGACTGGCGCTCGATTCGCGCTCTCAGGTAGTCGTTGTAAATAATGTGGTAGCTTCCCACCAGACCAGCCAGGTTGAACGTCTTGGACGGCGCGTAAAAAGCGACCGTCCTGTTTCTGGCATCTTCCGAAATCATTTGGGAAGGCGTATGCGTATGCCCGTCGATGATCAGGTCGGACCATATCTCATCGGAAATCACATAGACATCGTTTTCGCGGAATACATCGAACGCCTTTTCCAACTCTTCCCGGGTCCAGACGCGGCCCGTCGGATTGTGTGGCGAACAGAAGATCGCTGTATGGATATGATACTTCTTGATCTTCCGGTCCATGTCCTCGTAGTCCATCCGCCAGATACCATCGGCGTCCTTCTTCAGGTCGCTTCCGATCAGGTGATATCCGACGCGTCCGACTTCCTCCAGAAATCCGACGTAAGTCGGTGCGTGGACCAGCACATTGTCACCGTCCGAGCAAAGGACTTTGAGCGCGCTCAGTACGCCGCCCAGCACGCCGTTCTGGTATCCGATATGCTTCGGTTCAAGACCTGTGACGTGGTTTCTGGTTTCCTGCCACCTGCAGATGCTGTCAAAGTATTCCGGCCGCAGATTGAAATACCCGAACGCCGGATGTTCCGCCCGCTGGATGACCAATTCGCAGATCGCAGGCGCGGTCGGAAAGTTCATATCGGCGACCCACATCGGGATCAGATCGAATCCTTCTTTGATGTTTCCGCGCGGCGCGATGCCGTATGGATCTTCTTCCGGTGCAACGGCAATGGCATCCAGACCTCTTCTATCCAGGATGCTCGTGAAATCATATTTCAAATTTCTCGTCTCCCCTTTCCATAACAAAAGCCACGGAGTGGTCCCGCGGCTTTTGCAAAAATTGATTTAATTAGGTCTCATCGTACGGCTTCAGGTCAGGTGACCAGATGAGAGGAACACCGGTCGCTGCCTGCACTTCTTCCTTCGTGTAGTCAGGATGCAGTTCCGTGACAACGATGCCTTCATCGGTAACGTGCATGACTGCCATTTCCGTGATGATCGCCGTTACGCACTTTTCTGCGGTCAGCGGAAGCGTGCACTCTTTCTTGATCTTGTGTGCGCCCTTCTGCGTGTGCAACATCGTGATAATTACTTCCGGACAACCTACACAGAGGTCCATAGCACCGCCCATGCCGGCGACTTTTTTACCCGGAATGATCCAGTTCGCCAGGTCGCCGTTCTCAGCAACTTCCATCGCGCCCAGTACGGTCGCCTTTACGTGACCGCCTCTTACCAGACCGAATGACTCAGCTGTGTCAAAATACTTTGCCCGTGGAAGAGCAGTGACATACTGTCCGCCGGAGTTGATGATGTTCACGTCCAGCGTATCCTGATCAGCCAGGATATCGATGCCTGCGAATCCGTTCTCGGAGTGGCAGGTGATGATGACGTCTTCCGGAAGATAGTCAGCTACCATAGTTGGAAGGCCAATTCCGAGATTGATGAAATCGCCGTCCTCAAAATGCTTCGCACATCTTTTCGCGATTCTTTCTTTTAAATCTGCCATTTTGGTTCTCCTTCCACTACTGATTCAACCAGTACGCCGGCAACCTGCCAGATGTCAGGATCTTCTTGGCCGACCGGAACCAGTTTTTCTGCTGCAATAACGGTGTGGTCGGAAGCTCCAGCCATAACGATGTTGAAGTTTCTCGTTGCCTTTGAGCACATGTAGTTGCCGAATTCGTCAGCCAGGGATGCTCTGATGAAAGAGTAGTCAGCGCGCAGAGGTCTCTCGAAGAGGTACTTCTTGCCATCGATTTCCATAACTTCCTTCTTTCTGCCGAGCTCATCCAGTTCCGTTTCCATCGGTGTTCCCAGTCCTACCGGAGTGAGGACTCCGCCGAGTCCGTAAGCTGCCGCTCTGATCTTCTCTGCCAGTGTGCCCTGTGGTACCAGCGTGTAAGTCAGAGTTCCCTCAGCGAACTGCTCGTTCAGACGAGGGTTAACGCCTACGTGTGACATGATAACGTGATCTACCATGTGATGCTCCAGAAGTTTCCCAATACCTCTAGGGGTTTTGCCTGCGAATTCGCCTGCAGGCTGGCCTTCTGCCAGACCGCCGTCGTTGCCGATTACAGTCAGATGCTTGACACCTTTTCTGACGAGTGCATCCATCAGAACTTCCGGGGATCCTGTTCCCAGGAATCCGCCGACCATGATGGTCATGCCGTCCTGTACACCTGCAACCGCTTCATCAGCTGTTACGATTTTGTTGAACATAGCTTTACCTTTCTCGTTTGTTTGTGTTAGTTTCCAATGATATGTAATGGTTTATTATACCATATTTATACCATGTTGCGGTTAACAATTTCCGTTAAAACGAAAGATGCGACGTCTTCCGCATATTTGTGCTGGCCGAAACCTGCGTCATAACCCAGTTCCTGAGCCAGTTCGTGTGAGATTCTAGGACCGCCGCAGACCAGGATGACCTTGTCACGCATACCTTCCGCTTCCAGAAGTTCGACCATGTTGGTCAGGTTCTGGATGTGGATGTCTTTCTGCGTTACCGTCTGTGATACCAGGATCGCGTCTGCATGAAGTTCTTTCGCGTGAGCGATCAGATCTTCGTTCGGAACCTGTGATCCGTAGTTGTACGCTTCGATGCCTTCATAACGTTCAAGACCAAAGTGGCCGTGGAAACCCTTCATGTTCATGATCGCATCGATGCCAACGGTATGGGCGTCCGTACCGGTGGAAGCGCCGACGATAACAACCGGACGCTTGATGTTCTCTTTGATGTACTCCGCGCATTCCAGTCTGTCCATAACATCGACCTCGACCTTCGCGACTTTGATCGTCGTGTAGTCGACGGTGTGCTGGCACTTGCCGTAGACGACGAAGAAGGTGTATTCCTTGGTCATCTCCTTGGCATAGACAACGTTCGGCTCATCCAGGCCCATCTTCTTGGCCAGCATCTTTGCTGCTTCATTGGCTTCGTCACCGTAAGGGACAGGCAGCGTGAACGCTACTTCCGTCATACCATCGTTAAGCGTGTCGCCATATGGCTTTACTTTCGTCAGATCGATCTGAGCTACTGCTGTATTGCATTCTGCCGTTATTCTGCACCTCCTAACATAAGTGGAATGAACGGATTGAAGTATTCATCATCCTTTACGCACACGCCTGCCAGGCCTTTGCCTCCGTCACGCGGTCTCTTGACGCCGCCGAACTTACCCTGTTCGATCGTGGAGAACAGACCTTCTTCAACGATCTCTTCCAGGAGCTTGTCCGCCTTGTCGAGTACGAGCTGCGCTCTGGACTGGATGATTCCGCCTTCCTTGTAGTATACTTCACTGCCGATGTCTCTCATGTTGTTGAAAATATATTGGGCATTTTCAATGGAGAGATAACGGTCGTGCATATGCGGGGTGTGGATCGCTTCGGTCAGCATGCCGAGCAGCTGCAGCGATTGTCCCGACCAGATCGCGATCATGTTGAACAGCGCGTCCTGTACATTGCCCTTGAAAATGTTTCCGGTCATGTACTTGGTCGGCGGCATGTACTTCAGAGGGGCGTTCGGGAAGATTTCCCGCGCCATGATTGCCTGTGCCAGTTCGTAGAGGAATCCGTTCTCGATTTCCGGATCCATTTCGAAGGCGTGGCCGAGACCCATCTGCTCTTCTCTTACATTCGCCAGAACCGCGAACTGCTCGTTGATCAGCTGGGAAGCCAGAACGGTATGCGCGTTTTCATAAGCATCATCTGTCGTCAGGTAGTTGTCCTCGCCTGAGTTGAAGATGATGTCGCAGTAACCGATGATGACTCTCGAGAAGTACTGGTCGACCAGCGTTCTCTGCATGTTAATGTCACGGAACAGGATTCCGTAAAGTGCGTCGTTCAGCATAACGTCCAGACGCTCGATAGCTCCCATTGCCGCGATTTCCGGCATGCACATTCCGGATGAGTAGTTGCAAAGGCGGATGTATCTGCCGACTTCTTCGCCGACTTCATCCAGCGCTTTTCTCATGATCTTGAAGTTTTCCTGTGTCGCATAGGTGCCGCCAAAACCTTCGGTCGTCGGTCCATATGGTACATAGTCCAGCAGGGACTGTGCTGTTGTACGGATAACCGCGATGATGTCCGCACCTTGCCGTGCCGCCGCCTGCGCCTGAACAACGTCTTCGTAGATGTTGCCGGTCGCAACGATAACATACAGATACGGTCTTCTTCCTTCGCCGATGGTCGCCAGATACTCGTTTCTCTTCTCGGTCTGCGCGCGGATCGTCTTTAGTGCGTCGTGCACCTTCGGCATGATCTTCGCTTCAGCCTCTTCTTTGGAAGCCAGCGGCAGCTTCGTGATATCCAGGTTGCCCGCAGCCATTTCTTCTGCGATTTCCTGCGGCTCTTTGCCGGTCTGAATCATCGCGTTTCCGATCCAGTAAGCAACGCCTCTCGGAAGCCCGCCCGCGTCAAGGATCTGGTCAACCACTACGTTCGGAAGCGGTGTGTCGACCTCATCGACTCCGTCTACGCCCAGCAGTCTGAGAATGGTTCTCTCGGTACTGACGGTCGTGTGCCGGTCGATGAATTCCTGCATGCTCTCAGCGATCTTTTTCGCACTTTTACGAGCATGATCGACCTTATTCGGGTCCAGGTTCAGTTTGCTTTTCATCCTTTTTCTCCTTTTAAACTATATATTCTTTTGCCTTTTCTATAATGCTGTTATCGATGCCCAGCATTTTCGCGATGTTCAAGGCATCTTTCGGGATTTCCGCCGCATCATCCACACGGGTCAGTCTATAATCCATGTATTTCTGGATGATGTTGATCCTCTCACGCCGGTTGGCGTAGCGGATCTCCCTGTTCAGTTTGTCAAAATCCACATTCGCAAGGCCGGTGACCTGCATATTGATGACATCCTTGTCCGCTGTAACCGTTTCGAAATGCGTGGTTATCAGGGAAATGTATGTCTTCGTCTTCAGATAATCGACAATGCTCTTGGTAAGAGCCAGTCCTTCCACCGGATTCGTCCCGCTGGCGATCTCGTCGATCAGCAGAAGCGATCGGTCTTTGCTGTTGTCGATGATCTCCTTGAGCTCTTCCATCTCGCTGCCGAAGCTGGACAACCCACGTTCGATGGATTGGCTGTCTCCGATCAGGATCTGCATGAAATTGCTCAGACCGACGCGGGCTTTTTTGCACGGTACGAAGTAGCCATACTGGGCGAGGATCGCGACCATTCCGGTCAGTTTCAGGGAGATGGTCTTGCCTCCCATGTTCGCGCCGGTGATGCATGTCACTCCGTCGCGAAGCGAGATGCCGACCGGACAGTACTCTCCGCCCTTTTTCTTGATGATCTCTTCAACCTGCAAATGCCTGCCTTCTTCGAATTCTACGATGTGTTCCTTGACGATCTCCGGCCGTACGCACTGATGTGCTTTCGCGTACAAAGCCTTTGCGAGAATCATGTCAAGTCTGCCGATCCGCTCGCAGTTCCCGAGAAGAACGCCCGCATATTTGTGGATCTCTTTTGACAGTCGTTCCCGTACGTTCAGTTCTTCCTCTTCGATGTCCGCGGTGATGCCGTCGAGCTGCCGGAGCATCTCCTGCACGGCGTCGTCCGCCACGAGGACGAAGGTAACTGACATATAGTCCTCATCCGACTTTGTCAATTCGGAAATCTCTTCAATCTTTTTTATACTGTCGCTGTCGCTCTTTGACACCGTAATGTCGAATTTCGGTGTGAGCATCAGCCCATACTTATCTTTGATCTCTGCGCGTGAAGCCTTTTGCCTGCTGCGGATCTCCCGTTCCATGTTCTTCTTGTCCCGGCGCAGCTCCGCGAGCTTTTCCGAGAACGAATCATAGATATAAAAGGTGTTCAGCCGGTCACCGCCCGGATCCAGCACATCCAGAAGTTCTGTGATATCCTCCGGTACGTATTCTGCCGGCAGTTCGATCCTGCCGCTCAAAGTTCTCAGTTTCTCCATGAGCAGCATCAGGTTCTTCACTTCAAAGATCTCAACGACGGTCAATACGGAGTTTTCACTTCTCTCGATCGTGAACGTATTGTCCTTAATCATCATGAAGGTCTCTTGCAAAATCCCAATGTCCTTGCTATGCTCTTCCGCCGTCTCGGCCATTTTCGCGACCCGGTCCAGTTCCTGTTCCAGGGCCTCCTCCTGCCCCGGGAAGAACGGTTTCTGGTCTTTGACCTGCTTCGTGCCGAACGGCGTCAGCAGGTTCATGGCAGAAACTACATAATCCAGCCCTGTCTCGCGTCTTGTTTTTTGATTTGCCAGTCTCATGTTTGCTGTCGACATGGGATCATTCTCCTACATTCGCACATCTATTACAGGAATATCAGGGATGGCCTCTTGCATAGCGTTAACGAGTTCTTCATGATCGAATGCATAACCGCTCGGTGAGGTCGGGTTGACGGTGATCGCCGCCACTTTGATGTTCTCGAGGACCTTTACGACCAGACCCCTCTTCCGGAACTGATTCCACATCGTCGGGCCGAAGAAAATCTTCGTCGGATCTTTCAGCACGAAAGTGAGGTGTTTCAGTTTTTTAGGGTTGATGTCAGCTACAACGCTGTGTGTAAAAGCTCCCGGAACAAATACGTGGGAAACCGTGTCATCGATCTGCGCGTCCAGGTATTTCCCTGCGCCCAGGCCGGTGCTGCGATCAAGGGTCACCACTTTGCCCTCTTTGATGAGCAGTATTTTTTCGCCGTTTTCTCCGGTCAATAAATCTCTCTCCTGTCCATCTTCAAGACAAGGAAGGCGGTAGAGGGTGACGGTGTGGACCGTCTCCTCTACGACCTTGCTCATTTTTCTCGATAAAACCGCTCCTGTGGACAGGATGATCGCATCAGATGTCCCCGGCGCCGCGATAGATTTCCGGTCTATCGCACCATCTATAAGCACCAGTTGGGCACCTAACCGAAGCATTTCTTCACACATCTCTATGTGTTGGGCGTTGATTACCGGCCCGGCCACTTGTACGTAACCGCTGCTGACGACCCTGCAGAGCATGATCTGCCCCAGCGAGGAACCGTAGTCGGTCATCTTGACGATCTCGAGTCCGGCATCCGCCAGTTCATAGAGCTGCGTAGGCACCGATACGATAGTGTCTGTATCGAGAAATACACGAGGTTTGTCAGTACCCGTGACAACGTCTGTGCCCTCTCCATCCCGGCCGGTGGATGTGATACCGAGAACGATACCTTCATCCATGGCTTCTTCGATAAGATAGTTGAGAGCTGTCGTTTTGCCGGCGTTTTTCGCCATGCCTACGATGGATATTCTCTTGTATTTCTGCGATAGTTCTTCTAAAAGGTACATTTACTTATTTCTTGTTTCTTTCGTGTCTCAGCAGATGTGCCGGTTCCATGGACATTCTCTCGCCCTGTGCCAGTCCTGCAACGCCTTCATAACGATAGTCTTCGACGTTCTTGCAGTTCTCATAGCTGCACTGCAGCTTCGGAAGCATGGTAGGCTCTGTGTAAGTCGTGATAACGCCTTCGTAGTTTCTCAGGATGACCTTGTCCGGAGTCTGGGAAATGACGTACTGAGGCATTACCGGAGTCTTACCGCCGCCGCCAGGAGCATCGACTACGAATGTCGGTACTGCGTAACCGGAGGTGTGTCCTCTCAGTCCTTCGATCAGCTCGATGCCCTTTGATACCGGAGTTCTGAAGTGCTCGATACCCAGTGACAGGTCGCACTGATAGATGTAGTACGGACGAACTCTGTTCTTGCAGCAGAGGTGTACGAGGTTTCTCATGACATGAACGTCATCGTTGACGCCTCTGAGCAGTACGGACTGGTTGCCGAGAGGAATACCAGCGTCAGCCAGCTTGCGGCAGGCTTCTGCAGCATCCGGAGTCCATTCTTTCGGGTGGTTGAAGTGCGTGTTCAGCCAGATCGGGTGATACTTCTTCAGCATGTTGACCAGATTGTCCGTGATTCTCTGCGGCATAACGACCGGTGTTCTGGATCCGATACGTACGATCTCAACGTGGTCGATCTTTCTCAGCTCGCTGATGATGTACTCAAGTACGTCGTCCTCAACGCAGAGAGCGTCACCGCCGGAAAGCAGTACGTCTCTGACGACCGGAGTTCTCTTGATGTAGTCGATGCAAGCGTTGATGTCTTCCATGCTTCTCGCGCCGTCGGTTTCACCTGCGAGTCTTCTTCTGGTGCAGTGTCTGCAGTACATGGAGCACTGGTCAGTGATCAGGAAGAGGACTCTGTCCGGATATCTGTGCGTCAGGCCAGGAGCCGGGGAGTCTTCGTCTTCGTGCAGAGGGTCGAGCATGTCAGCTTCGCCTCTGTGCGTCTCAGCCAGTGTAGGAACTGCCTGCATTCTGACCGGGCAGCTAGGATCATCCGGATCCATCAGGGAAGCATAGTAAGGAGTGATCCCTACGCGGAAGCCGTGCATAACTTTCTCGATGTCGGCTTCTTCTTCCGGAGTCAGGTTGACGACCTGCTTGATCTTCTCAACGGAGTCCAGTCTGTTCGCAACCTGCCAATGCCAGTCGTTCCACTGTTCTTCTGTTACATCCTTAAAAAGAGGGATGTCTTTCCAGTTTCTAATTGCCATGTTTATCTCCTTTTCATCGTTTGTTAATTGCTCAATACCTGATTATGCACTGTGATTATGCATACATTTCTTCAAAGAGCTTTCTGAGGCCTTCGTGCTCTCTCAGCTCCTGAAGAGTGATCTCAGCGTGACCCTTCGTGTATCCGTTACCAACGATCATGTTAACGTCCTTGCCAACACCTTCTGCTCCGAGGGCAGCCTTAGTGAAGCTGGTAGCCATTGAGAAGAAGTATACAGTACCATCGTCCTTGCAGCTGAGGATGGAGCCCATCTCAGTGTTCTCGATGGATACGCAGTTGATAACTACGTCATACAGTTCGCCATTGGTCAGCTCCATAGCCTTCTCATACATGCCGACTGCATCAGCAGCGTCCATGTGGAAGTATTCGTCTGCCAGATCCAGAGCTCTAGCTCTGTCTTCGGACTTCTGGGAACCAGCTGCGCAAACAACCAGACCAGTTACTCCAGCTCTCTTCTTTGCTTCATACAGGCAGAGAAGACCGGACTTGCCGCCGCCGCCGATAACGAGAACTTTCTGGCCCTGCTGAACCAGCTTGCCTGTCTGTGCAGGAGCACCAGCAACGTCCAGTGCGGACAGTGCCAGACCTTCCGGCATGTCGTCAGGAAGCTTCGCATAGATGCCGCTCTGGAAGAGGATCGCCTGTCCAGTGATGTCGACCTGGTCGATAGCCGGTCTCATCTCGTGGATCTCTTCGATGACCAGCGGAGTCAGGGACAGTGAAACCAGAGTTGCGATCTTGTCGCCGACCTTCAGGTCACCCTTCCATTCAGGTCCGATTTCCTTAACAGTACCGATCAGCATTCCGCCGGAACCAGTCCAAGGGTTCTTGTGCTTTCCAGCCTTCGCTACGATATCCTTCATGCACTGTGCAACCTTGTCCTTTTCTTCCTGAGTTTCGATCTCAGCCGGCTTCTTGCCCAGAACCTGTCTGCAGATTTCTGTGAATGAAGCGGAGTCGATGTTCAGCGTCTTGACGTCGATCAGGATCTCGTTGTCATAGATTTCCATCGTGTTGTCGACTACGTCTGCAGGCTGTGGCAGAACGCCTTTCGGTGAGATAACTCTGTGTGTTCCGTAAGGGTTTCCTTTTTTCATGTTTTAGTCCTCCTAAAAATAATTATTTGATAGCCTTATGCAAAGGCTTATGCCTTTATCACAAAGGCTGCTTTAACGTGACTATATAAAGTAGCAATTGTTGTGCCAAAAATTTAACAGACTTTTCGCCACTTTCGGCGGTTCTACTTCGTTCCCTATTTTTAGCGGTTTCTCGGCGTTTTTCTTTCTCCGTTTATGCAAAAACTTTTTTGCGCGCGGCGCTTCAGGACCTTGCCGAGCTTTATTTTTAGCCGTTTTAACCAATATTTGCCAGTTTTCCCTCAATTTCGATTCGTTTTCGGTTCTAAATAAAAAACATGCGAACCGAAATCGGTTCGCATGTTTTTTATTCACATATCGTTATATTTATCACAAACTTTTCGTCCCCGCGGCGCTACTCGATTCCGTACTTGTTCTTCTTTCGGACTAGCTGCGTCTGGGAGATTCCGATGGCCTTCGCTGTCTTTCTGGTGGATCCGTACTTCTCGCAGGCCTGCTGGAGGATCCCCTTCTCGAAGGATTCGACCATGCTGGTCAGGTCGATGTCACCTTCATTGACTTTCTGCATCTGGCTCTCTATGTCGACCGAGCCCATCACATCGCCGCCCAGTTCCCGCATCACGTCCAGCAGCGTAATGGTATCGTTCTGGCTGGAGATCATCAGGCGCTGGGTCACGTTCTCGAGTTCCCGGATATTGCCTGGCCAGCTGCATCCGGCCATGTACTCCTTAGCTTCTTCATCGATGAACTTATGGACGCCGAACTTCTCGTTGTATTTGCGGATGAAGCTGTCGATGAGCGGCGGGATGTCTTCCTTCCGCTCGTCCAGCGACGGGACGTTGATCGGGAATACGTTGAGCCGGTAATAGAGATCGCGCCGGAAGGCTTTGTTCACGACCTGTTCCTCCAGATTCCGGTTGGTCGCGGAGATGATCCGGACATTGGTCTTGACCGGCTTGGTGCCGCCGACCCGCATGAATTCGCCGTCCTGGATGACACGCAGGAGCTTTGCCTGGATGTCCAGCGGCAGTTCCCCTACTTCGTCCAGGAAAATGATGCCGCCCTCGGCCACCTCGAAATAGCCCCGTTTGCCTTTCGTATCAGCGCCGGTGAACGCCCCCTTCTCGTAGCCGAAGAACTCCGATTCCATCAGGTTCGGGGAGATGGACGCGCAGTTGATCTTGACGAACGGCTGCATTTTGCGGGCGCTGTTTTTTTGTATGATATTCGCCACTTTTTCTTTGCCGACGCCGGTCTGCCCGGTGATCAGAACGTTGCAGTCATACCGGGAAACGCTCATGATCTCGTCCAGTACGGAGAGCATTTTGCGGCTGACCGCCACCAGATCTTCCGCCGTCGAGAGATCATAGTGGTTGTAGTGATCAAAGACCGCCTTGTCGGTTTCGGAACGGTAGCCTTTGCGGCGCATCTTGTCCCGGCTGACCAGCGCGTTCTCGAGGAACGGAGCGATGCCGCGGACGATGTCGAAGTCGTACTCGTCGTACTCTTCGAGGTACCCTTCCGCGCAAGTGATGCGGATGTCCCGGGATATCGCCTCGGTAACGTAGAGGGCCATATTGTAGTTGCTCATGAAGTTAGCGAACACCACCGTTCCGCCGGACTTCGTGGCCATGACGCTGACCGTTTCCGCGCCCGGAATATCGGCGCAGTTGACCACCATGTCGATGCCCGGATAGCCACTGAAACTACGCAGGCAGGCCACCGGTTTCATCAGGTTGTGATACGAGACCTGATTGAAGACCTGCGTCGAGATCTCCTGGAGGCCTCCTCCTTCCAGCATGACTTCCGTATTCCGGTCAAACACGCAGTAGATCTCCGCTTCCGGGCCGGTCGCGTTCCGGATCGCATACCCGTAAATCAGGTTCATGAGCATGTTGTTGCCGATGACAGCGAACCGCTGCTTTCCAACCGCTTCACGGCCCACTTTATAGATCGTTCCCGACTCGTTCAGGACGAAAAGCAAAAGCCCGATCGGCATATCGTCCGGCTTCTTGATGACCGGCACGCCCGGCAGGCAGATCGCGTAGCCCTCCGCTTCGAACTGCGGATACGTCTTGTCGATAGACGTGATGCTGTTGATATACAAAGGAACCCCGGCCAGAGAAGCGTTGCAGATGACTTCGTCACCGACCTTCAGTCCCTTGACATTGTTGTAATCCTTATCGATCTCCTCGATGATGCCGTAAAACAGGCCGCCTGTGTCCGTTACCGGATTATGGAGCTTGCCGCGGCGGATGACGATGTCTTTGATCTTTTCGCCGATCAGTTCCTCATCGTTGGCCGCCTCCTGGCAGATCTGCCGGAAGCTGGTGCTTTCCACGTGTATGCGTCGCAGGCTGATGCGCATCTCTCCGGATTTCAATTCGCTGCTGTTGTCCAGTTCCCATGCGGATGCGGGGAATACCTGTTTCGGTGCGATCACCCGATCGAGTCCGTAACTGTTCATATCGGTTTCCTTTCGTGAACCATTTTCGGTTCAGTTTTGCTCAATTCCAATAATAAACTATTGGCATTGCTTTTGCAATATATTAAAATAGTATCGGTTAGTTGATCCGCTCCGGCGGAATGGTTAAAAATGAAAAAGGAGATCAACATGGAAAAGATTACTTCAACGTTAAGACTCAGAATGTCTGCAAAAGATGCACACTACGGCGGCGAACTGGTTGACGGCGCACACATGGTACACCTCTTTGGTGACGTTGCGACCGAACTGCTGATCAAGCTCGATGGAGACGAAGGTCTCTTCTGCGCTTATGACAACGTAGAATTCCTGGCACCGACATATGCCGGCGACTACATCGAAGCCTATGGTGAAATAGATAAGATCGGAAACACCTCCAGACATATGGTATTCGAAGC